>NZ_JBIURS010000003.1:48760-318911 GCF_044740965.1 Streptomyces sp. NPDC088252 | reverse complement strand
GGCGGGGTCGGGGGGGGCGCGGGGGCCCGGGCGGCGCCCGGTGGTGCCGACGCCCCCCCCCGTGGCGGGGGGGGGGGGCGGCGGGGCACGGCGGGCCCCCGTCCGCACCGTCGCATCCCGTCAGTCAGCGAAACGTATATGCCCGAGGAGGCGAACCCTTTTGAGTACGGGATCCGGAGCAGACTCCGCCCCCGCACCGACTTCCACCCACGAGAGCACGACCGGCGGGACCTTCTCGTCGCTGAAGATCCGTAACTACCGCCTGTTCGCGACGGGCGCCGTGATCTCCAACACCGGTACCTGGATGTCCCGCATCACGCAGGACTGGCTGGTCCTCAGCCTCACCGGGTCCGCCGCCGCCGTCGGCATCACCACGGCCCTCCAGTTCCTTCCGATGCTTCTCTTCGGCCTGTACGGCGGCGTCATCGCCGACCGTCTCCCGAAGCGGAAGCTTCTTCTTGTCAGCCAGGCGGCACTCGGCCTGTGCGGGATCGCCCTCGCGGTGCTCACGCTCTCAGGCGTCGTCCAGGTGTGGCACGTCTACCTCATCGCGTTCCTGCTCGGCATGGTGACGGTCGTCGACAACCCGGCCCGTCAGTCGTTCGTCTCCGAGATGGTCGGCCCCGCCCAGCTGCGGAACGCGGTCAGCCTCAACTCGGCGAACTTCCAGTCCGCCCGGCTCATCGGCCCGGCCGTCGCCGGTGTCCTGATCACCACGGTCGGCAGCGGCTGGGCCTTCATGTTCAACGGCCTGTCCTTCGCGGCCCCGCTCGTCGGCCTGATGCTGATGCGGACGAGCGAGCTGCACAAGTCCGTCGTCGTGCCGCGCGCCAAGGGCCAGCTGCGCGAGGGCCTGCGCTACGTCTCCGGCCGCCCCGAGCTGATCTGGCCGATCGTCCTGGTCGGCTTCGTCGGCACGTTCGGGTTCAACTTCCCGATCTGGCTCACGGCCTTCGCGGACGAGATCTTCCACGGCGGCGCCGGGATGTACTCGTTCTTCAACATCCTCATGGCGGCCGGCTCCCTCGCGGGCGCCCTGCTCGCCGCCCGCCGCCGTTCCTCGCGGCTGCGGATGCTGGTGGCCGCGGGCACGGTGTTCGGTCTGCTGGAGATCATCGCGGCCCTGTCGCCGTCCGTCTGGCTCTTCGCGATCCTGCTGGTCCCGATCGGCATGATCGGCCTGACGACCAACATCAGCGCGAACACGAGCGTCCAGATGGCCGCCGACCCGGCGATGCGCGGCCGGGTCATGAGCCTGTACATGATGGTCTTCGCCGGCGGTACGCCGGTGGGCGCCCCGATCGTCGGCTGGATCAGCGACGCCTACGGGGTCCGTACGGGCATGATCGTCGGCGGTGCGTTCTCGCTGGTGGCCGCGCTCGGTGTCGGCTTCATGCTGGCCCGCGTCGGTGGCCTCCGGCTCCAGGTCGACCTCCGGCCGGGCCGCCCCCATGTGCGGTTCGTCCCGCGCGAGGAGCTGGCCACGGCGGCCTGAGGACCGCCCGTGCGGCACACGGCACGGCCCCGACCGGGTGGGTACCGGTCGGGGCCGTGCCATGTGCCGGGGCGCGGTCAGTCGCGGGGGAACTCACCGGTGTGGAGGACCGGGCCCACCGGAGTGTCGGTGAGGTCGATATCCGCGCCGAACAGCACGGTCGGCTTGGATCCGTACACGCCGTTCGCGGCGCTCCGGAAGACGTGACACGCGCCGCTGTACGGGTCGGCGATCAGATGGACAGGAACGCCTGCCGCGGCGTACGCGTCCTTCTTCGGCCCGTAGTCGTTCGCCGCCGCGGTGCCCTTCGAGATCACCTCGGCCACGAACTCCACACCCTCGGACAGCCAATTCCCCTTGCTGTCCTTCGGGGCATCCTCCTTCAGTGCCAGCACGTCCGCCGCGAATCCGTTGAGATGGCCGGGACCGATCCTGTCGCTCGCTACGACGGTCACCGTGGCGCTCCTCCCCGCTGCCGCAGGCGCGGACGGTCGCCCGGTCCAACGTTACGTACGGAGCCCGGGACATGCCCTCACGGTGCGACACTCGGCCCATGAGCCGTCTCAGACTCTTTGTCGCCGTTGTGCCGCCCGACCAGGCTGTCCAGGAACTGCGCAGTGCCGTCGACCCGTTGCGCGGGCTCCCCGGTGCCGGGAAACTGCGCTGGACCGGTACGCCCGGCTGGCACTTCACGCTCGCGTTTCTCGGGTCCGTGGACGAGGAACTGCTGCCCGAGCTGGACGAGCGTCTCGGACGGGCGGCCCACCGTACCGAGCCCTTCCCGCTGCGCATCCACGGCGCCGGGCGATTCGACGGGCGGGCGCTGTGGGCGGGGGCCGCGGGTGGGACCGACACGTTGCGGCTCCTGGCCGAGCGGGCCGGCGCCGCCGCCCGCCGCGCCGGCATCCCGATGGAGGAGCACCGCCGCTACAGCGCGCACCTCACCCTCGCCCGCAGCCGCACCGAGGCCGACCTGCGCCCCTTCGTCGAGGCTCTCGGAGACTTCGAGGGCACCCCGTGGGAGGTCGGCGAGCTGGCCCTCGTACGCAGCAACCTGCCGGTCGCCGGGGTGCCGGGGGAGCAGCCGCGGTACGAGACGATCGCATCCTGGTCGTTGGGCCACTGAGAGCGGCGGTTACGCTCGAAGGGTGGATCCGAAGACCAGAAACCGCATCATGGCGGCCGTGCTCGTGCTGATGTTCGTCGTCGTCGCCGTGGCTGCCGCCGTCGGACAGTGACGTGTAGGGGCGGCGTGCGGATGGACGGTGAGGGCGTACGCGCCTCTCGTTCGGGTCCAGAAGGCGTACGCCCTCCTCGTCCGGGTGCAGGGGAGCGGGCCCGAGCCCGCCGCGTCCGACCGGGCGCCCCTCGGCCTACGGCCTGGTGAGGGCCGACGCGGTCGCCTCGGCGAACGCCTCCGGGTTGTCCAGCATGATGTTGTGCCCGCACTCCGGGATCGCCACGACCCGCACCCCGTGCTGGATCAGCGTGTCCTCGCCGGGCAGCGGCCCGTCGTCCAGCGGCCGCAGATACGTACGCGGGATCTCCAGGTCCAGCAGGAGCTCGCGCATCGTCGGCGTCGTTCCGCGGGCGAGATGCACCGCGGTGCGGTGCAGCGCCTCGGGCCCCGCGAGGCGCATGGTCGCCCACCAGTGGGGCCCCACCCGGTCGCGCACCTCCTCCAGGCCGCCGGTCAGGAACTCCTCCTCCGTGCAGGCGGCGATGCCACTGCTGCCCGGCCGCGCGGGGTCGGGGGCAGCCGGATCCAGATTGGCGTCGACCAGCACCAGCCGGGCCACCAGGTGCGGGTGGCGTGCCGCGAGCACGATGGCCACCGCGCCGCCCATGCTGTGCGCGATCACGTCCGCGTCGTGCGCGCCGGCCGCCTCCAGGGCCGCCGCCACCGCGTCGGCGTGGTCTTCGAGCGTGTAGCCGAACCCCGTGGGGCGGTCACTGATGCCGAAGCCGAGCAGGTCCATGAGCAGCGAGCGGCTGTCGGCCAGCAGGGGATGGGTGGCGCTCAGGGTGAAGTAGGGACCGGACGAGGCCCCCAGTCCGTGCAGATAGACCCGGGTACGGGACGTGCCGGGGCGGCCGGGCAGTTCCACCCACCGGATGCGCGCGCCGTCGGCCGTCACCTGAGCGTCCTGCATGTCTCCTCCTCCTGTCCGCACCGTGCGTAAAGCATCGGAGCAACTATATATCGGCATCGAGGTATAACGTCATCGGGGATGATACCCACATGCTGGAACTGGCCATCCTGGGATTTCTGTACGAGCAGCCGCTGCACGGGTACGAGCTGAAGCGTCGGGTCGCCCACCTCACCGGACACGTCCGCCCCATCGCGGACGGCACGCTGTATCCGGCGATCAAGCGCCTGGAGCGAGCCGGATGGCTGGAGCGCCGGACCGAGCCGGGCAGCAGGGCCGCCCCCCGCCACACCCTGACCCCGACCGAGCGGGGACGCGAGGAGCTGCGGCGCCGGCTGCGCGAGGCCGACGACGTGGAGATCAGCGACGAGAACCGCTGGTTCACGGTCCTCGCCTTCCTGCGCCATCTGGAGTCCCGGGCCGAGCAGGCGGAGGTGCTGCGGCGCAGGCTCGCGTTCCTGGAGGAGCCGAGCAGCTTCTTCTACGAGGGCGAGCGACCGCTCGGCGCCGAGGCGTTCGAGGACCCGTTCAGGCGGGGGCTGTTGCGGATCGCCCGCGCGACCAGCGAGACGGAGCTGGGCTGGCTCGGGGAGACGCTCAAGGAACTCGACGCCTGAGGGCTGTCCCGTAATCCCTGGCGGGCGCACGACGACGGCTACGGCACCTCGCCGCGTCGTCGGACACACAACGGGCCGCCGTCGCCCTCGCCCCCGAACGGGGACGGGGCAACGGCGGCCCGTGCATGCCGGACGGACAGTCCGTCAGACCGCCCTCACCAGGCGAACGCCTCCGGCGACGGTCCCGGCCCCGGGAAGATCTCGTCCAGCGCGGCCAGCAGCTCCGCCGAGAGGTCGAGATCCAGGGCCCGCAGCGCCGAGTCCAACTGCTCCTGGTTGCGCGGCCCGACGATCGGCCCCGTGACCCCCGGCCGGGAGAGCAGCCAGGCCAGACCGACCTCGCCCGGCTCCAGGCCGTGCTTGTCGAGCAGGTCCTCGTACGCCTGGATCTTCTCGCGCTGCGCCGAGTCCCGCAGCGCGTCCGCGCTGCGGCCGGAGACCGAGCGCCCCGCCGTGCCCTCGCGCTCCTTCTTCAGCACACCGCCCAGCAGACCGCCGTGCAGCGGGGACCACGGGATGACCCCGAGGCCGTACTCCTGGGCGGCCGGGACGACCTCCATCTCGGCGCGGCGCTCGATCAGGTTGTAGATGCACTGCTCGCTGACCAGGCCCAGCGAGCCTCGCCGGGCCGCCAGTTCATTGGCCTGGGCGATCTTGTAGCCGGCGAAGTTCGACGAGCCCGCGTAGAGGATCTTGCCCTGCTGCACCAGGACGTCGATCGCCTGCCAGATCTCCTCGAAGGGGGTGTTCCGGTCGACGTGGTGGAACTGGTACAGATCGATGTAGTCCGTCTGGAGCCGCTTCAGCGACGCCTCGACCGAGCGCCGGATGTTCACGGCGGAGAGCTTGTCGTGGTTGGGCCAGGCCTCGCCGTCGGTGCCCATGTTCCCGTACATCTTGGTGGCCAGGACCACCTTGTCGCGGCGTTCGCCGCCCTGGGCGAACCAGGTGCCGATGATCTCCTCGGTACGGCCCTTGTTCTCGCCCCAGCCATAGACATTCGCGGTGTCGAAGAAATTCAGACCCGTGTCCAGCGCCGCGTCCATGATGGCGTGGCTGTCCACCTCGTCGGTCTGCGGGCCGAAGTTCATGGTGCCGAGGACGAGGCGGCTGACCTTGAGTCCGGTGCGTCCGAGCTGCGTGTACTTCATGGGCACCAAGCCAACGCCTTCGAGTCCGCTCGAAGCAAGGGCGACCCCGAACGCGTCCTGCCCCCGGCGGAGGAGTACCGGGGGCAGGAGCGTCATGCGAAGGTGCGACCGAACGCGTCAGGCGGTCACTTCAGGTACACGATCCCGTCGGTGGTGACCGTCGGCCGGCCCGACGTGGCCACGACGACGATCTTGACGGTGTGCTTGGCGCTGCTGGTCCAGTTCTGCGTCCACAGGGCGTCGCGGTACTTGGTGGTACTGGACTTCAGGTCCACCGTGGACACCTTCGCGCCGTCCACATAGACGTACACCTGGCCGGAGGTGGCGGCCCTGGAGACGACCAGGGCGACCGAGCGGCCGGTGAACGTCCAGCTCAGGCTCGCGTTCTTGGACGAGCTGGAGTACGACTTGCCGCCGAGGTAGCTGGACGAGGACTTCGTCGTCCAGGTGCCGGTCTTCGTCGCCGAGCTCTCCTGGACGATGACCGGTGTGCCGGAGACGGACGCGGTGCCGGTGTTGCCCGCCTGGTCGTACGCGGTCATGGCCCAGCTGGTCGCCGCCCCCGACTTCGCGGTGTGCGAGGCGCTGGTGGTCGTCGGCCCGTAGGTCTTGGCGACCGGGGCGGTGAGCCTGACCTCCTTGAGCGAGGCGGCGTCGGTGGCCTTCCACTTCAGGGTGACCGGGACGGCCGTGGTGTTCACCGTGCCGGTGCGCAGGGCCAGGCCGGGCTTGGTGGTGAAGGCGGGCGCCGTCTGGTCGGCGACCACGGTGGCCGCCGCGGACGTGCTGACCTTGCCCGATTGGTGGGTGGCGCGGACCTCCACCTTGTGGGTGCCGACGGCCAGCGTGGCCTTGGCCGAGGTGGCGGTGCCCGCCGTGGTGGCGACGGACTTGCCGTCGACCAGCAGTTCGTACTTGGAGACGAACGCGCTCGGGGTGGTCGCCGACCAGCCCACGGTGACCGCGGACCTGGTGTAGTACGTCGTGCCCGAGAGCCCGGCGCCGGTCACCGACTTGATGGCCAGTCCGGTGACGGGTCCCGCGGCGAGGCCGCGGATCGCGGGCAGCTGTCCGTACAGCTTGGTGCCGGGGCACTCGGTCGCGAAGCCGTCGCGGTGGCCGGAGATCTGCTTGAAGGAGTACTGCGTACCGGCGATGAACCTGGCGCCGGCGAGGTTGCCGCCGGTGGCGCCCGCGGTGAGCATGGTGCTGCCCGCCGGGTCGCCCTTGTACTGGCCGAGCTTCCACGCGGCGAGCCGGGCCACCGAGGTGGTCACCGCGTTCGGGGCGGCCGAGTCCGTGTACGTGCCGAGGACCGCGATGCCGGCCGTCTGCCGGTTGAAGCCGTAGGTGTGCGCGCCGAAGACCGGCCGGTCCACGCCGCCCTTACGTCCCTCGAAGATCGTGCCGCACTTGTCGACCAGGAAGTTGTAGCCGATGTCCTTCCACTTCTCGCTCTGGACGTGGTACGCGTACACGCTGCGCACGACGGCCGCGGATTCGGCGCACGTGTAGTTGTTGGTCCCGGCGGTGTGGTGCACGAAGACGGCCTTGACGGTGTCCGTGTACTCCGGGGCCTCCGGGCTGATCGACTCGTCGGCGCCCCAGCCCGCGCGCGGGGTGATGGGCGGCTTCGGCACGGTCGACGGCGGCGCGGGCGGCAGGGTCTCGGCCGGGGACGAACTGCCCGACGGAGAAGGGGTCGGGCTCGCCGGGGGAGTCGTGGCGTCCGTGGCCGGGGCGGACGGGGACGGTGACGCAGGGTCGGTCGGCGGGACCTCGACGGGCGGTTGTGTGGCCTCGCCGGGCGCGGGCGGCGCGGGCGGCTCGGGCGTGACCGGGTCCGAGGGGTCGTCGGTCGGATCGGTCGAGGGGGCGTCCTCGGGGAGGTCGGCGGCGAAGGCGGCGGGTTCCGCGTCCAGGGTGCCGGTCCGCCCCGGGTCCACGGTGTCCAGCCGCAGCCCGGCGGGCAGCTTCGTGGAGACCTTGCCCCCCGCGTTGATCCGTACCTCGACACCGTTGGACGGGCCGACCCAGCGCGGCTCGGTGCTCCCTCGCACGCCGGACCGGCCGGTCTCCGCGCGCCCGTCGACGTCGGTTTCGAGCGGCAGCCACGACGTCCACTTCCCGTCGGCGGCGGACCGGGTCCGTACCTCCACGGCTCCCGCGACCTTGGCCGCCGGGTCGGTCCAGGTGACACCCAGCATGCTGAAGGGCTTGGTGTCCCGCTTGCCGAGCACGGCGGTGGTGCCGTCGCCGTCGACCTTCAGCGCGGTCGCGCGCACATCGGTCCTGGCCGGTCCGGACTTGGCGTCCGAGTCCGTCGAGGGATTGCCCGTCACTCCCTCGAAGACCAGGACACCCGCCACGGCGGACGTGGCCACGGCAGCCGTGATCCAGATTCTCTTCTTCGATCTCAAGTCGTACCCCAGGGATCGTTTTGGACGGTCGTTTCGTCACGCGCTGCGTCAGGCGACAGCACCGGTCGTCACAAGACCAGTGGGGGGTACGAGTGCCGTCGCGCGCATACAGCGAAGACACAGCTTGCCATGTCCGGAAACCGCCGTGTCTACGCGGGTGGCACGGGGCCCGTCCGGGGAGCGCCGGGAGCCGGGATCCGGCCGAGTCCCATCGGGCCGGTTGCCACTGCTTTCGTACGTCGGGCCGGTTGCCGGTGCGCCGATGCCCCTCCACAGACCGGTGGCGCCCCGTCTCCGCCACCGGTTCCTGTACGCCGTGCGTCAGAAACGGTCCGGCGGGGGCTGGTGCGCGAACCGGTCCAGAGCCGCCAGCACCGCCCGGCTCGTCGCCGGGCCGCCCAGATGCCCCGAACCGTCGATCACGGTCAGTTCCGCGTCCGGCCACGCCTTCGCCAGTTCCCATGCGGTGATCAGTGGCCCGCCCAGGTCGAACCGCCCGTGCACCAGCACACCCGGAATTCCCGCCAGCCGCCCCGCGTCCCGGATCAACTGCTCCTCCTCCAGCCAGGCGCCGTGCGAGAAGTAGTGCGAGCAGATCCGCACCAGTGCCTGCCGGGCCCGGCCGGGGCGCCCGCTGTACGGCGGCGGTCCGGTGTTCGTCTCCTGGGAGAGCACCGCGTCCTCCCAGGCGCACCAGTCGGTGGTCGCCCTCTCCCGTACACCGGCGTCGGGGCTCTCCATCCGCCGGGCGTACGCGGCGAGGATGTCCGCCGTGGCATCGCTCCGGGCCTCCGGCACGCCGACCCGGAACAGGTCCCACGCCTCGGGGAAGATCCGCCCGGCGCCCCGGTACAGCCAGTCGATCTCGCTGCGCCGGGTCGTCGTGACCGCCGGGATCACGATCTGCGAGACCCGCTCCGGGTACTGCTCGGCGTACGCGAGGATCAGTGTCGAACCCCAGGACCCGCCGTACAGCAGCCAATTGCCGATCCCGAGGTGGTCGCGCAGCCGCTCCATGTCGGCGATCAGCCGGTCGGTCGTGTTGAACCGCATGTCGGTGGCGGGGTCGCTCGCGTGCGGGGTGGAACGGCCGCAACCCCGCTGGTCGAAGAGGACGACGCGGTAGCGGTCCGGGTCGAAGTACCGCCGGGACCGGTCGGTGCACCCCGACCCCGGACCGCCGTGCACGACGAGCGCGGGCCTGCCGCGCGGATTGCCGCACACCTCCCAGTACACGAGGTTGCCTTCCCCGACATCGAGCATGCCGTGCTCGTACGGTTCGATCGGCGGGTACTTCTCGTCGGGCTCGCGGTCCATGGCGCGGCGGCTCCTTCGACTCGGCGGGCAAAGGGGCCAGAGTAGGGCGGGCGTAGCCTGAGCGCTGTGAATTCCGCACCCCGGGCACTGGCCGTACTGAATGATCTGCTCGCCACCGTGTCCGCCGAGCAGCGCGGCGCCTTGTGGTAACTGGCCGAGAGCGGGCGCGAGTTGGACGCCAACCTCGTACGCCTTCCGGCGGGCGCCGAGGTCGGTGAGCATCAGGAGGACGTCCTGGACGTCCTGCTCGTCGTCGTCGCGGGAAGCGGCCGGGTCGTGGCCGGGGGCGACGTGACGGACCTGACCCCGACCGCGGTCGTCCGGCTGCCCCGTACCTCGCGCCGCGCGCTCGTCGCGGGGCCGGAGGGGCTGGCGTACGTGACCGTCCACCGTCGCCGCCCCGGCCTGATGATCAAGTCCGCGGCGCCGTCCCGGGCCGCGTCCCCGGCGGCGTACGAGGGCGGCGAGGCGCCCTGCATGCTGGACCGGGTCCGCCCTGGGTGCGGCCGGCTCTCGCAGGACCCCGAGCCGGTGTTCTGCAGCCGGTGCGGGGGGCGGTTCACGGAGGGGTGAGCCCACGGTTCCGGGCGGTCGGACGGAGGGGCGGACCGCTCCTCCGTCCGGACCGCTCCACATGGGGACATTAGCTCGTATACGGAGCTAAAATGGGCAGATGGCGGCGGGTGATCTCCCCGATGAGCTCGCCGGACTCCTGCCCCGCATCCAGAGGCTCGCCCGGCGACGCCTGTGGAGCGGTCTGAGCGTCCCCCGGGTGCGAGGGGCGCACGCCGAGCTGCTGCGGCTGGTGGCCGCCGAGCCCGGCCTCCGGGTCTCGACGGCCGCGCGCCAACTCTGTCTCGCGGCCAACTCGGTCAGCACCCTGGTGAACCACCTCGTCGCCGAAGGACTGCTGCGCAGGGAGAAGGACCCCGGCGACGGACGCGCCGCGCTGCTGTACCCGACCCCCGCGGGGACCGGGAGGCTGCGCGACTGGCACGCCCGCCGCGAGGCGCTCTTCCGCGAACACCTGGCCGGACTGGACGCGGCCGACCGGGCGGCACTGACCGCCGCGCTCCCGGCCCTGCGCAGACTCGCCGACTCGCTGCGCGAAGGAGATGAGATCGCGTGACCACGGAGACCACGCCCGCCCTCAACTGCACCGGGCTGAGCTACAGCTTCGGCGACGCGAAGGCCGTCGACGGCCTGGATCTGCTGGTCCGCCCGGGGGAGGTGTTCGGCCTCCTCGGGCCCAACGGCGCGGGCAAGACCACCACCCTGCGCGCGATCACCACACTGCTGCCCGTACCGCCCGGCGTCATCGAGGTGTTCGGCCAGGACGCGGCCCGGCACAGGATGGCGGTGCGGCGTCTGCTCGGTTACGTGCCGCAGCAGCTGTCCGCCGATGCGAGCCTCACCGGCCGGGAGAACGTCCAGCTCTTCGCCCGCGTCTTCGACGTGCCCCGCCGTCGGCGTGCCGCGCGGGTCTCCCAGGCCCTGGACGCGGTCGGCCTCGGCGAGGTCGCGCACCGGCTCGTCGCCACGTACTCCGGCGGCATGGTCCGCCGCCTCGAACTCGCGCAGGCCCTGGTCAGCGCGCCCCGGCTGATGATCCTGGACGAGCCCACCATCGGCCTGGACCCGATCGCGCGGGACAGCGTCTGGGACCGCATCACCGAGATACGGATCGGCACGGGCATGACCGTGCTGGTCACCACGCACTCCATGGACGAGGCCGACCAGCGCTGCGACCGGCTCGCGCTGATGCACCTCGGCCGGCTGCGCGCGCTCGGCACCCCTGCCGAGCTGAAGAAGGAACTCGTCGTCCACCGCCGGGACTCCGACGGGACGGGCCTGCCGCCGCCGTCCCTGGAGGACGTCTTCCGGTACCACTCCGGGCGCGGACTGGACGACCCCGGTTCCGGCTCCGGTTCCGACGAAGGGAAGGGAGCGTTCCGAGATGTCCGCCGTACCCGTCGCACCGCATCCCGCCTCGGCTGAGTCCGGCCCTCCGGAACAGCGCTTCGCGTTGCTGCTGACCCCGCCACCGCCCCGCACCGGCTGGCGCGTCGTGCCCGCGCGCGTCATCGCGATGTGCGTCGTGGAAATGCAGAAGCTGCGCCACGACCGCACCGAGATCTACACCCGCGCCGTCCAGCCCGCCCTCTGGCTGCTGATCTTCGGCGTGACGTTCTCCCGTATCCACGCCATCCCGACCGGCGGCGTCCCCTATCTCGACTTCCTCGCGCCCGGCATCATCGCCCAGTCCGCCATGTTCATCGCGATCTTCTACGGGATCATGATCATCTGGGAGCGGGATTCCGGCGTCCTCACCAAACTCATGGTCACCCCCACGCCCCGCACCGCCCTGGTGACGGGCAAGGCCTTCGCCGCCGGGGTGAAGGCGGTGATCCAGGCCGCGGTCGTCATCGTGATCGCCGCACTGATCGGTGTCGGCATGACCTGGAACCCGTTGCGGCTGCTGGGTGTGGTCGTGGTCGTCGTGCTCGCCTCGGCGTTCTTCTCCTGCCTGTCGGTGTCGATAGCCGGGATCGTCCTGACCCGTGACCGCTTGATGGGCATCGGCCAGGCCATCACCATGCCGCTGTTCTTCGCGTCCAACGCGCTCTACCCGGTCGCCCTGATGCCCGGCTGGCTCCAGGCCGTCAGCAGGGTGAACCCGCTGAGCTACGAGGTCGACGCCCTGCGCGGGCTGCTCATCGGCACCCAGGCGCACCTCGGCCTCGACCTCGCGGTCCTCGCCTTCGCGGCACTGGTGGGCATCGTGGCCGCCGGTTCACTGCTGGGCCGCCTCGCCCGCTGACCGGCCCTCCACGCCGGAAAATCATGTGGAGTCGGGTGCCACGGGCGGACATGATGGCGCGATGACCCATCTTGGTGTGCCCGTGGAGGCCCTGCTCGTCGTGGACGTCCAGTCGGCCGCGGTCTCCGGCGACAGGGCTGTTCCGGAGGCGGCCCGGCTCGTGGACCGGACGGCGGACCTGATCGCACGGGCGCGCAGGAGCGGGGCGCTCGTCGTCCACATCCAGAACGACGGGGCGCCGGGGGCGGGTGATGAGGCGCATACGCCGGGCTGGGAGCTCCATCATCCGGTCGAGGCCGGTCCCACCGAGGTCGTGATCCGCAAGACCGAGGACGACGGCTTCGACGGGACCGCGCTGGGGGGCCTGTTGACCGACTCGGGGATACGCGCACTCGCCATCTGCGGTGTGATGTCCGAGATGTGTGTCCAGGCGACGGCCCGTACCGCCCTGGCGCTGGGGTACCGGGTCGTCATGCCGCACGACGCCCACGCGACGCACGACATCCCGGCGGCACCCGGCATCAGTGACGCGGTTCCGGCCGCCGTGGTCTCACGGGTCGCCGAATGGGCCCTCGGCAGCGGGAACGAGGTCGTCGCTCACGCCGCGGACGTCGCTTTCACCGTGCCGCCCGGCCGCCACTGAGGCACCAAGACGCCTGCCTGTAAAGGGAGTTCGCTGCTCAGCGACCTGTGCGGGACCGTGACCGGACGGACTGCCCGTCCCGGGAACCGCGGCGCTCGGTCCTGTCGTCCTGACGTGCGCGCCACACCCACATGCACACACTCAAGGAGCAGCATGAGCGTCAACGGCAGCACGCGGTCCCTGGGCGGCAGCCGGAGCACGGATTCCTCGTCGCGGCGCGGCTCTCGCAGGGCTCTTCCGGACTGTGCGAAGGCGGTCCTCGCCCTCGCGCTCGTCCTGGGGGCCGCCACCGCCTGCAGCCAGTCGTCCGGCGGCGGGAGCCACGTGGCCAAGGACTGGAAGGTCGGAGACTGCGCCGGGCCCGACAGCGGTGAGTCGAAGGACGCCTACCAGGCCATGGGCTGCGACGACTCCAAGGCGACGATCAAGGCCCTCGAAATCAAGGACGGTGCCATCTTCTCCGATTCCATCCAGTGCCCGCCCGGGACGGACGCGATCATCTCGGTGAAGGTCTCCTTCGGCTCCGGCGACGCCAGTGCCGGCATCCCCAGCAAGACCATCTGCGGACGCAACCTCTCCGGCGACCACCCCGGTGACCCGGGAGCGGGCGGCGGTCAGTTGGTGAAGGGCGACTGCGTGGACGACCAGGCCAAGGAGGTCGCCTGCGGCAGCGGGGGCAGCGGTGTGGCCAAGGTGCTCGCCCTGACCAAGACGAAGGCCGAATGCCCGTCCGGGACCGACGAGCCCCTGGAACTGTTCCCGAGTCCGGGCCGCCCGTACAACACGATCTGCACCACCCGGGCCTGACGGTCCGCGGCCGGGCACGTCCCGTCCGCCTCTCCCGTCCCCGGGAACACCACGGCCGGTGAAGCCCGCGCTTCACCGGCCGTGCGGCGTCCGGGGGACTTCATGCCGCCGGGGGCCGGCCGCTGCCCGTCCCGGCGGCCGGGCCACGGCGCCCACCGTCACCGCGGAACAGGGCCGTCCAGAGGAACGGCTCGCCGAAGTACGGGGACTCGGGCGGTTCGTCGCGCATGCGGCGGAGTTCGAGCTCCGTCAGGTCGCCGAAGATCCGGCGCAGCGACTGGGGCGTGCAGGCGAGGCCGCCGTGGAGGCTGTCGGTCCGGTCGTAGAAGGAGGCGTCGGGGAGTTCGGAGCCCGTGCCCGTCTCGCCGGCCGCGAAGCAGGTGAGGGCGAAGTGGCCGCCGGGGGCCAGGGACCTGTCCAGGAGGGCGAGGTAGCTGATGCGGCGGTGCGGCGGCAGATGGTGGAAGCAGCCGGAGTCGTAGACGAGGTCGTACGGGCCGCTCAGCTCGGTCGCCGCGAGCGCGAAGGCGTCGCCGCGGTGGAACCGGATGTTTGCCCCCCGCCTCGCGGGCGCGGTCCCCGGCCCACGCGAGGGCCGCCGGGGACAGGTCCACCGCGTCGACCTCGAAGCCCAGGGCGGCGAGATGGAGGGCGTTGCGGCCCGGACCGCAGCCCAGGTCCAGGGCGCGTCCCGGGGCGATCAGGCCGCGTTCGACGTACGAGACGAGGTTCTCGTCGGGCTTCGCCACGAAGAACGGAACGGGCTTCGTCCGGTCCGCGCAGAAGCTGTCCCACCACGAGGCCCCGTCCGCCGTCAACCGGTCGGCCTCCCGGGTGAAAAGGCTGTCCAGGAGGTTGAGCACGTCATCCACCGTACGTATGTTCCGGTCCACGCGGATCCCCTTGCCAGGAGGGGAAATCGTAGATCCGCAAGGCGGTGCAACCGGTTCGCGAGGTGTCGGCCGAGGTCTCCCGTGGGTGCAAGGCGGCCCCGGGTGAATGGCGAGGCAACGCCTCCTCGTGCCCGGCCTCTTCGGGCGCGCCGTCGCCCGTGAGGGGGCGTGAAGAGGGCGGTTCGGGGGCCGCCGGGGGTGTTTCTCCGGTGGTTTCCGTGTCGTGTCCGTGTACCGGTCAGGAGCCACCGCTCAGCTGCGGGCAGCGGCCCGGGTGCCTCCCGGAGTCCAAAATTCAGACCGTAGCAGCAACGGTTCGATGGGCAATCGGACTTGACCGAGGTGTTGTCCTGCGCGTGGTCGAGGGCGTGGCGGAGACCCCACCGGTGGCGCGGAGCGTGGAGAGTGGGGGCGGCGGTACGGACGACGAAGGAGGACCGATGGTGGGTGTCGTGGCGAACCAGCGGAGCAGGGCGGCCGGACAGGCCGTGGAGGGGCCGGGGGCGCGGGACCGACTCCTGCGGGCCGGACGCCAGTTGTTCGCTGCGTACGGGTACGCGCACACGAGCATCGAAGACCTGTGCGAGCAGGCGAAGGTGCCCGTCCACATCTTCCAGCAGGAGTTCGTCTCGCGGGAGGTGCTCCTGATGGCGATCTACGACGAGGTGGCGACCCACGGGCTGCGCGCCGCCGAGAACGCCCTGATGGCCGAGGGCATGGAGGACTGCCCGACGGCGGAACGGGTCCGGCTGCTCTTCGACGCCTATGTGAAGGCGGTCACCGAGGACCCGTGCGCGGCCAGGGTGGCCTTCGTCGAGGTGCTGGGCGTCAGCCGGGAGGTGGACAACCACCTCGGGACCTGGCGGGCCATGTGGATCGAGTTCCTGACCTCCGAGGCCGAGCGCGCCGTGCGCCGCGGCGAGGCGGTACCGAGCGACCACCACGTGACCGTCACCGTGCTGAACCACTCGGTGGACGAGCTCATGGCCCACCACGGCCGCCGCCCCCGCCAGGTCAACGCCGAGTGGCTGACCGATGAGCTGACCCGGCTCTCGCTGGCCATGATCCTGCCGTCCTGACACGCCCCCGTTGCCGGGACGGCAGACGCGGGCGGCGAATGAGGGCGGCATGGACGAGGAAGCGGAGCACGCGGGGCGTTCGGTCGGCAGGGCGAGCGGATGCACGTCCGGGCCCGGCCCTCGGGGCGGTGAGACACCGGCGGCGAGGCGCGGGGGCGACGGACAGGCCCTACGGGAGGGCCGTGTACGGGCCACCCAGGCCCCATGCCTGGTGCATCGCGTCGGCGAACGCCCCCGCCAGCCTGTGTTCGCCGGTGGGACCGGGGTGCGTCCCGTCGTACGTGTCCCGGTGGATGTCGTACCCCGGCGGACGGGAGGCCAGCAGGATCGGGGACATCGGATCGTCGAGGTCGGCGACGGCCTTCGCGAGGAGTTCGTTGAAGCGGTCGCACTCGGCGGCGAACGGCGCGTCCGACTCGGCCCGTATGTTCGGTATCACCGGCAGCAGCACCATTTTGACGTGCGGGTTCGCGGTGCGGGCCGCAGCGATGAACGCCCTTGCGTTCAGGGCGGTTCGGCCACTGTCCGTATAGAACCCGAGGTCTATCAGGCCGAGCGAGACGAGCAGGACGTCCGTGCGGTGCTCGGTGACGGTGTCGGCGATCACCGGGGCCATGTGCAGCCAGCCCTCGCCCCAGCCGGCCAGATGGGCACGGGCCCCGACCGGGAAGTCCGGTGCGCCGTACGCGTACGAGACGGGAGTGTTCGTTCCGGTGTCGTACAGCTCGCTGCGCGGGCCGACGATCTCGAACGGGGTGCCGAGGACGGAATCCAGGTGTTGCCACATCCGGTAGCGCCAGGTGAAGTCGCCGGCGCGGCCGATCGTCATGGAATCGCCGACAAACGTGAAACGCATGGCGTCATCATCGCGGATCACTCCTGCGGCCTGCGACGTGACGATGGACACTTGGGTCCATGCGTTCGTACCTGACTGTGTCCGGAGCCGCCGCGCTGCTTCTCCTCGCGGGGGCGGCTCCCGCGACGGCCGGAGACGGAGCCGACCGGAGCTTCACGATCGAGGACCCCAGGATCACCGAGTCCAGCGGCCTCGCGGCCAGCCGCACCCACCCCGGCGTCTACTGGACGCACAACGACAGCGACGACGGGCCGTACGTCTACGCCGTCGACTCCCGCACCGGGAAGACCGTCGCGACGATCACCATGCGGGGGGTGGGCCGGCCGCGCGACGTGGAGGCCATCTCGCTGGGGCCCGACGGCAATCTGTACGTCGGTGACATCGGCGACAACCTGAACGGCAGCTGGGACCACGTCTGGATCTACCGCTTCCCGGAGCCGAAGCAGCTCAAGGACGCCACGGTCCGCGCCACGCAGTTCGATGTGAAGTACGCCGACGGTCCGCGCAACGCCGAGGCGCTGATGGTCCACCCCGCGACCGGGCGCGTCTACATCGCGTCGAAGAACGAGGACGGCGGCGGGCTGTACGAGGGCCCCGCGAAGCTCACCACGGGTGCCACCAACGTCTTCCGGCGCGTGGGGGAGGTGCCGTGGGTGACGGACGGCGCCTTCTCGCCGGACGGCAAGGAGCTGGTGCTGCGCTCGTACTTCAGCGCCCGTGCCTACGCCTTCGGGAACGGCAGGCTCGGGGCCGACCACGCGGTCCGGGCGCCGCTCCAGCGGCAGGCCGAGTCGGTGACGTACACGGCGGACGGCTCGGCGCTGATGTTCGGCTCGGAGGGGGAGCGGAGCGATGTGGTGCGGGTGGACGTGCGGAGCGACGGAGGCGGCGGGGGCACGTCGCCGTCGAAGGGCGGCGGTGCGTCGTCGTCCGCCGCCGGCGGGAGCGGCGGCGGGACGAAGGGCGGCACCCTGGTCGGAGCGCTGGTGCTCGCCGCCGTGGGAGCGCTCGTCCTCATGAAACGGCGCCGTGGCCGCGGCTGACCGACGGCCGGCCTCCCGCGTGTGCGGCCCGGCCCCGTGTCAGCCCCCGGCGCGCCGCTCGACGAGCACGTCGAAGCCGTCGAGCAGCCGTTGCAGGCCGAACGCGAAGTGGTCGGCGTCGTAGCTGAACGCGTCCTCGGAGAGCGCCGCCATCAGCGGATAGTCGCCGCTCCTCATGGCCCGCTCCAGGTAGGGGCGCTGGTCCTCCCAGAAGGCGTCATTGCTCAGCCCGGTCTGCTGCACGGCCTCGGTGGTCTGGAGCCGGGTGCGGGCGATGCCCTCCACGAAGCTGTTGACCGTGATGATCGTCGAGATCAGCTCCTGGTCGGTCAGACCCATGCCCCTGATGTGGGCGAGGGCCAGTTCGAGACCCCGCAGGGCGCTGGGGCCGAGGACCGTACGCGCCTGGTTGATCTTGAGCAGCCAGGGGTGGCGGCTCAACTGTTCCAGGTAGGTGCGCGCCATGGTGTCGAGGGCGGCGCGCCAGTCGGCCGGGGCGTCCGACGGGGCGTCGGCCAGAGGTTCGCCCAGGACGTGGTCGAGCATCAGGTCCAGCAGCTCGGCCTTGCCGGGAACGTACCGGTAGAGCGACATCGTGCCGGTGCCCAGATCGGTGGAGAGCCGGCGCATCGAGAGGGCGTCCAGGCCCTCCGCGTCGGCGATCGACACGGCGGCGGCGACGATCCGGCCGAGCGTGAGAGCCGGTTTGGGGCCGCGGCTGGGCCGGTCGCCGGTTCCCCAGAGGAGTTCCAGGCTGCGCCCGATGTCGCCGCTGCCGGCCGTCGTTCCGTCCGCCCCACTCGCTGAACCGTTCTTCGTCATGGGCTCAGCGTAAGCCTGTGAACAAGAATTGGGTACGGTGTACTCTCATGTGGGTACAGCGTACTCAGTTCATCGTGGAGAAGGGGGTTCTGCCATGGGTGCGAGCGGATATGCCGTACGTGCCGCAGGAGTCGTGAAGCGGTACGCGCCCGAGCGCGGCGGGCGGAAGGGCGGCGGGCGGAAGAGGGCTCTCGACGGGTTCGATCTGGCCGTCCGGCCCGGCACCGTGCACGGGCTGCTCGGGCCCAACGGGGCCGGCAAGACCACTGCCGTACGCGTCCTGTCGACGCTGCTGCGGTTCGACGCCGGGCGGGCCGAGGTCGCCGGGCTGGACGTACTGCGCGAACCCCGCCTCGTACGCACCAGGATCGGGCTCACCGGGCAGTACGCCGCCGTCGACGAGATCCTGACCGGGCGGCAGAACCTGGAGATGTTCGGGCGTCTCTTCCACCTGGGCGGCCCGCGGGCCCGGCGGCGGGCCGCGGAACTGCTGGACCGGTTCGATCTGCGCGACGCCGCCGACGAGGGGGTCAAGGGGTACAGCGGCGGAATGCGACGCCGTCTCGACCTGGCGGCATCGATGATCCTCGCCCCCCAGGTGCTGTTCCTGGACGAGCCGACGACCGGGCTCGATCCGCGCGGACGGGGCGAAGTCTGGGAGAGCGTAAGGGCGTTGGTGGCGGAGGGTACGACGGTGGTGCTCACCACCCAGTACCTGGACGAGGCCGACCGCCTCGCCTCGCGCATCACCGTCATGGACCGGGGCCGGGCCATCGCCGACGACACCCCGGACGGGCTGAAGAACCGGGTGGGAGGCGACCGGATCGAGGTCGTCACGGCCGAGGCGGCCGACCTGCTTGCGGTCGTCAAGGCCGTGGAACGGGTCGCCGACGCCGGTTTCGTCGTCTCCGACGAAGCGACCCGCCGCGTCCATGCCCGGGTCGCCGACCGCGTCGCCGCGCTCACCGATGTCGCGCGCACCCTCCAGGACGAAGGCATCGAGGCCGAGGACATCGGGCTGCGCAGACCGAGCCTCGACGATGTGTTCCTCGCGCTGACCGGACACCGTACCCGGACGCCCGAAGAGGAGGTGGTGGTATGACCGCCGTCGCTCCGCACCCGGTCGGCCCCGCACGTGGCCGACTCCACTGGGCGCTCGCCGACAGCTGGAACGTCACCCGGCGCAGCCTCACCCACTACCTGCGCCAACCGATGGCAATCATATGGCAGTTGGGCTTCCCGATCCTTTCCGTGCTGCTGTACGGATATGTCTTCGGCAGTGCCATGAAGGTGCCCGGAGGCGGCGACTACCGGGAGTTCCTGATGCCGGGCATGTTCGCCACGACCATGGCCATGGGTTTCATGAACACCGCGATGGCCATGGTGACCGACGTCGGCAAGGGCGTCGTCGACCGGTTCCGCTCCATGCCGATGGCGTCTTCCGCCGTCTCAGCCGGACGCGGTCTCGCCGATCTGCTGGTCGCCGGCGCCGAGTTGACGGTTCTCGCGGCGACCGCGCTGGCGATCGGCTGGCGGGCGGACGGCGGCCCGGCCGCCGCCGTCGGAGCGTTCGGACTGCTTCTGCTGCTCCGGTTCAGCCTGATCTGGGTCGGCGTCTGGCTGGGGCTCCTGATCCCGAACGCGGAGTCGGCGGGCGGCCTGTACGCGATCGCGTTCCCGGTCACGATGATCTCCAGCGCCCTGGTCGCCCCCTCCCTGATGCCGGGCCCGCTGGGCACCCTGGCCGCCTGGAACCCGATCTCGTCGACCGTCACGGCAACCCGCGAACTCTTCGGCAACCCGGTGGCGGGGGGCGGCACCTGGGTCGAGGAACACGCCCTGCTGATGGCGGTGGTGTGGCCGATGGCACTGACCGCGGTGTTCCTGCCGTCGGCGGTGCGCCGGTTTTGGCGACTGAGCCGCTGAGCAACTTCCCGACGATCGGCGCACACAGGCCGGACGACCGGTGCGCATAGGATCGGGCGCCATGACGAACCGCGGGCCCGAACCCTTCTCCACCGAGCGGCTCGACGTCCTGCCCCTGCGGGTCGCGTGCGCGGACGAGATGGCGGCCGTGCTGGCCGACCCGGCCCTGCACACGTACACGGGCGGCGCCCCGGAGAGCGCCGGTGAACTGCGGGTCCGCTACGCACGCTGGACCGCCGGTTCGCCGGATCCCGGGGTGGCGTGGTGGAACTGGGTGCTGCGGGTACGGGACGAGGGCTGCCTGGCCGGTTACGTACAGGCGACCGTGCACGCTCGGGACGCGGAGGCGGAGATCGCCTGGGTGGTCGGGACGCGGTGGCAGGGGCGGGGATACGCCAAGGAGGCGGCGGCGGGGCTGGTGGCCCGCCTGACGGGAACGGGAGCGGTGCGGACCGTCGTCGCCCATGTCCATCCGGACCACACCGCGTCCGCCGCCGTGGCCGCCGCCGCCGGGCTGGTGCCGACGCAGGCGTGGTGCGACGGCGAACGGCGCTGGGAACGGGGCGGGGCGGGCTGAGCGCGCGCCCTCGCTCCGTGGTCAGCTGTCCGAAGCGGCCAGCAGGCGTTCCACGCGATGGGCGACGGCCAGCAGATGCTCGTCGCCGCCGACGCGGCCGATCAACTGCACCCCGAGAGGGAGTCCGTCCGCGTCCCGGTGGCCCGGGACTGTCACGGCCGGCAGCCCCAGCACCTGCCAGGGCCGGCTGAAGACCGGGGAGCCGGTGGTGGTCAGGCCCGCGGGGGCGGGGCCGGCGGCGGCCGGGGCGAGGACGGCGTCCGCCGACTCCAACAGCGCCTGGAGACGGCGGCGCTGTGCGGCCGCGTGGTCCAGCGCCGCCAGATAGTCGAGCCGCGAGACACGGTGGCCGTCCTCGACGAGCCGGCGGAGAGGGGCGCTGAGGGGCTGCCCGCCGGGGGGACCGGCGGGGGGCCCTGCCGCGTACGCATCGGATGCGGCGCGTGTGTCGTCCGTGGTGTGCGTGATGCTCAGGGCGCCCGCGTCGTACTCGGTGGCGAGGGCGCGGGCGGCCTCGTACGCCATGACCGTGGTGTGGGTCCGCACGAGCTCGGCGAGGTCCGCGTCGATCGCCAGCTCACGCACCTCGGCCCCGGCGGCGAGGAGCATGAGGCGGGTGTCCTGCATCGCCCGGTCCATGGCCCCGTCGGTGGGGTGGAAACCGTACGCGGTCCGATCCGGCGCGCCGGGGCCCGTGCCGGAGCAGATCAGGACCACCGGGTGCGGGACGTCCGGCAGGACCGCGTCCCGGCTGTGCGCGGCGCGGCCGAGCAGGGCGGCGCGGGCCAGGGCGAGGTCCTCGACCGTCCGGGTCAGCAGGCCGAGCGAGTCGAGCGTGTGGCTGAGGCCGGCGATGCCTGTGAGCGGAAAGGCGCCCGGCGTGGCGACATGGCCCGCGGTGCCGCAGTACGCGGCCGGGCGGATGGTCGACGCGGCGGTCTGGGTGCCGAGGGCGAGCGGGACCATGCGGGCGGCGACGGCCGCGGCCGAACCGCTGGAGGACCCGCCGGGCGTGTGGTGCGGGGCGTGCGGGTTCGCGGTCCGGCCGGGGGTGAAGTACGCGAACTCGGTGGTCACCGTCTTGCCGACGAGCACCGCGCCGGACGCGCGCAGCCTGGCCACGCACCACGCGTCCCGGTCGGGGCGGTGGCCCCGGTGGCGGGGCGAGCCGTAGCCGGTGGGCTGGTCGGCGGTGTCGATGATGTCCTTCACGCCCACCGGAACACCGTGCAGGAGACCTTGGCGGGGGCCGTCGTCCAGCAGGCGGGCCCGTCGTACGGCGGCGTCCCGGTCGAGATGCTCCCAGGCCCCGACCACCGGCTCGCGGGCGTCGATCCGGTCGAGGCAGTCGGCGAGCAGTGCGGTCGCGGTCAGCTCGCCGGACTCCAGGGCGCGGACCGCCCGGGTGAGGCTGAACTCGTGCGGCGGGACGGCGGTGGCGGACGGCGTCATGGGCGTGGTCTTCCTGGGACGGGAACGGGGGCGGGGGCCCGGTGTGCGGGCCGCCGCGGTGTGGCAGGCCGGCCGACCCGGCCTTCGTTGTCAGTGGTGGCTGTGAGGATGGTGTCCGCCGCTGGAACCCACCGGCGGACACCGCCATTTGCTGAGGGGACCTCATGGGCACCTGGGACACCGGTCATTTCGACAACGACACGGCCGCGGACTTCTCGGGAAGCCTGGATGCCGTTCCCGAGACCGAGCGGGAAGCGGTCATCCGCAAGGTTCTGGGCATCGCGATCGCGGCGGACTACCTGGACAGCGACGAGGGCGAGGAAGCGATCGCGGCGGCCGCACTGGTCGGCTCCCAGTGCCCGGGGGGAGAGGCGGTGACCACTGCGTACGGCCCCGACAAGGCGCTGCCCACCCTGTCGACGGACCTGCGTCCCCTCGCGGTGAAGGCCCTCGACGCGGTGCTGGGCGAATCCTCGGAGCTGCGCGAGCTGTGGGACGACGCAGGGGACAAGGAGTGGGCGGCGGGCGTCACCCGGCTCAGGAAGGCGCTGGCGGCGGCCGGTTGATCAGGTACGGCGACGTCCGGCCCGGATGGGCTCGGCGACATCGAGCGTCACCGGCGCGCCGATCGAATCGGGCAGCGCGACCGTCTGCCCGGGGGCGTACACCTGATGGCCGTCGTAACCGCCGCCCATGGGCTCGGTCAGGACGTGCACCCGGCCGTGCTTGCGGTCGACGATCACGTAGACCGGGATCTTGGCCTCCGCGTAGGCGGCGACCTTGTTGCGCAGGTCGTTGTTGTAGTTGCTGGAGGTGACCTCCAGCACGAGGCGGAAGACGGCGGGGTCGTAGCAGTTGTTCTCTACCAGGTGCTCGTCGCGATCGGCGTCGACGACCGCCAGGTCGGGGATGGCGTAGTCCTCGGGGCCGCCGGGGAGCCACAGGCCGATTCCCTGAAGGACTCGGGTCTCCTCGCCGTGGAGGCCTGCGGCCAGGAAGGGAATCATGAGCGTGGTCAGCGCATCCGCATGCGGGCCGTCCGGGGGTGGGGCCACGGTGATGACGCCTCCGATGATCTCGACGCGGTAACCCGGGTGCTGCTCCATGAGGCTGTTGGCTGTTTCGAGCAGCGATTCCGGCTCACCGTCACAGGGGTGCTCGACTGCGGCTGCAGACATTGCGGGCCTCCTGAAGGGATGATGTCGAGGCCATCATCGTAGGACGATCCGGCCGCCCCTGCCCGAACGGCGTTCCGCCACCCGGTCGAGTGAACGAGAAGGGCCCCGCACGTCGGCGCGGGGCCCTTCTCGTGTGCGTACCCGTTACAGCTTCTCGATCACGTAGTCGATGCAGGCCGTCAGCGCCTGGATGTCCGCCGGGTCGATCGCCGGGAACATCGCCACACGCAGCTGGTTGCGGCCCAGCTTGCGGTACGGCTCGGTGTCGACGATGCCGTTGGTGCGCAGCACCTTGGCGACGGCCGAGGCATCGATCTCGTCCGCGAAGTCGATCGTGCCGATGACCTGCGAGCGCTTCGCCGGGTCGGAGACGAACGGGGTCGCGTACTTGGAGTCCTCGGCCCAGCCGTACAGATTCCGCGCCGAGGTGGCCGTGCGGCGGACCGAGAAGTCCAGGCCGCCCTGGGAGTTCAGCCAGTTCAGCTGCTCGTTCAGGAGGAAGAGCGTGGCGAGGGCCGGGGTGTTGTACGTCTGGTTCTTCAGGGAGTTGTCGATCGCCGTGGGCAGGCTGAAGAACTCGGGGATGTGACGGCCCGACGCGTGGATGCGCGCGGCGCGCTCCAGGGCCGCCGGAGAGAAGACACCGATCCAGAGACCGCCGTCGGAGGCGAAGGACTTCTGCGGGGCGAAGTAGTAGACGTCCGACTCGGTGATGTCGACCGGCAGGCCGCCCGCGCCGGAGGTGGCGTCCACCAGGACCAGGGAGCCCTCGTCGGCGCCCGCGACGCGCTTGACCGGTGCGGCGACACCGGTCGAGGTCTCGTTGTGCGTGAAGGCGTAGACGTCGACGCCCGCCTCGGCCCGCGGGTCCGGGTGGGTGCCGGGGTCGGAGGCGATCACGGTCGGGTCGGCCAGCCACGGGGCGAGCGCGGCGGCCTTCGCGAACTTCGACGAGAACTCGCCGAAGTTGAGGTGCTGGGACTTCGTCTCGATGAGCCCGTGCGTCGCGATGTCCCAGAAGGCGGTCGAGCCGCCGTTGCCCAGGATGACCTCGTAGCCCTCGGGGAGGGAGAAGAGGTCGCGCACACCCTGACGCACCGCGCCGACCAGGTTCTTGACCGGGGCCTGGCGGTGGGACGTACCGAGAAGAGACGTACCGGTGGCGGCCAGCGCGTCGAGCGCCTCCGTCCGCACCTTGGAAGGACCGGCGCCGAAGCGTCCGTCGGCGGGCTTGATGTCAGCGGGAATCTGGATATCGGCCACGAACCGGAGCGTAGTGCCTCACGGGCACGGTCGAGGACCGTGTCCGTCGGATGAGACACCCGCTCCGGTGCGTGGACGGCGTGCGCGCCGGTCCGTGGGCCGCGTGACGGGGAGCGGGGTCAGCCCAGTTCCACCGGCAGCTCGTGGAGGTCGTTCTGGGTGACGATCGGCTTGTTCCGCAGCTCGGACGCGGGGACGGCGAGTTCCAGCTCCGGGAACCGCTCGTACAGTGCGGGCAGGGCCACCCCCGCCTCCAGCCGGGAGAGTGCCGCTCCCGGGCAGACGTGCGGACCGTGGCCGAAAGCGATGTGGCGGTTGGGGGAGCGGGTGATGTCGAAGTCACCGGCGGTCGGTCCGTGCTGTGCCTCGTCGCGGCCGAGCGCGCCGAAGGAGACGATCAGCGCCTCGCCCTTCGGCAGGACCTTGTCGCCGACCTCGACGTCCTCCGTGGCGAACCGGATCAGGACGTGGGACGTGGGAGTGTTCCAGCGCAGGGTCTCCTCGATCACGTTCTCCCACGGCACCTCACCGTTCAGCACCTGCTTGCGCTGCTCGGGGTGGGTCTGGAGCGCGACGACCGCGTTCACGATCAGGCTGATCGTGGTCTCGTGACCGGCCGCGATGATCAGCTGCAGGGTGTTGACGATCTCCTCGTCGGAGAGGTGGTCGCCGTCCTCGGAGGCCGCGATCAGGGCGCTGGTGAGGTCGTCGCCCGGTTCGGCCCGCTTGGAGTCGACGATCTTCGTGAAGAGCGCGCCGAGGTCCGCCATCATCTGCGGGACCTCCTCGGGCGGCGTCTGCGTCGAGAAGAACTTCTCGAAGAGCTCCTTCAGCCGCGGGTGGTCCGCGCTGTCCACGCCCATCAGTTCGCTGATCACGTTCATCGGCAGCGGATACGCGAACTCCGCCTTCAGGTCGACCGCCTCGCCCTCGGGCAGCGCGGCCAGCCGGTCCAGGCTCGCCGTGGTCAGCGCCTCGATGCCGGCCCGCAGTCGCTCCACCCGCTTCACCGTCAGTGCCTGTGCGACCAGGGTGCGCAGCCGACGGTGGTCCGCGCCGTCCACCGTGAGCATGGAGCGCCCCGGGTTGGCGAGGCCGATCAGCGGCCAGTCCATCGGTATCTCGCCGCGCTGCCAGGCGCTCCAGACGTTGATGTCCTTCACGATCCGGCTGTCGGTGAGCAGCTGGCGGGCCTCCGCGTGGTGGGTGACGGCGTAGCAGTGCACCCCGCCGGGCAGTTCCACCTCGGCGAGTGGGCCGGCCGCGCGCAGCCGGGCGCTCTCGCCGTCGAGGTCGGTGACGAAGGGGTCGAGCGCGATCCGGGTCATCTCTTGCCTCCGATGGCGGTTCCGGGGGTGGTTCCGAGGGCTGGGGTGGGGGTGAAGACCACCGGCAGGTCCGTCAGTCCGCGCAGCCACGGGGACGGGCGGCGGGTGAGCTGTTCGGCGGGGACGGCGAGGTCGATGTCCGGGAGCCGGTCCAGCAGCACCTCGATGCCGGTGCGGGCGATGACCTCGGCGGTCTCCTGGGCGGGGAACGGGCAGCGGTGCTCGCCGTGGCCGAAGGAGAGGAACGCGTTGTTGCCGCCGGTCAGCGCGGAGCCGTCGGTGCGGACCTGCGGGTCGTAGTTGGCGGCGGCGATGCCCAGCAGCAGCAGGTCGCCCGCCTCGATGTGGCGCCCGCCGAGGTGGGTGTCGCGCGAGGCCCAGCGGCCCGCGACGTTCTGGGTCGGGGTGTCCTCCCAGAGCACCTCGTTCATGGCCTCGGCGACGCTGTGCCGGCCACCCGAGAGGGAGGCGGCGAACCGGTCGTCGGTGAGCATGAGCCGCAGCGAGTTGCCGATCCAGTCGGCGGTCGGCTGGTGGCCCGCGGCCATCATGACCATCAGGTCCTGGGCCACCTCCTCGTCGGTGAAGTCGCCCGGGTCGGCGATCATCCTGGTCGCGACGTCGTCGCCGGGCACGGCGTGCTTGTCGGCCAGCAGCTGGAACATGGACGAGGCGAGGTGCTGCTGACCGGCCAGCGCCCGCTCGCGGCCGTCGATCATGTCGTTGAGGGAGCCCACGAGCGCCGCGCCGACGGCGTCGCTGAAGCCGTAGATCTTCGCCAGGACGAGGGCGGGGAGCAGCATTGCGTACTCGGCGATGATCTCGGTGCCGCCCGTGGAGCAGAACCGGTCGACGAGTCCGTCGGCGAACTCCTCGGCGTACCGCTTCAGCGCGAACGGGTCGACGGACTCCAGCGCGTTGCTGATCATCGCGGCGCGCTCGGTGTGCCGGGGGCCGACCGTGTAGAGGATCGACGGCTGCTTGCGGCCGATCATCGGCAGCAGCGGCCAGTCGTCGGGGATGCGCTCCCACTGGTTCCACAGGTCGGAGTCCCGGCTGAACAGCACCGGGTCGGCGGTGACCTGGTGCAGTTCGCGGTAGCCGAGCACGAGCCAGGCGGGGATGTCGCCGTCGAGGACGACGGGCGCCACGGCCCCGTGGTCGCGGCGCATCTCCCGGTACAGCCGGGTCGGTTCGGTCTGGAACCGTGGGCCGGAGAGCGGCTCGCGGCCCTGGGACACGGGGCAGCCGGGGGCCGGCGCCGGGGGCTGGGTCACGAGGTGGGCTCCGGGGTCTTCTCCGGCGTGATGTCCGGACGGGCGGCGGACGGGGTGGAGACCTTGCCCCGCGAGAGGGCGTGCAGGTACTCGACCAGCGTGATCAGTACGTACTTGCTGGACGAACGGTCCCGGGCGTCGCACTCCACCAGGGGGATGTCGTCCGAGAGGTCGAGCGCCTCCCGTATCTGCTGTTCGGTGTGGAGCGGGCCGCCGAAGTCGTTGCACGCCACGATGAACGGCGTGCCGTGGTGCTCCAGGCGGTCGATCGCGTACCAGGAGTCGGCGAGCCGGCGGGTGTCGACGAGGACGACCGCGCCGAGCGTGCCCGAGAACAGCCGGTCCCACAGGAACCAGAACCGCTCCTGGCCGGGGGCGCCGAAGAGGTACAGCACCGAGCGTTCGTCGAGCGAGATCCGGCCGAAGTCGAAGGCGACGGTCGTGGACGTCTTCGACTGCACACCGTCGAGGTGGTCGACGGCCTCGCCCGCGCTGGTCATGGTCTCTTCCGTGTTCAGCGGACGGATCTCGCTGACGGAGCGGACCATGGTGGTCTTGCCGACCCCGAAGCCGCCGACGACGACGATCTTCAGTCCGTTGTCGGCCGTCGCCTGCAGGGCGGCACGGTCAGAGGTTGCGGAGTCCAACGAGCACCTGTTCCAGGATGTCGGGGTCGGGGAGCCGGTCCGCGACACGGGCGGTACGGGGGTGGCGGGCGCTGATCCGGCCGGTGTCCAGCAGATCGGACAGCATGATCCGGACGATGCTGACGGGCAGGCCGAGGCCCGCGGCGATCTCCACGACCGCGGTGGGCAGTTGGCACATCCGCAGGATCGTGACGTGCTCCGACTGCATGCCGGGGACCGGCTCGCACTCGGAGACCACCAGCGTCACCAGGTCGAACGCGTCCGAATCGGACCGGCTGCGGCCACCGGTGAGGGTGTACAGCCGGTCCGGGTCGTCGTCCCGGCCGGGGCGGCGGCGGGTCATACGTTCGCTGTCGCGTCGACGGCGGCCGCGGGGGCCGAGGAGGAGCGCGGCGGCGCGCTCAGGTGCTCGCCGAGCTGCTCGACGAGCTCGCTCATGTTGTGCCCGATGAGACCGACGTCGGCCTCGTCGGAGGCGACGACCGCGAGATGGGCGCCCGCGCCCGCCTCGACGATGAACAGCACGCCGCCGTAGAACTCGGCCATGGCGGACCGTACGCCGCCGGTGCCGTCACCGAACTCGACGGACGCGCCGTGCGACAGGCTCTGGATACCGGCCGAGATCGCGGCCAGCTGGTCGGCCTGGTCGACGGAGAGCTCGGGGGTACGGCACAGCTTGAGGCCGTCCCTGGACAGGACGAGGGCATGACGGGTGCCGGGGGTGCGCTCCAGGAGCCCCTCCAGCAGCCAGTTGAGCTTCTCGTCGGTGGTCGCGGTCATCGGGTGTTGCCTTCTTCCGGGTGCGGGGGACTGGGCCGGACAGCCTGGCGGAAGCTGCTGAAGCGGGCTGCCTGTTCCTTGGGGTCGGCGGTACGGGGCGGCGTGGCCGCGCCGGTGCCGTTGGCGTTGGTGCGGGCCTCGGCGGCGGCGAGGGTGCGGCCTCGGGGGCGCTTGGGGAGTCCGCTCTCGCCGAACCGGGGGAGGTTGCGGGTGGTCTCGGACGCGGGGGAGTCCGGGAGCGCGGGGGAGTCCGCCGGTGCCGGGTCCCGCGGGGGCCGGGTGTCGGCCGCGGCGGCCGTCTCGTGGGCGGGCTCCGGCTCGGGGACGGGCTGCGTCACCGGCTGGGCCGACACCGGTTCGGACAGCGGGGCCGGGGCGGCCGGGACCTTCGGCGCGGCACGGGTGAGGAGTTCCTGCGGGAGCATCATCAGGGCGCCCGTGCCGCCGCGCGCGGACGGCCGGTACGACACGGTCAGACCGTGCTTGCGGGCCAGCCGGCCGACGACGGCGAGACCGAGCCGGGTACCGGAGAGCCCCGTCAGGTCCTGGTGCGTGGCCGAAACAGCGCGCTCGGCGCGGCGCAGCTGGACATCGCTCATGACCAGACCGCTGTCCTCGACGGTCAGGACGATGCCGGCCGGCACCTCCTCGACGTACACATGGACCTCGGCCGTGGGCGGTGAGAAGTTGGCCGCGTTGTCCAGGAGTTCGGCGAGCGCGTGCATGACGCCCTCGGCCGCGTGACCGGCGACCGCGACATCGCTGGTCGAGTGGAGGCGTACGCGCTGATAGCCGCTGATCCGGCCCATCGCGCCGCGCAGGATCGACTCCATCACGATCGGCTTCGCCCAGCGCCGCCCGGAGCGGGCGCCGGTCAGCACGGCGATGGAGTCGGCGAGGCGGCCGGCCTGGGCGGTGCGGTGGTCCAGGTGGAGCAGATCGCCGAGCACGTCCTCAGCCGCGTGCCGGTGCTCCATCTCGCGCAGGTCCGCGAGCATGCTGGTGGACAGGGCCTGCATGCGGCCCGCGGCGTTGGCGCAGGCGGCGATCGCGGCGGAACGCTCGGTCTCGCTGCGGGCCGCGCGGGCGCCGAGCCGCTCGGTCTCGGCGGTGAGCCGTTCGGTCTCGGCGAGGGCCTGCGCGGTGATCCGCGCCGTCTCGGCCTCCGCGGCGGCCTTGATCCGGGCGGTCTCGGCGGTGAAACGCTGGCCCTCGGCCGCGGAGGCGGACACGAGCCGGCTGATCTCGCCGGTGAACCGGTGGGTCTCCGCCGTGATACGGGCGCGCAGCCGGTTCGTGGTGGCGCGGGCGTGGACGGCGGTGGCCACGGCGGCGGACAGCAGCACGGCGGCGGCGCCCGCCCCCCAGGCCAGCGTGGGCCGTACCGAGTCGGGGGCGGCGACGACCGCCCACACGCACAGGGATCCGGTGACGGCCAGTGAGATCAGCAGGGCCAGTGCGGTCGGCCGGGATGAGGGGCTCAAGTGGAGTCCTTGGGGGCGGACGGGACGAACGGGCGGGCGGGACAGATCGGGACACTTCGTACGGCACAGGCGAACGCGACAACTGGAGCTGATAATTCCAAGCCAAGTTGTGGTCACTATATGAGAATTGACACTCCCTTTGGGAAGTCCTTGTGGCGTTCTCTGTTACGTATGTGACTACGCGTCCGACGTATTCCGACGTATTGACGTATTCAGGGGAATCGTGCGTCCTCGGGCGGACGAGTGGCCCGATCAACGGCATCCTGAGCCCATGGCCGCACATCAGAAACCCACGGAACGCGCCGAACTCGCACAGGCCCTGCGCTCCGCGGTCCGTGGAGAGGTCGACTTCGGACCCACCGCACGGGCCTTGACGACGATGGACGCCTCCAACTACCGCCGCGTACCCCTCGGCGTCGTCGCCCCGCGCGACGCCGACGACGTGGCCGCCGCGCTCGCCGTCTGCCGCGCGCACGCGGTGCCCGTGGTCCCGCGCGGCGGCGGCACCTCCATCGCCGGACAGTCCACCGGCACCGGGGTCGTCCTCGACCTCACCCGCCACCTGCGGAGGATCGTCGAACTGGACGCCGGGTCCCGCACCGCGGTCGTCCAGCCCGGCGTGGTCCTGGACGATCTGCGCGCCGCCGCCGCCCCGCACGGCCTCACCTTCGGACCCGACCCCTCCACACACAGCCGCTGCACGCTGGGCGGCATGATCGGCAACAACTCCTGCGGCGCGCACTCGGTCGCCTGGGGCACCACGGCCGACAACGTGCACGCCCTGACCGTGACTCGCTACGGCGGCGACACGCTGCGGCTGGGCCGGGGCGGCGGGCCCGGATTCCCCGCCGGGCTCGTCGGACTCCCCGAACTCGTCGGTGCCGGCCTCGCTCTCCTGCGCACCGGCTTCCCCGCGCTCCCGCGCCGCATCTCCGGGTACGCGCTGGACGCACTCCTGCCGGAGCGCGGGGCCGACCTCGTCCGTGCCTTCTGCGGCAGCGAGGGCACGCTCGGCGTGGTGACGGAGGCGTCCGTACGACTGGTCGAGGCGCCGGCGGCCCGCGCGCTCGTTGTACTCGCCTACGCCGACGAGTCCGCCGCCGCCGAGGCCGCCCCCGGTCTGCTCCCCCACCATCCCCTGACCGTGGAGGGCATGGCCGCCGATCTCGTACGGGAACCGGCCGGGCTGCCGCGCGGCGGTGCCTGGCTCTTCATCGAGACGGGCGGCGCCACCCCGGCCGAGGCGCGGGCGCACGCCGAGCGCGTCCTGCGGGCGGCCGACGCGCTGAACGGCGTCGTCGTCACCGACCCGGCCGGACAACGGGCCCTGTGGCGCGTCCGCGAGGACGCGGCCGGCACCGCCACCCGGATGCCCGACGGCACGGAGGCCTGGCCCGGCTGGGAGGACTGCGCCGTACCGCCCGCCCGCCTCGGCCCGTACCTCCGCGACTTCCGCGCCCTGCTCGCCGAGCACGGACTGCGCGGTACCCCGTACGGACACTTCGGCGAGGGCTGCGTCCACGTCCGGATCGACTTCGACCTGCTGAACCCCGAAGGGGTGGCCCGCTTCCGCCGCTTCTCCGGAGAGCTGGCCGACCTGGTCGTCGCGCACGGCGGATCACTGAGCGGGGAGCACGGTGACGGCCAGGCCCGCGCCGAACTGCTCCCACGCATGTACGGGGACGAACTGGTCGCCCTCTTCGCCCGGTTCAAGGACATCTGGGACCCGGACGGCGGCATGAACCCGGGCATCCTCGTCCGCCCGGCCCGGCTCGACGAGAACCTCAGGTTCGAGGTGCTGCCGAGACGCCCGGTGGACGTGGCGTTCGGCTACCCGGACGACGGCGGCGACTTCTCCGCCGCGGTACGCCGGTGCGTGGGCGTCGCCAAGTGCCGTACCGCCGCCCGGCCCGCGGGCGCGGGCGTGATGTGCCCGTCGTTCCGGGCGACCGGCGAGGAGGCCCACTCCACCCGGGGCCGGGCCCGGCTGCTGCACGAGATGCTCGCGGGCGAGGTGATCACGGACGGCTGGCGGAGCGAGGAGGTGCGGGACGCGCTCGACCTGTGCCTCGCCTGCAAGGGCTGCCGCGGCGACTGCCCGGTGGGCGTCGACATGGCCACGTACAAGGCGGAGTTCCTGCACCACCACTACCGGGGGCGGCTGCGCCCGGCCGCCCACTACACGATGGGGCGGCTGCCGGGCTGGCTGCGCCTTGCCGCCCCGTTCGCGGGCGTGCTGAACACCCTGGCCCGGGCGCGCCCGTCGGCCGCCCTGGCCAAGCGGCTCGCCGGGATCGCGCCGGAGCGCGGGATCCCGGTGCTCGCACGCGAGACGTTCACCCGGTGGCTGCGACGGCGGTCGGCCGGGGGAACGGTGCCCCTCTGCGACGACCAGGTGGCCCTCCTGTGGCCCGACACCTTCACCGACCACTTCTCGCCCGAAGTGGGCCGGGCGGCGGTCCGCGTCCTGGAGTCGGCGGGCCGGACCGTGCTGACGCCCGGCCGCGGGCTGTGCTGCGGTCTCACGTATGTGTCGACCGGCCAGCTCGACAGGGCCCGTACGGTGATGCGCCGGACCCTGGACCGGATCGGTGCGGTCCTGGGAGACCCCGTCGTCGTCCTCGAACCGAGCTGCGCCGCCACCCTCCGCACCGACCTGCCCGAACTCCTCCCCGACGACCCTCGGGCGGCCGAACTCGCCGGGTCGGTGAGGACGTTGGCGCAGTACCTGGAGGAGTACGCCCCGCACTGGCGGCCACCCCGCCTGGACCGCCCGGTCACCGGCCAGACCCACTGTCACCAGCACGCGGTCCTGGGCGATGCCGCGGATCGCCGGCTGCGGGAACGGGCCGGTCTGACGGGCGAGTTGAGCGGTGGATGCTGTGGACTCGCCGGAAACTTCGGCTTCGAGCGGGGCCATTGGGGGGTTTCGGTGGCCTGCGCCGAGGAACAACTGCTGCCGTCGGTGCGTGCCGCGGAGCCCGGCACGGAGGTGCTGGCGGACGGATTCTCCTGCCGGACGCAGCTGGAGCAACTGGGCGGCGTGCGGGCGCGACACCTGGCGGAGGTGCTGGCGGAGGGCCTGCCCCGGATGCCGCCGGAGGGATGAGGGCGGCACACTTTCCCGGCGGGCACCGGCACGGGTTTCCCGATGGACACCGGCACGAGGAGGAGCAGTGACACACCACGTACGCCCCGAGGGGTCTCCGCCCACCAACGGATACAGCCACGCCGTGACGTTCAGCGGGACCATGGTCGCCGTCTCGGGCCAGGTGCCGGTGGACCGCGACGGAAACCTGGTGGGCGCCGAGGACGCCGAGGCGCAGGTGCGCCAGGTCTACGCCAATCTGTCCACCGCGCTGGCGGCGGCGGGATGCGGTCTGCGCGACGTGGTCAAGCTGACGGTGTACCTGACCGATCTCACGGACCTGCCCGCCTTCCGCCGGGTGCGTGACGAGCACCAGGACGCCGGGCACCCGCCCGCCTGCTCCCTGGTGGGGGTCGCCGGCCTGGTCCATCCCGGATTCCGGGTCGAGATCGACGCGCTGGCCGTCGTACCGGGCAGCGGCACGCCCCGCTGACGTGGATCCCGTGCCCGTTCACGGGGCCCGGTGCGGGGCGTCGCCCCGCACGATCTCGCGGGCGAGCGCGACGAGGTCGTCCAGCGCGGGATGGCCGGGGGCATCACGCCGGGCGAGCAGGACCGGGATGGTCGGGGCGTCGACGAGCGGGCGGTAGGCGACCCCGGGGTGCGGATGCATGCCGGCGGTGGACGCGGCGGACACCCCGACGCCGCGCCCCGCCGCGATGGCGGTCAGCCAGTCATCGGTGTTGGCGACGGTCAGGATCGTGGCGGGCCGGGTGTCCGGCGGCCAGAGGTCGACGGTGGTCGTGCCGGAGACGGTGTTGAGGACGACGGTGCTGCCCGCCAACTCGGCGAGCGTGAGCACGGCGTGCCCGGCGAGCGGTCCGTCGGTGGCGACGGCCGCCACCCGGTCCTCCTCCAGGAGCACCTCGGTGACGAGCCCCGGCGCCTCGACGGGCCCCCGCAGCAGCGCGGCGTCGACCTCGCCGCGGGTGAGCCCGGCGGTGCGGTCGTCGATCCGCAGCAGTTCGAGCGGGGTCTGCGGATACCGCTCCTGCCAGCGGCGGAGCAGCGGGGTGGTGTACGGGCCGAACGCGGACCAGGCGTGCCCGAGCCGCAGCGGTCGGCGGCGCAGCCCGCCGGGGTCGAGCGCCGCGTCGAACGCGGCGACCGCGGCGGCGGCCCTGTCCCGGAAGGCGACGCCCTCGGGGGTGAGGGCGAGATGGTGGGTGGACCGGTCGACGAGCCGGATGCCGAGGCGCTGCTCCAGGGCGGCGAGCGTGCGGGAGACCGCGGGCTGGGTGAGGCGGAGGCGGGCGGCGGCGCGGGTGACGTTGCCCTCGTCGGCGACGGCGAGGAAGGCGCGCAGATGGCGGACCTCGATGCCGCGGCCGGAGTCGTGGCCCGACCGGTTTCCGGTGCGGCCGTCATCGCTGCGTCCCAGGCTCATGCGCGGGGAGCATAACGGGAGTCCAGCAGGCATTTCACGCACCACGCGGAGGTACCTACCGTAAGAGGAGGTACCGCACCACGGGAGTGCAGTATCTTCAATCAAGCAGTGCATTGAAATGTACCGTCGTGCATCAGGCGTCGGGCTTCGGACTCGGGAGGGACACCGCAGGTGAACGACCAGCGCAGTGCAGCAGCGGCCGCGGCCACGGAGCAGGCCGCAGCCGTCGCCGTACCGGAGGCGGTGTCCGCCCTGGGCGGTGCGGCAGGCCCCGCACGCCCCGGGGGCCGGAGGGCGGCGCTCGCCCCGGTCGCGCTGGTGGTCGCCGGTGGCCTCTCCGTCCAGTTCGGCTCCGCGGTCGCGGTCCTGCTGATGCCCCGGGCCGGCGCGCTCGGGGTCGTCACCCTGCGCCTGGCCGTCGCCGCGCTGGTCATGATGGCCGTCTGCCGCCCGAAGGTGCGCGGCTACACGCGCGCCGACTGGGGCACGGTCCTCGCGTTCGGGCTGGCGATGGGCGGCATGAACACGCTCTTCTACCAGGCCGCCGACCGCATCCCGCTGGGCGCGGCCGTCACCCTGGAGGTGCTGGGTCCGCTCGCCCTCTCGGTGGTTGCCTCCCGCCGCCTGATCAACGTGGTGTGGGCGGGCCTCGCGCTGGGCGGCGTGGTGCTGCTGAGCGGCGGGGGCTTCGACCGGCTCGATCCGGGGGGCGCCGCGTACGCGCTGGGCGCGGGTGCCATGTGGGCGACGTACATCGTCTTCAGTGCCCGCACCGGCCGCCGCTTCCCGCAGGCGGACGGCCTGGCCCTGGCCCTGGTGGTCGCCGCGCTCCTCTCCCTGCCCCTGGGCGTCCTGGAGTCGAGCTCGAAACTGCTGGTCCCGTCCACGCTGGGGTTGGGCGCGGTGGTGGCACTGCTGAGCTCGGTCCTTCCGTACACCCTCGAACTCATGGCGCTGCGCCGCCTGCCCGCGCCCACCTTCGCGATCCTGATGAGCCTCGAACCGGCGATCGCGGCCACGGCCGGCTTCCTGATCCTCGACCAGGCCCTCTCCACGACGGACGCCCTGGCCATCGCCCTGGTCATCGGCGCGAGCATGGGGGCGGTGCGCAGTCAGGTGCGGAGCGGGAAGGGCCGCGACCGCGCCTGACGGCCCGCCCGCACTCCGCGACCACCTGCCCCGGACACGCGACGCGCCGGCCCGTATCCACCGGGCCGCCCCGTGAGCGGCGGCTGTGCGGGGGAAGGCTCTCCCGGCCGGACGGATCACCGGATCGCGGCGGGCTGCCCGACCGGCTCGACGGGGGCCAGGTACGCGCGCATCCGGGCCGGACGCCCGTCGGCCGTGGTCCAGTCGTCGGTGCGGCTGCCGACGTGGCGCCACCCGGCACGCTCGTAGAGCGCGATGGCGGCCGCCCCGCCCTCCTCGGCCTCCAGGACGAGCCGCACACCCCGGGCTGCCGCCGCCGCCCTCACCGTGTCGAGCAACGCGCTCGCCACTCTGCGGCGACGTGCCTCGGAGCGCGCGAAGAGCCGGGCGACCGAAGCCAGTTCCGCCACGGGCAGGCCGGCCTCCTTCGCCAGAACCTCCTCCGTACGCGTGAGCGCCACATGCCCCAGCACCGTCGCGCCGTCCATGGCCACCCAGGCGTCCAGCAACCCATGAGGAGTCAGCCAGCTCCCCGGGTCGGCCGGCCACTCGGCCGGGTAGCGGTCCGCCCCGTGCACGGTAGCCAGCGCGTCGACGCACGCCTCGATGTCGCCGTCGCGGCGGCGACGGATCTCTGTCCCACCCATGATCCGATCCTCACACGTCGCCGTGGAGCGTCCGAACGAGAGCCCCTAGGGTTGCTCCTGAACGAGGGGGAAGGGGCGGGGCACATGGCGACCTGGGGACTGGTCATGGAGACGACCGTGGGGGCGGGGGAGCGCAAGCACACGGAGGCATACGTGCTGGCGCACCTGGAAGGCACACGCGAGGACGCCCTGGTGGAGCTGGAGCGCCGGGCCCGGAACCATACGCCGGAGCACCCCTGGAGCCCGAAGCGCCGTCGGCTCTTCCGGGAGGACGGCGGCTTCCTTCTGGTGATCGACGGTGCCTGGCAGTCCTTCAGCACCCGGTTCACGGTGGCCGAGCTGCTGGACGACAGCGCCGCACCGCCCCCACCCGCGGCCGAACCTGAACCGGCGGCACCCGAGCCCGAGGTCGCGCCGCCTCCGCCTCCGTCACCTCCGCCGTCACCGTCCTCGCCGGTGGAGCGATACGCGGACGGGGTGCCGGTCCGGCCGAGCTGGCTGGGCCGCACCGATGTGCAGTGACGTCCTGCCGGGTCCGTTCGGCTTCGTGAGCGACCTCAGGGCGTACCGCCACCGGGACGAGCCGCCCCGATGGTGGGGTAGAAAATAATGCAAGCATGCTTGCTTGTTTATAGGTCCGCTGTCATGCTCCTGGGCACACCGCCTTGCCCCGAGGGGAGCGCACCGTGCCCGATGTCGCAGCCGTGCTCGACGATCTGCGCGAAGAGAGCCAGGAACTCGACTTACTCGTAGGGGGGTTGAGCGCCGGGCAGTGGGCCGCGCCGACCCCCGCCCCCGGCTGGGACATCGCGCACCAGATCGCCCATCTCACCTGGACCGACGAGGTCGCCCTGCTGGCCGCGACCGACGCCGACGCCTTCGCCCGGGAGGCCGCCAAGGCGATGGAGGCCCCGGAGACCTTTGTCGACCGGGGGGCCGAGGAGCTGGCCGTGCTGGATCCGGCGGCGCTCCTCGCACGGTGGCGGCGCGGGCGGGAGCGGCTGGAGGCTGCGCTGCGGGACGCACCGGCCGGGGCCCGTATCCCCTGGTACGGGCCGCCGATGAGCGTCGCCTCCATGGCGACCGCGCGGATCATGGAGGCCTGGGCGCACGGCCAGGACGTCGCCGACGCCCTCGGGGTCACCAGGACCCCCACCGCCCGGCTGCGGCACGTCGCCCGGATCGGGGTGCGGGCCAGGGACTACGCCTACCTGGTGCGGGGCATCGAGGTGCCCCGGGAGGAGTTCCGGGTCGAACTCGAAGCGCCCGACGGCGAGATGATCGCGTTCGGCGCCGAAGACGCATCGCAGCGCGTCGGCGGACCGCTGGTCGACTTCTGCCTCCTCGTCACCCGGCGCGCCCACCGCGACGACCTGGCCGTCCGGGCCACCGGGCCCGATGCCGACCGGTGGCTCGACATCGCCCAGGCGTTCGCCGGGCCGCCCGGCCCCGGCCGCTCGCCCCGGGGAGGCGGGAAGTGACCGGGCGGGTCCTGCGGATCGGCAACGCCTCCGGGTTCTACGGCGACCGCTTCGACGCCATGCGCGAGATGCTCACCGGCGGGCCCCTCGACGTCCTCACCGGCGACTACCTCGCCGAACTGACCATGCTCATCCTCGGCCGGAGCAGGCTCAAGGACCCCACGCGTGGATACGCCACCACCTTCCTGCGCCAGCTCGAAGAAGGACTCGGGCTCGCCCGTGAGCGCGGCGTGCGGATCGTCGCCAATGCCGGAGGTCTCAACCCGGCCGGACTGGCCGACGCCGTGCGGGAGTTGGCGCGGAAGGTCGGCGTGCCCGTGCGCGTCGCCCATGTGGAGGGCGACGGCCTCCCCGTACCGGAGGGGTTCCTCACCGCCAACGCCTACCTCGGCGGCGCCGGGATCGCCGCCTGTCTGACCGCGGGCGCCGATGTCGTCGTGACCGGGCGGGTCACCGACGCCGCCCTCGTCACCGGACCCGCCGCCGCCCACTTCGGCTGGGGCCCCGACGACCACGACGCGCTCGCCGGGGCCGTCGTCGCCGGACACGTACTGGAGTGCGGCACCCAGGCCACCGGGGGGAACTACTCGTTCTTCCGCGGCCACGAGCGGAACCACGACCTGCTCCGGCCCGGCTTCCCCGTCGCCGAGATCGACGCCGACGGCACCTGTGTCATCACCAAGCACGACGGCACCGGCGGCATCGTCGACATCGGCACCGTCACCGCGCAACTGCTGTACGAGACCGGCGGAGCCCGGTACGCCGGGCCGGACGTCACCGCCCGGCTCGACACCGTACGGCTGACCCAGGACGGCCCCGACCGGGTGCGGATGTCCGGCGTGCGCGGCGAGGCCCCGCCGCCCACCCTCAAGGCCGGCCTCAACCGGCTCGGAGGCTGGCGCAACGAGGTCGTCTTCGTCCTCACCGGGCTCGACATCGAGGCCAAGGCGCGCCTCGTGCGGGACCAGTTCGAGGACGCGCTCGCCCGGTCCCGTACCGAACCGGACGAGGTGCGCTGGGAGCTGTCCCGCACCGACCGGGCCGACGCCGCCACCGAGGAGACCGCGAGCGCCCTGCTCCGGCTCGTCGTCCGCGACCAGGACGCGGAGGCCGTCGGGCGTGCCGTCTCCGGGACCGCGGTCGAGCTCGCCCTCGGCAGCTACCCCGGCTTCCATGTCACGGCCCCGCCCGGCAAGGGCGCCCCGTACGGCGTGTTCGAGGCCCGGTGCGTACCGCCCGACGAGGTCGCACACGTCGCCGTGCTCCCGGACGGGCGGCGCGAGCACCAGGAACCTCCCGCACGGACACGTCCCCTTCAGGAAGTCGAACAGCCCCCGCTGCCCGCGCCGTTGCCCGCCGGGCCCACCCGCACCGCCCCGCTCGGCCGGATCGCGGGCGCCCGCAGCGGGGACAAGGGCGGGGACGCCAACGTGGGGGTGTGGGCCGTGGACGACGAAGCCTGGCGGTGGCTGGCCCATGAACTGACCGTCGAGCGGTTCCAGGAGCTGCTGCCGGAGACCGCCCCCCTCACCGTCGTACGCCATGTCCTGCCGAACCTCCGCGCCCTCAATTTCGTGGTGCACGGGCTGCTCGGCGAGGGGGTCGCCGCCCGGCACCGGTTCGATCCGCAGGCCAAGGCGGTGGGGGAGTGGCTGCGCTCCCGGCACCTGCCCATACCCGTGACGCTGCTGGAAGCCGTCCACGCACCGGAGGTGAACGCATGACCGTCCTGCCCACCGGGCTCGACACCGCGTCGGCCGAGTACGCCGCGAACCGCGCGGCCATGCTCGCGAAGCTCGACGAACTGGCCGTCGAGCACACCAGGGCGCTGGCGGGCGGCGGTGAGAAGTACGTCGCGCGGCACCGCGCGCGCGGCAAGCTCCTCGCCCGCGAGCGGATCGAGCTCCTGGTCGACGAGGACACCCCGTTCCTCGAACTGTCGCCGCTCGCCGCCTGGGGAAGCGAGTACGCGGTCGGCGCCTCACTCGTCACCGGGATCGGAGTGGTGTCGGGCGTGGAATGCCTGATCACCGCCAACGACCCGACCGTGCGCGGCGGCGCCTCCAACCCCTGGACCCTGAAGAAGGCCCTGCGGGCGAACGAGATCGCCTTCGCCAACCGGCTGCCCTGCATCAGCCTCGTCGAGTCGGGAGGCGCCGACCTGCCGTCGCAGAAGGAGATCTTCATCCCCGGCGGGGCGCTGTTCCGCGACCTCACCCGGCTGTCGGCGGCCGGCATCCCGACCGTGGCCGTCGTCTTCGGGAACTCGACCGCCGGCGGGGCGTACGTCCCCGGCATGTCCGACCACACGGTCATGATCAAGGAGCGGTCCAAGGTCTTCCTCGGCGGACCGCCGCTGGTGAAGATGGCGACCGGCGAGGAGAGCGACGACGAATCGCTGGGCGGCGCCGAGATGCACGCCCGCACCTCCGGCCTCGCCGACCACTTCGCCGTCGACGAGCAGGACGCGCTGCGCCAGGCCCGCCGGATCGTCGCCCGGCTCAACTGGCGCAAGGCGCACCGCGATCCGGGCCCGGCCGAACCGCCGAGGTACGACGAGGACGAGCTGATCGGCATCGTGCCCGGCGACCTGAAGGTGCCCTTCGACCCGCGCGAGGTGATCGCGCGGCTCGTCGACGGCTCCGACTTCGACGCGTTCAAACCGCTCTACGGCACCAGTCTGGTGACCGGATGGGCCGCGCTGCACGGCTATCCCGTCGGCATCGTCGCCAACGCGCAAGGGGTGCTGTTCAGCCAGGAGTCGCAGAAGGCCGCCCAGTTCATCCAGCTCGCCAACCAGCGCGACATCCCGCTGCTCTTCCTGCACAACACCACCGGCTACATGGTCGGCAAGGAGTACGAACAGGGCGGCATCATCAAGCACGGCGCGATGATGATCAACGCGGTGTCGAACTCCAGGGTCCCGCATCTGTCGGTGCTGATGGGCGCCTCGTACGGGGCCGGGCACTACGGCATGTGCGGACGGGCGTACGACCCCCGATTCCTCTTCGCCTGGCCGAGCAGCAAGTCCGCCGTCATGGGGCCGCAGCAGCTCGCCGGGGTGCTGTCCCTCGTCGCCCGCGCCTCCGCCGCCGCCAGGGGACGGCCCTACGACGAGGACGCGGACGCCGGGCTGCGCGCCATGGTCGAGCAGCAGATCGAGTCCGAGTCGCTGCCGATGTTCCTGTCCGGCCGGCTGTACGACGACGGGGTCATCGACCCGCGCGACACCAGGACCGTCCTCGGTATGTGCCTGTCCGCGATCCACACCGCCCCGGTCGAGGGCGCCCGCGGCGGCTTCGGAGTCTTCCGGATGTGAGGCGGCCCCCCGCGGCCGAACCGCCGCCGCTCCCGCGGAGGTGGTTGCTCGCCGCAGGGGTTCCTCGATCGATGGTTGCGGTGTCCTAGTGGAAAGAGTCTTCCCTCATGTCAGCCATGATTCGAACGCTCCTGGTGGCCAACCGGGGCGAGATCGCCTGCCGGATCTTCCGCACCTGCCGTGCGTTGGGCATCGCCACCGTCGCCGTGTACTCCGACGCCGACGCCGGCGCGCTCCACGTGCGGGAGGCGGACTCCGCCGTACGGCTGCCGGGCGCCGCCCCGTCCGACACCTATCTGCGCGGCGATCTCGTCGTCTCCGCCGCGCTCGCGGCAGGCGCCGACGCCGTCCACCCCGGATACGGATTCCTCTCGGAGAACGCCGGATTCGCCCAGGCCGTGCAGGACGCCGGACTCGTCTGGGTGGGGCCGCCGGTCGAGGCCATCGAGCTGATGGCGTCCAAGACCCGTGCCAAGGAGCTGATGGCGGCGGCCGGGGTGCCGCTGCTCGCTCCCGTCGACACGGCGAAGGCCACCGCCGACGACCTGCCGCTGCTGCTGAAGGCGGCGGCCGGTGGGGGCGGGCGTGGGATGCGGATCGTACGCGAACTGTCGTCCCTGCCGGGCGAGTCGACCGCAGCGTCCGCCGAGGCCGCCGCCGCGTTCGGGGACGGCGAGGTCTTCGCGGAGCCGTACGTGGAGCGCGGTCGGCACGTCGAGGTCCAGGTCGTGGCCGACGAGCACGACGGGGTCTGGGCGCTCGGCACCCGCGACTGCTCACTCCAGCGGCGCCACCAGAAGGTCGTCGAGGAGGCCCCCGCACCCGGACTCGACGACGCGCTGCGGGCCCGGCTGCACGACGCCGCCGTGGCCGCCGCCCGCGCGGTCGGCTACCGGGGCGCGGGCACCGTCGAGTTCCTGCTCGCCGCGGACGGGCGCCCGTACTTCCTGGAGATGAACACCCGCCTCCAGGTCGAACACCCCGTCACCGAAGCGGTCTTCGGGATCGACCTGGTGGCCCTGCAACTGCGTGTCGCGGAGGGCGAACCGCTGCCCGCCGCCGCGCCCCCCGAACCGCGGGGGCACGCCGTCGAGGCCAGGCTCTACGCCGAGGACCCCACCCGCGACTGGCAGCCGCAGACCGGAGCACTGCTCACACTGGACGTGCCGGACGAACCCGGACTGCGCCTCGACACCGGATACACCGGCGGCGACACCATCGGCGTCCACTACGACCCGATGCTCGCCAAGGTCATCGCCCACGCCCCCACCCGCGCCGAGGCCGTGCGCCTCCTCGCCCGCGCCCTGGAACGCGCCCGCGTCCACGGCCCGGTCACCAACCGCGACCTGCTCGTACGGTCCCTGCGCCACCCCGACTTCCGTGCCGCCCGCCTCGACACCGGCTTCTACGACCGCCACCTGGACGCCCTCACCCCGGCCCCGGACGGAGGGGAGCTGCGACTCGCCGCCCTGGCCGCCGCCCTCGCCGACGCCGCCGGCCGGCACCACGGCCCCGGTCCCGGCCCCACCCGCTTCGGAGCCTGGCGCAACATCTCCTCGCAGCCCCGGGTCAAGCGCTACCGCGCCGAACCCGACGGCACCGAGCTCCAGGCCGCGTACCGCACCACACGCACCGGCCCCGTCCCCGAAACCGGAGAACGGGTCGTCACCGCCCGCCCCGACCACGTCACCCTCGAAACCGGACCCCTCACCCGCCACTTCGCCCTCACCGTCCACGGCGACACGACCTATGTGGACACCGCCACCGGCTCGTACACCCTCACCGCCCTGCCCCGCTTCACCGACGCCACCGACCGGACCGAACCCGGCTCCCTGCTCGCCCCCATGCCCGGCACCGTCGTCCGCGTCGCGGACGGACTCGCGGCCGGGGCGACGGTCGAAGCGGGAGCGCCCCTGATCTGGCTGGAGGCGATGAAGATGGAACACCGCATCCTCGCCCCCGCCTCCGGCATCCTCACCGCCCTGCACGCCACCCCCGGCCTTCAGGTGGAGGTCGGCACCCTGCTCGCCGTCGTCACCGAACCCGCGGAGCGCGCCCCCGAACCCGCGGTCGTCGTCACCGAACCCGCGGAGCGCGCCCCCGAACCCGCGGTCGCCGTCACCGACGCCGCGGAACGCGCCCCCGAACCCGCAGACCCTGAGGAGAACGCATGAGCACCGTCCTCGAAACCGAAGAGCACCAGGCCCTGCGCGCCGCCGTCGCCGCCCTCGGAAAGCGTTACGGGCGGGACTACATGACCTCCGTCGTGCGCGACGGGTCCCACCCGCGCGAGCTGTGGGCCGAAGCCGCCAAGCTGGGCTACCTCGGAGTGAACCTCCCCGAGGAGTACGGCGGCGGAGGCAGTGGAATGGCCGAACTCTCCATCGTCCTGGAGGAACTCGGCGCGGCTGGCAGCCCGCTGTTGATGATGGTCGTCTCCCCGGCGATCTGCGGCACCGTCATCGCCCGCTTCGGCACCGACACCCAGAAGCGGCAGTGGCTGCCCGGCCTCGCCGACGGCAGCCTCACCATGGCCTTCGGCATCACCGAACCCGACGCGGGCTCCAACTCCCACCGCATCACCACCACCGCCCGCAAGGACGGCGAGTACTGGCTGCTCACCGGGCGCAAGGTCTTCGTCTCCGGTGTCGACATCGCCGACGCCACCCTCGTCGTCGGCCGCACCGAGGACGCCAGGTCCGGCAGGCTCAAACCCTGCCTCTTCATCGTCCCGCGCGACGCCCCCGGCTTCGGCCGCTCGCAGATCGACATGGAACTCCAGGCCCCGGAGAAGCAGTTCGAGCTCGTCCTCGACGACATACGGCTGCCCGCCGACGCCCTCGTGGGCGATGAGGACGCCGGACTGCTCCAGCTCTTCGCCGGCCTCAACCCCGAACGCATCATGACCGCCGCGTTCGGCATCGGCATGGGCCGCTACGCGCTCGCCCGCGCCGTCGAGTACGCGAAGACCCGCCAGGTGTGGAAGGAGCCCATCGGCTCCCACCAGGCCATCGCCCACCCCCTCGCCCAGGCCCACATCGAACTGGAACTGGCCCGGCTGATGATGCAGAAGGCCGCCCGGCTGTACGACGAGGGCGACGACATCGGCGCCGGAGAGGCCGCCAACATGGCGAAGTACGCGGCGGGCGAGGCCTGCGTCAAAGCCGTCGACCAGGCCGTGCACACCCTCGGCGGCAACGGACTCACCCGCGAGTACGGCCTCGCGTCCCTGATCACCGCGGCCCGCGTCGCCCGGATAGCGCCCGTCAGCCGGGAAATGATCCTGAACTACGTGTCCCACCAGTCCCTGGGTCTCCCCAAGTCGTACTGACACAGGACAGTCTGTCTCTCCACAACGCGGCACGGGGCGCGGCTCCCCGCCGCGCCCCGTCGCCTCCTTGCCGCTTCGGCCGCCGCTTCGAAGGGACCCCACGCCATGGTGCACGTGTTCCACAGCGACTACCCGTCCGTCCGGACACTCGACGAACCCATCCATGACGCGGTCCTCGGGAAGGCGACCGCCTACGGCGACACGGTCGCCCTGATCGACGGGACGAACGACAGCTCCACCCTCACCTACCGGCAGCTCGACTCCTTCCACCGGAAGATCGCCGCGGCCCTCGTCGAAGCCGGCGTGCGCAAGGGCGACGTGCTGGCCCTGCACAGCCCCAACACCATCGCCTACCCGGCGGTCTTCTTCGGGGCGACCCGGGCCGGCGCCACCGTCACCACCGTCCATCCACTGGCCACGGCCCAGGAGTTCGCCAAACAGCTCCGCGACTCCTCCGCCCGCTGGATCGTCACCGTCTCCCCACTCCTCGAAGCGGCCCGCGCAGCCGCCGAACTCGTCGGCGGCATCGAGGAGATATTCGTCTGCGACCGGGCGCGGGGCCACACCTCCGTGCTCGACATGCTCGCCACCACCGCCCCCGACCCCCGTGTCACCATCGACCCGGCCGAGGACATCGCCGCCCTGCCGTACTCCTCCGGCACCACCGGAACCCCCAAGGGCGTCATGCTCACCCACCGCTCCATGGCCACCAACCTGGAGCAGCTGCGCCCCTTCATCCCCATGGGCCCCGGCGACCGCATCCTGGCCGTACTCCCCTTCTTTCATATCTATGGGCTGACCGCCCTGATGAACGCCCCGCTGCGGATGGGCGCCACCGTCGTCGTACTGCCGCGCTTCGACCTCGCGCAGTTCCTCGCCGCGATCGAGAAGCACCGGATCAGCGGCCTGTACGTCGCCCCGCCGATCGTCCTCGCGCTGGCCAAGCACCCGTCCGTCGCCCAGCACGACCTCTCCTCGCTGGAGTACGTCGTCAGCGCCGCCGCCCCGCTCGACGCGGCGCTCGCCGCCGCGTGCTCGAAGCGCCTGGGACTGCCGCCCGTGCGCCAGGCGTACGGCATGACGGAACTCTCGCCCGGCACCCATGTCGTCCCGCTCGCCGTCCCGAACCCGCCACCCGGCGCGGTGGGCAGGCTGCTGCCCGGCACCGAGATGCGGATCGCCTCGCTCGACCGCGCCGGCGAGGACGCCCCGACCGGCACCGACGGCGAGATCCTGATCCGTGGACCGCAGGTGATGAAGGGCTACCTCGGCCGTCCCGAGGCCACCGCCGACATGATCGACGCCGACGGCTGGGTGCACACCGGCGACATCGGACGCGTCGACGCGGACGGCTGGCTGTTCGTCGTCGACCGGGTGAAGGAACTGATCAAGTACAAGGGCTACCAGGTCGCACCCGCCGAACTCGAAGCGCTGCTGCTCGGCCACGAAGCGATCGCGGACGCCGCCGTCATCGGAGTGCACGACGCGGAGGGCAACGAGGTTCCCAAGGCGTATCTGGTCCGCCGGCCCTCCGCGGCGGGCGACGGCCTCACGGCGGACGGCGTCATGGCGTACGTCGCCGAGCGCGTCGCCCCGTACAAGAAGATCCGGCAGGTCGAGTTCGTCGGCGCGGTGCCGCGCGCGACCTCGGGGAAGATACTGCGCCGCGAACTGCGCGACAGGGAGAAGCCCCGTGGGACGACGGGCTGAAGGCCGTCCGGGAAACCCGGGGGACGATGCGCCCGCAGCCGCCCCGACAGCCCCGCCAGAAGGAGACCCGCACATGACGCCGCTCGCCGGCCCCACGCACGACCGGGGCATCACCACTCTCACCCTCGACTCGCCGGCCAACCGCAACGCCCTCTCCGCGCGCCTGGTCGGCGAGCTCGCCACCGCCCTGGACGCCTGCGCGACCGACGACACCGTGCGGGCCGTCGTCCTCACCCACACCGGAAACACGTTCTGCGCGGGCGCGGACCTGACCGGACCGCCCGAACCGGCGGCCTTCGTCGCCCTGATGCGACAGATCGTCGCACTGCCCAAGCCCGTCGTCGCCCGGGTCACCGGCCACGTACGGGCGGGCGGCCTCGGGCTGCTCAGCGCCTGCGACATCTCAGTGGCGGGCCCCGACGCCTCGTTCGCCCTCACCGAGTCCCGGCTCGGCCTCGCCCCCGCCGTCATCTCCCTGCCGCTGCTGCCCCGCATCGACCCGCGCGCCGCCGCCCGCTACTACCTCACCGGTGAACGCTTCGACGCGACCGAGGCGGCCCGGATCTCCCTGATCACGATCGCCGCCGGGCCCGCCGAGGACGTCGACCAGGCGCTCGCCCCCGTACTGGACGGACTGCGCAAGGCCTCACCACAGGGGCTGGCGGCATCGAAGGAGCTGGTCACAGCTACTGTGCGGATGAGTTTCGACCAGTACGCCGAAGACCTCATCGCCCGCTCGGCAGCACTCTTCGCCTCCGCCGAGGCACGGGAGGGGATGACGGCCTTCCTCGAACGACGGGACCCCGCATGGGTGTTTTGACAGCTCCCCTTCCAAGGAGGGGATTTCTGGCTCGGGCTTCCTTCCGGAGCGGCGCTCCGGAAGGTCCTATGCCCTCGGCACCAGCCGGATTCCGACCAGCCCGGACGAGCACCACGTGGGCGGAGTTCTTGCCCCTGGGGGACACGGCTCCGCACGTGGTGCAGGTGTAGACGCGTTCCGAAAGAGGGAGTGCGTGCTTGGTTCTCGCTCCGCACGATGCGCAACCCATGGTGGTGTGCGCGGGGTGCACGAGGCGGACATCCCGTCCGTGCTTGCGGCCCATCTCGACGCCTGCCGACCTCCACGCGCGGTTGGTTGCCGAGGCCAAGTCCGCGCGTAGATCCCTCAATTCCGAAATCGTGTACCGCCTGGAGAGCGGCCGCGCTGCCACCGAGGCAGATGGAGAATAACCCTGACGGAGAATCATCTTTTCCTGCCCTGTTCCGCAGGAGCCCGAATTCTTCCCGGCCCGACGACCAGAGCATCCTCGGAGGTTGCCCGTGACGCCCTCCACCGACCGGACCCCCAAGCAGGACCGCAGCCGCGCCACGCGCCGACGGCTCCTCGAAGCCGCGGTGGCCTGCCTCGCCGAACACGGCTGGGCGGGCTCCACCGTCTCCGTCGTCGCCGAACGCGCGGGCGTCTCGCGCGGTGCCGCCCAGCATCACTTCCCGACCCGCGAGGACCTGTTCACCGCAGCCGTCGAATACGTCGCCGAAGAACGCTCCGCCGCCCTGCGCGCCCTGCCCGTCCAGGGCCGTACGGACGTCGTCGCCGCCCTCGTCGACCTCTACACGGGCCCGCTGTTCCGCGCCGCGCTCCAGCTCTGGGTCGCCGCCTCCAACGAGGAACAACTCCGCCCCCGCGTCACCGAGCTCGAAGCCCGTGTGGGCCGCGAGACCCACCGCATCGCCGTCGAACTCCTGGCCGCCGACGAGACGCGCCCCGGCGTGCGCGAATCCGTCCAGGGCCTTCTCGACATGGCCCGCGGCCTGGGCCTGGCCAACGTCCTCACCGACGACACCGCCCGGCGCCGGAAGGTCGTGGCACAGTGGGCGGCACTGCTGGACGAGGCGCTGGGGCCCGTTCCCTGACTCCGCGCGGGCACGGCCGGGTCCGCCCCGGCCCGCCCCCCCCGACACCACGGCCGGGCGGCTCCGGGACCGGCGCTCAGTTCCCCAGATCCGCGAGCTGCTCGTACCCCTCGATCTCCCGGGGATCACGCGACCCCGGACCGACGTACCGCGCCGAAGGACGCACCAGCCGCCCCGTCCGCTTCTGCTCCAGAATGTGCGCCGACCATCCCGCCGTACGCGCACACGTGAACATCGACGTGAACATGTGCGCCGGAACCTCCGCGAAGTCCAGCATGATCGCCGCCCAGAACTCCACGTTCGTCGCCAGCACCCGGTCGGGACGGCGCGCGTGCAGCTCCTCCAGCGCCGCCTTCTCCAGGGCCTGCGCCACCTCGAAGCGCGGTGCCCCCAACTCCTTGGCGGTACGCCGCAGAACGCGCGCCCGAGGGTCCTCCGCCCGGTAGACCCGGTGCCCGAAGCCCATCAGCCGCTCGCCCCTGTCGAGGGCCTTCTTCACATACGCGGTGGCATCCCCGGTCCGCTCGATCTCCTCGATCATGCCGAGCACCCGGGACGGCGCACCACCGTGCAGCGGCCCCGACATCGCACCCACCGCACCCGAGAGCGCCGCCGCCACATCGGCACCGGTCGACGCGATGACGCGGGCGGTGAACGTGGAGGCGTTCATGCCGTGCTCGGCGGCCGACGTCCAGTACGCGTCGACGGCCTTGACGTGCTTGGGATCCGGCTCACCGCGCCAGCGGATCATGAACCGCTCGACCACGGACCCCGCCTTGTCGATCTCGCTCTGCGGAACCATCGGCAGCCCCTGTCCGCGCGCCGACTGGGCGACGTACGACAGCGCCATCACGGCCGCCCGCGCCAGATCGTCGCGCGCGGTCCGCTCGTCGATGTCGAGCAGCGGCTTCAGACCCCACACGGGCGCGAGCATGGCCAGCGCGGACTGCACATCGACCCGGATGTCACCGGAGTGCACCGGGATCGGGAACGGCTCGGCGGGCGGCAGACCGGGGTTGAACGCCCCGTCGACCAGCAGCCCCCAGACGTTTCCGAACGACACATGGCCGACGAGATCCTCGATGTCGACACCGCGGTAACGGAGCGAGCCGCCTTCCTTGTCCGGTTCGGCGATCTCCGTCTCGAAGGCGATGACTCCTTCTAGTCCCGGTACGAAGTCGGACATGGCGGCTCCCTCGGTCGACGGCTCTGCGAAGGCCACAGTGGCCTGCCCAAGATATTGGCGGGTTCCCACGACGCGGGGAAGCGTGACATCCGGCACAGCTTCCCGATTCATCGGCGACGGATCGAGGCCCTCCTCACCGGGCGCACTCGGCCGCTGCGGCAGGATGGCCCCGTGCCCACCGCAGATTCCCCTTCTGATTCCATCACCGATCCGGCCGCGATGCGCGAGCAGTACCGCTCCGAGGCCTTCACCGAGGACACGCTGGCCGCCGACCCGATGCGGCAGTTCGCCCACTGGTTCCGGCAGGTGGCCGTGGGCGGGTTGCTCCACGAGCCCAACGCCATGGTGGTCTCCACCGCCACCCCCGACGGCCGGCCGTCCTCACGCACGGTGCTGCTGAAGAAGTACGACGAACGCGGCTTCGTCTTCTTCACCAACTACGAATCCCGCAAGGGCCGCGAGCTGACCGCCAACCCGTACGTCTCGCTGCTCTTCCCCTGGCATCCGATGGCCCGCCAGGTCATCGTCACCGGCACGGCGGCCCGCGTCGGCCGGGACGAGACGGTCGCCTACTTCCGCACCCGCCCGCACGGCTCCCAGCTGGGCGCCTGGGCGAGCGCGCAGTCGACGGTGATCGGCACCCGCGAGGAGCTGATCGCACGCTACGCGGAACTCGCCGCCCGTTACCCGGAGGGCGAACACGTCCCCGCGCCCCCGCAGTGGGGCGGTTTCCGTGTCGTCCCCGACACGATCGAGTTCTGGCAGGGGCACGAGAACCGGCTGCACGACCGGCTGAGGTACGTACGCGAGGGCGGGAGCTGGCGCGTCGAGCGCCTGTGCCCGTAAGAGCTCCCGGGCACGCAGAAACCCGCAGGCTCTGGTCCCTCCTCGCGGAGGAGCCGGCCGGACTTACCGGCGAGCCTGCGGGTCGGTGACTGCTTGGGTTTCGGCAGACAGCCTGCCGAGGTGCACGATGTGCGACGACGGGCTGTCAGCCCGCAGCCACCTCACGAATCCGATAAGACTGCACTTTTCGGATCACCTCCTTTCCTGCGTGTGGCAGCAGCCTATGAACCCTCGGAGAAGGGCTCAACCCATTTATTCGATGCCGGATGGGAGTGGATTTCAGAGAAGTCGGTATGCGCTGGGTCACGTTCGAGTTCAATGGTCTGACGTGCGGAAATGCCGGATGCGTCCTGCGGGGGGTACGGGATGAGTGCGTCCACGAGCAGTGGAACGACCGGCGCGCTCGGGCCCGACGAGGGGCCGGGGGCCGGGCCCGGGGCCGAGCTGCTCGCGGCGCTGCTCGACGGGATGGACACCGCGCTCTGCGCGTTCGACGCGGACGGCACGATCACCCACTGGAACCGTGAGGCGGAGCGGATTCTCGGCTGGTCCGCACAGGAGGCCGTCGGCCGGCCCGGGTTCGCCGGGTGGGCGGTGCGGCGGGCGGACGCGGGGGAGGTCCAGGAGCGGCTGATGGCGGCCATGGACGGGGGCGGTCGCCGGGTCCACGAGTTCGCGCTGCTGCGCAAGGACGGCGGCCGGGTGCTCGTACGGACGCAGTCGGCGGGGGTCCGGGGCGCGGACGGGAAGCCTGCCGGGGTGTACTGCGCGTTCGGCGAGGTGCATGCGCAGATCGATCTGGAGCGGTCGATCGCGCTGAGCGAGGCGCTGTTCGAGGACGCGTCGTGGGGGGTGGTGCTCGTGGATGCCGATCTGCGGCCCACGGTCGTCAACGCGCACGCGGCGCGGGCGCTGGGCGGTGGCCGTACGACGCTGCTGGGGCGCCCGCTGGGGGAGCTGATCGCGCAGGGTTTCGAGGATCTGGAGGGCGCGCTGCAGCATGTGCTCGCGGAAGGCGCGCCCCCGGCGCCCGCCGAGTTGTGGGTGACGCTCCGGACGGCGGAGGGGGACCGGCGGCGGTGCTGGCGCAGCGGATTCCTGCGGTTGGCGTCGCCGCTCACGGAGGAGCCGGTTCCGTTGGGGGTGGGCTGGCTGTTCCAGGACGTGACGACGGAGAAGCTGGCGGCGCAGGAGGCGGACCGGGTGCGGTTCCGTTCCAACCAGTTGCACCGGGCCTCCCGGTCCGCGTCCGAGTGCGAGGACCCGATGGAGGCGGCGACGTCCCATCTGGACTACGCGCTCGCGGGTTTCGCCGACCACGCGCTGATCGATCTCGTGGCGGGGGAGCGGCTGGTGCGGGTGGCGGCGACCCCGTCCGGTGAGCCGGGGCCGTGCCTGCCGGTGGCCGGTGGCGGCGTTCCGCTGCGGTACGCGGCGGGCCATCCGGCCCTTCAGGCGGTGGACCGTACCGGTTCGGTGCGGGCCAGTGCGGCGGCGGGGCAGGAGGCCGGGGTGTGGGCGGCCGAACGGCAGTGGCCGGGCGATTCGGTGCACGCGCTGTGCGCGGTGCTGCGGAGCAGGGGGCGCACGCTGGGTGTGGTGACGTTTCTGCGCTCCGCCCATCGCACCGCTTTCGAGCGGCCGGACGCGGCGTACGCGGAGACGGTGGCGGCCCGGGTCGCGGGGGCGGTCGACCTGGCGCAGGTGACGAAGCGGCCGTAGGCGACGCGGTCCGGCCAGGGGTGTGCCGGGCCCGGTCGCGGAGCCCGGCACCGCCCCCGGCCGGGGCCCGTCCTCATGCCGCGTGCAGCGCCAGCGTCGGTGAGAGACGGGACGCCCGCACTGCCGGGTAGAGGCCTGCGATCGTGCCGGTCACCAGCGTCGCGCCGAAGCCGCCGCCGACCGCCCACGGCGGCACCACCCAGGGCAGCCCGCCGGAGCACGCGTACACCCCGGTCGCCGCCGCGCCGAGCGCCACGCCCGCCAGGCCACCGAGGCCGGAGAGCATCAGCGACTCCGTGACGAACTGGATGCGGATCTGGCCCCGGGTCGCGCCGAGCGAGCGGCGCAGCCCGATCTCGTACCGCCGCTCCAGCACCGAGATGATCATGGTGTTGGCGACCCCGACGCCGCCGACGAGCAGCGCGATGCCGCCCAGGCCCAGCAGCAGGCTGCTGAACGCCCCCTCGGTCGCCGCCTTCGCCCGGAGCGCCGACGACGGGTCGGTGACCTTCACGTTCTGCGGGTTCTGCGGGTCGACCGTCGCCGCCATGACCTTGCGTACGTCCTGCACCGCCGCGTCGGCCGAGCGCTCGTACACCGATGTCGGGTGGCCCTCGAAGCCCAGCAGGCGCTTCGCACCCTCCCAGCCGACCAGTGCGGAGCGTTCGATCTCCGGGGCGAGCGGCAGCGGGGCGAGGATGCCGACCACGGTGAAGTACCGGTCGCCGATCCACACCTGCCGGCCCGGAGCGGTGATGCCGAGACGTTCCGCGGAGACATGGCCGAGCACGACGGAGGGGTAGCGTCCGGTCGCGTTGTTGAGCCAGCTGCCGCTGCGGACCCCGCCGCGCAGCACCCGCAGCAGGTCGCCGGTGGTCGCCTTGACGGTGATCCCGCCCGTATCGTCCTTGTCGATCTTCTCGTTGCGGCGTGCGGTCGCGTCGAGGTCGGCGGTCGCGCCCACCCCCTGGACGCCCTTGATCCGGCCCACCATCCCGACCGCGTTCTCGGGCAGCTTCACGTCCTGCCCGGCGAACATCGAATCGCCGGGGGAGGCCACGAGCAGGTTGGTGCCCAGCTTGTCGAGCTCCCGGAGCAGCTGGGCCTGGCTGGAGGCGGAGATGCCCACCACCGAGATCATCGTCGCGATCCCGATGGCGATGCCCAGGGCGGAGAGCACGACCCGCATCGGTCGGCTGCGCAGCCCCGCCGAGCCGACGTGCAGCACGTCCCGGGGGCCGAGGCGGGCCGCTTTCAGCCGCCCCCGGCCCCGGCCGTCGGCGTCGCGGTCCGTGCGCCGCGCCCTCACTGGTCCGCTCCCGTCGCGGCGGCGGAGCGGCCGATTCCGGAGCCGTCGCGCACATCCGCGGACGGATCGCGCGTGCCCGGGGACGGATCGCGTACGTCCGCGGACGGATTGCGTACGTCCGCGACCACCTGGCCGTCCCGGATGCGCACCTCGCGCGGCAGGTCCCGGGCGATCTCGGTGTCGTGCGTGATGACCGCGATGGTGGCGCCCTCCCGGTTGAGGTCGCGCAGCAGCTTCATCACCGCTTCCCCGGACGTCGAGTCGAGCGCTCCGGTCGGTTCGTCGGCCAGCAGCAGCGCGGGTTCCCCCACGACGGCCCGCGCGATGGCGACCCGCTGTTTCTGTCCGCCGGAGAGCTGGTGAGGCTTGTGGTCGAGGCGGTCGGCGAGTCCGACCCGCTCCAGCGCGTCGGCGGCTCTGCGGCGGCGTACGGCACGGGACAGGCCCGAGTACAGCAGGCCCTCCGCGACGTTGTCGCGGGCGCTGACGCCCGGCACCAGGTGGAACGCCTGGAAGACGAAGCCGACGTGCTGGGCACGCAGCGCGGAGAGCCTGCGGTCGGAGAGCGCCGCCACGTCGTGCCCCGCGATGTGGACGGACCCGGCGGTGGGGCGGTCCAGGGTGCCGATGATGTGCAGCAGCGTGGACTTGCCGGAGCCGGACGGGCCGACGATGCCGAGGAGTTCGCCCTCCTCGACGGTGAGGTCCACTCCGCGCAGGGCGGCGACCGGGCCCGGGTACTCCTTGGTGACGCCCCTGAGGCCGACGACCGTGTTCATATCTTCGGCACCCCGACCTTCATGCCCTCGCGCAGCCCGCCGCCGGACACCTCGACCCGGCCCCCGGCGAACATGCCGAGCTCGACCTTCACGTCGCGGGCCGTGCCGTCCTGGACGACCTGGAGGCCGAAGCCGCCGCCGGGCAGCGCGAGCAGCGCGTTCACCGGGACGCTGAGGACGTCCTTGTGCAGCTCGCCGGTCAGGTTCACCGTGACCGGCGCCTGGTCGAAGCCGCCGACCTCGTCCGGCTTGTCGAAGGAGACGGTCAGGGTGACCTTGGGGCTGTTGTCCTGCGGGTCCTTGCCGGGCTTCGCCGTCCGGCCGACCGAGGAGACCGACCCGGCCGCGCTGCTGCCGTCCGGCAGCTCGACGGTGACCTCGGTGCCCGCCTTGGCGAGCTGGCTCTCGGCGACGTCGAGCTCGAACGTCACGATGCGCTCGGAGCCGGTCGTGGTGAGGACCGGAGCGCCGGGCCGGGCCAGTTCGCCGACGGCCGCCTCGACGCTCTTGATCCGGACCTCCCCCGGGGCGAAGGCGATGTCCTGCGGCCCCACCGTTCCGGTCCGCTCGCTGTCGTGGGACTTCTGCCAGCGCTTGACGGCGGCCGCGGTCAGCTCGGTGTACTCGTCGTCCGGGGTGAAGCCGGTGTAGCCGAGCTCTACGAGATTGCGCTCCAGCTGCTCCACGTCCCGGCCCCGGTCGCCCGGCTTCAGCGTCCGGTACATCGGTCCCGAGCCGTACATCAGCCACACCGCCCGGCCGTCGACCTCGTACAGCCGCTCGTTCCGCTTGACGGTCGAGCCGGTGCGCGGGGTCCAGGTCATGGTGCCCGCCGCGCCCGCGTTGACCCTGCGCTGCTTGTCGTAGCCGAGCGTCCCGTCCGCCTGGGCGCTGTCGCGCAGGTCGCCGCGCTCGACCGCGGCGGTGGCCGGGGGCAGCCCGGTGTTCCTCGGGCCGCCCGTCTCCCCGGCGGAGCCGAACCGGGTGAGAGCCAGTGACCCGGCCGCCACGGCGAGCACCGCTGCGGCGGCCACCATGACGCGTCCGCGCCTCACCGCCCGGCGCTTTCGCACGCCGCGTTGGCCTTCTCGAACTTCTTCATGTCTTTCTGCTGCATCGAGGGCGCCTGCGCCATCCCGCCGTCGAACTTCGGGTCGGGCATGTCGATGCCGTTCTTGCGCATGCACCGGGCGAAGGCGAGCATCTTGTCCTTCTGGGCCTGGGTGAGCTCCTTGGGCCCGCCGCCGACCGCCTTGTCCTGGCAGGCCTTGAACGCCTTCTCCATCTCCTTCTTGCTCTTGCCTCCGCCGTTGATGGTCATCCCGTGGCTGTTCTCGCCCGGCTTCGGCTCCGGGACGTCCAGACCCTGCTCCCGCAGGCACTTGCGGTGCTCCAGGGCCTGGTCCTCCTCCGTCTTCTTGTTGTCCGAAGCAGATCCGCCGCTCTTGGTTCCGCTTCCGCGTCCGCCGCCGTCGCCCGAGCAGGCGGTGGCCGACAGGACGACGGCGGCGGCGATCAGGCAGGCGGCGGCGACGCCGCGACTTTGTGCGCGGGAGGTGGTCCCGTGGAAGATGGTCGGGTTCATGAGGGCTCCTCGTCCGTTGCTGACAGGCCGGGTACGAACGGCTTGAGCGTGCGCGAGGACGCGGTTTCGTTTCTCTCAGCCCGGATGCTTACACCGACGAAACATCGCTTTGGGTTACACAGGACCCATGCGTGTGCTGGTGGTGGAGGACGAGGAATTCCTGGCCGGGATGATCGCCGAGGGGCTGCGCCGCGACGCCGTCGCGGTGGACATCGCCCCCGACGGCCGGGCGGCGCTGGACCGGCTTCGGTTCGGCGCGTACGACGTGGTGATCCTCGACCGCGATCTGCCGGGGCTGCACGGCGACGAGGTGTGCCGGCGGGTCGTCGGCATGCGCCTGCTGACCCGGATCCTGATGCTCACCGCGTCCGGGACGGTGCGGGACCGGGTGGCCGGCCTCGGGCTCGGCGCCGACGACTACCTGACCAAACCGTTCGCGTACGACGAACTCCTCGCCCGGGTCCTGGCGCTCGGCCGCCGTGCCCGCCCCGCTCTCCCGCCAGTCCTTCAACGGGCCGGGCTGACGCTGGACACCGCCCGCCGCCAGGTCTGCCGCGACGGCCGCTACCTCTCGCTCTCCCGCAAGGAGTTCGCCGTGCTGGAGACCCTGCTGCGGGCCGAGGGCGCGGTCGTCAGCGGCGACGACCTGATCGAGGAGGTGTGGGAGGAGGACACCAGCTACCGCACCAACGCGGTCCGGGTCACGCTGTCCAAGCTCCGCGCCAAACTGGGCGCGCCCCCGGTGATCGAGACGGTCCCGGGGGCCGGCTACCGCATCGGGGACGGCCTCGCCGACGGACCCGGGGACCACGGCCCTGCGACCGGACCGGCGGGCGGTCCCGCGACCCGGCCGGTGAACGGGTCTGCGGACCAGCCGGACGACGGCTCCGCGAACCGGCCGGGGGAGGGCCGGTGAGCAGCGAGCGCGCCCGGCTCACCGCGCTGTACGGCGGACTGCTGGTGCTGGCCGGCGCCCTGCTGATGGGGCTGGTCTACCTGCTGGTCAGCGAGGGCCTCTACGCCAGTGTGCTGACCGCGGTGGCCCCGGCGGTCCCCGCCGGGGCCACCGCCTCCGCCGTCCGGTCGGGCATGGCCACCGTGCCCGCGCTGCCGTCGTCGGACTGGGCGCAGACCGTGGTCATGGACCCCGGGCAGTACGCGGTGGCGCAGAGGGTCAGCACGGCCGCCGGGGACGCCGCGCTCAGCCGGCTGCTGACGGTCTCCGGGGTCTCCCTCGCCGCCTACTCGGCGCTCTCCGTCGCGCTCGCCTGGTGGATGGCGGGCCGGGTGCTGCGGCCGGTCGGCGTCATCACCGCCCGCGCCCGCCGGCTCTCCGGCAGCAATCTGCACGAACGCCTCGCGCTGAAGGCCCCGCCCGGCGAGCTCAAGGAACTGGCCGACACCTTCGACGGGATGCTCGACCGGATCGAGGAGCTGGTCGCCGCCCGGCAGCGGTTCGCCGCCAACGCCGCCCACGAGCTGCGCACCCCGCTCGCCGTGCAGCGGGCCGCAGCCGAGATCGGCCTCGCCGACGACCCGCCGCCCGAGAAGGTCGCCTGGATCCGGGACAAGCTCATCGAAACCGCCACCGGCAGCGAGCAGCTCATCGAGGGACTGCTGCTCCTCGCGGTCTCCGACGAGGGCCTGCGACGGCGCGAACGGGTCGGCCTGGACGCGACCGCGGCCACGGTGACCGAGGCGCTGGAGGCGGAGGCGGAGAAACGGTCCATCACCGTCGAGGCGGAGGCCCGGCCGATGTCGGTCGAGGGCGACCCGGTCCTGCTGGACCACCTCGTGCACAACCTGGTCGCCAACGCGCTGCGCCACAACCACCCCGGCGGGACGGTACGGGTCCGGGTGGGGCCGGGCGGTCTGGAGGTCGCCAACACCGGGCCGGTGGTGGACCCGGCGACCGTGCCGCTGCTGTTCGAGCCGTTCCACCGGGCGCAGGCCCGCCGCCACGCTCCCGGTGAGGGGGCAGGTCTGGGGCTCTCCATCGTGGCGTCGATCGCGAGGGCGCACGGCGGCGAGGCGAGCGCGACGGCGAACCCGGGCGGCGGACTGACGGTCCGGGTCGTGCTGCCGACGTGCCCGTAGCGGGCGGCCGGCGGCCCGGCGCGATCAGCGGCGGTAGAAGATCCGGTCCCGGTACTCCGTCATGACGCGCCCGTTCCACTCGTGACCGCCGTCGACGTTCCCCGAACGCAGCATCGGCGGCTCGACCCCCCGCGCCACGAGTTGCTCCGCGGCGGCGGCCATCATCGCCTGCATCACCGCACTCGTGACCACCGTCGACGCGGGCGCGAACGGCGCCTCGACACCCTCGACGGTCAGTTCCGCGTCGCCGATGGAGATCTTGCTGTCGAGCACGATGTCGCAGTGGTCCCGCAGGAAGCCGCCCGAACCGTGCCGTGACCGGGTGCCCTCCGCGTACGCCACCGAAGTGACGCCGATGACCTTCAGGCCGAGCGCCCGCGCGTTCATCGCCATCTCCACGGGGAGTGCGTTGCGCCCGGAGAGCGAGATGATCACGAGGACGTCGCCCGCCTCGGCGGGGCTGGAGTCGAGCACCGCTCCCGCCAGCCCGTCGACCCGTTCCAGCGCCGATCCCAGGGTGGCCGGCATGACGTCGACCCCGACCGTCCCCGGCACGGCCAGCAGGTTCATCAGGGCGAGTCCGCCCGCCCGGTAGACGACGTCCTGCGCGGCGAGGGAGGAGTGCCCGGCACCGAAGGCGAAGAGCCGGCCGCCCGCGGCGACCGTGTCGGCGATCGCGGCACCGGCGGCCGCGATGTTGCCGGACTCCTCGTCGCGCACACGCTCCAGCAGGCCGATCGCTGCGTCGAAGAACTGACCGGCCAGCGTGCTGTCGCTCATCGAGGAGGCCCTTTCCGGTGGGGTGGGGTGTCCGTGCCGCGGATCACGTTGCGGTCTGGACCAGTGACCTGTCAATACCCCCCACGCCGCTCCGCCGCCCAGCGTTCGGTCGGCACGGCACGGTTGTCAGCGGTATGCGTCAGAATTGGGTGAGGGCCAGCGCACGACGTTTTCATGTCACAGCATCGAGGGGCACGAATGTCCGGACTGATCGACACCACGGAGATGTATCTCCGCACCATCCTCGAACTCGAAGAGGAAGGTGTGGTCCCCATGCGCGCCCGGATTGCGGAGCGGCTGGACCAGAGCGGTCCGACGGTCAGCCAGACCGTGGCGCGCATGGAGCGCGACGGCCTGGTGCAGGTCGCGGGCGACCGCCACCTGGAGCTGACCGACGAGGGGCGCCGCCTGGCGACCCGCGTCATGCGCAAGCACCGGCTCGCCGAGTGCCTGCTCGTCGATGTGATCGGCCTGGAGTGGGAGCAGGTCCACGCCGAGGCGTGCCGCTGGGAGCACGTGATGAGCGAGGCGGTGGAGCGGCGGGTGCTGGAGCTGCTGCGTCACCCGACGGAGTCCCCGTACGGGAATCCGATCCCGGGGCTGGAGGAGCTGGGCGAGAAGGCCGAGGCCGACCCGTTCCTCGACGAGGGCATGGTGAGCCTGTCGGAGCTCGACCCGGGCGCGGAGGGCAAGACGGTGGTCGTGCGCCGGATCGGTGAGCCGATCCAGACGGACGCCCAGCTGATGTACACCTTGCGGCGGGCGGGCGTGCAGCCCGGCTCCGTGGTCAGCGTGACCCAGTCGCCCGGTGGCGTACTGGTCGGCAGCAGCGGCGAGGCCGCGGAGCTGGATGCCGAGGTCGCCTCGCACGTGTTCGTGGCCAAGCGCTGACGTGTGCCGCGCGGCCGTCGCCGACGGTCGCGGCGGCGACGGCCGCCGACCGGGTGCCGTCGGGGGCGCCGGAGCGCGCGGTCCGCTTTCCCTTTTTCCGTCCGGAAGTGCAGCGCCCGGACGGATCGCGTGCCAGGCTGTGGCTGAGGGATGCCTGAGAGTGTCGGCCAGCTGGTCGCGCGGTCGGGGAGGGAGCAGGCGGATGCGCCCGTCGTACTGGCATGTCCGGCATGTCCGGCACGTGAATCGAACGGTGATGGCCGCGGTCCCGGCCGCCCACGGGCCCGGCGCTGTCGCCGCTACGACCTCGATCGGGGGCCGCGCGGGCTCCGTCGGTGTTCCCGCGGCGTCCGCCCGCGTCCGTACAGCTGCCACCGGCGCCCGTGCGATCCCTGTCGATGCTCGACCGACTCCTGCGGGCGGTTCCCGAACAGCAGAGGGCCCCGGCGCCGTGCGGCGCCGGGGCCTGTCCTCCCCTGCTTCGACCCGGAGCCCCGAGCTCTCGAGGTCGATCCCCACGGGCCCTCATCCCCGAGTGGCCCGCCTCCCGGAGAAGATCTCCCCTCCGCGACCGCCGTCAATCCTTGGGACCGGTCACTCGAACGAGGGGTGTTGGATGCCAGAACCCGGTTTTCGAATAAAGGTTCGATAGCCTGGTGTGACGCGACCCCACGGTGATCGAGCGGGATCAAGCGGTGATCGAGGACCAGAAGGGGGTGCCAGAACACATGGTGCGACGCATCGATGTGACCGGGACCGACGGCGTACGCCTCGCGGCCTGGGAGTTCGCCGACCCGCCCAAGGGGCGTGCGGAGGGCGAGCGCGTCCCCGGGGTCTTACTGCTCCACGGCCTGATGGGCCGGGCCTCGCACTGGGCCCCGACCATCCGCTGGCTCGCCGAGCGGCATCGCGCCGTCGGTCTCGACCAGCGCGGGCACGGCCGCAGCGAGAAGCCGGCCGAAGGCCCGTACACCCGTGACGCATACGTCAGCGACGCCGAGACGGCGATCGAGCAGCTCGGCCTGGGCCCCGTCACCCTCGTCGGGCATGCGATGGGCGCGCTCACCGCCTGGCAGCTCGCCGCGAAGCGCCCCGATCTCGTCCGGGCACTGATCATCTGCGACATGCGGGCCTCCGCGCTCGGTGCGGCCTCCCAGCGCGAGTGGGAGGACTGGTTCACGTCCTGGCCGGTGCCGTTCGCGACGCTCTCCGACGTGCGGAAGTGGTTCGGCGAGGACGATCCCTGGGTGGAGCGGCCCAACCCGGCCCGCGGTGAGTTCTTCGCCGAAGTGATGGCCGAGCGGGCCGACGGCTGGCGTCCCGTCTTCTCCCGCCGGCAGATGCTCCAGTCCCGCGCGACCTGGGTGTTCGACGCGCACTGGGAGGAGCTGACACAGGTCCGGTGCCCGACCCTGGTGCTCCGCGGCCTCGACGGCGAGCTGGGCCGGGCGGAGGCCCAGGAGATGGTCCGCGTACTGCCGCGCGGGCAGTACGCGGAGGTGGCCGACGCCGGTCATTTCGTCCACTACGACCAACCGGAGGGCTGGCGGGCCGCGGTCGAGCCCTTCCTGGAGCAGTTCGCCGAGGACCCCCAGGAGGAGCGCGAGCCCGTCTCCCCGTAGACGCGAGCCCGTTTTCTCAGGCAGCTCAGGCAGCTCAGGCAGCTCAGGCAGCTCAGGCAGCTCAGGCAATCCGTGTAACTCCGCAAGTGGTGAAACGTGCGAAAAGGGCCTGCCCCGACTTCTGAACTCGCCCGGGTGACAGGCCCTTTCCACGCGGCTCTCAGCCCTTGCTGACCGCCGCCAGGATCTCCGGGAGCCGCTTCGCCGTGCGGGGAGCGGCGATCCGCAGCCCCGCCCAGGAGATCAGCGCCCCGTACACCGCCCCGGCGGGCAGCAGCAGCCAGAGCCACTGCTCCAAGTCGCCGATGTGCAGCCAGATCGTCGCCACGATCACGGGCGCGCAGAGCACCGACGCGGAGACCATGCCGCCGAAGAGCGAGATCCAGGCGAGTCCGGCCTGCCCCGGCGCCACATTCTTGAACGCCCCCTCCTGCGGGATCGAGTACGGGAAGGTCGCCGAGGCGACGGAGCCCGTCGCCAGCATCGCGCCCAGCAGGGCGAACGACAGCCCCATGGCTCCCGGCAGCGCACCCCAGTCGCCGAGGACCGCCGCCGTCACCACCGTCACCATGATCGTGTACGGCAGCGTGATCAGCAGCAAGGCCAGCGCCCGTGCCCGCAGTTCGAGGTACGCGTCCCGGGTGGAGGAGATCGTCAGCGCGACCATCCAGAACGCGGAGGTGTCCTGCCCGAACTGGTTGTACATCTGGATGCCGAGCATTCCGGCGGCGAAGCAGGCGAAGTAGATCGAGCCGGTGCCCTGCATCGCGTTGAGAAGCGGCACGATCAGGCCGATCGCCAGTGCCGTGACCCAGGCGGCCTTGGTCTTCGGGTCGCGCGCGATGTACCGCAGGCTGCGCTCCATCACCGTTCCGGTACGCCCGGCGGGCAGCAGCGCGGTGAGCCTGGAGCCGCCCTTGCCGGCCTTCTCGCGGCTCGTCTCGGCGGCGGCGAGAGTCGAGCCGTCCGGGGCCGTCATCAGCTTCACCAGACTCCGCTGCCACAGCCACAACAGCGCGAACAGCCCCGCCACGGACAGCAGCAGCTGGACGACGGCCCGCCCGTACGAGCCCTGTGACGCGGAGTCGACCGCCCCGATCGCCGAGGCGGGAGGCAGCCAGCGCACCACGTCCGCGGCCGGTTCGAGCGCGGAGAGACCGCCCGCCCGACCGAGTCGCTGCGCACCGAAGTTGACGACCTGGAAGCCGACCGCGATCACCAGTCCGCTGAGCACCGCGAGATCGCGGCCCTTGCGTGATGTCAGCAGCCGGGTGTTGGCCGTGGCCACGGCCCGCGTCAGTGCCACGCACAGCACCAGCGTGAGCGGTGCGGCCACCACGGCGAAGACCGCGCCGCCCGCCCCGCGTGCCACCGCGAACACCGAGCCGGCCGCCAGACAGAGCGTGAACAGCGGGCCGATCCCGACCAGTGACGCCGTCAGCAGCGCCGCGATCAGCGGGCGCGGCCGCAGCGGCAGCATGACCAGCCGGCTCGGGTCGAGGGTCTCGTCACCGCTGGGGAAGAACAGCGGCATCACGGCCCAGCCGACCGCCAGCACCCCGGTCATCAGGATGACGAGGGTGCCGACATGGGCGTGCCCGCGCAGCGCGATCAGCCCGATCAGCTGGCCTGCGGCGACCAGCAGGGTGAAGACGATGGAGGTGATGTACGCGGCCCGTCGGCCGGCCGACTGCCGCAGCCCGTTGCGCAGCAGGGTCAGCTTGAGCCGTACGAAGACGGGGACGAGCCCCTCGCCGCCGCTCGGGCGGGGGACGGTCCCCGCCGGGGTGTCGAGCACGCTCATCGGTCGCCGCCCAGCCAGTCCAGGGAGTCGTCGGTGGTCCGGGAGTTCGCGCCGACGAGTTCGAGGAAGGCGTTCTGCAGCGAGGACGCCTCGCCGCGTACCTGGGCCAGGGTGCCCTGCGCCCGGATCGTGCCGGCCGCCATGACGGCCACCCAGTCGCAGAGGGACTCCACGAGCTCCATCACATGGCTGGAGAAGACGACGGTCGCCCCCGAGTGGGTGTATCGCTCCAGCACCTCGCGGATGGTCTGTGCCGACACCGGGTCGACGCCCTCGAACGGCTCGTCCAGGAAGAGCACTTCGGGGTTGTGCAGCAGTGCTGCCGCGAGTCCGATCTTCTTGCGCATGCCGGTCGAGTAGTCGACGACCAGTTTGTGCTGGGCGCCTGCCAGACCGAGCACGTCGAGGAGCTGGGTGGCCCGCTTGTCGACCTCGGCGCCCGGCAGCCCGCGCAATCTGCCGGTGTACGCGAGGAGTTCGCGCCCCGAGAGGCGTTCGAAGAGCCGCAGCCCTTCCGGGAGCACGCCGATCCTGGACTTCACCTCGACCGGGTCGCGCCACACGTCATGGCCGCCGACCTCGATCAGCCCGTGGTCGGGGCGGAGCAGTCCGGTGACCATCGACAGCGTGGTGGTCTTGCCCGCGCCGTTCGGCCCCACCAGACCGATGAACTTGCCCGCGGGCAGCTCCAGATCGATCCCGGCGACCGCCGTCTGCTCCCCGAACCGCTTCCACAGCCCCTGTACGCGAACGGCGGGTGGCGCCACCGGCGCTCCACCCGCCGCTGCCGCTCCGCCCGCCCCTATGGCCCGGTCGGTGTCTGTCCGGTCCCGCATGATGCACTGCCTTTCGGTGTCCCCGTGTATGGGGACACCCTACGAAAGGGCCCCCTGCAAGAGGCGTGCCCGCGCATCGGCCCTTTCCCTCGCGCAGGCGTAGGCGAGCGGGCCGATGAGTTCCTCCACGTCCGGCAGCCACCGGTTGGCGGGGCCGGGTCGGCGGGCCCACTGCACCGCACCGCGCCCGCCGACCCGGCTCGGCGGTCCCGTCAGACAGTGGCCCTCACCGCGGCCGACGAGGTCGATGGCGGCGGCCCGCCAGTCCAACTTCCGTACGAGCCCGTCCACCTCGGCCGCCGCACCGGGCAGGACGAGGAAGAACATCCTCCGGTCGGGAGTGCGGGTGACGGGCCCGAGCGGCAGGCCCATCCGCTCGATCCGGGCCAGTGCGAGGAAGCCGGCGGTCTCCGGTACCTCGATCGCGTCGAAGGTACGGCCGGTGGGCAACAGGATCGACGCCCCCGGGTGCTCGGACCACATCCGGCGGACCGCGGCGCCGCTGCCGGTCGCCCGGCCCGCCCAGTCCGGTCCGGTGGGATGGGCGCCGGGGGAGGCGCAGCCGACCTCACCGCACGAGCACTCCTCGACCCCCTCCACCGCCTTCAGCCAGGTGCCGGGGCACACGTCCCAGTGCCGCTCCTCCGCGTACCGCACCGCGGCGTCGAGCAGTTCCTCGCCCCGCTGTCCGGGGAGCTTCGCGGCTTCCGTGACGTTGTCGGGCTCTTCGACTCCGATGGGCTCTTCCACGAACATCACAACTGCCGCCACCGACCGGGGTTACGGGCATGGCGGGCGCGGTCACGGCGTACCCGATCCGGCACGCGGGGCGCATGGATGCATGGGCGGGGGCGCGCGTGAGGCGGTGCCGGGCCGGGCGGGTAGCCCCCTACGGGTAGCTCCGGAACGGTCGGCCTCTGTCATATGCCGACATGAATGGCAAGGAACACGACGGACGTGACGAACACGATGAATGTGCGCATTTTCCGTGTAATTGCCGGGCAGTGATCCGCTCATCGATCACTGCGGCCTCAGGGGGAAACATGGCAGCCAGGCCTCTCGTCGCCCGCCAGCCGAACGAACGGCTCCAGGCGCTGATTCAGGAAGCCGGATGCTCCAACGCCGGCCTAGCCCGCCGCGTCAACATGGTCGGCGCGGAGCGCGGGCTCGACCTGCGATACGACAAGACCTCCGTGGCCCGTTGGCTCCGTGGACAGCAACCACGCGGCAGGGCACCGGGAATCATCGCCGAGGCGCTCGGCCGCAAGCTCGGCCGCACGGTCACGATCGACGAGATCGGCATGGCCAACGGCAAGAACCTGGCGTCCGGCGTCGGCCTGCAGTTCGCCCCGACCGTGATCGGCGCGATCGAGCAGGTCTGCGAGCTGTGGCGCAGCGATGTCGGCCGCCGGGACTTCCTGTCCGGATCGACGGTCGCCTCGTCGGCGCTGGTCGAGCCCAGCCGCGACTGGCTGATCACCGGCGCCGACCCACAGGTGGCGCGGGGCGCCGGGGCCCGAGTCGGGATGTCGGACGTGGAGGCGGTGCGGGCGATGACGACCGCGCTGGTCGACCTCGACCACCGGTTCGGCAGCGGACATGTGCGGCCGGTCCTGGTCCATTACCTGAACAGCGTGGTCTCCGGGCTGTTGTCGGGGGCGTACCGCGAATCGGTCGGCCGGCAGCTGTTCGCGGCAGTGGCACGGCTCACCGAACTCGGCGGGTACATGGCCGTCGACACGGGCCAGCCGGGGCTCGCCCAGCGCTACTACATCCAGGCGCTGCGCCTGGCCCAGGCGGCGGGCGACCGGGCGTACGGAGGCTACGTACTGGCCGCGTCGATGAGTCATCTCGCCGCGCAGCTCGGCAATCCGCGCGAGATCGCCCAGCTGGCACGGGCCGCGCAGGAGGGCGCGCGTGGCCGGGTCACCCCGCGGGCGGAGGCGATGTTCTACGCGGCGGAGGCGCGCGGACACGCCCTGCTCGGCGACGCCCGAACCTGCCAGGCCGTCACGGGCCGGGCGCTGGCGGCCATGGAGCACGTCGAGCCGGACACCGGGGACGACCCCGACTGGATCGCCCACTTCGACCACGCCTATCTCGCCGACGAACTGGCGCACTGCCACCGCGACCTCGGCCAGGCCGAGGCGGCCGCACGGCGGGCGAAGGAGTCCCTGGACGGACATCCGGAGTCCCGGACCCGCCGCCGTGGCATCGGTCTGGTGCTCCTCGCCACGGCCCAGGTCCAGTTGCGCGAGATCGAACAGGCCTGCCACACGGGGACCCGGGCCATGGAACTGCTGGGGTCGGTGCGCTCCAGTCGGGGCGCGGAGTATCTCGACGATCTGCAGCAGCGCCTGATGCCCTACGGGGACGAGTCGGCGGTGCGGGAGTTCGGTGCGCGGCTGGAACTCCAGGCGGCGTGATCGCGGGCCGTGCCAAGCGAGCCGCCTTCGAGTACCCGTTCGACTGCGTTCGGGGGGTGTCGGGTGATACCGCTCGTGTGAAGGGGTGGTGACTGACAACACGCGCTTGGCGAACGGCCATGACCACCCGATAGCGTGAGCCGACGATTCCGTAGGTTGACACGTAGGAGTCCCGGTGACGCAGAGCGGACAGGGTGACGAGCAGCAGCTCCCTGCTGTACGACCCGCGCACGAAGGTGTCGTGCTGCCCGCGGGTGGCGGCGAGCCCTGGATACCAGGGGGGCCCGCGGATCAGGCCGCCCCGGCGGGCGGCCAGCCGTGGGGGCAGCCGTGGGGGCCGCAGGCGGCGCACCAGGACGCCTCGTCGCACCCTCAGGCACAGGCCCAGGGGCAGGGCCAGTACGGCCAGGGCCAGCACGGGCCGGGGCAGTACGGCCAGGGCCAGTACGGCCAGGGGCAGCCGGCGCAGCAGTACGGGCAGCCGCAGGCCCAGCCTCTGCCTCCCATGCAGCCCCAGCAGCCCCAGCAGTCTTATGCGCAGCCGCTGCCGCCGGAGGCCGTGCCCGGCATGAGCACGGGCGGCGACGCGGAGGCCACCCAGTACATCGCACCGCCGCCCGCCGGACCGCCGCCGGGCGGGCTGCCGCCGGAGAGCCCCGCGGAGGCGACCCGGTTCCTCAGCCACGGAGCGCCGCAGCCGCAGCCGTACCAGCAGGCGCCGGCCGCGCCCGGCGGCGACGCCGAGGCGACCCAGTTCATCCCGCCGGTTCCCGGCGGGGCCCCGTACGACATCAGGCCCGGTGCTCCCGGCGACCGGCAGCCGCCCGCCGAGTTCGACAACCTGTTCCGCAACAACGAGCCCGCGGGCGCCACCCAGCAGATGCCCCGGCTCGATCCCACGCAGCAGTACCAGGGCGCCCACCACGCCCCGCCAGCACCACAGACTCCGCAGCCCCGGTACCAGCCCGTGGACGAGGGGCCGCAGGGGCGGGGCGGGGAGCGCAAGAAGCGGGCGCACGTCACGCTCATCGCGGCGGTCGTGGCCGGCTGCGCCGTCGTCGGTCTCGGCGCCGGTGCGCTGATGAGCGGCGGTGACAAGGACAACAAGCAGCCGGTGGCCGCCGCGAGCCCACCTGCCGACCAGCCCACCACGCAGACCGCGGCCGATCCGGCACAGCCGCAGGCCGTGGCGCTCGACAAGCTGCTGGCGGACAGCAACAACAGTCGTGCCGCCGTCATCGGGGCCGTCGAGAAGACCAAGAGCTGCAAGGATCTGGACCAGGCCGTGACCGATCTGAAGGGCGCCGCCCAGCAGCGCCGCGATCTGGTGACCCGGCTCCAGGAGCTGAACGTCGACAAGCTGCCGAACCACCAGCGGCTGACCGCCTCCCTCACCAAGGCCTGGCAGGCGTCCGCCTCCGCCGACGACCACTACGCCGCGTGGGCCGAAGAGGCCAAGCACGGCAAGAAGATGTGCAAGCACGGCACGGCCCGTACGACGTCCGAGACGCAGCAGGCCACCGTCCAGAGCGGCGAGGCGAGCAAGGCGAAGCGCGAGGCGTCGGGGCTGTGGAACTCGATCGCGTCGAAGTACGGGCTGACCCGGCGGGAGGCGACCCAGCTCTGACGGGGGACCCGGCCCCTTTGGAGATCAAGGTGAGACACCGGGGGCGGACGCCCGCCCCCGGTGTCTCACCCCTTCGCGCTGGCGTCCGACAGCGTCTTCGCGACGTCCACGAAACCCTTCTTGTCCGCGACGAGCCGTCCGTTGCGCACCACCTGGAACGTCACCTTGCTGTTCACGATCCGTGGATACGCCGACGAGCCGATCATGTCGTCGAAGCGCCAGCGCAGCACCGGTGTGAGGCCTCCGGTGTCGACCGGGGTGCCGTGGTTGAGGGCGGAGACGAGCTTCCCGGCGGTGATCCGTGGGGCGTCGATCGCCTTCACGAGCTCGTTCAGCGCGGTGTACGCGACCCACGTGGTCTGGACGCCCGTGTCGGCCGGGTCGATCCGGTTGTCGCCGAAGGCGTGCTTACGGATCACCTCCCGCATCCGGTCCCAGCGGGCGTCGCCCGAGTCCGGGTACCAGCCGGTGAGGTATGCCCCCTCGAACGGGCTGTTCCGGCCTCCGGTGCTGTCGATCAGCGGCTGCCCGACGCTGCCGAGGACGGATGAGATCCGTACGTTCCCGTACGACGGTTCGAGCCTGCGGAAGGAGTCGAAGAACGTCTCCGTGCTGTCCCCCAGCACGGCCGTCACACAGCCGTCGACCGGCCCCGCCTGCTGGAGCGCCCGCCCGGCGGCGTCGTCGTACGAAGTCGCCGTCTCCGCCGCCCGGATGTCGGCGGGCCGGGGACGCCCGGCCTCGGTGAGACCGGTGTCGAGGAGCCAGGCCTGGCCGTCGCCGCCCAGGGTGTCGGGCCGCACCACGGACACCCGTGCGCAGTTGCGCGCCAGCTGACGGGCGTTGCCCGCGAGCAGCGCCGCCTGGCCGCCGTTGACGGGGTAGGAGCTGTAGCTGCTGAATTCCTCGTCCGTGGCTCCGTATCCGCCGATGTACGGGATCCCGGCGTTCTCCAGCGGTGCCATGAAGGACGACCCGTGCCGGCTGTACGAGCCGACGACCGCCGCCGCCTTCTCCTTGACGGCCAGCCGGGCGCAGTTCCCCGCGCCGACCGAGGTGTCCGACTCGTCGCAGGTGACGACGCGCAGCTTGTGTCCGTCGAGCCCGCCGTCGCCGTTGACCCAGCGGGCGTACGCGCGCGCCATGGCGGTCATGCCCGCCATGTTGACCGTGTCCGGCCCGCTCTTGCCGCCGGGCGCCCAGGTCACCACGGTGAGGGGCTCCCTGGAATCCCCCGACGCACCAGGGAGCACACCGCAGCCGGTGACCAGCAACGCCCCGACCGCCGCCGTACTTGTGAGGAACTTGTAGGGGCGGGGGGAAGTGAGGCGTCGCCGTCCGGTCATGGGCATGAACGTTTCCGCCCGTGGGGTAACGCCGCTGTGTGCTCCGCGCAACGCACGGTGACATCCGGGTGAATTGCAGGGGCCTGTGCGGGGAGCCGGAAAGGGAACGTACGATCGACAACCGTGCAGCAAGGTTCGGAGAACACTTCCCGTCGCGGCCGTCGCTCCTCCACCATGGGCGGCATGCCGCTGAATGACATGCCTTGGTGGCGCTGGCGCAGCAACGTGCGCTCGGCGCTGCACATGCTCTCCGACCCCGTCTTCCACCACGAGTGCTGGCTGGCCGGCCGGGAGGGGTACGGCGACGTCACCGACGCCGTGTACCGCCTGGTCGAGGACACCTGGCTGGACAACTGGTCCGCCGAGAAGTACGTCGGGACGATCTTCCGCGACGCCAACGAGTCCGCCCTGGTCGATGTCGCCGTGCTCCGGGTGCTGCGCATCATGCACCAGGTCGGTGCGGATGCACCCGTTTCGGCGTATCTGGAACACCACGGCTGGCCGGAGGCCGTACGGGCCGCACGCGAGGCCCATGTGCTGCTCGCCGCCAACGACGGCGAGGACCCGGACACGCCGCCGCGCTCCCTGGACGTGCTCCGCATCATGACCAGGTCGGCCTGAGACCGGTCCGGTGTGGCACGCTACGGGAATGACCGAGCCGCAGCCTGCTGAGACCACCCACGACCAGTACGTCCTCACGCTCTCCTGCCCGGACAGACAAGGCATCGTGCACGCCGTGTCGAGTTATCTCTTCATGACCGGCTGCAACATCGAGGACAGCCAGCAGTTCGGCGACCACGACACGGGCCTGTTCTTCATGCGCGTCCACTTCTCCGCGGACAGTCCGGTCACCGTGGAGAAGCTGCGGGCCAGCTTCGCCGCGATCGGCGACTCCTTCCGGATGGACTGGCAGATCCACCGCGCCTCGGAGCGGATGCGGATCGTGCTGATGGTCAGCAAGTTCGGCCACTGCCTCAACGACCTGCTGTTCCGTTCCCGGATCGGGGCGCTGCCGATCGAGATCGCCGCCGTCGTCTCCAACCACACGGACTTCGCCGAGCTCGTCGGCTCGTACAGCATTCCCTTCCGGCACATCCCGGTGACCAAGGAGAACAAGGCCGAAGCGGAGGCGGAGCTGCTGGAGTTCGTTCGCGAGGAGAACGTCGAGCTGGTCGTCCTGGCCCGCTACATGCAGGTCCTCTCGGACGATCTGTGCAAGCAGCTGAGCGGCCGGATCATCAACATCCACCACTCGTTCCTGCCGAGTTTCAAGGGCGCCAAGCCGTATCACCAGGCGCACGCCCGTGGTGTGAAGCTGATCGGTGCGACGGCGCACTATGTGACCGCCGATCTCGACGAGGGGCCGATCATCGAGCAGGAGGTCGAGCGGGTGGGCCACGACGTCACGCCGGACCAGCTGGTCGCCATCGGCCGCGATGTGGAGTGCCGGGCGCTGGCGCGCGCGGTGAAGTGGCATGCGGAGCGCCGCATCCTGCTCAACGGCCGCCGTACGGTGATCTTCTCCTGAAGTCCTCCCGACGCGGCTCGGAGCACCAGAGGCGGCTCACAGCACTACAGGCGGCTGAGGGACGCCGCGGCGCAGAGCACGTCGCGGATCGCCTCACGGTCCCCCTCCTGGCCGGCCGCCGCCTCCACCGGGGACACGTGCCCGGCCACGAGCCGGCAGAACTCGACGCCGTCCAGCGCGACCTGCGCCACCGTGTGCGCGGGCGAGCCGACCGCCGCCGGGGAGTCCAGCGGGATGTACCAGTCCCCGCCGCCCGAACCCTCGACCTCCAGATGCAGCGAACGCCCCGGCGAACCGGCCGGCACCAGCTGGCGGGCGGGCCCGGCGAGCCCGGATCTGCGGCGCTCGGCGAGGGCGGCCGGGAGGAGCCGGGCGGCCAGGTCGACCATCCGGTTGAGATGGGCGGCGGACGGCGCCTCGTACGGATAGTCCACCGCCTGCGCGATGTCATCGCCGTGCACCCAGCACTCGAAGGCCCGGTCCAGCAGGGAGTCGTGCATCGGAAGGGCGAAGTCCCCGTACGAGACGGAGAGCTCGGCGACGCCGCGGCCGGCGAAGGACACCGTACGGATGAGGGCGTGGTTCTGGTCCCGCCACGGTTCGCGGATCGTGCGGGTGGGCGGCCGCCGGGAGGCGGACCAGTGCTTCTCCGTGCGCGCGGTGGGGGAGAGCGGCCACTCGTCACCCCGGCCCATGACGCCTTCACCGAGCGGCACGTCCAGGCCGAGGGCGGTACCGACCAGCCCGTCGACGGCCATGAGGTGACCGATGACGCCCGCGACCGTCGTCTTGCGTCCGGCCTCCTGCTCCTGCTCGAACCACTTCAGCCGCACCGGGGCGTGCCATTCCGAAGCGCCGATGTCACGCAGCAGCGCGTCGAGCCGCGCGGTCTCCGCGTCGTACGGGGCGGCCCAGTCCGGCACCGGGATCCTGGCCGGGCGGCGGCTCAGACAGGTCTCGATCACCCGGGAACGCAGCGCCGGATCGAGATCCAGGCTGCGGTCGGTCTGCAGCAGGCCGACCGCGTCGCGCAGCCGCAGGGCCTCGTCCGCGCAGGCCGCGCACTCGGTCAGATGCGCCTCGACGGCCTCGGTCTCCGCCGCCGAGCAGGCGGCCAGGGCCCAGGCGCCGAGGAGGGCCTTGAGGACGTGATGGGAGAGCACCGGGGCCGGTGCGGCGGACGGGTCCGATGGGTCCGGTGGTGCCACGGCAGATTCCGGTTCCGGTGTCGTCGGTTGCGGGGCCGGCCGGGATTCCCCGGGCAGGGTCGGGAGCACGGGCAGGGGCACGGTCGGCGGCAGGGGCAGGGCGTCGAGATCGAGGTCGTCCGCTGCGGCCCGCGGTCCCGGTATGCGCGGCGCGCCCCGCACGTCGTCGTCGCGCCCTTCCCCGTCACGGCCGTCCGCGTCGTCGTCACGGGTCACAGATGCCGTCCGTATCCGGGGGGCGGCGACCCCTCCAACGGGCGGGTGTGCGCGGTGGAGAGCAGTTGCAGTCCGAGCCGGAGCCGGCGGCGGGCCTCGTCCTCGGTGACCCCGAGGTCGGCCGCGGTCTGCCGGTAGTCCCGGCGTTGCACGTACGCGAGCTCCAGCGCGGCCCGCAGCGGGGCGGGCATGGACGCGACGATGTAGTCGGCACGGGCGGCGGCCGTGGCCCGGCGCACCCGCTCCTCCAGGTCGTCGGGGGGCGCGGCCCCGTCCTCCCCGTCCTCCCCGTCCCGCGCGGTGTCCTCCCCGCACAGCCGGCGCACGGACTGGCGGTGCGTGAGCCGGGCCACCCAGGACCGCATCGAACCCTGCTGCGGGTCGTAGGCGTTCGGGTTCTCCCACACGTAACCGAAGACCTCGCGGGTCACGAGGTCGGCGGCGGTCTCGTCGTCGAGCATCCGGTGGGCCTGGCTGTGCACGAGGGAGGCGAACCGGTCGTAGAGCTCGCCGAGGGCGGCCGCCTCGCCGCGTGCCAGCCGCTGCTGCATCTTGCGGTCCCAGCGGGGTGGTGCGTTCTTCGTCATACGACCCCCAGCCCTGTTCCCCTCGTCACACCGAATGTAGTCGGCGGCACCGACGGACACGCCCCTTTGAGGCAAGTACGCCCCTCAGGACGCCCGGGATGATAACGGCCTGGTGCACGATGGAGAGTGGATCAGGCCGTAAGGAACGCGGCATCCCGCGGCGGTGGGATCGGACCCGAAAGCGATCATTTCTGCCCGAACCCGGCTGTGTCCTGTCGACCGGCGCGGTGTTTCATGGGTCTGCGGCGGGGGCAGCCGCGAGAAGGAACGGAAACTTCCGGATCGTCGGAATCCCCGGAACGAGAGGCCCAGTCACGTGACACTGAAGGTGGCCGAGACCGTGCAGGACGACTGGACCGTGCTGCGCATACGCGGCGAACTGGATCTGCTGACGTCGCCCGTCGTGCGTCAGTCCGTCCATGAGGCGGTGGCCGCGGGGCGCCACGATGTGGTGCTCGACCTGTCCGAGGTCCTGTTCTGCGATTCCAGCGGTGTCGGGGTACTGATCGCCTCCCGCCGCCTGATGCGTTCCTGCGGGGGCCGGCTGCGGCTGATCCTCCCGGCCCGCGGCGCGGAGGAGGGGTCCCACGTCAACCGGGTGCTCGCCGCCCTCGGCGTACGTCGTCTCTTCGAGGTCTACCCCGACCGGTACACGGCCGTCGACGACGAGGCACAGCCGCTCTCGGCCTGAGTCGTGGAGCGAGAAGCGCGCGCGGCGTCGAAGACCGGGTTGTCACACAGGTGGAGCGCGTAACGGCCGCGGGCGAGGCCGTAAGTGACACGTGGCGCCGGTCGGCGTCGTACGCTCCCCGCATGGACAGCGCAGAGTATGAGCGCAAGATCGCCTTCCGCTTCGCCGCCTTCGACCAGGACGGCAACGGATACATCGATCGCGCGGATTTCAGTGCCGCCGCGGCCCGTCTGCTGACCGAATTCGGTACGACGGCCCGCTGCGACAAGGGGCAGGCGCTCTACACCGGGGCCGAGGCCCTCTGGCAGGGCATGGCGGGCATCGCCGACGTCGACGGGGACCAGCGCGTCACCCGGGAGGAGTTCGTGGGCGGGGCGGTGAAGCGGCTGCGCGACAACCCGGAGCGCTTCGCGGAGATCGCCCGGCCCTTCCTGCGCGCGGCGCTCGCCGTGGCGGACCGGGACGACGAGGGCGCGGCCTCCGTCCCCGGCGTGGAGCGGGCCCTGCGGGTGCTGGGCGCGAGCGCGGAGACGGCGGGTGTCGCGGCGCGGAGCCTGGACACGGACCAGGACGGCAGGATCACCGAGGACGGGGTGGTGGCGGCGTTCGCCACGTACTTCACCGTGATCGAACCGGACGCGTAGGAGCGCGCCCCGCCGGAGTGCTCCGCGCGGGACGCCCGCCGCACCGGACCCGTCCGGTGGGGGGAGGGCGGGGCGACGCCCCCGCCCTCCCCTTCCTGTCAGGAGAACCGCTCCCTCAGCCGGTACTTCAGCACCTTGCGCAGCGTCTCGTTCCGCGGCAGCGCCGCCACCACCTCCAGCTGTTCCGGCAGCTTGTGCACGGAGAGGCCCGCCGCCCGCAGATGGCCGGTGATCCCCGGCAGGGTCAGGGGCGCGGCGCCCGCGGGCTGTTCCACGACCGCGCAGACGCGTTCGCCGCGTTCCGGGTCCGGCAGCCCGATCACCGCCACGTCCCCGACGTCCGGGTGCCGGTGCAGCAGGTCCTCTATCTCCTTGGCGGAGATGTTCTCGCCCTTGCGGATGATGATGTCCTTGAGCCGCCCGGTGAGCACCAGGTGCCCGCTCGGCTCGACCCGGCCGACATCACCGGTGATCAGGAACCCTTCCGCGTCGAAGGCCGCCGCCGTCGCCCCCGGGTCCAGATAGCCCTCGCAGACGGCCTCCCCGCGGAGCCGCACCTCGCCCTCCGTGCCGTACGGCAGCGCCTTGCCGTCCTCGTCGGTGATGCGTATCTCCATGCCTTCGGGCGGACGCCCCTCCGTCCCGGCGAGGTGCTCCGCGGTGTCGTCGGGGGCGCCCATCGTGATCATGGGGACCTCGGTCATGCCGTACCCGTGGGTCAGCTGGACGCCCATCTCCCGCACCACCGCGTGGTAGAGCTCCGGCGGCTTCGGCGCCCCGCCCCCGGCCAGCAGCCGCAGGCCGGGGATCAGCTTCCGGTCCGGGTTCCTGCGCTGTTCGGTCAGGAACATGAAGTAGAACGCGGTGGACCCGCCCGCGACCGTCACCCCGTGGCGCCGGTAGCCCTCCAGTGCGTCCGGCATCGCGAAGTGCTCGAAGAGGACCGCCGGGAAGCCGTACAGCAGCAGCATCACCGCGTAGTCCGGCCCGCCGACATGGGCGAACGGGAAGGCCACCGAGCCGATGTCGTCCGCCGACAGGCGCAGTGCGTGGGCCAGGCAGGATCCGCCCGCGATCAGGCTGCGGTCGGTGTGCAGGACCCCCTTCGGGTCGGAGGTGGTGCCCGAGGTCCAGTAGATCCAGCGCACCGCCGTCCCGTCGGAGGGCGGGGGAGGCAGCACGGACGGGTCGCCGTCCGGCAGCGACGCGTACGCCTCGAAGACCAGCGGCGGGTGTGCGGCCCCCGCCGTCAGCCGGTGTGCCATCGCCGTGTGGTCGAAGCCGCGCCAGGTGCCCGGCACCGCGAAGAAGCCGGCCTTCGACGCGCGCAGCGCGAACCCCGCCTCACGGTCCCGGTAGAACGGGATGACGGGCGACTGCACGGCCCCGATCCGGGTCAGCGCGAACGACAGCAGCACCGTCTCCAGGCGGGTCGGCAGCTGCCAGGCGACGACACCGCCGGGGCGGACGCCCATGCCCCACAGCCCGGCCGCGACCCGTTCGCCGCGGTCGCGCAGCTCACCGAAGGTGAGCGTGCGGTCGTCCTGGATCAGGAACGGGCGGTCCGGCGTCAGGGCGGCCCGGCGTTCGACGAGCTCCCAGAAGGTGCCCGATGCGCTCAGCGCGTGTGCGGTCTCGTTCACGGCGAACCCCTCACAGCTGACGGGTAGTCAGATCGTGCGCAGAGCGTAGAGCGCTGCGCCTTGTCGGTCCAGGGGTGCGGGGCTAGCCTGAGGATCGAAATAGATCTGACGGACCATCAGAAACGCTCGTACGGAGACGGCCCGTCGGAACCACGGCCGGAAGACCTCAAGCGTGCGCCGAAGGGGACACCATGACGGAACTGCCTCGGATCGTCAGCGTCGACGACCATGTGATCGAGCCGCCGCACCTCTTCTCGACCTGGCTGCCCGCCAAATACCGCGAGCGCGGCCCGCAGCCGCTCACCGCGGGCATCGGCGAGCTGGCGTACACCGGGGGCAAGTACGTCATCACGATGGATCCGGACGGGCCGCCCACCGACTGGTGGATCTACGAGGACCTGAAGTTCCCGTACAAGCGGAACATCGCCGCCGTGGGCTTCGACCGCGACGACATGACGCTGGAGGGGATCACCCGGGCCGAGATGCGGCCCGGCTGCTGGGACCCGGCCGAGCGCCTCAAGGACATGGACCTCAACCACGTCGAGGCGAGCCTCTGCTTCCCCACCTTCCCGCGCTTCTGCGGCCAGACGTTCGCCGAGGCCCACGACAAGGAGGTCGCCCTCGCCTGCGTGCGGGCCTACAACGACTGGATGGTGGAGGAGTGGTGCGGCGACAGCGGCGGCCGGCTCATCCCGCTCTGCATCATCCCGCTCTGGGACATCGACCTGGCCGTGGCGGAGATCAGGCGGAACGCGGCGCGCGGGGTGCGTGCGGTGACCTTCTCCGAAATCCCCACGTACCTCGGCCTGCCGTCGATCCACACCGGATACTGGGACCCGTTCTTCGCGGCCTGCCAGGAGACCGGCACGGTCGTCAACATGCACATCGGGTCCAGTTCCCAGATGCCCGCCGCCTCCCCCGACGCCCCGCCCGCCGTCCAGGCCAGCCTCTCCTTCAACAACGCCATGGCCTCGATGATGGACTTCCTGTTCAGCGGCGTCCTGGTGCGGTTCCCCCGGCTCAGGCTCGCCTACAGCGAGGGCCAGATGGGCTGGATCCCGTACGCCCTGGAGCGCGCCGACGACGTCTGGGAGGAGCACCGGGCCTGGGGCGGGGTGCGCGATCTGATTCCCGAGCCGCCGTCCGTGTACTACTACCGCCAGATGTTCTGCTGCTTCTTCCGCGACAAGCACGGGGTCGCCTCGCTCGACGTCGTCGGACGGGACAACGCCACCTTCGAGACCGACTACCCGCACGTCGACTCGACCTTCCCGCACACGAAGGAGGTCGCCCTCGACCACGTCAAGGGACTGGACGACGAGACCGTCTACAAACTGATGCGCGGAAACGCGATCCGGATGCTCGGTCTGGACCTGGACCGGGACAAGTAGGCACGCGATGGATCTCGCGTACACGGAGGCCGAGGAGGAGTTCCGGGCGCGGCTGCGCGAGTGGCTGGCGTCCGTGCTGCCCACCCTGCCCGCGAAGCCCGGCCCGGACGACTGGCCGGGGCGGCGCGCCTACGACACCGCCTGGCAGCGGATGCTGTACGACGCGGGCTACGCGGGTCTGCACTGGCCCGTCGACGCGGGCGGGCGGGGCGCCACCCCGACCCAGCATCTGATCTTCCTGGAGGAGACGGAGAAGGCCGGCGCCCCGTACGTCGGCGCCAACTTCGTCGGGCTGCTGCACGCAGGGCCGACGATCGCGGCCGAGGGCACCGCCGGACAACGGGCGCGCTGGCTGCCGCCGGTGCTGCGCGGGGACGAGATCTGGTGCCAGGGGTTCAGCGAGCCCGACGCGGGCTCGGACCTCGCCTCGCTGCGGACCCGGGCGGTGCGCGACGGCGACCACTACGTGGTGAGCGGAAGCAAGATCTGGACCTCGCACGCGGAGGTCGCCGACTGGTGCGAACTGCTGGTGCGGACGGACCCCGCGGCGCCCAGGCACCGCGGCATCAGCTGGCTCGCGATGGAGATGGACGCGCCCGGCGTCACCGTCCGCCCGCTGCGCACCCTCGCCGGGTCCACCGAGTTCGCCGAGATGTTCCTCGACGAGGTGCGGGTGCCCGTCTCGCACCGCGTCGGCGCGGAGAACGACGGCTGGCGCGTCACCATGGTCACCCTTTCCTTCGAGCGCGGTACGGCGTTCGTCGGCGAGGTCGTCGCCTGCCGCCGCACGCTGGACGCCCTGGCCGCCGAGGCACGGACGAACGGGCGCTGGGACGACCCGGTGCTGCGCCGCAGGCTGGGCAGGCTGAACGCCGAATTCCGGGCGCTGTGGCGGCTCACCCAGTGGAACGTCGGCGAGGCCCAGCGCACCGGGGGCGTGCCCGGCACCGGCGGCTCGGTCTTCAAGCTGCGCTACTCGCACGCCCGCCAGGAACTGTACGAGGCGGCCGCCGAGGTGCTCGGCGCGGACAGCGGGGACCTGGACCGGGAGTGGGTCCTGGACCGGCTCTCCTCGCTCTCGTACACCATCGCCGCGGGTACCTCGCAGATCCAGCGGAACATCGTCGCCGAGCGGATCCTCGGCCTGCCGAAGGGGCGCTGACGCCACTCATGGACTTCCAGCTCTCGGACGACCAGCGGGCCCTCGGGGCGGGGATGCGCGAACTTCTGGCCGGGCGTTTCGACAGGGACCGGATGCGGGCGGCCCTCGACGGCGGTACGGGCATCGACCGGGCGCTGTGGCGGGAGCTCGGCGAGTCCGGCCTCTTCGCGCTGCGGCTGCCGGAGGCACAGGGCGGTGTCGGGCTCGGGCTGCCCGAGTCGGTCCTCCTCTTCGAGGAGGTGGGACGGTCGCTGCTGCCGGGGCCACTGATCACCACCCACCTCGCGGCGGGCGCGGTGAAGGGGGCGGCGGAGGGCGGGGCGGTGGTCACCGTGCTGGACGCGGGGCAGCCGGTGGAACACCTGGGGGACGCGGACGCACTGCTGGTCCTCGGGCCCGGGGAGGTACGGGTCCTGACCGGCGGGACGGCGCGGGACGTCGCGGGGATACGGGAGTCCGCCCGGCCCGTGCGGTCGCTCGACCCGTTCACACCCCTGTGGCGGGTCACCGGACCGGTCGGGCCGGGTGAGCCCCTGCCCGGTGCGGAGCGGCTGCGCGAGGAAGGCGCCCTGCTCGCCGCCGCCGAGCAACTCGGCAGTGCCTCGCGCACGACCGAGATGGCCGTCCGGCACGCCGGTGAACGTGAACAGTTCGGTGCGCCGATCGGGTCCTTCCAGGCGGTCAAACATCTGTGCGCCGAGATGCTGGTCCGCGCCGAACTGGCCCGCGCCGCCGTCTACGCCGCGGCCCTGACCGAGGACCGGGCGGAGATCGCGGGCGCCAAACTGCTCGCCGACGAGGCGGCGGTCCGCAACGCGCGGGACTGCCTTCAAGTGCACGGCGGCATGGGCTTCACCTGGGAGGCGGACGTGCATCTGCACCTCAAGCGGGCATGGCTGCGGTCCGGTCGGTGGATCGCGGCGGCGGCGGCCGAGGAAGCGCTTGCGGCGGACCTGTGCTGAAGCCGGACGGGTTCCGTGCAGGCTTCGGCGGCGCGGCGACGGGGGGCCGTCGGGGGCGCGGATGTCACAGGCCGGTGTTTGAGCCTCACGCTGCGGAGTCACGCAGTGCAGTCGGTCGGGACCGATGTCGGCTTGTGTCCTTTGCGTGATTCGTCACGGGGTGGAGTCGCCGCCGGGCTCGGGTACGCTCCGTGGGATGCGAGAGGTTCTGGAACCGGGTGATCCGGGTGTTGCCCGTGCGGCGACTCCGGGCCGGAAGAGGTGCCCTGCTCGCATTCCAGGCAGAAGCGCCGGGCCTGCCCGGGAGACGGCTCCCGCGGCCTCGCTGTGCCTCTGTTCGACTCCCCGCAACGTGCGTCGCACAGTATGCACCACGCGTACTCCTTCGCGCTGGAATATGCCCGAAGCGCTTGTTGCGGTGACTGTACGTCAACCATGCTGTCTCGCAAGGGAATCACGTTCCGTGACCCTGAGGAGGCGCGAGGCGATGTGTCCGCCGGTCTGGATGGTGTGAGCGGTGCAGGTGCTTCAGGTTCAGCTGGAGGTCGGGCCGGATCCCGCGGAGGTCGGGCGGGCCCGCAGGTGGGCGCGGTCGAGACTGGTCGGGTCCGGGATAAGGGACGACGAGCCGCTGGCCGAGACGCTCATCCTGCTGATCTCGGAGCTGGTCACCAACGCGGTGGTGCACACCGGCTGTCCGGCCGTGCTGCGCATGCTGTTCGGCTCGGCGGGCGCGACCGGGACCGTACGGGTCGAGGTGGCCGACACCAGCTGCCGCCCGCCGCAGCAGCGCCACGCGCGGGGTGAGGACACCGGCGGCCGGGGCCTGGAGCTCGTCGACGGCCTCGCCGACCGCTGGGGCTGGCAGCCGGAGGGCGCGGGGAAGCGCATCTGGTGCGAGATCGACCGGGACGTTCCGCCGGTCCGGGCGGTGCCGGTGCACCCCGGCGGAACGGGCGTCCCCGGCACCCAAGGGGCTCATGGCACCCAAGGGGCCGCTCATGGTGTGCGGGGCGCGGACGACGCGGACCGTGAGGCGTACAACCCTTCGCGTGCCGTCACGCATCGTGCATAAAGGTTAAAGCAGTCGGTCCGGGCCGCGTTCCGGCGCCGGTCCGTGCCCCTTCACAGGATGGCGACCGGGGCGACCGGGGTGCCCGTGGCACCGACGAACGGCTCCGGCATCGCGGAGAGCAGGAAGGCGTACCGCCTCTCGTCCGCACAGGCTGTGGACAGCGTCTCCAGGTTCCAGTTCTGGCCCTGCGGCATGCCCATCTCGACCAGGTCCAGCGCGTGCACGCCCAGCCACAGATCCTCGATCTCGGGCGGGAAGATCTCGAAGGTCAGGGTGTCGTCGGCGACCGCTGCCACATCGCGCGCACGGAACCACTCGGGCGTCCGGATGGAGAGGCCGGGCGACGGGTGGCCGTACGCGTGCTTGTCGCCCGCCAGGTACACCCGCACCTGCCCCGTCCGTACGAGCACGATGTCCCCGGCCCGGACCCGGACCCCCGCCAGTTCCTCGGCCGCGTCCAGGTCTGCGGGGGTGACGGCGTGGTCCCCGGGCAGCCGGTCCACGCCGTGCGCGCGGGCCACGTCGAGCAGCACGCCGCGCGAGACGATGTGCGGCGCCTTGTCGATCCCGCTGTACCGCGCGCCGGCGTGCGCGGTGATCGTGTCGGCCGGCCGGCCGTTGTAGATCCTCCCCGAGTGCGAGACATGGGTGAGGGCGTCCCAGTGGGTGGCGGTCTGCAGGCTCAGGACCGCCGTGTCGTCGCTGGTGGCGACGGTGCCGGGGCCGAAGAGCTCCTGGTTGATCTGGACCATGGTGTGCAGCGGATTGATCCTTCCGGGGATCAGTCCGCTCTGGACACCGTCCTGCTGGAGGGGGAGTGCGAGCGGGACGCGCAGCCCGGTGCGGACCGTGGCGGCGGCCTCCCGCACGACGGTGTCGGTGATCAGGTTGAGCGTGCCGATCTCGTCGTCGGCGCCCCAGCGGCCCCAGTTGTTGATCCGCTTGGCGATGTCGTGGAACTCGGCCGGCAGTGACATGGGTACCTCCTGGGGCTTGTGTTCGTGAACCCGATGGCCCATAAAATCTAACGGACCGTCAGAAACCGCGGGAAGGGGCCGGGCATGGGGAACTTCTTGGCAGGCAAAGTGGTGGCCGTGACGGGTGCCGGACGCGGCATCGGGAGGGCGGTCGCGCTCGCGGCGGCGGCCGAGGGGGCGAGGGTCGTCGTCAACGACTACGGCGTCTCCGTCGAGGGCGGGGAGCCGAGCAGCGAGATAGCCGAGTCCGTCGTGAAGGAGATCGGGGCGGCGGGCGGCGAGGCGGTGGCCGTCGCCGACGACATCTCCACGATGGCGGGCGGGCAGCGGATCGTGGACACGGCGCTCGCGCGGTACGGGCGGATCGACGGGGTCGTGTGCGTGGCCGGCATCCTGCGGGAACGGATGCTGTTCAACATGTCCGAGGAGGAGTGGGATCCGGTCGTCGCCACCCATCTCAAGGGCACCTTCACCGTGTTCAGGGCCGCGTCGGCGGTGATGCGCAAGCAGGAGGGCGGCGGCACGCTGATCGGCTTCACCAGCGGCAACCACCAGGGCAGCGTCGCCCAGGCCAACTACAGCGCCGCGAAGGGCGGGATCATCTCGCTGGTGCGGAGCGCGGCGCTCGGCCTGCACAAGTACGGCGTCACGGCGAACGCCGTCGCCCCGGTCGCCCGCACCCGGATGTCCGCCAATGTGCCCATGGAACTCAAGGAGATCGGCGAGCCGGAGGACGTGGCGGCGCTCGTCGTCTACCTGCTCAGCGAACGGGCCCGCAAGGAGGGGATCACCGGCCAGGTCTACACGATCGCCGGTCCGAAGATCGCGGTCTGGGCCCAGCCGAGGGAGTTGCGGGCGGGGTACGCGGACGGGGCCTGGACCCCGGAACGGATCGCCGACTTCCTGCCGGGGACGGTGGGCACGGACCCGATGCCGATGCTGGCCCAGCTGGAGGAGATGGCCGCGGCGGCTGCGGCGAAGGCCCGGCCGAACGCGTGAACATCATCGCCGAGCGGGCGCTCGGCCTACCGAGGGAGCCGAGATGAGAGGCGTCGTCTTCGACGGCAAGCGGACCGAGGTCGTCGATGATCTGGAGATACGTGATCCGGGCCCCGGCGAGGTGCTGGTGGCGGTGGCCGCGGCCGGGCTGTGCCACAGCGACCTGTCGGTGATCGACGGGACGATCCCGTTCCCGTCGCCGGTCGTGCTCGGGCACGAGGGCGCGGGCGTGGTGGCGGCGGTCGGCGCGGGCGTCGGCCATGTGGTGCCCGGCGACCATGTGTCGCTGTCCACGCTGGCCAGCTGCGGGGCGTGCGCGCAGTGCGACCGGGGCCGGCCGACGATGTGCCGCAAGGCGATCGGGATGCCGGGGCAGCCCTTCTCGCGGCGCGGAAAGCCGCTGTACCAGTTCGCGTCCAACTCGGCCTTCGCCGAACGGACCCTGGTCAAGGCCGTGCAGGCGGTGAAGATCCCCACCGACCTGCCGCTCACCTCGGCCGCACTGATCGGCTGCGGGGTGGTGACGGGAGTCGGAGCCGTACTGAACCGGGCGAAGGTCGACCGGGGCGACACCGTCGTGGTCATCGGCACCGGCGGCATCGGACTCAACGTCATCCAGGGTGCCCGGATCGCGGGCGCCCTGACGATCGTCGCCGTCGACGCCAACCCGGCGAAGGAGGCGATGGCGCGGCAGTTCGGCGCGACGCACTTCCTGACGTCGGCGGAGGCCGTGCGGGAGATCCTGCCGCGCGGGGCCGACCACGTCTTCGAGTGCGTGGGACGTACGGAGCTGATCCGTACCGCGATCGACCTGCTGGACCGGCACGGTCAGGCGGTGCTGCTGGGTGTCCCCGCGGCGACGGCCGAGGCGTCCTTCCTGGTCTCGTCGTTGTTCCTGGACAAGTCCATCCTGGGCTGCCGGTACGGCTCCTCGCGCCCGCAGCGGGACATCGCCCTCTACGCGGACCTGTACCGGGAGGGCAGGTTGCTGCTGGACGAACTCGTCACCGAGACCTACCCGGTGGAGGACTTCGCCAAGGCGGCGGACGACGCCCACCACGGCAGGGTGGCGCGGGGGGTGCTGGTGTTCTAGGACGTGTCTTCCGTGGCGTCGAACCGGATTCGTTCCGACCGCGCCGGGCTCGCGTGCCAGGCCACCGCGCCCGGCCGCGTTGGCGTCGGTCAGTCGCCGAAGGCGCCGCTGTCGCGCGGGGTGACGTCGGGGCGCGTGTTCACGGACCACATGTGGGTGCACTGCGGGCACTGGAGGTGAACGACCGGTCCGTTGTTGGAGATCAGGTAGCGCCAGTGTTCACGGCAGGTACGGAGGTCGGCGCAGTTCTCGCAGTGACGTGCGTCGTCGCAGACGGGGCAGGGCATCCAGGCGCGGCGGGCCACGTCCGCCTGCGGATCAATGGGCAGTCGCACGCCCCGGCCCCCTTCCCGGCAGGACGCCGGCCGCCACCAGCTGGTCGTAGGTGCGCCGCTGTTCGGCGTCCAGGCCCGAGTAGAGGAGCGCGTACGCCTCGTCCTCGCCCTGGAGCGCGGCGACCGGGTCCCAGTCGGGTCCGAGTGCGGTCACGACCTCGGCCCGGCGCCGAACTTCCTCGAACGTCAGATCGATGGTGAAGGGTATGAGACTGTCTGGATTTTCCTTTTTCATGGCGAAACTTCCGAAGTGCCGGTAGTGCTTCACATGCCTATCAGGTGGAAGCGGCGACAGGGAAGGGTGACCTAAGTCGCTCTGGGGCGGAGCGGGCCCCGGCCCCTGGGGGAGGAACCCCCGGATCGGTCGGCGGGGGTGGGGCGTTGCCGACGGCGGGGCCCCGACGGCGGACGCGGTCCACGGACAGCACTGTGACGTACTTCATGGGGTCGTCCAGGGCGTCGGGGCGGGCGGTCCGAGCCGTGCGGAGGGGTGGCGGCCGGCACGCGCCGTCAGGCCTTCCCCGCGCGGAATGTGCGCCGGTACACCGTGGGGGACACCCCCAGCGCCGCCTGCAGATGCTGCCGCAGCGACGTGGGCGTCCCGAAGCCCGCGTCCCGCGCCACCTGGTCGATCGACAGGTCCGTCGACTCCAGCAGCTGCCGGGCCCGCTCGACCCGCTGCCGGGTCAGCCACTGCACGGGGCTGATCCCGACCTCCTCCCGGAACCGGCGGGTGAACGTCCGTACGCTCATCGACTCCTGCTGCGCCATGTCGCGCAGCAGGATCGGACGCTCCAGCCGGCCGAGCGCCCAGGTCCGTGCCGAGGTGGTGGTCGCGAGCTGCGCCTCGGGCACGGGGCGCTGGATGTACTGGGCCTGTCCGCCGTCCCGGTGCGGGGGCGCGACCGTGCGGCGGGCGACGTCATTGGCGACGGCGGTGCCGTGGTCGCGGCGCACGATGTGCAGGCAGAGGTCGATTCCGGCGGCGACCCCGGCGGAGGTCAGTACGTCCCCGTCGTCGATGAACAGGACGTCCGGGTCGACCCGGACCTCGGGGAAGAGCTGCTGGAAGTGGTCGGCGTGCGACCAGTGGGTGGTGGCGGGCCGCCCGTCGAGATATCCGGCGGCGGCCAGCACGTAACCGCCCGTGCAGATGGAGACCATCCGGGTGCCCGGCCTGATGTGTGTGAACGCGGCGGCCAGCTCGTCGGTGAGCCTGCCCTCCGTGTAGACGGGGCCGAGTTCGCAACTGGCGGGGATCACGATCGTGTCGGCGGTGGCCAGTGTCTCCGGGCCGCGTTCGACGGCCACTGTGAAGTCCGCGGCGGTGCGGACCGGGCCCGGCGGGCGGATGGAACAGGTCACGACTTCATAGAGTTTGCGGCCCTTGTCGTGCGGTTCGAAACCGAGCGATCGGCCGAAAATCCTTTGTGGGATGCCCAGTTCGAAGGGGAGCAGCCCGTCGAGGGCCAGGACGACGATTCGGTGCGGCATTGGCGGACTCCCTTCACCCCTAGCTGGTATAGACCTTCAACTGATACATGTCACTGCCGTGAAGGAAAAGTCAGCGGAGTACCCGCGCATTCCCGCCGTTCGCGGCGAGAGCCCGTCGCCCCTTTTGCCCGGCTCTTCGAGTGGGGAGCCGCTGGGCGGTGACCTCGATGCGGGCCTGAGTGCGGGCCTGGGGGACATCCGGCCCGCCGAGCTCTGGAACCGTAACTTCCGGCTCTTCTTCGTGGCCCGTACCGCCGCGCTCTTCGGTGACGGCATGATCCCGGTGGCGCTCACCGCGGGCCTGCTGGGAGCCGGCCGGCCGCACTCGTCGGTGGGGTTCGCGCTGGCGGCCTGGATGGGGCCGCTGGCGGTCTTCGTGCTCTTCGGCGGCGTACTGGCGGACCGGTTCACCCCTCGCCGGATGATGATCATCGCCGATGCGCTGCGGCTGGTCGGGGCCTCCGTACTGGCGGTCTCCTTCGCCGTCGGCAACCCGCCGCTGTGGGCGGTGTACGCACTGAGCGCGGTGGCCGGCGTGGGCGCAGCGCTCTTCCAGCCGGGCGTCGCCTCGACCGTGCCCCGGGTCGCCCCGGACGTGCAGCGTGCCAACGCGGTGCTCCGGGTCTCCGAGGCGCTCATGACCATGGCGGGCCCGGCCTTCGCGGGCATGCTCGTCGGGTTCGCCAGTGCCGGCGCCGTCTACGCGGCGAACGCGTCGACGTTCCTGGTCTCCGGCCTCTGCCTCTTTCTGCTGCGGCTCGCCCCGGCCCCGGCGGACGAGGTGCACCGCGGTACGTTCGTCGCCGAACTGGCCGACGGATGGCGGGAGTTCCGGGCCCGAAGCTGGCTGTGGGGGGTGATCGCTATCTGGACGGTGTACGGCTTCGCGGTGCTCGGCCCGATGCTGCCGCTGACCGCGGTCCAGGTCACCGAGGCGCACGGCTCGGGGACGTACGGCGTGATGATGGCGGTGAACGGCGCCGGCAGCGTCGTCGGCGGGCTGCTCGCCCTGCGGCTGCGCCCGCGCCGCCCGCTCGCGGCCGGAGCCGTCGCGCTGACCGCGGTCTGCGTGAACCTGGTGGTGCTCGGCCTGGGCATGCCGGTGGCCGCGCTCGGGACGGGGCAGTTCGTGGCCGGTGCGGCGTTCGCGTTCTGGCTGGTGATGTGGTCGACGACGGTCCAGACCCATGTGCCGCCCGAGGCGCTGAACCGTCTGCACGCGTACGACGTGGCGGGCTCCCTGCTGATGCTGGCGGCGGGCCGGGCGCTGGCAGGGCCGGTCGCGGACCGGGTGGGCGCTCCCGAGGTGCTGCTGGCCGGAGCGGTGATCAACATGGCGGTGGTGGCGGTACTGCTGGTGGCCCGGCCGATCCGGCGGCTGGAGCGGATCGCGTGAACGGGGGCGGGCCGGAGGGGGCGGCGCCCCGGGTGGCGCGGACAGCGTCATGGACACGCGCGGTCGCGGCCGGGGCCGCGGTGCTGACCGTCGTCGCCGGGCTGGGCGTCAGGGCGTTCGCGGACGGCGACATCGCCAAGTACGCCGGGGACGCGCTCTACACCGTGCTGATCTGCTTCCTGGCCGCCGTGGCCGCGCCCCGCGCCCGGCCGGTCGTCAAGGCCGGAGCGGCGCTCCTGTTCAGCTGGTCGGTCGAGCTGCTGCAGCTGACCGGGCTGCCCGCGGAACTCTCCCGCCACAGCGCGGTTGCGCGGCTGGTGCTCGGCTCGACCTTCAACGCCCCCGATCTGTTCTGGTACGCGGTGGGGGCGGGGTTCGCCTGGGCGGTGCTGGCCCCGCTCACTTCTGCTGCTTCGCCCGCTCGCGCTCCTCGGACTTCTGCATCTCGATGACCTCGAAGACATGGGCGCTGGTCTGCCTGCGCACACTGCCCGCGACGAGCAGTGCCGTGCCGAGGACGGACAGGAGGGCGGAGATCCCGAGGATGGTGAGCTGCTTCGGCACCCCGGTGACCGCCTCGCACTGCGAGACGCGGTAGCAGTACGCGTCCCACTGTTCCGCCAGCAGGAAGCCCAGCCGGATCCACAGGACGCAGGCGACGACCAGCAGCACGGCGCCCCAGGCCTGCATCAGCGCGGAGCGGTGGTGGAACTGCTGGCGTGCTGCCCACTGCATGAGATCCCCCGGTTCGGTTGGCGACGAAGGCGCGGTGCACGGGCCGCCGAACGACAGGTGATCGTACGCGTCTTCGAGCACCGCCGGGCCGGAAGACGTCGGTCCCTGTTGGCCCGATCTCTTCGAACGGTGTCCCTCCGGCCACTCGTCCGCACCGGAACGTGGACCGGATGCTGAGTGACGTGACCCAGACAACCGAAAGCGCCGCCCGGGACGACGACCGGCAGGCCACCCCCGTCGCCCCCGGCCGGCGCTCCCGCCTGCGCGTTCACCGCGCCTGGCCCGTCGCCGTCGTCACCTTCGTGACGATCGTCGGCGGCGCCGCGTTCAACTCCCTGCCCGGCCTCCTCATCGACCCGCTCCACACGGAATTCGGCTGGTCGCGCGGCGAGATCGGACTCGCGGTCTCCATCGACATGGCGCTGTACGGGCTCGCCGCGCCGTTCGCCGCCGCGCTGATGGACCGGTTCGGCATCCGCCGGGTCGTCGTCGTCGCGCTCGGCGCGGTGGCGGCCGGGGCGTTGGCCAGTGTCTGGATGACGGCTTCCTGGCAGCTGATGATCTATTGGGGGCTGCTCGTCGGCCTCGGCACCGGGTCGATGGCGCCGGCCTTCTCGGCCACGGTCACCAACCGCTGGTTCGTCGCCCGGCGCGGCCTGGTCACCGGCGTCCTCACCGCGGCCGCCGCCTCCGGACAACTGGTCTTCCTGCCGCTGTGCGCCTGGATCGTCGCGGAGCACGGCTGGCGTCCGGCGTCGGTGACCGTGGCGCTCGCCGCGCTGGTCGTGGTCCCGTTCGTCTGGCTCCTGCTGCGCGACCACCCGGCCGATGTGGGCCTCGCCCCGTACGGCGGCACCTACGTGGCCAAGCCCGCACCCGCACGCGGTGCGGCGAGGCGGACCGTACGCGTACTGGCCGACGCGGCGCGCACAGGACCGTTCTGGCTGCTCGCGGGCACGTTCGCGATCTGCGGCGCCTCGACCAACGGCCTGATCCGGACCCACTTCGTGCCGTCGGCCCACGACCACGGCATGCCCATCACCGCCGCGGCCTCGCTGCTCGCCGTCATCGGGGTCTTCGACATCATCGGCACGGTCTTCTCCGGCTGGCTCACCGACCGCTTCGACGCCCGCCGCCTCCTCGCCGTCTACTACGCGCTGCGTGGCGTATCGCTGCTCTTCCTGCCGATACTGATGGCGCCGACGGTGCATCCGCCGATGGTGTTCTTCATCGTCTTCTACGGTCTGGACTGGGTCGCCACCGTCCCGCCGACGCTGGCCCTGTGCCGCGAGCAGTACGGCGAGGACAGCGCCATCGTCTTCGGCTGGGTCCTCGCCTCCCACCAGGTGGGTGCGGCCCTGGTGGCGTTCCTGGGCGGTGTGGCGCGCGACGTGTTCGGCTCGTACGACGTGGTCTGGTACGCCTCGGGGGCGCTGTGCGCGACGGCGGCGCTGATGGCGCTGGTGATCCGGCGGGTCCGGGAGCCGTCGGGTGCCGCCGCGGGACTCGGCTGACGGCGCCGGCCGGTCTCAGCGCCTGTCGGGTGACCTCAGGCGATGGCGGGCGGCGACCCGCTCACTCGCTGAACCGCCCGAACCTCCCCCGGTGGAACAGCAGCGGATCGCCCCCGTCCACCGCCCCCAGCGCCTCCACCCGGCCGACCACGATCAGATGGTCGCCGCCGGTGTGGACGGCGTGGATGCGGCAGTCGATCCAGGCCGGTACGGAGTCCAGCAGCGGCGACCCGGTCGCGGGGGCCGGCTCGTACGGCACCCCCGCGAACTTGTCGGCCCCGCTGACCGCGAAGCTCCGGCACAGCGCACCCTGTTCCGCGCCGAGGATGTTGACGCAGAAGGCCCCGGCGCGGGCGATGCGCGGCCAGGTCGTCGACGTACGGGCGACCATGAACGTGACCAGCGGCGGGTCGAGCGAGAGCGACGCGAACGACTGGCAGGCGAAGCCCGCCGGACCCGCCTCGTCGTCCGGGTCGTGCGCGGTGACGACGGTGACCCCGCTGGCGAAGTGGCCCAGTACGCCTCGGAATTCGGCCGGGTCGACGGGCGGTCGCTCACCGTCGGCGACGGCCCGGAGATCCGGGCGTGGCAGTGGATCGACCGGCGCCGTCCCCGCAGTGGTGGAGGCGCCGACGGACCTGAGGTACCGGACGGCGGTGGCGGCCATGCCTGCGTGTCCCATCACGCTCCCCATTGAAACTGACGATACGTCAGATAGGAACCCCTGCGAGCCCTGCCGGTGGATGGACCCGGCCCCCCGGAGCCGGGCAGAGGCGGACCCTCCCGGTGCGGGAGGATACGCGCGGGGAGGGGAACCACATGCCGATACCTGCCGCAGGAGACGCGCAGACGATGCCCGGGGGTGCCGAGGCGCCCCTCGGGCTGCTGGAGCTGTGGACCGGACGGTCGATCCTGGCGGGCGCGGGTGCGCTGTTCATGGGGGCCGTGCTCGGCGTCGAGGTCGCGGGGTTCGCGGAACTTGCCGCTCAGGCGCCCGCCCCACCGGACGGGCCCGGGACGACCCTGCTCCTCACGCCGTTCCTCGCTTGCTTCGGCGGTCCGTTCGCGCTGATGGCGAGTCTGCTCGCGGTGCTGCCCACGGCGTCCGCGGCCCGTTGGGCGAGCGCCCGGTTCACCGGCCGCGACGTGTGGTGGTGGGTGCCGGTCGTCGCCGCGGTGCTGGTGACCGCGGGCGTGGCGGCCCTCGGCCTCGTCCGGCATCCGGGCGCCGGTCCCCTGGTCCTGTGCTGGTTCACCGGGGCGGTGACGCTGACGGGGGCGGCCCTCCTGGCCCGGGACGCCGCGCTGCACGGGGGCCGGCTCCGGCGCATCCTGGGCTACGGCGTGCTCGCGGCCGTGGCCGTGTTCGGAGCCGGTGCGGCCGTGTTCGCCACCGGGCTGGTCACGGAGTACCGCCCGCCGAGGGTCGACGCCGCTCGGTTGGCCGGGACCTGGACCGATGGAGAGGGCGGCACGCTGCGGCTGGCCGCCGACGGCATGGCGCGCGCCGACGCGCTGACGGATCACGACTCCGCGGCCGAGCACGGTGCTGTGTCGCAAGCCGGGAAGTACCGCTGCTCGGGGCGGGGTACGTGGTCCTACGATCCCGGAGAGAACACCACCTGGAGCCAGAGCGTGCGGCTCGACATCGAGGGCTGCTCCTTCGGCGGCGACGCCGACGGCTGGAGCATCAGCGGCACGCCGGATCGCCCCGAACTCAACCGGGAGTACGGCGATCCGGACTCACCGGACTGGTACACGCTCAGGCGGTGAGGGGCCCCGAACCCGCCCGAGCCGGGCCGGGCTCAGAGCGAGTGTCGGCGGTCAGCGCCCGGCGGCGTATGCGACGAAGTCCGCCCATGCCTCTGGGGTTACGGCGAACCGGGGGCCCTGCGCCTTCTTCGAGTCACGGACGTGGACCGTGCCGGGTGGGGTGGCGACCTCGACGCAGTCGTTGCCGTCGCTGCTGTCGCTGTAGCTGCTCTTGAACCACTTCAGTTCGGGAGCATCCTCGGCAGAGGTCTTGCGAATCATGTCTCTCCCAGCGCTTGCTCGATGAAGGCCAGCGACTCCCGTGGAGTGAGAGCCTCGGCCCGGATGATGCCATACCGCAGCTCAAGGACTCTGAGCTGTCGCGGATCGCGGACCGGACGCCCGCCGTGCACGCCGTCAGTACGCCCTACCCCCGAACCGTCGCTGAACTTCAGCACCTGGATCTTTCCGCCAGTTCCCGGATGGTCCCAGCGGTCGGTCGGCATCACCTGAATCTCGACGTTCCGCATCTGCCCCACCTCTAGCAGGTGTTCAAGCTGCTGGCGTCGCACCATTGTCCCTCCGATCGGGCGGCGCAGCGTCACTTCTTCCAGGACAAAACTGAGATCCGGTGCCGGTGACCGGTCGAAGATGGAACGCCGAGCCGTACGAGCAGCCACCATGCGTTCCAGCTCATCCTGGGAGTACGCAGGTCGACGCGTCCCGAGCAACGCCCGAGCGTGCTCCTCCGTCTGCAGGAGACCGTGCAGGTTGTGGTCGCCGTACGACAGCAGCTCGACCGCCCGTGCCTCCATCCGCGCCAAGTCCCGGATCTTCTTCGGGTACCGGACCTCCGCCACGTCCTTCTTCATCGCGGTGATCAGCCCGCCCGCGCCCAGCACCTCGTCCGCCCTGTCCAGAAACTCCGGGCGCGGAATCCGCTTCCCGGCCTCGACTTTGTAGACCTGGTCCTCCCCGTACCCGATCGCCACGCCGAACTCGGCCGCCCGCATGCCGGCCGCCTCCCGGCGCAGCCTCAACTGCCGCCCCACCGTGGCGACAACGGCCGCTCCCGACTCGTCGTCCGGGTCGACCTCCCAACCGGGCTCGTCCGTCTCGCCCCGGGCCGTTCCACACCGTTCGCATCCACCCGCATCCGCGCCACCTCCGACGTGCCGTCACGATCGCGGCACCACCTACCCGCACGCCTGCTCCGGACAGCCCGGACAGCGCCGGACAAGCACCGGACAGTCACCGTACGCATCCGTTTGATCACTGGTCAGCGTAGGTGTTGCCCGCCACGCTGAGTGACGTGAATCAAGAAATCACCCTCTCTCAACCCCCCGCCCCCAGCCGTGCGTTCAGCGTTCTGCTCTCGCCCACCCGCCGGGGAGCCAGGCTCGCCCGGCTGCTCGCCACCGCGCATCTGGGCGAGTGGGGGATCCCGTCGGAGCCGGCCGCGCAGATCGTTGCCGAGCTGGCGGCCAACGCCGTGTTCCACGGCCGGGTTCCGGGGCGGGACTTCCGGCTGGGCCTCACGGTTCACGACGGCGGCGCGCTGCTGCGGATCGAGGTGAGCGATGCCCGTGGCGACTGCCTTCCGTTTCTTTCCTCGGCCACCGTCATGCCCACGGACCTCACCGAGAACAGGCCCCTCGAACGCCGTGTCGACACCCTGCTGCGCATCGACATGGAGGACGACCAGTCGTACCTCCTCGCGATCGAGGCCCAGGGCAAGAAGGACCCGGACAAGCCCGCGAGCTGGATGTACTACCTGTCGTACCTTCAAGCGAAGTACAAGCTGCCTCCCATGCTGCTGGTCGTCTGCCAGGACAGAGCGACCGCCGAATGGGCAGCACGCCCGTTCCGTGCGGGCCACCCGCAATCGCCCGCGCTCACCCTGCAGGCCCTCGTCGCGGGCCCGCACAACATGCCGGTGATCACGGAGGTGGCGGAGGCCCGCAAGGACCTGGCGCTGACCATGCTGGCGGCGATCACACACGCAGGCGATCCGGACATCGGTGCCATACTGAAATCGCTGTCTACCGCTCTGCGGGACGTACCGGAAACCATCGCCAATCCCATCGTCGAACTCACCGCACAAGGCTTGGGCAACCGCCCGGCCGCACAACAGTGGAGGAACCTGGTGGCCGTGGACCTTTCCTTTTACAAGTCCTTCATGTCGGAGGAAATCCGGGACGAGGGCCGTGCAGAGGGCCGCACGGAGGGCCGTGCAGAGGGCCGCGCAGAGGGCATTGCGCGGGGCATCTTGCTCTTCCTTGAGCAGTCGGGTGTGGATGTGCCTGACGAGGCGCGTGAGCGCATCTTGGGCTGTACCGATCTCGATGTTCTGAGTCGTTGGCTTCTGCGTGCTCCCGGCGCCGCGTCGGTCGAGGATGTCTTCGCCGAGGAGTAGGCAGGTTGTGGCCGGGACCCGCCGGTGGCCCACGTCAACCGGCGGGTCCCGGCCGCACAGCACGGCAGGAGCCCCGTGACCACGGACCACGGGCAGTGGCACCCCGCGGCAGGGGAGGACGGTGTGAGCGGCATCGGGGTCACAGCCCCCGGTACTTCGGCGTGCGCCGCTCCACGAAGCTCGCCACCCCCTCGTTGGCGTCCTGCGTCGTCATATTGATCTCCTGGGCATTCGCCTCCGCCGCGAAGGCCGTCGTCCGGTCGGCGTCCAGCGATGCGTTCACCAGCTGCTTGGTGAGGGCGATCGCCCGGGTAGGCCCCTCGGCCAGCCGCTGCGCCCACGCGCGGGCGGTCGCCGTCAACTCCTCGTCCGGGACGACCCGGTTGACCAGACCCAGCCGTTCCGCCGCCGCCGCCGGGAGCGAGTCGCCGAAGAACATCAGCTCCTTGGCGCGCTGCGGTCCGATCAGGCGCGGCAGCAGGTACGCGCCGCCACCGTCGGGTACGAGGCCACGGCGTACGAACACCTCGATGAACTTCGCCGAATCGGCGGCCAGCACCAGATCGCAGGCGAAAGCGAGGTGCGCACCGATGCCGGCCGCCGTGCCGTTGACGGCCGCGATCACCGGCTTCTCGCAGTCCAGGACCGCGGCGATCAGACGCTGGGCGCCGAGCCGGATGGTGCGGGCGACATCGCCCGGCACCCGGTCGCCCGTCGCCGGGGCGCCGCGCAGGTCGGCGCCCGCGCAGAAGCCGCGGCCGGTGGCGGTGAGGACGACGGCCCGGACGGCCGGGTCGGCGGAGGCCTCGGTGAGCAGAGCGATGACGCGTTCCCGCTGGTCCCGGGTGACGGCGTTCATCGCCTCGGGACGGTTGAGCGTGATCCAGGAGACGCCGTTGTCAGTGGCGTGGAGTACCAATGAATCAAGCGGTTCGACGGACTCGGCGGTGTCTTCGGGGGAGGACGGCATGAGGCAGCTCCTGGGTGAGTGGTGTGGCCGGTGGCGTGGCCATCGAGGCGGTCGACGGGGTGACCGGTCAGCGGCAGACGGCCAGCGCGTCCAGCGCCACCGCGCCCTGCCCCCGCCCCAGCACCATCAGCGGGTTGATGTCCAGCTCGGCGAGGTCGTCGCCCAGTTCCAGCGCCATCCGCTGCACCCGCAGCACGACCTCGACGAGCGCGTCCACGTCCACCGGCGGGCCGCCGCGTACGCCCTCCAGCAGGGCCCGGCCACGCAGTTCGCCGAGCATCGACCGCGCCTGGTCCTCGCCGAACGGCGGTACGCGAACCGCCGCGTCGTGCAGCACCTCGACCAGCACGCCACCGAGTCCGACCGTCACCGTCGGCCCGAACAACGCGTCCTGCGTGACCCCGACCATCATCTCGACGCCCCGCTCGACCATCTGGCAGACCAGGATGCCGTCCAGCTCGATGCCCTCGTACCGCGCGATGTCGGTCAGTTCCCGGTACGCGTCGCGCACCTGGCTGGCGGAGGTGAGCCCGACCTTGACCAGGCCCAGCTCGGTCTTGTGGGCGAGCCGGGCGCCCGACGCCTTCATGACGACCGGGTAGCCGACCAGTCCCGCCGCCCGGACGGACGCGGCGGCGCTGGTCACCAGCTGCTCGCGCGGAACGCGGATTCCGTACGCCCGCAGCAACTGCTTCGCCGCGTGCTCGCTCAGCTGGTGTCCCGGGCGCATCAGCGCCTGTGCCTTGCGGAACGAGGGCGACGGCGTGCGCGGCGCCTCGTCGAAGGGGGAGCGGTAGGAGGCGGTGAACCGGTGGTGGTCCAGATATGCCTTCACGGCGGTGATGCAGTTGCCGAAGGTACGGAAGGTGGCGACGCGGGACGAGCCCAGCAGCGTCGTGCGGTACGCCTCCTCCGTACCGACGGGCGAACCCCACACCACGCACACCAGCTTGTCCGTGGCCTCCGCCGCGTCCACCAGGTCCTGCGCGAGTTTGTCGCTCATCGGAGGGAAGGGGCCGGTGATCGGACAGATCAGGACCCCGACGTCGGGGTCGGCGAGGATCGCGTCGATGATCTTCCGGCCGCGCCAGTCGCCGACCGGGTGGCCGCCGTTGTCGACCGGGTTCGCCACGTTCAGATAGCCGGGGATCCACTCGTGCAGCTCCCGCTGCTTCGCCTCGGACAGGGTGGGGATCTCCAGTCCCGCGCCGGTCGCCAGGTCCGAGAAGTGCGCGCCCGTGCCGCCCGAGATCGAATACACGACGACCCCCTCGGCCTGCGGCTTCCGCGCGCGGGCCAGCAGGGCCGCGGTGTCCTGGAGCTCGTCGAGCCCGTCCACCCGGATCACGCCGAACTGCCGCATCGCCGCGTCCACCACCTGGTCGGCGCCGGTCAGCTTGCCGGTGTGTGACGCGGCCATCCTGGCCCCCGTCTCCGTACGCCCCACCTTGACCGCCACCACTGGAACACCGGCCCGTGCCGCCCGGTCCGCGGCCAGCAGGAAGGAGCGCCCGTCCTTGAGCCCCTCGACGTAGCAGGCGATGGCCCCGACCTCGGGGCGCTGCGAGAAGTACGAGATGAAATCGGCGGTCTCCAGATCGGCCTCGTTGCCCGTGGGCGCCCAGTGCGAGAGCCGTACGCCCAGCTCCTGAAGGGTGTAGACGGGGCGGCCCTGGTGACCGGACTGGGTGATCAGCGCGATGGCCGGCCCGTCGAGGTCGTCCCGGAACCTCTCGAAGGCGTTGAGGTTGGTGTTCGGCCCGAGCAGCCGCAGCCCGGACCGTTCCACCGCCGCGGCCAGTCGCGCCTGGGCGGCGGCTCCCTCCTCGCCGGTCTCGGCGAACCCGGAGGCGAAGGCGACGGCGAACTTCACCTTGGCCTGTGCGAGTTCCTCGATGACAGGGAGCGGATCACCGACCAGCAGCACAGCCAGATCGACCTGCTCCGGCAGGTCTGCGACGGAAGGGACACAGGGCCGCCCGAACACGGACTCCCGGCTGGGATGCACGGGATACAGCCGCGCCCCGACGCGCTCGGCCCAGCCGATCAGCTGTCGGGTGATCCCGGTATTGGGCCGCCCCTCGGTGTCGGACGCGCCGATGACGGCGACGGACTCGGGCCGGAAGAACCGGTCCAGATCCGGCACCGGCGTGTGCAGCGGGCGGCCGCTGACATCGAGATCGCCCTCCGCGGCGGCGGCCGCCATGCTGTGGACGATGGCGTGCGGCTCCTCGCCGCAGGCCACCACCCTGGCGCGGAAGTCGGTGGTGAGGGTGCCGTGAGTCGATCCAAGCATCGTTCCGCCCACTCCTGCTAGAGGTCCGTCGGGTGATCGTGCTCGGCCAGCGCGAAGCTGACACACTGTCAGGTTACTGAACTGACGGCCCGTCAGGAATGGTCGTGCAGGCAAAGGCTGCGGCGGACGCCCTGTGTGAGTTTCCGGTCGGGGCAGCTGCCCCTCGCTGTCACCGAGGGGCCGATCTGCCCCACCCGACCGAGTGGCCGCATTCTGCCGCGCCGGACCTTGACGGGAACACGGTCCGGCCAGCAGGTACCGACCCCGTCCTGCCCGTGTCGCGCGGGTGCAACCGGTGAGCCCGCCCGTCCCTGGCGGGCTACTGGGAGATCTCTCCTTCTACCGGGCTCTCTGTCCCATCCACACGGCTATCGAGTCCCGCCCTGCGGTCCGCACTCCGCCCGGAACCCGCTCAGACGGTCTGCAACCATGGCAAGCCATCCACTGGCCGAATACGGCGTCGGCGGATCCACTTCCATGCCCAATTCCGCTACCGCGAGCGCGTAATCCGCCTCGTTGAGGCCGAGCGTGAGCAATTCGTGGAGCTCTCCGACCGCGCGGGCAACCAGATGCGGATCCGTCGTGGTGGCGTAGTCCCGCACCGCTGCCTCGTGCTCGGCGAACTCGTCGGGCATGTCCTGTGAGAACCAGCCACCGAGGAACTGTGCGAGCTCGGGGAAGCGTGCGTGCCACTCCCAATGAGTTTGTGGCTCCGTTGTGGGCGGGACGTCCCCTGACTCGACACTCTGCTTGAGGTGGTCCGCGAGAAGCAGGAGCCAGTCCTGGATGTCGGGCTCCGCGAGCCCGACATCCGGCACCGGATAGAACTCGCCGAGGCGCAAGCGCAGGCGACCGGGAGGATTCCGGGCGTAGGAACGCAGTTGGAGCTCAGCGATCGACAGGGCCCAGGGGCGGGTGTGCCAGGTGTGGCGCATGTACGCGAGCAGGGCGTCGCTCGGCTCGTCCGCCCTGTCGTCTGCGGACTGACCCACGTAGGCGCGGAGCACCTGATCCAGCTCACCGTAGAGACGATCAAATTCGAGCGGCTTCATCGACACGGTGCACAGCCTTAGAGGTAGATCGGAAAGGTGGCGTGTACGACGAAGCCGTGCGGGCTCGCAGGCTCCCGTCTGAGGATCACGCGGGCGGCGCGAGCATCCAGGGATCCCCGCGCCGCCAGCATCATCGCTTGCAGCAGCACCCGGCCGACCGGCTCGGAGCGGGAGGGCCAAGAGGCCTCGATGGTGAGCCGCTGCCGTGTGCCCTGCGCCAGCCATCGGTGGATGATCTGTTCATTGTGGGTCACCACCTGCTGGGCGGTCTCCCGGTCGGGATAGGTGGCTGTTCTGTTCAGTAGCGGCACGTCAACAATCTACGACAGGTCGACGAGTGAATGGAAGCTGCTCTCCGGTGAGATGAATTCATATGGGCGGGTCCATGCATTGTTCCTGGTTCTGCATAACAAGTAGGTGTGCCGGATGACTGTTCCTGCAGAACAGTTCAAGGGCAGTGCCCGTGCTCCTCAAGCATGTGCGCGTTGATTCTGTTGACAAGTTCACGCAGTGATGAGCTGGAGACCCATTCGATCTCGCGTGCCAGAGCGAGCTGCATGGAACGGGGGTTCGGGAAGAGCGCAAGGGCGGCCTGGGCCTCTGCTGCGAGAGACGACAGGAATTCATTGCACAGAGGATGTTCGGAGGCAATTGCCGCCGCCGTCGACTCTGCCAATGAAGAATAGTCGCCATCGTAGATCCAATTTACGCCGAACCCCTTGAGTCCTGGAAACCTGACTCTCATCTCCCATCGTGACATGGGGAGTTCTGTATAGTCAGGTGCCCCCTCTTTGTCCAGAAGCCTGATCACGCCTGCCAAGGTGTGGAGATACTCGCCGCAGTCCATTCCTTCGGCAGCGCGGGAAATCGTTGTTTGAAAATCTGGCGGCATTGATTCGATGGCACCGGAGTCGATAGTGTCACCGGCCAGGTCCAGTAGGGCCGTTGCCGTGTGGATTGGACACGCCCATTGGGCCGAGCTGTCATTCTCGACAGCTCGAATGAAACGTCGCAGTTCGTCCTCCAGGACGATGGTTCCAGATGACTCCTGAGCCTTCACCGCAAGGTCCAGAATCCTTTTTACTGGGCCGGCGTTGAAAAGTGATGCAGTGTGCGACTTCACAGAGACCTCATTCTGTCTCCTACGGAGGTGGATCGGGGACCGGGTAGGATGTTACGACAACGAACGGCGGGTCGATTCCTGGTTTGTATCTCAGGGCAACTTGAACTGAACTGACGTTGCTTGCTGCTGCATTCATTCCTTGGGCATCATAGTCGTCACGGGTTACAGTGCGCCCGGTTGTTTCGTTGAATGTGAGAGTAAGGGCGGGGCTCAACTTGGATCCACTCGGATCCCAGTTGGGGTTGTTCTTGCTCTTCTTTTCAACCTTTTCAATCCACTTTTCAACCCGATCCGCGTTGTCGATGTCGTCAAGTGCCGCCTGGGTGAATCGTTGGGCAGATGCGAGATCTTTGTATGCGGAAGCCGAGGGGGCATTGCTCTGGTCGCGCATGCGCTGGGCCAGTTGCCCGTCCGTGAGGCCAATGTGCTTATCGACGCCGTGGCTGCCGTGGATGCCTTCCTGGCCGGTCAAGTCCAGGGGGTAGAAATGGTCTTTGGGATCCTCGCCTGGAACTGTGTAGTGATATTTTTCCTTGAACTCATTGAGTGACCGAGCCCCGAATGCTTCCGCGCGCGCCTCCTGCGCGGCGTATGTCGGGATGCTTGTATGAGCTTCTTCCAGAGGCCCCAAGAGCTTCGACAGGTTGTCCGCCAACGCCTGAACCGACTCGTTGTATACGTCCACGCCGTGATTCAAGCGGCCCGTGTCGAGGTTTGCGATGAATTCCGCGGCGTATTCGGCCGGACCGCCCCCCAAGGACAGGAGGTCGAAGAAGTCGTTGACCTCGAATGTCTTCTTCCCTGATTCGATATAGACATCTTCGATCACGGACCGAACCCTGGTCACTGCGGTGCTGAAGTGGTCACACGCAGTGGCGACTTCACCTGCTGTGTCCATCAGTACATCGAGTGCCGGTTTCTGACCAACTTTGTGCCCCTACTTGTGACCTGCTCGTTCCTGGCCCCAGGCTGTCGTCCCCCAGATGCTGCCGCAGAACTGCTTCATCGCATCCTGCCACTCACTGTGCCCGGACGCCGAGTCGGTGATGTACGAGAGGGCGTCGTCGAACTCGTTGGCCGACTTCTTCGCTGCGGTCCTGGCCTGACGCCAGGCGTCTGCGATTTTGGGCAGGGTGAGATCGTCGCCGCCAGGGGTGATGTCGGCGACTTTGCCGTGCCTCAGCACATACTTGAATATTGGGCTGAGGAGGGCGCCACCGACAGATCCCAAGCCGGCGACCACGGCATTGAGGATGTCGTTGCCCCAGCCTGATTCTTCAGGAGGGTTGCCCCAGCCGAGTTCCGGCACCGGTCGGCAGGAAGAGGGCTTGGTCATCACATGGGGCAACGGCTGCTTCGGAGACGGCCCCGGTACGGGATGCGTCCTGTACTCGGCATCCATGTAGTGATTGGCCGTGGCCGTGAGCCCCACGGCCGCGCCACCGACTCCGACCGCCGCCTTGTCCCATACCTGTAAAAATCGGATGGCGACCTTCGCATATGCGGAAGCGAAGGCCTCCGGTCCGCTGCCGACTCCGCCGGCATGTTCATGCATCTCCAGCTGTTCGAGCAGGCGCAGGGACTGATCGGAGAAGTCGTAGTGACTGTTTCGGAGCGTATAAGAGGCGAAGTACAGGTGAGTCGGTTTGACATCAAATCCGCCGGCGATATCCGGGGGCAGAGGCTTGAGCTTGCGCACTTCCTCCACGCGGCGTCGACGGGCCGAGGCCGAGTCCTCCTGGGAGATGTCCTTGCCGTAGGGGTCGGTGAGGCTCCCCGGCGAGGGCTGCGGAGTTGGTCCTGCCCCACTGGGTGACGGCGCAGAGGAGGCACCGCCGGATGAGGGAGGAGGGGTTGCCGGTGGAGAAGGCGAAGGAGTGGTCATCACGCAGCCCCCCAGCCTCGCAGGACGGCTCGGTGGGCCGCCACGTAGTTGGTGTGTCCGGTGACCACGATCTCGTGAAGCCACGCCTGGGCCGCCTGCAAGTCCTGTGCCGAGCGGTCCCACTTGTCGAGTTCGTCAACAAAGGTGCGCCGTGCCTCACCGTCCCAGGTCAGAACCACGTTCTCCGCGCGGTCGTACAGCAGAGTCAGCTTCTCATCGAGCTTTACGAGGATTTCTTCAAGGTCGGCGGACAGATTCCACAGAGTTGGAAAGTCGACTGCTATGTGGTCGTCGTCCGACGGCATGGTTCCCCCTGGTGTCACAAGTCGCTGAGGGCGCTTCGCCGATTCGACTGCTGCTGCGCCGAATCCAGGTTCGGGGTGGATAGTGTCCCGGCCTCTGCGGTCACATCCACGGAGCTCTGGGCACGCCGGAATTGGTCGAGTAAGTCCAACTCCTGTTCTGTGAAGCCGTCCTTGCTCAGCCTTACCGCTTTGCCAAGTATCTTGATGACCTCGCGGATTCTGACAGCATCCTCAGCGGCGCCCCGGTGAAGTTTGCGGTATGCCTTGGCGGTGGAGCCGCCCCAACCTGCCTCGATCGTGTCGACGATCGTGTCCATGCGCCTGATCTGTTTGGTCAGATGATCCTGCATGTCATCGAGGTCATCCGCCAGAGCGGTCAACTGGCTGCTGGTCACGCTGAGATCGGCTTGGTCCATCACGTTCTCCTGCCTTAGGCGGGTCAACATGGCGCAGTCGATGGCTGTGGCAGCCACACTAGGGATCGAACGGAAGGGGTACCCGTTCGTGTTCGGTAACCCCGACAGGTTGCGAATGCCCACTGCTTCCCGTTCCGGCGTCCGGACGCCCGGACATCCATTCCGGATTCCGGGACATGGTCGGTGGCCGGGGTGTCGGGACAGGCTTCCCGTATGACACAGAACGCACAGCAGACGCAGGAAGCACGGAACGCTCCGGGCCGGCCCGTACTCGTGATCGGCGGTACCGGGAAGACCGGGCGCAGGGTCGTGGACCGGTTGCGGGGGCAAGGGGTGGAGGCGCGGGTGGCGTCGCGGTCCGGGGAGACGCCGTTCGACTGGGACGACCGGGGGACCTGGGATGCGGCGCTGGAGGGGGCCGCGGCGGCGTACATCGTTCCGCTGGACCTGACTCCCTCCCGGACCCCCGCCCTGGTGGAGCGGGCCGCGGCGGCCGGGATCGGGCGGCTGGTGCTGTTGTCCGCCCGGGGTGTCGACGTGCCGGGGTACTTCGGGGACTCCTACGACGTGACCGGGCCGCATCTGGAGGGGGAGCTGGCGGTGCGGGCCTCGGGGGTGCCGTGGACGATCCTGCGGCCCGGCTGGTTCGCGCAGAACTTCAGTGAGGGGGTGTTCCTCGACGGGGTGATCAGTGGTGAGCTGGCGCTGCCCGCGGGGGACGGGGCCGCCGCGTTCGTCGACGCGGACGACATCGCGGACGTCGCCGTCGCCGCGCTCACCCGGCCCGGTCACGAGGGCCAGGTGTACGAGCTGTCCGGGACGAGGGCGCTCACCGTCGACGACGCGCTGGCCGAGATCGCGAAGGTCACCGGGCGGCGGGCCGCCTATGTCCCGGTCCCCGACGGGGAGTTCCGGGCCGGACTGGTCGCCCAGGGGATGGCCCCGGAAGAGGCGGTGCTGTGGACGGACGCGATGAAGCCGATCCGTACGAGCCAGGAGGCTCCGGTCGTCGACGGCGTGCGGCGTGCGCTGGGGCGCGAGCCGCGGGACTTCGGCGAGTTCGTGCGCAGGGCGGCGGACGCGGGCGCCTGGACCGGCTGAGCCCGGGGCGGGGATCGGACGGGCGGTGGGGGCGGGGCGTCAGCCTGCCGGGGACTCCCGGTCCGGCCCGCCCCGCGCCCCGGGCGCACGGCGGTACGCGCTCGGGCTGACGCTCCGGACCCGCTTGAACGCCGCGCTGAAACCGAACGCGTCGGCGTACCCCACCCGGCGGGCCACCGCCGCCACCGTCAGGTCCTGGCGGCTCAGCAGGTCGGCGGCGAGCGTCATGCGCCATTCGGTCAGATACGCCACCGGGCCCTCCCCGACCAGCTCCGTGAACCGCTTGGCGAACGTGGTCCGTGAGACCCCGGCGCGTGCGGCCAGCTCCGCCGTCGTCCACGGATGCGCCGGGTCCTCGTGCAGGGCGCTCAGGGCCGGGCCCGCGATCTCGTCGCCGAGGGCGTGGTACCAGGCGGGCGGGGCCGCCTCCGGGCGGTCGAACCAGTCACGGAGCGTGCACACCAGCAGCCAGTCCAGCAGCCGGTCCAGCACGATCTGCCGACCCGGCCGTGGCCCGCCGATCTGCGTCTCCAGATAGTCGCGCAGCGGTGAAAAGTCCTCTTCGTCCGGCACGACGAGCACCGGTGGAAGGACCCGGAGCAGCCGCTGCGGGACCTCGGCGTGCACGTCGTAGGCGGCGGCCAACAGGACGGTGGGGCCGCCGAGTTCGTCCGGCGGCGCCGGTTCTTTTCCGGGGCCGGTGCCCCAGCGCACCTCGTGCACGGACGCGCCCGGTTCCGGGCCCGTATCCGTGGCCGGTGCGTCGGTGAAGACGAAAGGGGCCGGGCCCCGCACGATCGCGGCCTCGCCGGCCCGCACCCGGCGCGCGGCGAGATCACCGTTGCCGTTGCCGTCCGTCCCGCCCTTGCCGGCGCCGTCCCCTCCGCCGCCGTCCGGGACGATCCACCCCTCGCCGCGCAGCGGCATGCACAGGGTCAGATAGGCGCCGTCCGTGAACCTCAGCGACCACGGTGGATACAGCACCGAGCGACCGAAGAGCGACCCCTTCCCCCGCACGCCACGCAACAACTCGTCGAACACGTCCATGCGGCAACGGTACGCAGACGGGGCGGCGAACGGGGCGGCGGACCGAGCGGACGCCCCGCCGCACAGCCCCGCCGTACCACCCCTCGCCGATCTCGAACGTCCAATCAGTAGGCCGGAGTTACGGCCGCCGTTCGCCGTCTTCGGCCCATCCCTGGGGAACCCGGCGAGCGAGGAGGCTTTTGAGCTGTTTCCGATCTGCGGGTTTGTCGGAGCCACCCGTCTCATCGCGGCCCGGTGACGACCCGGAAGGCCGTAAGTGCCGGCGCCACCGGACTGATGGGTCAAGGGGTTTCGCGTCCTCTTCCCATCTGCTTGCCCCACCAGGTATCTTGCATTGCATGGAACCAAGCGATTCGGCCAGGCAGGCCCGGGCAGCCGCCCAGCTGCGCAAGGGTGTCCTGGAGTACTGCGTACTCGCCCTGATGCGGGACCGCCCCCGCTACGGCGTGGAACTCCTCCATGCCTTGGAGGACTCCGGTGCCCTGGCCACCAGCCAGGGCACGGTCTACCCGCTGCTGTCCCGGCTCCGCCGCGACGACCTGGTCACCACCACCTGGCAGGAGTCCGCCTCCGGCCCACCCCGTCGCTACTACGCGCTCACCGACAGCGGCCGGGCCGCGCTCGACGAGTTCACCCGCGTCTGGCCCGGCTTCCGCAACGCCGTCGACACCTTCCTGACCACCCCGCACCCCGTTACCGGAGACCTCGCATGAAGACCTCTGCCGACCTTGTAAGCGACTACCTCTCCGCCGTCGAGCGCGAGGCCTCCGCGCTCCCCGCCGACCGTCGTCAGGAACTCCTCGCCGACCTCGCCGAACACATCGAGGTGACGCGCGCCGAACGCCCCGATGCCGTGATCGGCGAGGTCCTGGCGGAGCTGGGGGACCCCCGCACGATCGCGGCGACGGCGCTGGCCGAGGCGGGGAACGGGGCCGCCGGGGCCCCGGTCCGGAGCGGTGTCGACGCGCCCGCCGGGCGTGGCAAGGTGCATCCCCTGGTCCCGCTCCTGATGCTCACCCTCTCGCTGCCCTTCATGATGGTCTTCCCCGACCTCCCCGGGCCGCTGTTCGGCGTCCTGTTGCGCGTCACCGGCGCGGTACTTCTCTGCACCTCGGTGCACTGGGTCGCCGTCCAGAAGACCACCGGCGTACTGCTTGCCGCCGTCCTGCCGAGTGCCGTCATCGCCACCTGGAACCTGTCCGGCGGCGGCCCGGCGGGCGATGCCCCGGCCCTCCTGGCCAACCTGGCGATGCTCGTCCTGCTGGCCGGCACGGCAGCATGGCTCTGGCGGGTCCGCCGCGCCTGAGACGTTGTTTCCGCACCGGAGCCGGGCCGCTGCCGCGAGTGCCGATCCGACCCGATGGGGCCGCTCGGCCGGAAGGCCCGCGATATGCGATCCGCAAGGACTTCGTGCACGGCGAGGGCGTCACCATCGGTGAGCGGACGATCTCGACCGACGTGCTCCCGCGTTACGCCTGACGCCCGCGCGCAGGCCCCCGTCCGGCACTCGAGCGGTCAGCCCGTGCGGGACAGCCGCTTCGCGATCTTCCGTGCGTCCAGGGCCATTTCGCGGAACATGCCGCTGATCGGGTTGGTGAACCCGGTGAAGTACAGACCGGGTGCCTGCTTGGGCGTGCGGCCGCCGTGCACCACCGGTCTGCCCCTCGCGTCCAGTACGCCGAGGTGGCCGACCAGCCCCTCCAGGGCCCGGTGGTAGCCGGTCGCCGCGATCACCGCGTCCGGGGTGATCCGTTCCCCGTCGGCCAGCACCACCGCGTCCTGGTCGAACGACTCGACGGCCGCCACCGGCACCACCCGGCCGCCCCTCACCGCGTCGATCAGCCCCACGTCCTGCACCGGGATGGCGCCGTTCCTGACCCGTGAGTAGAGGCCGGTGTCCGGGCGTGGCAGCCCTTGCGCGGCGAGGTCGGGCACGGCGATGCGGGCCATCAGGCGACCGGCCCGGTCGACCAGCCGGACCGGCAGTCTGCGTACCAGGATGCCGGTCGCCTGGGCGGGCCAGCCCGCGGTCGAGCGGCGCACGATGTGCGGCACGGTGCGCACGGCGATCCGCACCCGGGACGCCCCGCCCTCCACCAGGTCGACGGCGAGCTCCGCACCCGTGTTGCCGATGCCGACGACGAGGACGTCCTTGCCCGCGAACGGAGCGGGGTTGCGGTAGTCGGAGGCGTGCACCAGGTCGCCGGTGTAGGTGGCGCGGCCGGACCAGTCGGGGATGCGCGGGGTGTGGTTGTAACCGGTGGCGACGACGACGGCCCGGCCGGTCAGCATCCGGCCGCCGGTCGCGGTCAGGTGCCAGCCCGCCCCGTCCGGGGTCCGGTCGATGCGGGACACCTCGACGCCGGTCACCACCTCCAGCCCGTGGTGCTCGACGTACTTGTCCAGGTAGCGCACCACATCGTCCCTGGCCACCCAGCGTCCGAACCGGCGCGGCATGGCGAGCCCCGGCAGTGCGGACCAGCGCCGGGTCGTGTGGAGGTGCAGCCGGTCGTAGTGACGGCGCCAGGACGCTCCGACGTTCGCCGACTTCTCCAGCACGATCGCCCGTACCCCCTGCTCGCGCAGGGCCGCGGCGGCGGCGAGACCGCCCGGACCGCCCCCGATGACGTACACGGGCCGGTCCTCGGTGAGGTCGGTGGGGGCCGGGTTGGGGCTACCGGCGGTAGGTGCGCTGTCGGACATGGTTCGGAGCGTAACCGCGCACTTGCTTGATGGGTCTCGGTCAAGACCGGAATCGGTTGCGAATGGATCACGGGTGTGCGCCTCCGGCGCACATTCCGCACGCCTCTTGCGTGAGCCGCCCCCATCAGGTGAACTGACGTACCGTCAGATTCAGTGACCGGGAGGTCCCATGCAGACGATCTGGCTCGGCGGAGCCGAGTGGCTCGCCGTTCTCCGGATAGGCCTCGGCCTGTGGTGGCTGGAGAGTTGGCGGCACAAGGACAAGAAGGGCTGGTTCGAACGTGGTACCGGGATCGCCTGGGCCGCGGACGTGGCGGGCAAGCACCGGTGGGCGGCCGTCCGCACCGGCTTCCGGCGGATCGTCGCCCCGCGCCCCAAGGCCATGGCCTACCTCGTCGTGTACGCCGAACTCGCCCTGGGAATCGGCCTGATCGCCGGATTCCTCACGCCCGTCGCCCTCGTCGCCGGGCTCCTGCTCAACCTCCTCTATCTCGTGCTGATGATCCACGACTGGGCCGAACAGGGGCAGAACGCGATGATGGCGCTCATCTCGCTCGTCGCGCTGTTCGCGATGTCCTGGCAGACCTGGTCCCTCGACGAAGCGATCGGATTCTTCCTGTGACCGTGGCCGCCGTACGTTTCGACCTCCCCGAGCCCGACGCCTTCACGCGCCCCTTCTGGGACGCCGCCGCCCGGGGGCAGTTGCTGCTGCGCCGCTGCCGCGCCTGCGGGCGCGCCCACCACTACCCCCGCGAGTTCTGCCCGCACTGCTGGAGCGAGGACGTCGCCTGGGAGCGGGCGAGCGGGGACGCCAGGCTGTACACGTGGTCCGTCGTCCACCGCAACGACCTGCCGCCGTTCGGCGCCCGCGTCCCGTACACCGCCGCCGTCGTCGACCTGGCCGAGGGACCGCGGATGATGACGGAGATCGTGGAGTGCGCGGAGTCCGGCCCGGCGATCGGCATGCGGCTCCGGGTCGCCTTCCGGCACGAGGCGGGCGGGGAGGCCGTCCCGGTCTTCCGGCCGTGGGGCGGCCCCGGCTTTGCCGCCCATCCGGCATGACTCAGCGCGACCTGCCGCGCCGCAGCTTCCACCGCTCCCACGCGCCGGGGTAGCGGACGATCACACCGCCCATGCCGGCCGTGCCGGTGACCCGGATCAGCGGGGCACCCGGGAGCCGTTCCGCCGTGGTCCGGTCCTTGACGCCGCCCATGGCGGGATCGACCTCGTCGGTCTCCGCGACCCAGCCCGCGGGGATGGTGATCCTGATCCCGCCCATCTGTCCGTCGACCTTCAGTCCGATCTCGCGCAGCCGGCATTCGGTCTGCGTGAAGTCGAGCCTGGCGCCGCCCATGCCGCCGTCCACATCGATGTGCGCGGGCACCGTCCAGCGCCCGGTGCGTGCCGTGCCGTGGACACCGCCCCTGAGGATCAGCGGCTTCCCCTCGTCCTGCGGCGCGGGCCCCAGGTCGGCGGTGAGGGGCGCCAGCTCGGCGTAGGTCTTGGCGACCAGCGCCTCGCCCAGTCGCGTGTCCAGCTCGTCGAGGTCGATACGGCCCTCGGCCGCGGCCTCCCTCAACCGGTCCACCACCGCTTCGCGGTCGGCGTCGGACGCGCGCTGCCCACCGGCGGGGGCGGGGTACTTGGCAGTCATGTACCTGATGATACGGACGGGTTCGGTGTCCGGCTCACAATCCGGGCGCCCCCCACACCGGGAACCATCGGGCCAGGTCCTTCTCCATCCGGAGGTCGTCCCCGAGCACCGCTCTGACCTGCAACTCCAGCTGGTTGTCCCGTTTCTCGACGCCGCCGGGCAGGGGAGCGAACGGATAGAACGTGCCGCGCTTGTAGAGATAGACCAGGGCGAGCGGACGCTCCCGCGCGTCCCGGAAGCCGATCAGCGAGCAGAGCAGCTGCGGCCCGAAACCGCCGTCCTGGAGCAGAGTGTTGACCGCGTGCAGATCGTTGACCAGGGAGGCCGTGTCATCGGCCGGCTGACGGGCGAGCAGCCAGGTGTAGCCATAGGTGTCCTGGCTGAACTCCACCGGGATGCCGCCCCGGTCGGTGTCGGCGTCGAGCAGTTCGCGCACGTCCTGCTGGATCCGGGCGAAGGTGCCGCCCTCGACGCCCGCGAAGCAGACCGAGCCGAGACCGGTGGGGGTGAAGCCGGCGCCCGCCTGGAGCGTGAGCGCGGCGGAGGGCACGGCGAAGAGCTGGTCGAGGTCGGGGCGGACCGGCTTGCTGCGGCCCAGGATGGTGTCGAGAAGACCCATGGACGTTCCTTACGGGCGGGCGAGATCGGCGGAGATGCGGGCCAGTTGGTCGAGGCGCTGTTCGAGGGTCGGGTGGGAGGAGAGCAGTCGGCTCAGGCTCTCCTTGGAGGAGAACGCGGGCATGAAGTAGAAGGCGTTGTACGGCTCCGCCTTCCGCAGGTCCTCGGTCGGGATGCGGGCCATCTGGCCGCTCACCTTCGTGAGGGCGGAGGCGAGCGCCGAGGGGCGCCCGGTGAGCAGGGCGGCGGTGCGGTCGGCGGAGAGCTCGCGGTAGCGCGAGAGCAGCCGGGTGAGCAGGAAGCTGAGGCAGTACACGACCGCGCTGGCCAGCGGGATGAGCATGATCGCGATACCGACGGGGTCATTGCTCCGGCTGTTGCGGGACAGGCCACCCCACAGGGCGACCCGGGTGATGATGCCGGCGAGCACACCGAGGAACGAGGCGATCGTCATGACGGCGACATCCCGGTGCGCGACGTGCGACATCTCGTGCGCGAGCACGCCCTCCAGCTCCTCCGGCTCCAGTCTGCGGAGCAGACCGGTGGTGGCGCAGACGAGGGCGGTCTTCTCGTTCCGGCCGGTGGCGAAGGCGTTCGGCACATCGCTCTGGGCGATCGCCACCCGGGGCTTGGGCATGTCGGCCAGCGCGCAGATACGGTCGACGGTGCCGTGCAGTTCCGGGGCCTCCTCGGGGGTGACCTCCCGGGCGCCCATGCTGAACGCCGCGATGCGGTCGCTGAACCAGAACTGCATGATGAACATGCCGCCCACCAGGATCAGAATGATCGGCCAGGCGCCGCGCAGCACCGCGAGCAGCACGCCCACCAGGACCACGTACAGGAGTCCGATCAGGAACATGGTGGTCACCATGCGTGTGGTCAGCCCGCGGTCGGCGGCGTAACGGGAACGGGTTCGGCTCATCGGTGCCTCCAGTCCTCACCTGTCTCCACTTGTCTTCACCTGTCTTCACCTGTCTCCCATAGTGCTCCTTTGCTGTCTCAACCGAATAAAACGCCGCCCCGGCAGGCCGCCGGGACAGCCCTCAGGGCCAGAGCAGCTCCCGCGTCCAGCCCGCGCCGTCCCGGCGGTAGCGCAGCCGTACGTGGCGTCGCTCCGCGTCGCCCTGGAAGAACTCGACCTCCTGGGGCTCGACCACGTACCGCGTCCAGCTCGCGACCTGCGCGTCCGGCTCGGCCCGCGCCCGCTCCCAGGCGGCGTCGGCGGTCCGGGCCAGCTCCGCCCGCGAGCCCAGCACCTCGCTCTGCGCCCCGGTCAGCGCCGCGGCGAGGGCCCCGGTCGAGCGGGCGTGCAGATCGGCCAGGCTCTCCGCCCGGCTCGTCTCGGTCACCGGCCCCCGCACCCGCACCTGCCGCCCCTGCACCGGCCAGTAGAAGGCGAGCGCGGCGTGCGGGCGGGCGGCGAGCTGGCGGCCCTTGGCGCTGGTGCGGTGTGTGGCGAAGTGCCAGCCGCGCTCGTCCGCGTCGTGCAGCATCAGCGTCCGCACGTCGGGGCGGCCGTCGGCGTCGACGGTGGCCAGCGACATCGTGTGCGGCTCGGTCTGCCCGGCGGCCACGGCCTCGGCGAACCAGGCGCGGAAGAGGGGCAGCGGGGCGGGGGGCGCGGTGTCGGGGTCGAAGGAGGGAAGGTCCACGTCCCAGACCCGCTGGGCGTGGAGCAGGTCCAGGAAGCTCTGCTGTGCGTCGGTCCCCTGCGTGTCGGTCCCCTGTCCGTGGGGCCTGTGTACGTCGCTCATGGCCCTATTGCAGCGCATGGGGCTTGAAGGAGCGCTCACGGTCGTCGCGGTGGGCGAGGCCGTCACCCCCGCCCCAGCACCACCGTCCCCGACGAGCAGAACCAGCCGCCCGTCCCCGACGCCACCGCCAGCTCGGGCAGCCGGCCGCCGGCCCTGCGCACCTGGCGCTCGCCCGCCTCGCCGCGCAGTTGCCGTACCGCCTCCACCAGCAGGAACAGCCCGCGCATCCCGGGGTGGCAGGCGGACAGGCCGCCGCCGTCGGTGTTGACCGGCAGTTCGCCCGTCAGGCCGGTCCGGCCCTTCTCCACGAACGCGCCGCCCTCGCCCTTCGCGCAGAACCCCAGGTCCTCCAGCGTCACCAGCGTCATGTAGGTGAACGCGTCGTAGATCTCGGCGAGGTCGATGTCCGCGGGCCGCACCCCGGCCCGTTCGAACGCCAGGTGGCCCGAGACCGCTGCGGGGGAGACCGTGAAGTCGTCCCACTCGGACATGGTGGAGTGCGAGGCGTGCTCACCCGTACCGAGGATCCACACCGGTTCCTTCGCCGTGTCCGGTACGTACTCCTCGGCGGCCAGCAGCACCGCGCAGCCGCCGTCGCTGCGGATGCAGCAGTGCAGCTTGGTGAAGGGGTCCGCGATCATCGGCCCCGACAGCACGTCGTCGACGGTGATCGGGTCGCGGAACATGGCGTCCGGGTTGGCCGCCGCGTTCGCCCGTGCCTGCACGGCCACCTCGGCCAGCTGCTCCAGGGTCGTCCCGTACTCGTGCATGTGGCGACGGGCGGCCATCGCGTACTTGGCGATCAGCGAATGCCCGTACGGCACCTCGAACTGGAGGGGGCCGCGCGCCCCGAAGGAGAGATTGGACGTACGGCGGCCCGCCCTGATGTCCGCGCGGGCCGTCGACCCGTACACCAGCAGTACGGCATTGGCGTGACCCGCCGCGATGGCGTCCGCCGCATGGGCCGCCATCACCTCCCAGGTCGAGCCGCCGACCGCGGTGGAGTCCACCCAGGCGGGTTTCAGCCCCAGATACTCGGCGACCTCCACCGGGGCGAGCGTGCCGAGTCCGGCGGAGCCGAAACCGTCGACGACGGACCGGTCCAGGCCCGAATCGGCGAGCGCCCGGCGGGCGGCCTGGGCGTGCAGGGCGTACGGCGTGGCCTCGTCGACGCGTCCGCAGTCGGCGAGGGATATGCCGACGACAGCGACCTTGCGGTGGGAAGAAGGCATGAATCTGACGGTACATCAGATTCGATGGGTGCGGACCGGTCGGCGGGCGGGATCTTCCCGGTCCCACCCGCGCCTCCCGTTGCGCGACTCTGGGCATCTCGTGGATTGACGCCTAGCATGACGGGCCGTCAGATCAGGGGTCGAAGGCCCCTGACGGGAAGGAGTCCGACGATGGATGCCGCCTTCACCGCGGAACAGGACGAGATCCGCCGCACCCTGCGCGAGCTGCTCGCCGAACGCCGCGGCCCCGCCGACGTCCGCAGCGCCGCGCGGACCGCCGACGGGTACGACGAGGCCCTGTGGTGTCAGCTCGCCCGGGATCCCGGACTGCCCGGACTCGCCCTCCCCGAGGAGTGCGGAGGCGCCGGACGCGGCCTCGCCGAGCTCGCGGTCGCCTGCGAGGAGACCGGTCGCGCCCTGCTGCCGTCGCCCCTGATCCCCACCGCGGCACTCGCCGCGCCCCTGGTCGTCGCGCTCGGCACCGAGGCCCAGCGCACCGCCCTGCTGCCGCGCATCGCCGCAGGCGGACTGACCGCGACCCTGGCCGTGCCCGGCGGCTCGCTCCCCACCGCGCTCGGGCTCACCGGTGACCCCACCGGCGGCGCCTGGGCGGGTGGCGGCCGGGCCGGCGGCGTACAGGCCAGGCCGGTCGGCGGCGCGGAGGGCTGGCGGCTGTACGGCGAGGCCGCCCAGGTCCTCGACGGGCACAGTGCGGGACTCCTCCTGGTCGCCGCCCACACCGGCGGCTTCCCGCGCAGCCGTACGCTCCTCTTCCTGGTCCGCCCGGACACGGCGGCCGGAGTCGTCCGCACCCGCCTGACCCCACTGGACGAGACCCGCCCGCTGGCCCGCGTCGAACTCCGCGACGCCGAGGCCGAACTGCTCGGCGCGGACGACACCGTGGACGTGACCGACGCTCTCGCCTCGGCCGGGGGCGGGGTCGCCGCCCTGCTCGCGGCGGAGGCGGTGGGGGCGGCGGCGGGTGCGCTGGAGCGAACCGTCGCACGCGTCAGGGCGCGCGAGCGGCCCGGCGGAGCGACCGGCTCCCCCCGCGCCGTGGAGCCCCGCCTCGCGGATCTGTACGTACGGGTGGAGGCGGCCCGCTCCGCCGCGTACTACGCGGCCTGGGAGCCGACGGCCGGGGGCCTCGCCCTCGCCCAGGCGCTGGAGGCGCTGCGGATCACCACCGGCGAGGCCGTTCAGCTGCCCGGCGGGACCGGTTTCGCCGGGGAGCACGAGGCACATCCGTACTTCAGGCGGGCCGCCGCCGACGAACTGCTCTTCGGCCCCGTTCACCGGCTCCGCGACCATGCGGCCCACCGGGCCGGGCTGTTCGCGCCGTCGAGCAGTGGGCGGGCGTCCGCCGGTGGGGTGTCCGCCGGTCGGGTGCCCGCCGAGCGGCCGTCCGGCGGCCCGGCGCCGTCCGCCTCCGGATCGGCCGAGCGGGTGGCGGTCTGATGGCGCCCGGCGTCCGGCTGGTCCAGAAGGTGTCCTCCACCCGCGCGTTCGCGAGGATCGCCCCGCACGTCGTCCCCGCCATGGACCGCGCGGTGCATCGGCTCACACGCGGAAAGGTGCTGCTCAGCGCCCAGATGCTGCCGGGGCTGATCCTGACGGTGCCGGGCGCGAGGAGCGGACGGCCCAGGACCACTCCGCTGGCCTGCATGCCGGAGAACGGGACGGAGCGGAGCTGGATCCTGGTCGGCAGCAACTTCGGCCGTACGGGGCATCCGGCCTGGACCGCGAATCTGCTGGCCGGCCCCGACCGGGCCGTCGTCAACTGGCAGGGCCGGGACATTCCGGTGCGCGCCACGCTGCTGCAGGGGGCGGAACGGGAGGCGGTGTGGCGGACGGCGCTGAAGTTCTGGCCGCCCTACGCGACGTACCAGGCGCGGGTCGAGCGGGAGATCCGGCTGTTCAGACTGGAGCGGCGGGACGACTCAGGGGCCGACGGGGCCGGCCGGGCCGACGGGGGCTGACCGGGCTGCACACGGCCGGACGCGGAAGCGATGGGTGGGGAAACGATGGGCGAGGAACGGTGCACATGGCGCCCGGTGCGGGGGAGCCGCCCGGTGGGGGGTGCGAAAACAGTTCGCGCAAAAGGCTGTTGGGGCGATCCGTGGAACGGTCCGGGTGCACAGACGGCGGACCACGCATGCGGTCCGCCGTGTGTGAGACAGGACCTGGGGCGCCCGGAACGGCCGCGCGGTGCCCAGTGCGGGAGGTGGCCCGGTGCGCGTGGCGTCCCGGTGCCGGCGTTACTTCGTCGGCTTCTTGCCGGTGATGCCCAGATGAACCAACAGTGCGAGATTCGGCTTGAGTTCGGCCTGCTTCACGCCCCAGGTGGTGAAGCCCTTCTGATGCGAGGCGACCGCGGCCAGCATCGCGACCAGTGATCCCGACATCGCGGCGGCGCTGACGTCCTTGTCGACCTTGCCCTTGGCCTGGAGCTCCTTCACCGCGTCCGTAAGGGAGTTGGTGACCGAGTTCAGGATCTTCATGCGGATCTTGTAGAACCGCTTGTCGCCCTCGGCCGCCCCGAGGTCGACCACGCGCAGGATCGCGTCATGATGTCGCCAGAAGTCGAGGAACCCCTCGACGAGTTCTTCGGCGGTCTGCCAGCCGGCCTTGCCGACCCAGGAACGACCTGCGACCAGTTCGGTCAGTTCGGCGCCCTCCTTGGCCATTTCTTCGGCGATTTCGAGGACGGCGCCCTCGACGTCGGGGAAGTATTGGTAGAAGGTCGCGGGTGAAGTCCCCGCCTTCCGGGCCACGTCGATAACTTTGACGTCCCGGTACGGCGAGGAACTGAGCATCTCGCTGAGGCAGTCGAGCAGCTTCTGCCGCGTCGCCTGTCCGCGTCGACCGGCCACGCGGCCGTCGACGGTGCGTACTTGTCCTGTCATGCCGTCAGCTTACCGAGGGGTGATCGGAGCGCGATTCGGCCGACTGCAAATGGGGAGCGCCGCAGACGCGCCGGGGGGAGTGGCCGGATATCGACGCATGCGCCCCACAGGGGATAAGTGTTATCAACAGCCTGTGGATAACTTCGGTGGATAACTTTCCGTGACGCGGTGAGCAAGGAACTCTTCTGCCGGAAATGTGTTCGATGTGAACGGGTCGGGGGGCGGTGCGCGCCACCGGCGGTTACGTTTGCTGTGACGAGCGTCACCGTGGTGAATCGCGAGCGACCGGGAACGACCGCGGACAACTGCGAACAAACCGCGAACCGGCGGCGAACGACCGCGAACGACCGCGACGGAGGGACCGGGCCCATGGCCGCATTCGCGCAATCCGCGCCGTGCTGGGTGGACGTGCAGCTGCCCGACCTCGAAGCGGGCAAGCGTTTCTACGGTGAGCTGTTCGGCTGGACCTTCCGGGCCGGGGACGGCCCGTACGCGGACGCCTTCAGCGGCGGCAAGCTCGTCGCCGCACTCGTCGCCAAGCAGGACGGCCGGATGCCCACCGCCTGGGGGATCTACTTCGCCACCGACGACATCGTCGCGTCCGTCGCCCGCGTCAGGGAGGCGGGCGGCCAAGTGATCATCGACCCCGTGCGGGCCGGCCGGGCCGGAGCGGTCGCCCAGGCGGCCGACCCCGGCGGAGCGGTCTTCGGGCTCTGGCAGGCCGGTGACCGCGAGGGTTTCGAGAAGCAGAACGAACCGGTCTCCTTCTGCTGGACCGAGGTCCACACCCGGCACAAGGACCGCGTCGACGCCTTCTACGAGGAGGTCTTCGGCTTCCAGGGCACCGACCTCGGCACCTCGGGCGAGGAGGAATCCGGCGGGGGAGAACCCGGTGGGGGCGAACCGGGCGAGGACGAAGCCGGCGAGGAGGAGCCCGGTGGGGCCGGGCCCGGCGCGCCCCGGCCCGGCGCGGCGGAGTCCGGCCGCGACGTCGACTTCCGCATGTGGTCCCCGGCGGGTACGGAACCGGGACCGGACACCGCGGTCGGCGGGCGCAGCGTCATCACCGACGCCTTCCCGGCCGAGATGCCCAGCTACTTCCTCACCTACTTCGCCGTCGAGGACTGCAATGCCACCGCCGGACACGCCGTACGCCTCGGCGGCCGGATCTCGGCACCGCCCTTCGACATCCCGTACGGGCGGATGGCGGTCCTCCAGGACGATCAGGGTGCCGTGTTCGCCGTACTTCAGCCCCCTGTGTCCGGGAAGAGGGCAGAGTGAGCTGTGACACCCAGGTCCGCCCCCGGGTTCGCAACCAGGGCCTCAGCCAGGAACAATCGGGGTGCGCACCGCCGGGTGGTGCCCAGTGGTGAGACGCCGCACAGGGCGGGTTTTCGCGGGCTTCTGTTCCTGAGGCCCGTACGGGGAGGTGGCAGGGCAAGTGGTGGAGCAGCTGACGCAGCACGACCCGAGACGGATCGGCCCGTTCGAGGTGCTGGGACGGCTCGGGGCCGGTGGCATGGGGCTGGTCTATCTCGCCCGCTCGGCTTCGGGCCGGCGGGTGGCGATCAAGACGGTACGCACGGAACTTGCCGAGGACCAGCTGTTCCGGGTCCGCTTCACACGTGAGGTGGAGGCCGCTCGGGCCGTCAGCGGCTTCTACACGGCCGCGGTGGTGGACGCCGACCCGCGGGCCGCGGTGCCGTGGCTGGCCACCGCCTATGTGCCCGCCCCCTCGCTCGAAGAGATAGTGACCGAGTGCGGGCCCATGCCGGTCCAGGCGGTGCGCTGGCTGGCCGCCGGTATCGCCGAGGCGCTGCAGTCGATCCACGGTGCGGGGCTCGTCCACCGCGACATGAAGCCGTCGAACGTGCTCGTCGTCGAGGACGGCCCGCGGGTGATCGACTTCGGGATCGCGTCCGGGGTCTCCAACACCCGGCTGACCATGACGAACGTCGCCGTCGGCACGCCCGCCTACATGTCGCCCGAGCAGGCGCGGGACTCCCGCAGTGTCACCGGCGCCAGCGACATCTTCTCGCTCGGCTCGACGCTGGTCTTCGCCGCCACCGGGCATGCGCCGTTCCACGGTGGCAACCCCGTCGAGACCGTCTTCATGCTGCTGCGCGAGGGCCCCGATGTGGAGGGCCTGCCCGACGAGCTCCGGCCGCTGATCGAGTCCTGCATGCAGATGGACGCCGGGCTGCGGCCCACCCCGGCCGATCTGCAGGCCCAGCTCGCCCCGCACCTCTTCGCCTCCGGCGGCGACGACAGCGGTACGGCTTCGGCCTGGCTGCCGACCTCCGCCACCGCGATGATCGAGCAACGCCGCGGCGGAGGCCGCAAGCCCGCTGCTCCTGTCGCCCCGGCCCCGGTCCCGCCGCCGCCCCCGCAGCCGCCGGGCGCCGGCCGGGACACCGCCTGGCGCAGCGGCGGCGACCTGCGCTCCCCGGCCGCCGCGGCGGCGCAGCTGCCCGACGGGGGCGGTCCGGTACGACTGGCAGGCGCGAAGGTGCCCATCGGCCCCGGCCCGCGCGCCCAGGACGTCCGGGCCACCGCCACGGCCACCGCGGACGCCGGCCCCGCGACCGGCTGGGTGCGCCCGCCCACCGGGGCGAACGGCGCGGCGCCCGCCGCCCCGCTGCCCGCGCCCACGCACGCCCCCGAGGTCGCGCCGGCGGCCCCGGACCGCTGGCGGCCCTGGCGCTTCCGGATGTCCAACGACGTCTGGGGGACGCCCGTCGTCGCCGGAGACCTGCTCTACGTCACCTCGTTCGAGGTGCATGCCCTGGACGTGGGCAACGGGCGCCGCCAGTTCAAGACCCGGGACGTGGCCTGGGTGATGGCGGTGGAGGACGGCCGTATCCACGCGTCCGACGGGCCGTCGCTGTACGCCCTGGACGCGGCGACCGGCGCCGAGCGGTGGCGGCTGCAGACCGATGCCTGGGTGTACTCCCTCAAGGCGGACCGGGGCACCGTCGTCACCGGTACCCGGGGCGGTGGCGTCCAGGCGTGGGAGGCGTCCACGGGCGAGAAGCTGTGGGAGAGCGGTGGCGTACAGACCGACTTCGAGACGGCGGAGGCCGGCCCCGTCGTCCACGACGGCACGGTCTACCTCTGGCAGGACGCCCGGCTGCGCGCCGTCGACGCCCGTTCCGGCATCGAGCGCTGGTCGTACCCGATCGGCGACGCGGCCTCCTGCGGCGGGGTGCCGGTCCGGGTGACCGCGGCGGCGGACGGCTTCGTGTACGTCAGCGCGGGGGCCCGGGTCCTGGCCGTCGACACCGTGTCCGGCCATGTCCGCTGGCACTTCGAGTCGCCCGCCGTCTTCCTCTCGCCGCCCACGTTCGCACCGGGGCCCGCGGTCACCGGCGGCGGCGTGTACCTCGCCGATTACCTCGGCACGGTGTACGCGATCGACGCCTCGACGGGCAAGGACCGCTGGCGCATCGCCACGGAGGCCCGGCAGTCGACGGAGCCGGTCCTGGTGACGGGCGGGAACGTCCACGTCGGCAGCGGCAGCGCGCTGTACACGCTCGACGCGGTCACCGGCACCCCGAAGTGGCGGTTCGCGGCGGGCGGCGAGGTGGTGGGCGCCCCGGTGGTCGCCGACGGCCGGGTCCACTTCGGCTCCGCCGACCACGTCCTGTACACCCTGGACGCGGCGGGCGGCCAGCTCCGCTGGAAGCTGGCGACGGGCGGCGAGATCACGGGTTCGCCGGTGGCGCGGGGCGGTGTGGTGTACGCGTGCAGCAAGGACCGTTGCGTGTACGCGCTGGACGCGCTGAAGGGAACGGGCACGGGCAACCGGGCCCGGACGTAGCCGGGCGCCGCTCGCGGCCCGTTCCTCGGAGCCTCACTCGCGGCCCGTTCCTCGGAGCCTCGGAGCCTCAGGAGTTCAGGGCCTCGGTGGCGCGGGGCCTCAGGGGCGCGGGGGCCGGTCCGGGTCGGGGCCCTCGTCCGGTACGACGGGGTGCGGGGCCGTGTCCCGGTCCTCCGGTCCGGTCCCGGGCCGCCCGGCCGTGTCCCGGGTCCGTGGGCCCGGACCGCGGGCTCCCGGAGGAGGCCCCGTGTACAGGTCCGGCTCCGGTTCCGGCAGCGGGCTCGTCTGCACGGAGGGCCCCGGCTCCTGCGTCGGCGGCCAGGTGTCCGGGTCCTGCGAGCCGGGCGCGGCATACGGCCGGACACCGTCCTCGCGCGGGGCGCGGCGCCCACCGCCGCGCCGCCCCGACATCAACGCCGCACCCAACAGCAGCAGCACCCCGCCGCCCAGGGCTCCCGCCACCCCCCACTGCAGCCCGGAGCCGTTGCCCGAGACGGTCAGACTGCCCACCGACTGCCCCTGGCGCACCATCCACAGCACGGTGAACCCGAGCACCACCACGCCCGCGGCCGCCACCAGCAGCCGCGACCGCAACACCACCCCCACCACGGTCAGCAGGGCGGCGAAGAGAAAGGCGACCAGGATCGAGCCCAGCGGTCCGGGCCGGCTGCCGGTGATCCCGGTGAACAGTTCGTCGATCCGGTAATGACGCCCCGGACGGCCGTCGTACCAGTCTCGGAAGGGGCTCAGCACGGCGGCCGCCGCTCCTACGAGAGCGAGGACCGAGCCGAGGACGTTGCGGACCATCATCGGCCTCCTGCGTGTGCGCGGACCGGTGTCACGTATCGGCACCGCTCTCCGCCTCGACGCTACGCCTGGCCCCTGCCTCCCGCACCTTGCGCTACGGTGTCGCGCGGTCGTTCGACAACAGCAGAAATGGACAACAACACAAGGGGGGCTGCATCGATGATGCGGCAGCACATAAGGCTTTCCGCGGTACTGGTCGTGGTGGTACTCGCACTCACCGGCTTCTCGACCTCCAGCCACGGTGGCCGAAGCGGCAAGAGCAGGGGTTCGAGCGGCAGCGGCGGCGGCTGCTCCAACTCCGAGAAGAGCAACGGCGGCTACCACCACAGCGACTACGACGACAACGACGACTACGGTTCGTCGAGCGGCTCGTCCTCCGGCAACCAGGCGACGCCGCCCCCGAGCCTCACCGCCGCCGAGGAACCCCAGGTGTCAGTCATCCGCTGCGCCCGGCCCCGCAAGGGCAAGCGCAAGGCCGTCACCTTCTCCACCGTCCGGCTCATGGCGAACGCCGCCGGCTCGCACACCTACGAAGTCGATGTGCAGTTCCTCGACGCGCTGGGCAACCTCGTCACCACGGGCGATGCGGACGTGGACGCCGAGGACGGCGAGACCACGACCGTCACCGTGCGGATGGAGAGCCCGAGCAAGGTCTCCGAGGTGGCGAAGTGCGAGGTCGACGCCGAGCTGAGCCACTGACCCTCACCGTGTCCTGAACCCGTCGCGGCCCCGCCCCTGGAACATCTCGGCCTGCTGCTCCGGCGGCAGGTTCCCGAGCGCGATCAGGTGCGGGGCGTGGGCCATGGCCTGCGCCCTGGCCGCCTCCTTCGCGGACCACACCGCCCGGACCGTCCCCTGCACCGCCTCCGTCGGGTACGAGGCGATCACTCCCGCCGCCCGCAGCGCCGCCGCCACCGCATCGCCCGGCGCCGTCACCTCGCTCACCAGCCCGGTCTCGTAAGCCCGTTGGGCCGTGACCCGTTCGGCCGTGCCCATCAGGGACATCCGTGCCACCTCCCCGAACGGCATCCGCTGCGCCATGGAGATCGCCTCGTACGCGCTGACCATGCCGTACGTCGTGTGCGGATCGAAGAACGTCGCCTCCTTCGACGCGATGACGAACTCCGCCTCGCCCAGCAGATAGAACGCCCCGCCGCAGGCCATCCCCTCCACGGCCGCGATCACCGGCTTCCACAGGTCGTTCGCCTTGGGCCCGATCGCGATCAGCGGATCGTCGATCGTGTACGGGGACGAGGGCTGCGGCACCTCCACGCCCCGGTCGACGCCCGTGCAGAAGGCCCGGCCGCCCGCCCCGGTGACGACGACGGCCCTCACCCCGTCGTCGAAGCGGAACGCCCGCCAGGCGGCGCTCAGTTCGGCGGCCGTCGCCAGATCGATCGCATTGTGCTTCTCGGGCCGGTCCAGGGTGACGAGCGCGACCCCGGTCTCCTTGTCCGTCTCCGTCCGCAGGGCCATCGCCGCTCACCGCTCCAGCAGCCAGCGCACCAGGGTCACCCCGGAGGCGTCCGGGCAGAACACGACCCGCACCGGCGCCCCGATCCGCAGCCGCCCCGGATCGACCGAGTCCAGCGGGGCGTCCGGACCGCTCACCACATTCCCGACCAACCGGATCTCCGGGGCGTCGGCCAGCTCGACCACGACGGCGTTGTACGGGGCCTGTGCGGCGTACGCGGGCAGCAGCGGGGGATGCGGCAGCACGTACGACCAGACGCGACCACGTCCGCTCATCGGCCGCCACTCGCTCGCGAAGGACTGGCAGTGCGGGCAGCACGGCCGGGGCGGGAAGCGGAGCCTTCCGCACTCCGGGGCGGCGCAGGCCTGGACGCGCAGTTCGCCACGGGCCGCGTACTCCCAGAAGGGGGCGCCGTCCTCGTCCACGACGGGCAGCAGCAGAGCATCCATCCCGGTCAACTCCTCAGCAGTACGGCAGATGTGGGCACACCCTCGCCGGCGGTGACCAGGCACGTCCTGGCGTCCGGGACCTGCGCGGTGGAGACGCCGCGCAACTGCTTCACGCCCTCGTTGATGAGGTTGAAGCCATGCACATACGCCTCACTGAGCCCGCCGCCCCCGGTGTTGATGGGCAGCCGCCCGCCGCTCTCCAGCGCCCCGCCCTCGGTGAACGCCGCGCCCTCGCCGCGTCCGCAGAAGCCGTAGCCCTCCAGGGAGAGCGGAATGAGCGGGGTGAACGCGTCGTAGATCTGCGCGACATCCACATCGTCCGGGCCGAAGTCGGCCTGCTTCCACAGCTGCCGGGCGGCCGTCCACGCGGGTCCGGTGAGCGGGTCGTCGTTCCAGTAATTGACCATGCCGTGGTGCTGGGCGGGCAGCCCCTGGGCGACGGAGTGGATGTGGACGGGTTTCTGCCGGCAGTCGCGGGCCCGCTCCGCCGAGACGATGACGCAGGCCAGCGCGCCGTCCGTCTCCAGACAGTTGTCGAACAGACAGAGCGGCTCGCTGATCCAGCGCGAGGTCATATACATGTCGCGGGTCAGCGGTCGCTCGTACATCACCGCGTCCGGGTTCTGGTTGGCGCGGTTGCGGCAGGCGAGGGCGACGTTGAAGAGATGGTCGCGGGTCGCTCCGTACTCGTGCATGTAACGCCGGGCCAGCATCCCGATCTCGTCGGCCGGCCGCAGCAGCCCGTACGGACGGGTCCACTGGGCGGGGGTGGGCAGTTGCACGGCGGTGTTCTTCCAGGGCCGGGGCCCCGACCCCCGCTTCCGCGACCGCCAGGCGACGCCGACGCTCGCCTGCCCGGTCGCCACGGCGGCGGCGAGATGCGCGATCGTCGCGCACGAGCCGCCGCCCCCGAATCCCACCTTGCTGAAGAAGGTCACATCGCCCGCCCCGATGGCCTTGGCGATCTCGACCTCGTCGGTCTCCTCCATCGTGTACGAGGCGAAGGCATCCACCTCCGAGGCGGCGATGCCCGCGTCGTCGAGCGCCGCGACGATGGCCCGGCAGGCCAGTGTCTTCTCGGATTCGGGCAGTTGTTTCGCGAAGGCCGTCTGTCCTATGCCGGCTATCGCTGTCACGTCCTTGAGCGCCGCCACCGCCACCTCCGAGGCCGTCGTCACTGCTGACAGCGGCTGAGGCTACAGCTAATCTGACGGATAGTCAGCTACTGCGTCAGAGAGGGCGAGCGATGCGCGGCGACGAGGAATGGGGCAGCATCCCGAAGCTGATACGGACGGCGGCGCGACGGTACGGGGACCGGGAGGCGGTCGTCGAGGGCCGCACGCGGATCTCGTACGCCGAACTCGGCCACCGCGTCGAACGCGCCGCCGCCGCATGCATGGCCTCGGGGGTCGAGCCGGGCGACCGGGTGGCGGTCTGGGCCCCGAACACCCTGGACTGGATCGTCTCCGCACTCGGCGCCGTCACGGCCGGAGCGGTGCTCGTCCCCCTCAACACCCGGTTCAAGGGCACGGAGGCGGCGTACATCCTGGAACGCAGCCGGGCAAAACTGCTCTTCGTCACCGGCACCTTCCTCGGTACGTCGTACGTGGCGTCCCTGCGCCGGGCCGACGTACCGCTCCCGCACCTGGAACGGGTGGTGGTGCTGGCGGACAGCGCCCCCGACGACTACGTCACCTGGAAGGACTTCCTCGCGGCGGGGGAGGGGGTGTCCGGAGCGGCGGTACGCACCCGCGCCGACGCGATCGCCCCCTCGGCCCCCTCCGACATCATCTACACCTCGGGCACCACGGGCCGGCCCAAGGGTGCCGTCATCACCCACGCCCAGACCCTGCGCTGCTACGCGATCTGGAGCGAACTGGCGGACCTGCGCGAGGGCGACCGCTATCTGATCGTGAACCCGTTCTTCCACACCTTCGGCTACAAGGCGGGCATCATCGCGTGCCTGATGCGGGGCGCCACGATGGTCCCGCAACCGGTGTTCAACGTGGACACCGCCCTGGCCAACATCGCCGCCGAACGCATCTCGGTCCTGCCGGGCCCGCCCACCCTCCACCAGTCCCTGCTGGACCACCCGGCCCGGCGCGCCCACGACCTCTCCGCCCTCCGCCTGGTGGTGACGGGCGCGGCGGTGGTCCCCCTGCAACTGGTGGAACGCCTGCGCACGGAGCTCGGCATAGCGACGGTCCTCACCGCGTACGGTCTCTCCGAGGCGAGCGGCATCGTCACCATGTGCCGCCGCGGCGACCCGCTGGAGACGATCGCCTCGACGTCGGGCCGGGCGATCCCGGGTACGGAGGTCCGCGTCCTGGCCGCCCCCGGCACCCCCGGCGAGGTGCTGGTCCGCGGGTTCAACGTGATGCGGGGCTACTTCGAGGACCCGGGGACCACGGCCGCCGCGATCACCTCCGACGGCTGGCTCCACACCGGGGACATCGGCGTCCTCGACGAGAACGGCAACCTCCGGATCACCGACCGGATCAAGGACATGTTCATCGTCGGCGGCTTCAACGCGTACCCCGCCGAGATCGAACAGCTCCTCGGCCTGCACCCGGACGTGGCCGACGTGGCGGTGATCGGCGTCCCGGACCCCCGATTGGGTGAGGTGGGCAAGGCGTACGCGGTCCGCAGACCGGGCGCGACGGTGACGGCCGAGGACCTGATCGCCTGGTCGAGGCGCGAGATGGCGAACTACAAGGTCCCGAGGGCGGTGGAGTTCGTGACCGAGCTGCCGCGCAACGCGAGCGGCAAGGTGGTGAAGGGGGAGCTGCGGGGGCGGGCAGGGTCCTGACGGCTCAACGGCGAGCCGGGGCTCCGGACCGGAAGCCCCAGGCAGTGTGCGGATTCGACGAGGCGCTTGTCGTAGGCCACGAATGCGGTGAGTGCCTGCCCAGCCCCTGTGCGGCGGCCAGATGCAGAGCATCCAGGGAACGGAGCCCCTCAGGTACGTCAGTGCGAGGAGCGAGGCCGGTTCGACGAGCGGGATGCGGGCGCGGTGTCGCACGGGCGTACGGCCCGAGGCCCGCATCGGATACGCGAGGAGGGGCGCTCGGAGATCCGGACATGAAAACAGCGGCCGCGACGGCTCCCCCTCCGCGCCGCCGCGGCCGCTCCCCCGTACCCCGTCGATTGCAGTATCAGCGGGGATCCGCCCCGGTCATGTGGCTGTCCAGCGGCTTGATCTCGGGCTCGCCCGTCATGTGGCTGTCCAGCGGCTTGACCTTGGGCTCGATGGTCATGTGGCTGTCCAGCGGCTTGATCTCGGGCTCGCCCGTCATGTGGCTGTCCTCGGGCTTGGAGTCACCCGCTGTACCGGACGTCTGCGCCGGCACCTGGATCTTCTTGTCGTCGCTCATGTCGTGAACTCCATTACTTGCTGCATGGATAGGCGGCCGAGCCCGTCCGGCTGCTCCCCCGTGGGCTGCCGGACGGGCTGTTCAGAGCCGTTCACCTTAGTGCGCGGTTCTCGCTGCCGACTCGTCTGCCCCCCGACGCGACGCATCGACAGGTACGAGAGTGCCTGAGCGCGATAAACGAATGATGAACGTCCGTCAGGTCCCGTTGCCCACCGATGCGGGATCGAGCAGTCGTCGAACCGCGTCGGCCTCGGGAGCCGCCAACTGGTCGAAGACCGAGAGTGCCTCCCGCCAGCAGACTCTCGCCCGGTCCGCCTGGCCTATGCCCTGGAGGGCCTGGCCCAGTACGGTCAGCACGTTGGCGCGACGCCACTCGCCGCCCACATGCAGCAACACCGTCAATGCCTGCTCGGCGAGGCCGGCGGCCTGGGCGGACCGCCCTGCGTCGAGATGGATCTCTGCCAGACGGAAGAGGGTCATGCCTTCCCACAACCTCTGTCGGCTGTCCCGGAAGACGGTGAGCGCTTCGGACAGCCGTTCCTGGGCCTCGTGCTGTCGACCGGCCCGAGCCAGCGCGAGTCCCAGTGCGTAGCGTCCATTGGCCAGCCGCAGTGTGAGCCCCATGCGGTTGTAGAGAGCGACACCCTCGCTGGCGAGTTCCACCGCGCTCGTGGTGTGTCCTATGGCGAGATGGACCCGGGACAGGTTGCACAGGGCGCTGGCTTCGCCCGGCTGATTGGCATCGGCCCGGAACGCGGCGATGGTCTGCTGCAGAAGGGTCTCGGCCTCATCGAGCCGGTTACGGTATCCGGCGATGATTCCGAGTTCATTCGGGGCGTTGCAGTGGGTCCACACATCGTCCGTCGACGGAGCGAGCTGCATGGCCATGCGCGCTTCGTCGTCAGCCTGGTCGAAACGGCCGGCAGTGCTGTGCACCTGCGCGAGTGTCGTACGTGCCCGAGCCTCGGAGCGCGGGTCACCCGCAGCCGCGGCGGCATCCCTCACGAGGGTGGCCACGGACTCGAACTGGCGGGAGTTGGCGCCTGATTCCGCGAGGTCCTTGGATGCCAGGAGCAGATCCACGCTGCGGCGGATGGTTTTGGCGGTGGCCGACTGCTGGGCACACGCCAGCAGTGAGTTGGCCTCCGAGTAGAGCCAGTCGAGCGCGTGGTCGTGTTGGGTGAACGAGAGCCCCTTGTATCCGGTGGGCTCCAGGTGACTGACTGTGCGATCCCCCGGCCGCTCCAGCGCATACACCCCCGCCGCCGTCGCCAGATAGAAGTCCAGCAGTCGCGACAGCGCCAACTCCCGCTCCTCCGGGTCCTGCTCGTCCCGTTCCGCGCAGGAACGCGCGTAGAGGCGCACCAGGTCGTGGTACCGGTACCTGCCCGGTGCTGCCGACTCCAGGAGGCTGGTGTCGACCAAAGCCTCCAGCAGGTCTTCCGCCACGTGGGCTTCGAGGTTGAGCAGGGCCGCCGCCGCGGTCAGGGAGATGTCCGGGCCGTCCGCCAGGCCCAGCAGGCGGAACGCGCGCGCCTGGGCCGGCTCCAGCTGGCCGTAGCCGAGTTCGAAGGTGGCCTTCACCGCGAGGTCGCCGGCCTGGAGTTCGTCCAGGCGGCGGCGTTCGTCGGCGAGTTTGGCGGCCAGGACGGAGACCGTCCAGGTACGGCGTGCGGCCAGGCGGGAGGCGGCGATGCGGATGGCCAGGGGGAGGAAGCCGCAGGCGGCGACCACGTCCAGGGCCGCCTCGCGCTCGGAGTCGATGCGCTCCTCGCCCACGATGCGGGTGAAGAGCTGGAGCGCCTCCTCCGGGGACATCACGTCCAGGTCGACCAGGTGTGCGCCCGCCAGGTCGACCATGCGGACGCGGCTCGTGACCAGGGCCGCGCAGCCCGCGGTGCCGGGGAGGAGGGGGCGGATCTGGGCCGCGTCATGGGCGTTGTCGAGGAGGACCAGGATGCGGCGGCCGTCGAGCGTGGAGCGGTAGAGGGCGGCGCGTTCGTCCAGGGAGTCGGGGATCGCCGAGTCGGCCGTGCCCAGCGCGCGCAGGAACGCGCCGAGCACCGTCTCCGGTTCGGCGGCGCGCGCGCCGGCGCCCTGGAGGTCCACGTACAGCTGACCGTCCGGGAAGTGCTGGCGCGCCTGGTGGGCGACGTGCACGGCGAGGGTCGTCTTGCCGACGCCGCCGATGCCGGCCAGTGCCGAGACGGCCATGACCGAACCCTCGGCGGTCGCCAGCCGGTCACCCAGTTCCCGTACGAAGGAGGCGCGGCCGGTGAAGTCCGGGACGGTGGCTGGGAGCTGGGCCGGGCGCAGCGGCGCCGGGGCCGGTGCCGGCTCGTCGGCCGGACGGGCCAGTTCCTCGTCCGCCTGCAGGATGCGCTGCTGGAGCTGGGAGAGTTCGGGGCGCGGGTCGACGCCCAGTTCGTCGGCGAGCAGCCGGCGGGTGTCGGCGTACACGGCGAGCGCCTCGGCCTGCCGGCCGCTGCGGTACAGGGCGATCATGAGGAGTTCGCGCAGCCGCTCGCGCAGCGGGTGCGCGGCGGTGAGCGCGGTCAGTTCGGAGACCGCCTCCGCGTGGCAGCCGACCTCCAGGTCCAGGTCGAGCCGGGTCTCGGTGAGTTGGAGCCGCCATTCCTCCAGCCGGGTGCGCTGGTTCTCGGCGTACGGTCCGGGCACGGAGGCCAGGGTCTCGCCGTCCCACAGACCGAGCGCCTTGCTGAAGAGACCGCGGGCCTGGGCGCGGTCGCCGCCCGCGCGGGCCTTCTCCGCCCCGGCCACCAACTCCTGGGCGATGGTCAGGTCGAGGGCGTCGTTCCTGGTCCGGATCGCGTAACCGCCGGCGGCGCTGACCAGCGTCTGCGGGTCGAGGACCTTACGGAGCCGAGAGGCGTACGTGCGTACGGCGGCGAGCGCCTGCGAGGGCGGTTCCTCACCCCAGATGGCGTCGATGAGTTCGGAGGCCGTGGCCGTGCGGCCGTCGCGCAGGAGCAGCGCGGTCAACAGAGCCCGCTGCTGAGGTGAACCGGACGGCAGCGCTTCTCCGTCCCGCCAGGCCCGTACCGGGCCGAGCACGGAGAAGCGCAGATCGGCGCCGTCGGCCGACTGCTGCTGCGGAGCCCGCTGCCCCGGAACACGCACGCGTGGCCCGTGGTCGTCACGGTCCATTGATGCCCCCTGTCCTGCTCGCCCCGCCGGTCCTGCCGATCGTGCCGGTGCTGTTCGTTCCGGATTCCTCGCCCGTGTGCCGGCCCGGGGCGGGGGATCCGGATTTGTTCGGTACCGCTGGTATCGCGCTCAACAGTCTGCCTTGTTATGGGCGGACACGTCAGCAGTGGGTGACTCTCTGCACAAGCCCTCGACAACGATTGAGGGACGGGGGCCGGTACGGATAGCTGACGGTTCGTCAGATCAGCGCTACCGTGATGAGCATGGAGACCTTCCCGAAGATCATCTCGGTGGACGACCACACGGTGGAGCCCGCTCATGTCTGGCGGGACCGGCTCCCGTCCAAGTACCTCGACCGCGGTCCGCGGATCGTCCGCGCACCGCTCAAGGAAATGACCTTCATGGGCGGCAAGTTCGCGCCTGTGATGGGCGCGGACGGTGATGACGGACCGATCGGCGACTGGTGGGTGTACGAGGACCTGCACCGCCCGCTCACCCGGCTCGACACGTCGGTCGGCTACGACCGGGACGAGATCAGGCTTGAGGTCATCACCTACGAGCAGATGCGCCCGGGTTCGTTCTCGGTCCCCGACCGGCTCGCGGACATGGACGTCAACCATGTCCAGTCCGCGCTCTGCTTCCCCACCTTTCCCCGCTTCTGCGGGCAGACCTTCACCGAAGCGAAGGACCGCGAACTCGGGCTGCTCGGAGTACGGGCGTACAACGACTGGATGGTGGAGGAGTGGTGCGGGCCCGAGGCGCGAGGCCGGCTCATCCCGCTCACCCTGATCCCGCTCTGGGACGCGCGGCTGGCCGCGGAGGAGGTCCGGCGCAACGCGGCGCGCGGTGTGCGCGCGGTGGCGTTCTCCGAGATACCGCCGCATCTCGGCCTGCCGTCCATTCACACGGACGAGTGGGATCCGTTCCTGCAGGCCTGTGACGAGACGGGGACGGTGATCGCGATGCACATCGGCTCGTCCTCGAAGATGCCGTCCACCTCGGCCGACGCCCCGCCCGCCGTCGGCTCCACCATCACCTTCGCCAACTGCTGCTTCTCGATGGTCGACTGGCTGATGAGCGGCAAGTTCGAGCGGTTCCCGAACCTCCGGATCATGTACGCGGAGGGGCAGATCGGCTGGATTCCGTACATCCTGGAGCGCGCCGACGTGGTCTGGGAGGAGAACCGGGCCTGGGGCGGCGTCGCCGACAAGGTCCACCGTCCGCCGTCGGAGCTGTTCGCCGAGCATGTCTACGGCTGCTTCTTCGACGACGCCTTCGGGCTGCGGAACCTGGACTCGATCGGCGTCGGCAACGTCCTGTACGAGACGGACTATCCGCACTCCGACTCCACCTGGCCCAAGTCGCGCGAGGTCGGCGAGGCGCAGATGGGGCATCTGGATGCCGATGTCGTGGACCGGATCGTCCGCGGCAACGCGATCGACCTGCTGGGGCTGACGGACGACGGGCTGTGGGCGGGGCCCGGCGGGCGGTAGGGAGGGCGCGGAACGTGACACCCGGCACCCCGGGTGTCACGTTCCGCGTGGAGCCGTGGTGCCTCCGGAACGGTCAGGCCCTGGTGACCGGCTCCTGGAGCTCCGTCACCCACTTGTCCCGGTCGTCGGGGCACTCCAGGCTGATCTCGCGGGCGTATCCCGTGGACCGGTAGCCGTTGGCGTCGATCCAACGGGCCAGGGTCTGGGCCGTCGGCAGTACGCCGTCCATCGAGCCCCGGTGCACGATGGACGCCGCCTCGAACGGGGGCAGCTCGACCACCGTGATCCCGGTGTCGCCGAGCGGGCCCACCGGGGCGGAGACCGTCACCCCCGCGTGGACGACGATCGCGCCGCCGCCCTCGGGGGCGTTCTCGTAATAGGCGATCCCGGGGCCGCTCGGGCCGACCCCCACCGTGTCCAGCAGCGGGAAGAGCCGGTCGTACAGCGGGCCGATCACCGGAGTGATGTGCTCCGGTTCGAAGCCCGCCGCTGTCCCGGTCAACTCGGCGACCCGTACTGCGGCAATGCTCTTGACCGCTACCTCGTCCGCGGGCATGCGTCCCTCGCTCTCGATCGACCGGAGCCTCGCCTCGACCCGTGTCAGCCGTGCGGCCGCTGCCGCCATGGCCTCCTCCAGCTCCGCCCGCCGCAGTCGCAGCATGCCGCGCAACTCCTCGGCCCCCACCTGCTCGTCGAGGACGGCCTGCACCTGCTGAAGCGTGAAGCCGAGATCCTTCAGGGCGATGATGCGGTTGAGGCGGGAGAGCTGGGCGGCCCCGTAGTAGCGGTAGCCGGTGGCGGGGTCCGTGCGGTCCGGGTGCAGGAGTCCGATGGCGTCGTAGTGGCGCAGCATCCGGGCCGAGACCCGTCCGTACCGGGCGAAGTCTCCGATGGTGAACATGATGTCTCCCAGTGCACGGCCTCACACGATGTCAAGGTCAAGCATCGCGGCGCTGGATGTGACGCAGGTCATCGGAACCCCCCTCTCCGCTGCGGACAGGACGTGACGTGGAGCATTCCTTGAGAGCCCGGATACGGGCAGGTGACCCGGACGCGTTCGGCGGCCTCTTCGACGACTGCGCCCAGACGGTGTTCCGGTACGCGGTCCGCTCGACCGGCGACTGGGCCGGCGCCGAGGACGTCGTATCGCTGACCTTCCTGGAGGCGTGGCGATTGCGCGGCACCCTGCGCGACTCGGACGAGGAGCTGAAGCCGTGGCTGCTCGGCATCGCCACCAACGTCCTGCGCAACACCCGCCGCGCCGCCCGTCGGCACGAGGCGGCCCTGGCCAGAGTGCCGGCCGGGCCCGTCGTGCCGGACTTCGCGGACGAGCTGGTGGGCCGCATCCATGACGCGGAACAGCTCGCGGCCGCACAGACCGCGCTGGGACGCCTGAGACCCAAGGAGCGTGAGGTGTTCCTGCTCTGCGTCTGGGACGGCCTGGACTACCGGGACGCGGCACGCGCGCTCGGCGTCCCGGTGGGCACGGTCCGCTCGCGGCTCTCCAGGGCCCGGAAGCGACTTCGGGACCTCACCGAGGACGAACTCAAGAAAATCGCAAGAAACATGGAACTACCTGAATCAGCCGGACAGTACCGGAGTGACCGCGCCACTGCGGTCCGGTCGAACGAAAGGGAGGGAAACCGATGAGTGCCGACGCGAAGGAGGTTGTGGGGGAGCTCAGGGCGAAGCTGCCCGAGCCGCACGGACCGGTCCTGCCGGGCGACCGCCAACGGCTGCTCAGGGAGCACTTGATGAACGAGATCCACCAGGCCGAGGTCCGGACCGAGAAGGCGCCGAAGGCCGTGCGGCCGCGCCGCAACCGCGCCTGGTACGCCGTGCCCGTCGGCATGGTCGCGGCCGGAGCGCTCGCCTTCACCTTCCTGGCCGGTCCGGGGCAGGGCGGCGGCGACACCGGTTACCACGTCAGCGCGGCCCCGGTCGTCAAGGTCGAGGTCGCCTCGGCGGAGGGCGTCGGAGCGCTGATGGAGAACGTCGCCAAGCACGCGTCGGAGGGCCCCGCGAACCGCGTCGGCAAGAACCAGTTCGTCTATGTGCGCTCGCACTACTCCAACATGCAGGCCGAGGTCGGCAGCCCCCTCAAGCTGAAGACGTACTACCGCGAGACGTGGACGTCCCAGAACCCCGCCAAGGTGCAGAGCCGGCTCAAGCAGCCGGGCGACGACATCATCTGGTCGGCTCCGCGCGCCGGGGACGAGGGATACGTGGAGGACCTGCAGAACCAGACCTACGCCGCGCTCCAGGCGCTGCCCACCGATCCCGACGCGCTGCTGAAGAAGCTCCGTGAGGATGCCGAGTGGTCGTCCGGCTCGTCCGACCAGTGGCTCTTCGAGTACGTCGGCGGGCTGATCCGCGAGAACATCCTGCCGCCCGAGACGGGCGCCGCGATCTACCGTGCCGCGGCCAAGATCCCCGGCGTCGTCATGGTGGAGAAGGCCGAGGACGGCGACGGCCGACCCGGCGTGGCGCTGGCCCGTACGGACGAGCGTACGCACGAGCGCATGGAACTGGTCTTCGACGCCAACAGCTACGACTACCTGGGTCTGCGCGCCTACCTGGTCCAGGACACCGAGCTGGGCAAGAAGGGCACCGTCACCGAGCTGCAGGCCGTGCTGGACCGCGGCGTCGTGGACAGCCGGGACGAGACGCCCAAGAAGTAGGGGAGTGGCCGCCCGCACGCGGGCGGCCGTCCAAAGGCAGGAGCCCCGCTCCTCCACCGAGGCGGAGGAGCGGGGCTCCTTGGGTACTGCTTTACCGGCCGCGATCGGCCGACCCGGGCAACTAGGCCGGGGTGACGTTCTCAGCCTGCGGACCCTTGGGTCCCTGAGTGACGTCGAAGTTCACGACCTGGTTCTCCTCGAGGGAGCGGAACCCGGACGCGTTGATCGCGGAGTAGTGAACGAAGACATCCGGGCCGCCGCCGTCCTGGGCGATGAAGCCGAAGCCCTTTTCAGCGTTGAACCACTTGACGGTTCCGGTAGCCATAAGCCCTCCTTGGGCCAAAGGGTTGCCCTGCTCCAGAACCTGCAAAGAAGTCTGAAAACTACAAAAGCCTGCGGGTTACATGCTCCGCAGGCTCTGTACTGCAAGGGAAACCAAACTGCAACTTGCGTCGAGCCTAGCACGCAGCGTGTACGGAAGGGTAGAGGGAAAGATCACTTCACCCGGATGTTTGATTGCCGTGCCGATGAGCTGACGAAGCGGGTCTCCCGGAGGGTGTCGGGGAGGCGTCCTCAAGGGATACGGAATGAAGACTTCCGATACCGCTCCGGGGTGGTGTCGGTGCCCCGCGAGAGGGGCGGGGCGACGCCTCGCGCACCCGGTGCCGTCCGGACGGCACCACGGGTCTAGCCTCGCGATGTGGACAATTCAACCGTCTCAACCGTCGCAGGCGACGGCCGTCGCAGCCGGCCGCGCGTCGGCCACATCCAGTTCCTGAACTGCCTTCCCCTGTACTGGGGACTGGCGAGAACCGGGACCCTGCTCGACATGGAGCTCTCGAAGGACACCCCGGAGAAGCTCAGCGAGCAGCTGATCAGGGGTGATCTGGACATCGGCCCCGTCACCCTGGTCGAGTTCCTGCGCAACGCCGACGACCTGGTCGCCTTCCCGGACATCGCGGTGGGATGCGACGGGCCCGTCATGTCGTGCGTGATCGTGTCGCAGGTGCCGCTGGACCAGCTGGACCGGGCCCGGGTGGCACTCGGTTCGACCTCGCGCACCTCCGTGCGTCTGGCTCAGCTGCTGCTCGCCGAGCGGTACGGGGTCAGCCCGGACTACTACACCTGCCCGCCGGACCTGGGCGTGATGATGCAGGAGGCGGACGCCGCGGTGCTGATCGGTGACGCCGCGCTGCGCGCCAACCTGCACGACGCGCCCCGGCTCGGTCTCCAGGTCCACGACCTGGGCCAGATGTGGAAGGACTGGACCGGGCTGCCGTTCGTCTTCGCGGTCTGGGCGACCCGCAAGGACTATCTGGCGGCCGAGCCCCACCACGTGAACAAGGCGCACGAGGCCTTCCTGGCCTCGCGGGACGTCTCTCTGGAGGAGGTCACCAAGGTCGCGGAGCAGGCGGCACGCTGGGAGGCCTTCGACGCGGAGGTGCTGGAGCGGTACTTCACGACGCTGGACTTCCGCTTCGGCCCGGACCAGCTGGCGGGGGTGCGGGAGTTCGCGCGCCGGGTCGGCCCGACGACCGGCTTCCCGGCGGACGTGAAGGTCGAACTCCTCGGCGGCTGACCGGAGGGCGGGAAGTGGCCGACGTCGCGGTATCCCGGGCGCGGCCGACGCCGCGGTATCCCGGGCGCGGCCGACGCCGCGGAAGCCGGGGCGGGGCGCGGGGCAGCGCCGAGGGTGCCCGGGGCGCGCCGCGCCCGGAGGCGGTCGACGGGAATGGGCCCGGATATGGATGAATCCTGTACCTCTTCGGTCGGATATCTCTTGCCGGCCTTCTCCCGCCCTTCTCCGGCCGCTTCTCCTCGCTCGTCATCGATTCGGGTGAATACGCGGCGAATAGCCGATTCCCGGACCGCGTCCGAGGAGAGTCCCGGTCCTGAACCGGAATCGCTCGGGTGAACGACGTATTCACGCCTTTTGTTGTGTCGAAAGCCGTTGTTCGTTCCCTTGAGGGTGAAATCGGCGGATGGTTTCCTCTGGGACCCGATGACCTTCGCACCCTAGGCTTCGGTCGGAGGTCCGGCCGGTCCACAGGGGGAGTCCATATGCAGCCGCTGGAAGCCGGCGAACCGCTGACCATCGGTTCCTACCGACTGCTCGGCAGGCTCGGTGCCGGCGGCATGGGCCGGGTCTATCTGGGGCGCAGCGCGGGCGGACGCACCGTCGCGGTCAAGGTCGTGCACCCCCACTTCGCTCTCGACGAGCAATTCCGGGCCAGGTTCCGGCGGGAGGTGGACGCGGCACGGCGGATCGGTGCGCAGTGGACGGCGCCCGTCCTGGACGCCGACCCGGACGCCCCCATTCCCTGGGTCGCCACCGGCTATGTGGCCGGGCCCCCGCTGTCCGTCGCGGTCGTCGAGCACGGCCCCCTGCCCGAGCACGCGGTGCGGACACTGGGCGCCGGACTCGGGGAGGCGCTGGCCGCGGTGCACGCCCAGGACCTCATCCATCGCGATGTGAAGCCCTCCAACGTGCTGCTCGCCCTCGACGGTCCCCGGCTGATCGACTTCGGGATCGCCCACGCCATCGGTGCCACCGCCTCGCTCACCTCCACCGGGGTGTCGGTCGGCTCGCCCGGCTACATGGCGCCGGAGCAGATCCGGGGCGTGGACATCTCGGGCGCTGCCGATGTCTTCTCGCTCGGCGCGGTGCTCGCGTACGCGGCCACCGGTACCGCGCCCTTCCTCGGCGACTCCTCCGCCGTACTGCTCTACAAGGTGGTGCACGAGGAGCCGGAGCTGGGAGAACTGGAGGGGGAGCTGAGGGACATCGTCGCCGGGTGCCTGGCGAAGTACCCGGAGGACCGCCCGACTCCCACGGAACTGGCCCGGCAGCTGGCGCCGGGCGGGGCCGCCGCACTGGTGGCCGCGGGGTGGCTGCCCGGCCCACTGGTGCGCGAGGTCAGCCGGGCGGCGGTCGCGCTGCTGGACCTGGAGCCGCAGGACGCGCCGGTGCAGTCGGGGCCGGTGCCGTTCAGCGGTGCCTCGTGGGGTGTGAACGGTGCGCCCGACGGCGGCGGTGCGAGTGGTGGGTTCGGCCCGCCGGTCGAGCCGTCCCTCTCGCACGAACCCACCCGGCCGCCCCGGCCGAACGGGCCGCCCCCGTGGCCCCTGACCGCCGCGGGCGCGGCCGGGGCGGCGCAGCCGTCCGGGCTGCCGGGGCAACGCATGGCGAACCCCCGTTTCTCCGTCACCGTCGGCGCGGACTCCGAGGCGTCCCGCCCCGACGCGAACCGGGGCCGGAGACTGAGCTGCACCGTCGCCCTCGCCGTGGCCGGTGCGCTCGCCGCCGTGACCGTGGGCAGTGCGTACCTGTTCGATCTGATGCCGGGCGGCGGCGGACGGGACGCGGCCGAGCACGGTGGTGCCGGCAGCACCCCGCCGGCCGCCACGCCGTCCGCGGAGCACTCGCAACCCTCGGGCTCGGAACCGGGCACCGGGGACCCGGGCGGCACGGCGGACCCGGACCAGGTCGCCGAGGTCCCGAAGGCGTTCACCGGGACCTGGAAGGGCCCGCTCACCGAGAAGACCACCGGGGAGCCGCACGGCACGCTCACCGCCGTCTTCACCGCGGGGAAGAAGGGCACGGACGTGGTCCGCATGACCACGGAGGTCTCCGCCCTCGGACTGAGCGTGCGCTGCAACAGCATCGCCCGGCTCTCCTCCGGAACGGACGAGGAACTGACACTCAGGGAGCGTGCCGACCCCGACCGCCCGAGCGACCCGGCCCTGTGCACCTCCACCGAGTCCGACATCCACTTCACGCGTGCCGCCGACGGCACCCTCCGCTTCCGCTCCGAGGAGAGGGGCGCGGGATTTCCGTACGGCACCCTCAGCCGGTCCGGCAGCTGACGCCGACAGGGGCTGGCGTAGGGTGAACCGGTCCGTAGATCCGTTGAAAAACCGCCGAAAGGTGACAGCCCGGTGACCGAGAAGGCCGACCTCCAGCCCATCCTCGACCGAGCCGCCGAGGGCGGTCGGATCACTCCGGAGGAGGCTCTCGACCTCTACCGGTCGGCGCCGCTGCACGCGCTGGGCGCGGCCGCCGACGCCGTACGCCGACGCCGCTACGCCGGTACGGAGCACATCGCGACGTACATCATCGAGCGCAACATCAACTACACGAACGTGTGTGTCACGGCGTGCAAGTTCTGCGCGTTCTACGCCGCGCCCAAGGACACCGCCAAGGGCTGGTCCCGCGACCTCGACGACATCCTGCGTCGCTGCGCGGAGACCGTCGAGCTCGGCGGTACGCAGATCATGTTCCAAGGCGGGCACCACCCGGACTACGGCGTCGAGTACTACGAGGAGCACTTCTCCGCCATCAAGAAGGCGTTCCCGCAGCTGGTCATCCACTCGCTCGGCGCCTCCGAGATCGAGCACATGGCCCGGATCTCCAAGGTCTCCGTCGAGGAGGCCATCCAGCGCATCCACGCCGCCGGTCTCGACTCCTTCGCGGGTGCGGGCGCCGAACTGCTGCCGGCCCGGCCGCGCAAGGCGATCGCCCCGCTCAAGGAGTCCGGCGAGCGCTGGCTGGAGATCATGGAGGCCGCGCACCGCCTGGGCGTCGAGTCGACCTCCACCATGCTGATGGGCACCGGCGAGACCAACGCCGAGCGCATCGAGCACCTGCGGATGATCCGCGACGTGCAGGACCGCACGGGTGGCTTCCGCGCGTTCATCCCGTACACGTACCAGCCGGAGAACAACCACCTGAAGGGCCGGACGCAGGCGACGCTCTTCGAGTACCTGCGGATGATCGCCATCGCCCGGATCTTCCTCGACAATGTCGCGCACATCCAGGGTTCCTGGCTGACCACCGGCAAGGAGGTCGGCCAGCTGTCACTGCACTACGGCGCCGACGACCTCGGTTCGATCATGCTGGAGGAGAACGTCGTCTCGTCGGCCGGCGCCAAGCACCGCTCCAACCGCATGGAGATCATCGACCTGATCCGCAAGGCGGGCCGTGTGCCGGCGCAGCGCGCCACGACGTACGAGCACCTCGTCGTCCACGACGACCCGGCGAACGACCCGGTCGACGAGCGGGTGGTCTCGCACATCTCGTCCACCGCGATCGAGGGCGGCACGGCCCACCCGGAGCTGAAGCTCCTGAACGCCAACTGAGGCGGTTTTGCTGACTGTTCATGCCGCGCCGCTGGTTCTTCCGGTCGGCGCGGCCGCCGTTGCGCAGGGCGCGGTGGCCGTGGCGGGCGACCGGATCGTCGCCCTCGGGCCGTACGACGAGGTCGTCGCCGCCCACCCCGCGGCCCGGGTCCGCGCATGGCCGGGCGTCATCACGCCGGGACTGCGGCAGTGGCACGGGCTGTGGCTGCTCACCCGCTGCTACCACCCCGACCCGCGCGAGGCGGACGCGCTCGGCGACCAGCCGCTGTGGGGCGAGGAATTCGAGCGGCTGGCCGCCGGGATGGACGCGACGCGGCGGGCGGGCAGCGTACGGCGCGGGCTGCAGCAGATGCTCCGGCACGGCACGACGCACGTCGCGGGCCGCTTCCACGACCCGGCCGTCCGCATTGCCGTGGCCCGCTCGGGTCTGACGGAGGTCTCGGCCGTCGCAGCCCCCGGCATCCTGGCCGGCGGACCGAGCCTGGACCCGTTCGTGGAGGGGTACGACCTGCCCGGTTCCGTGCACGGCCCGCTCGACGTCGGCGGCCGCGCCGACCTCGCGGTCTTCGACGTACCCGATGAGGCGACGCTGTGCGCGGTGGGGGCGGGGCGGTGCGTGGCCACGGTGCTGGGCGGGCGGCTGGTGTACCGGCGGCGGTAGGGCGCGTTCTCGATGGTCCCGTCCGGCCGGGCGTCCGGCACGCACGCCCGCTGCGCTGTCAGGGGACGGACGGGCCGCGCAGGTACGTGCCTGCGGACGTGTACGGCCACGCGTTGGCGACGCACCCCTTCAGTCCGTCGATCTGCTGCATCATCGCGGGCGCGCGGCGTCCGGGCCCCGGGCAGGTCTCATGGCCGTGGCCCAGCCAGTGGCCGACCTCGTGGTTGATGATCAGCGCCCGGTACTCGGCCAGCGGGCCGTCGAACTGTGGTGACCCCCGCATCCACCGCTTCAGGTTCACCACGACCGTCGTGCCGACGCGGCAGTTGACCTCGCCGTGTGTGTTCAGCCCGTACGCCCCGCAGAGCCGGTCCACGGTGTCCGGTGTCGCGATCCGGATCACCAGACCGGCCGGGCCCGAGCCGACCTGCCGGAACGCGTCGTGCCCCGTGCGGGTCCAGCCGCGGGGGTCGGCGAACACCTCGGAGACCGCGGCCGCGGCGGGACGCGTGGCCAGACCGGTGCCCCGCTCCACCTCGACGCGGTAGCGGTGGACGGTGCCGGTGCCGTGGCCGCCGGTGTGCGCCGGGGCAGCGGTGACGAACTCACCGGAGCCGTGCACGGGCACGGACCCGGACGAGCTCCGGGACTCGTCCGCCCGTTTTCCGGGCTCCGGCCTCTTCTCCCCCGTGCGCCCCTTCCCGGCGCCGGAATCGGCGTCGGCGTCGTCGGCCGAGGCGGAGGGGCGCGGACTGCCGGGCGTCGAAGGGGAGCCGGGCTCGACGCCCGGTCCCGGGGACGACGACACCGCCACCCGGTCCGACGGGGTCCCCGCCTGTGCCGACGCCCTTTCACCGCCGCCCCACGGCCCCCATACCAACGCCCCGCAGACCAGCAGCGCACACGGCACCAGCACGGCGCCCGTCACCCGTATCCGGGTCTTCCGGCGGCGGGCCCGCCGGATCGCACCACGACTGCCGCCACGGCCACGCGCCCGGCGGCCCCGCTCCTCACCCACCATGGACGGACTCCTGCCTCGGCTCCATCGGGAACGCTTGGGCGTAACGCACCAGGCGCAGGAAGCGGTCGTCCCGGGCGACGTGGAGCAGCTGGTCGGCGGTGACCGGCGCCGAGACCATGGCGGAGTCATCGCCGTCGGCCGAGAGGACGACGGTGCTGTCCTTGAACGCGAAGCTGACGCTGACGCCGACGAGGTCCTTTCCGCCCTTGGAGCTCCCGGTCGTGGTGACGGCGCGGGCCACGATCCCGTCCAGCAGGGCCACCTCGTCGCACTGGTACTTCTCCTTCTCCTCCGGGTCGTACGGGCAAGGCTTCTGCGGGCTGCCGGACGGGCCACCGGTGGGGCGTACGGAGAAGACGACGGGGAAGGCATGGCCCTTGGACCCGCCCTGGTACCGGCTCACGGCCAGGTCGACGGGGCGCACCGTGCCGAACGCCGCAGGCAACAGCTCGTCCAGCACGGCCGCCGCCTGCTGCTGGAACTTCTCCTGCCGCCCGCGCTCGGCCACGGACAGGTCGGCCATGGACGACTCGCCCGGAGTGGGTTCGACGTGGACGGGCGTACGTGCAGGCCCGGTGTACGAGGGGAACGGCGTCGGGAAGCCGGGCGTGGGCCTGCTGGGTACGGGGGACGGAGTCACGTGACTCGTGCTCGGTGCGGGCGAGGGCGCCCCGACCTGCGCGGTGTCATCGCCGGTACCGGCGCCCGCGCCCCAGGACGGCAGCGTCGCGCCGAACACCCCGAGCGCCACCACTCCCACCATCGCGCCGCCGATCGTCGCCCGCGCCCTGGTGCGGCGCCTGCGGCCCACGGCCAGGGCGATGGGCACCAGGTCCGGCAGCGGCGGCGCCCCCTCGGCCGCCTCCGCCATGGCCTCCCTGATCAGCCGGTCCTCGGTCTCCTGCGGCGCGCTTTCCGGAAACATGTCCATGACGTTCTCCTCAGCTGCGGGTGGTGTAGAGGTACGGGTCGCCCAGCCGCGTACGCAGCGTGGCGAGCGAGCGTGAGCACTGGCTCTTGACGGTGGACTCGCTGCAGCGCAGCAGCTCGGCGACCGTCCGCACGCCCAGGTCCTCCCAGTAGCGCAGGACGACCATCGCCCGGGCGCGGGGCGGCAGTTCGGCGAGCGCGGTCAGCAGCGTCACCGTCAGCTCGGGGCACACCGAGGGGTTCGGGGCATCGACATGGCTGTGGGCCAGGAAGTCGCGGAGCCGGCGTCGGCGCTCGGCGAGATACGTCCGGGTGAGGACGGTGCGCGCATAGGCTGCGGGATGGTCGGCCCTGCTCGCCCGGTGCCAGTGCTGGAACAGCTTGGCCAGCGTCGTCTGGGTCAGGTCGCGGGCGCTCTCCGCATCGCCGCACAGCAGATACGCGGTCCGGTACAGACGCCGTTGGTTCGCCCGGGCGAACTCCTCGAATCCGGTGGAGTCCCGACTGCCGTCTGCGGTCATCTGTCCCCCTCTCCGGGGTCTCGGTGGTCTCTCACCCCTGTACTGAGTGATGCCGTGGCCAAAAGGTTGAGGTCGAGTTCCGGAACGTTCCGGCGCCCGTGCACGACCGGCGCGAGGCGGCGCCGACCGGGCAGCGGTGTTCGATGTACGGGACCTGGCGGCGCTGCGCACCGCGGGCGCCGTGAGCTGCGCGGCGAGGGTGCTCGGCGGACGGCTGGTCTTCCGCCGCGGCCGGGCCCGTGTGCGCCGGTTGCTGTACTGCGCGCCGGATCAGGGCCGGCCTGCGGGGACCGGGCACGCTCTCTCTCCGAAGAGCAGGCCGTGGTGAGGTTTCCCGGATGTGGCCGCAACCTCGCCGCCGGCCCCGGCGCCACCCGCCCGCGCCCCGGGCATCGGTGAACCAGTGCCGGCCGCATCTGCGCGCCCGGCCGGACCGTCGGGTGCGGACTCCCGTGTGATCAGCCGGCCCCAGTGCTGTGACCGGAAGGCTCACCGGCTCGCGACGCCCGGCACGGCACCTCGCCGCGTTCTCGCATCACCCGAGTGCGTCCGGCACGAGGGCGATCCTCCGTCGTGCGACGCACCGCACCGGACGCCGCGAGCTTCCTTCCCGGCAAACCTTTCCGGCCACGGCACCGGATCCTGTCCCGATCGCGGCCGGTACGGCATCTCGCCCGCCCGTCGGCGCCTTCGGCGCCGTACCCCGGAACAGGTCCCACGGACTGTCCGCGGCCCGTCCGGCGGGCGGGCCCGTCACGGTACCGACGGGCCCCCCAGGTACCGGCCCTCGGCGTCGTACGGCCAGGCGTTGGAGACGCACCCCTTCAGCCCGTCGATCTGCTGCATCATCGCCGGGGCGGGACGGCCCTTGCCCGGACAGGTCTCGTGGCCGTGGCCCAGCCAGTGCCCGACCTCGTGGTTGATGACGAGGGCCCGGTAGTCGGCGAGCGGACCGTGGAACTCGGGCGACCCCTGTTGCCAGCGCTTGAGGTTGACCATGACATCGGCGCCGACCCGGCAGTTGACCTCGCCATGGGTGTTGAGGCCGCCCCGCCCGCAGATGGCGTCGGTGGTCCCTGGGGTGGCAATGCGTATGACCAGTCCCGCCGGGCCGTCGGCGACCTGGCGGAAGGTGTGATCACCATGGTGCGACCAGCCCCGTGGCGCGGCCAGGATGCGGGCGATCTCGGCGGCGGCCTCGTCCGGGTCGATGCCCGAACCGTCCTCCGCCTCGACCCGGTAGGCGTTGCCCCCGGCCCTGGACCTGCCCCCGTCCGCGACGCCCGCGCGGGCGACGGTGAACGTGCCGGTCTCCGACGCGCTCCCGGACGCGGACGGTGCGGCCGCCTTCCCGTCACCGCCACCGTTCCACCGGGGCCCCACCACGGCGGCACAGATCAGTACGGCCGGGACGACCACGACGACGAGCAGCCGGTTCCGGCCGCGTTCCGGCCAGAACCGCCGGCGCGTGCCCTGTGCGGACATCTGTGCTCCCCCTGCTCCCGGTGATTCCGTGCTCCCCCCTGTACTGACCGCCGGTGGACGGAATCGGTTCAGTCTGCACGGACACGACTCGCGACCGGCGCGAAGCACGACGGACCGGGGCTGCTTGAATGGGCGGGTGACCCGAGCTTCCCTGGACAAGCAGCCGCACGAAGTCGCCACGATGTTCGACGACGTGGCGGCGAACTACGACCTCACCAACGACGTGCTGTCGCTCGGCCAGGCCCGGCTGTGGCGCAAGGAGGTCGCGAAGGCGGTGCACGCCCGGCCCGCGGAGAAGATCCTCGACCTGGCCGCAGGCACGGCGACGTCCTCGCTGCCCTTCGCCGCGACGGGCGCGTACGTCGTGCCGTGCGACTTCTCCCTCGGCATGCTCCAGGAGGGCAAGAAGCGCAATTCCTGGCTGCCCTTCACCGCGGGCGACGCCACCAGGCTGCCGTTCCGCGACGAGACCTTCGACGCGGTGACGATCTCCTTCGGGCTGCGCAACGTCCAGGACACGGACGCGGCGCTGCGCGAGCTGTACCGGGTGACGAAGCCGGGCGGCCGGGTGGTGATCTGCGAGTTCTCGCAGCCGACGTGGACGCCGTTCCGCACGGTGTACACGGAGTACCTGATGCGGGCGCTGCCGCCGGTCGCGCGCGCGGTGTCGTCCAACCCCGACGCGTACGTCTATCTCGCCGAGTCCATCCGGGCCTGGCCCGACCAGGCCGGGCTCGCGGCGAAGCTCCAGCGGGCCGGCTGGTCGAAGGTCGCCTGGCGCAACCTCACCGGTGGTGTGGTGGCACTGCACCGGGGCGTGCGCCCGCCGGCCTCCGGGTCCCGGCCCTGAGGACCGGGCCCCTGCCCCGGCGGGCGGGGCCCGCGGCCCGGCGGGGTGGCTCTGCGGCCCGAGCGACCGGCCCGAGCGACCGGGCCCCAGCCCCGAAGGGCCGGCCGGCCCGTTGCTACGGGGCCAGTTCCAGCCGGAAGCAGCGCACTTCATTCCCCGACTGCGGTGCCGTGAAGCTCTCCGCCCGTTCCATCCCCAGCCGCCGGGCCACGGCGACCGACCGCTCGTTGCGTGAGTCGATCGTCGCCACGACCCGTTCCACCCCGGCCGCGCGCAGCCGCTCCAGCGTGAGGCGCGCGGCGGTGGTGGCGTAACCCCGGCCCCAGGCCGAGCGGGCCAGCCGCCAGTCGATCTCGGTCTCGCCCACCGGGCCGTACGTGGTCTGCGGCCAGGGCTGGGCGCCGGTGAAGCCCGCGACCTCGCCGTCCTCGCCGAGCACCGTCCACAGGCAGTACCCCAGCTCCGCGTCGAGTCTGCGCTGTCGGGCGGTCCACTCCTCGTACATCGAAAGTTCCTCCGACGCACCGCCGAAGAACTCCATCACCTCGGGATCGTCGAACGCGCGGTGCCAGGAGAGCGCGTCCTCGTCGGTCGGGACACGCAACTGCAGGGAAGGGGCGGCGAGTGGCACGGTCGACATCGGGGAGCCCTTCGGAAAGTTGATCAGCGGACCCCCATAGACTGCATGGGACAGGTGCCGCGCGGCACGCGATTTCGAGTCTTCGGGAGATCCGACCGTGACCGAGCAGCCCCTCTCCGAGCACAGCGCGGATGTGATCGTCGTCGGGGCCGGCCCGGCCGGCTCCACGACCGCGTACTACCTCGCCAAGGCCGGACTGGACGTCCTGCTCCTGGAGAAGACGGCCTTCCCCCGGGAGAAGGTCTGCGGCGACGGCCTCACCCCGCGTGCGACCAAGCAGCTCGTCTCCATGGGCATCGACATCTCCGAAGAGGCCGGCTGGCTGCGCAACAAGGGTCTGCGCATCATCGGCGGCGGTGTCCGGCTCCAGCTGGACTGGCCCGATCTCGCCTCGTACCCGGACTACGGACTGGTCCGCAAGCGCGACGACTTCGACGAGCAGCTGGCCCGCCAGGCACAGAAGGCGGGCGCGCGGCTGTACGAGCGCTGCAACGTCGGCGCCCCGATCGTCGACGACCGCACCGGCCGCATCACCGGCGTCCACGCGAAGCTCGGTGAGGAGAAGACCCCGGTCACCTTCCACGCCCCGCTCGTCGTCGCCGCCGACGGCAACTCCACCCGGCTGTCGCTCGCCATGGGCCTGCACCGGCGCGAGGACCGCCCGATGGGCGTGGCCGTGCGTACGTACTTCACCTCGCCCCGCCACGACGACGACTACCTGGAGTCCTGGCTGGAGCTGTGGGACCGGCGCGGCCCCCAGGACCGGCTCCTGCCCGGCTACGGCTGGATCTTCGGCATGGGCGACGGCACGTCCAACGTCGGTCTCGGCATCCTCAACTCCTCCTCCGCGTTCAGGGAGTTGGACTGGCGTGAGGTCCTCAAGGCGTGGTGCGCGTCCATGCCGGAGGACTGGGGCTACACCCCGGAGAACATGACGGGTCCGATCCGCGGCGCCGCTCTCCCGATGGCGTTCAACCGCCAGCCGCACTACACCAAGGGCCTGCTGCTCGTCGGTGACGCGGGCGGAATGGTCAACCCGTTCAACGGCGAAGGCATCGCGTACGCCATGGAGTCGGGCCAGATCGCCGCCGACGTCATCGTCCAGGCCCACGCCCGCGCGACCCCGGCCCAGCGCGAACTGGCTCTCACCAACTACCCGAAGGTGCTCAAGGAGACCTACGGCGGCTACTACACGATGGGCCGCGCCTTCGTGAAACTGATCGGGAACCCGAAGGTCATGAAGGTCGCCACCCAGCGCGGCCTGACGCACCCGCTGCTGATGAAGTTCACGCTGAAGATGCTCGCAAACCTGACCGACCCCACGGGCGGCGACGCGATGGACCGCATCATCAACGGCCTCTCGAAGGTGGCCCCGAAGGCCTGAGCCGGAGACCGGCCGGGGAGTGCGGGACCGGGACCTATCGTGAGCCGGTCTCGTCTCGTCCCGGAGCCCGGCGTCACGACGGATCGTCAGGGACGGCGGACAAGAGGCCGTGCAGGATCGGGCCGGCTGAACCGCCACCCGTGACGCCCTGCTCGACGACGCACGCCACAGCCACATTGCCGCGCCGTGCGACGAGCCAGCCGTTGTTGGGCTCGCTCTCGGAGACCTCCGCGGTGCCGGTCTTCGCGCCGATGTCACCGGGCAGATCGGCGAGCACATGCGCCGTCCCGTCGGTGACGGTGGCCCGCATCATCGTGCGCAGTCGAGTCACCACGGACGACGGGAGCGGCTTCGTCGAGGTGGTGTCCTCGGCGCCGGGGACGATGGTCGGCTGGTGGAACCGGCCGGTCGCCGCGGTCGCCGTGACGGACGCCATGATCAGCGGGTTCGCCTGGATGCGGCCCTGCCCGATCATCGAAGCGGCCTTCTCCGTCTCGTCCTTGGGCACCGGCACCGAGCCGTCGTACGACGGGATCCCCACGTGCCACTCCTGTCCGACCCCGAAGTACTCCCGGGCCACATCGCCGAGTTCGGTGTCACCGAGCTTGTTGCGCAGGTTGATGAAGGCCGTGTTGCAGGACTTCGTGAAGTCCTGCCGGAAGGTGGCGCCCGGGAACTCGGATGTCTCGACGTTGTGGAACTCCTTGCCGACGGTGAGGTACTTGGGGCAGTCCACGACGTCGTCGGGCGCGACGGCGTGCTTGAGCAGCAGCGCGCTGCTCGTCACGATCTTCCAGGTGGAGCCGGGCGCGTACGTACCGGAGACCGCCCGGTTGAAACCCGTGGCGGGGGAGTTGGCCAGCGCGAGGATCTCGCCGTTGTCGACCCTCAGGGCGACGAGCGAGGCGTTCTTGCCGTCGGCCGTGTCGGCCAGGGCCTTGTCGGCCGCTGCCTGCCAGGTGGCGTCGAGCGTCGTGGTCACGGGTCTGCCGGACGGCTGCCCGTCCTTCTTCCCGAAGGTGGTCTCCGTGCCCTCGACCTCGCCGGTGGCCCGGTCGACGAGCCGGATCGCCCCGCGCGGTCCGGTGCCGCCCCCGGCGAACCGGGTCAGCACCGGCTGCAAGGACGGATGGCCGTCGCCCGTCAGGGACGTCCCGTTCCGGTCGGTGACCTTCGGCTCAGGAGTGTCCTCCCGCTCCAGGCGGAACTTGGCGGTGTCGCTGAGATGCGGATGGACGAGCGACAGGGACCAGTCGACCTTCCAGGCCCCGTTCTTCTGTTCCCGGACGGGGAGCCGGGACCGGTAGGTCCAGGTGCCCAGTCCCGTGACGGGCATCTTCGCCGTGAAGGCGACCCGGACCGTGCCGTCGTCCTCCTTCGTGGCCCGCGCCGGGGTGAGCTCCGGCTTGCTGATGTCGAGACCCGAGGTGAAGTTGCGCAGCACCTCCTCAGCCCTCGCGGGACTCGTGGTGCGGGAGCCCGCACTGTCGAGCCGGCCGCCCGCCCAGTCCGCGAGGAACGCCCGGGCCTGAGCGGTCGCCGCGGGGTCGGGGGTGTCGTCGGGCTCGAAGGGGCCGAGTCCGGCGGCATACGCGCCGCCTGCGACGACGGCCGTCACGACGGTCACGGCGATGCCCGCCCGGAGGCCGGGGCGACGGTTTTGGTGGCGGTGGGGGGCGGTGTGCCCGAAGTCCGCGTCGGCAGGTGAGGAAGGGTGCGTCATGCCGTGAGGAGAGCAATCGGGCCGGGTTTCTGTCCAAGTCGCATATCAATGGGTCAGCGATCAAGATTGCATATGATTGCTGCTCGTGGACCTGATCCGGCACCTGGAGTGCTTTGTGGCTGTTGCAGAAGAGTCACACTTCGGACGTGCCGCGGCCCGCCTCGGGATGGCTCAGCCGCCCCTGTCGCAGCGCATCCAGCGGCTGGAGCGGGAGCTGGAGGTGCGGCTCTTCGACCGGTCCAGCCGCCAGGTGGCCATCACCAAGGCGGGCCTGCTGCTGCTTCCCGAGGCGCGCGAGCTGCTCGCCCGGTCCGAGTCACTGCGGGCGGCCGCGCGCCGGATCAGGGACGGCGAGAGCGGACTGCTGCGGGCCGGGCTGCCGCCCGACATCGCCGGTGACACCGTCGCCGCGCTCCTCACCGGGTTCCAGGACCGGCGTTCCGGCGTGGAGCTGGAGCTGCACGAACTGTCCACCACGGACCAGCTCGCCCGCTTTGCCGCACACGAACTCGACGTCGGACTCATCCACCACCCCTGCGACGTGACCGGCCTCGAACTCGGCCCGGTGCTCCGGCGCGAGCTCGGCGTGCTGCTGCCGCGCGACGCCGAAGCGGCCGGACTGGCCGAGGTGCCGCTCTCCGCGCTCGCCGGATCCGACCTGATCCTCTTCCCGCGGGCCGGCGCCCCCGTGCTCTACGACGACCTGCTCACCACCTGCGCCCGCGGCGGCTACACACCGCCCGCGGTCCGGCACGGCCAGGGCGCCAGTTTTGTGCGCGGTCTCGCGCTCTCCGTGGGCGCCGTCGCCTTCAGCCCGCGCGACGCTCAGCCCGCCGAACCCGACACGGACCTGGTGTGGCGCCCGCTCGCGGGCGCCCCGCTGGCCTGGCGGCACTCCGTCGCCTGGCCGCGCGGGCACGGGGACACCGCCGTACGAGCCTTCGCCGACGCGGCCACGCACGCGCTGCGCACCACCGCCGACGCCCGCCCCGACACCCCCACCCGCCCGATGCATCTGCGCCCGGCAGCGGAGTACTGGCTGTGACCCGAACCGTGAACGTGCCCGACGCCCCCGACCGCATCCGTGCGGCCTTCGCCGATGCCGGAGTGACCGGGCGGCTGCACGCCCTCGACATCGATTCCGGCGCCCGGCTCGGCGTCGACGCCGACCAGCTGGTCTGCACGGCGAGTGTCCACAAACTGTGCCTGCTGGTCGGGCTGCACGACCTGGCCGCGGCCGGCGACCTCGACCTCACGGAGCAGGTCGAATGCACGCCGGACGGCCGCACCCCGGGGCCCACCGGGCTCGCCGCGATGCTGGACGCCACCAGGCTGTCGCTGCGCGACCTCGCGTACCTGATGATGGCCGTCAGCGACAACGCCGCTGCGGATCTGCTCCTGGCCCGGGTCGGTCTCGACGCGGTCAATCGCGCGACGGCCCGCCTCGGTCTCGACGCGACGAGGGCCGTGCACACCTTCGGCGCCATGCTCGCCGGCATCAAGGAGGACGCGGGACCCGCCGGTGCCCAGGCGCTGGCCGACCCGCACGTCGTCGCGCGGCTGCGCGCCCTCGACCCGGCCCGCTCCAACCACAGCACCCCGCGGGACATGACCCGCTTGCTGCGTGCCCTCTGGCGCGACGAGGCGTGTCTGCCCGAACACGGCGCCGCCATCAGACGGGTGATGGGTCTCCAGGTGTGGCCGCACCGCCTGGCCTCCGGTTTCCCGTTCGACGACGTGCACGTCGCGGGGAAGACCGGATCACTGCCGACGCTGCGCAACGAGGTGGGCGTCGTCGAGTACCCCGACGGCGGCCGTTACGCCGTCGCCGTCTTCACCCGCACCGCCCACACCGCGGCCACGCTCCCCGCGGCCGACGCCGTCATCGGCACGGCCGCCCGCATCGCCGTGGACGCGCTGCGCAACCGATAGCGCGCGCCCCGGCGGCGCAGCCGCTCCAGGTGGCGGCCGGTCTCAATGAGGTGGTCGAGGATCTCCGACGCGGGGCGGTCGCCCAGGGTCGGCTGGAGCCGGATGTGCAGGCCGAGCTCGGCGGCCTCGGACACGGTGGCGTCGAGACGGTCGACCTCGCGCGGCTGATTCCTCCACCGCACTCGTCGCGACGCACCTGACTCCCCGGCGGTCGGCGGTTCGCGTGTCGCCGCCAGTCTGTCGAGCGGGTGCGGGGGCGGGCGTCCCCCGAAAGTCTGCGGGTGCGCGACCAAGGGATGAACCGGGCGCGGGGAGCGGCTACTCAGGTCGCGGCCCCGGCGAGCAGAGCACCGCCATCACCTGGACGGGACCCGGCGTTCCTCGTCGGCCTCGGTGCGCTTTCCGCCGGCGGCGACCACACGCCCCCCGGTCCGGGGCCGTATCAGCCTCATCCGGGCCAGCAGGTCGGTGATGGCGAAGTCGTAGCGGGGCTGGAGCAGCAGAAGCAGGCCCAGTCCGCAGACGAACGCGATCCCGGAGAGCATCCAGGACTTGGCGCCCCGCGCCGAATAGGCCACGATCCCGAACGAGAACAGCGCCGACCAGAAGTACATCAGCAGCACGGCCCGACGGTGCGAGTGGCCGAGCTGGAGCAGCCGGTGGTGGAGGTGGCCCTTGTCGGCGGAGAAGGGGGACCGTCCGTTCCACGTACGCCTGCCGACGGCGAGCACGAGGTCCGCGACCGGCAGCGCGATGACGGAGAGCGGCATCAGCAGCGGAATGTAGACCGGCACCATCGCGGCCGACCCGGACGTACCGTCGACGGTCTGCTTCAGGAGGCTCGGGTCGACCTCACCCGTGACGGAGACGGCGCATCCGGCGAGGAGCAGCCCGAGCAGCATGGACCCCGAGTCCCCCATGAAGATCCGGGCCGGGTGCGAGTTGTGCACCAGGAAGCCGAGGCACATGCCCACCAGGATCGCGGAGACCAGCGTGGTGGCCGCCGCGGCCTCGATCCCGTAGCCGTACCAGAGCCGGTAGGCGTACAGGAAGAAAGCCGTCGCCGCGATGCCGACCGTCCCGGCGGCCAGCCCGTCGAGCCCGTCGACGAAGTTGACCGCGTTGATGGTGAAGACGATCAGTCCCACGGTCAGCAGGGTGCCCTGCCAGTCGGCGAGGTAGATCCCGTCGGTGCCCGGCACCGGGAGCCAGAGGATCGTCAGCCCCTGGAACGCCATCACACCGGCGGCCAGCAACTGCCCGCCGAGCTTGACCAGCGAATCGAGCTCCCACTTGTCGTCGAGCACCCCCAGCAGCCAGATCAGCGCGGCACCGGACAGCAGCGCCCGGGGCGTCGAGCTCTGGGTGAAGATCTCCTCCAGGTGCGGGAGGTGCGAGGCCACCAGGTATCCGGCCAGCAGTCCGCCGAACATGGCGATGCCACCGAGGCGGGGAGTGGGTTCGCGGTGGACGTCGCGCGCCCGGATCTCGGGCATCGCCCCGACGGCGATGGCGAACTTCCGTACGGGGCCGGTCAGGAGATGGGTCACCGCAGCCGTGATGAACAGCATGAGCAAGTAGTCCCGCACGGCGGCCCTCACATTCCGGCCCAGCAGCAGGCCGATACCTGAACAGATTTTTCCGGTTGTTCCGGGATCGCTGCTCAGGGTGGGACGGGGCCGGTGGCGAGTCCGATGCGGCGACATGTGAAGCCCGGACCCCGGTCGAGGCCCCTCACTGCGCCCCGGCGAGCCTAACCCATGCGGATTTCTGTGCGACGAGGGTGTGGCGGGGCGCGGGGTGCGGGGCGGGGGTGGTGGTGTCGCCCGGAGCGGGACGCGGAGGGCTACGAACCGGTTCCGGGCGTGGAGCGCATTGATTCGTCCTGGGGTCGTGAACCGGGCGCCGTTCCGGGCCTCTTGTGGGTTACGGCGTTTCCGGCCTCCTGAGTGCGTGGAGTGCGGGCCGCCTCCCACGCACTCAAAAGGGGTGAGAATGTTCAAACGGCGATTTTTGGATGATCTCAGCAGTCAATCCATATATCTGGTCGTTTGGACGGCTCTGTCGAGCAGCAAGCTCCCTTCGCAACGTTCGAGGCGAAGGGACACGAACATGGCTGACTGGAAGCAAGTCTCTGGTGGTCTCACTACGATCTCGGTCGGGTCCAGGACGCATGTGTGGGGTGTGAACTCTCTGGGGCAGATGTATCGGTACACGGGGCATGACTCCAATCCGTGGGTCGGTATCCCGGGCAAGGCGGTGGACATCGGTGTGGCCGCCGACGGCACCGTCTGGCATGTCAACTCTGGCGGTGGGATCTACCGCTACACCGGAGACCAGGGCTCCACCGACTGGGTCGCCGTCTCCGGCGGTCTCACCCGTATCTCGGTCGGGTCCAGGACGCATGTGTGGGGTGTGAACTCTCTGGGGCAGATGTACCGGTACACGGGGCATGACTCCAATCCGTGGGTCGGTATCCCGGGCAAGGCGGTGGACATCGGTGTGGCCGCCGACGGCACCGTCTGGCATGTCAACTCTGGCGGTGGGATCTACCGCTACACCGGAGACCAGGGCTCCACCGACTGGGTCGCCGTCTCCGGCGGTCTCACCCGTATCTCGGTCGGGTCCAGGACGCATGTGTGGGGTGTGAACTCTCTGGGGCAGATGTACCGGTACACGGGGCATGACTCCAATCCGTGGGTCGGTATCCCGGGCAAGGCGGTGGACATCGGTGTGGCCGCCGACGGCACCGTCTGGCACGTCAACGCAGACGGGGCGATCTACCGCTACACCGGAGACCGACCGAGTTGACCCAGGGCAGCAAATCCGAGGGGCTCATGCCCGGGATCGCTTGGGCCCTTCAATCTGTCTCGCCGGGCGCTGTGACAGCCACCGATCCGGCTGCGGCTGCGCGAGCGATCCGCCGGACACCGCCTGCCGCCGTGGATGGTCCTGGCCCTCACCGTCGCCGTGGTGGCCGTGAGCGTCGTGCTGCCTGCCCGTCGTGGGCGCGGATGTCTCCCTCCGAAGCGATCAAGGACTGGTGACGGGGGCGGGCGGGAGCGCCGCCGCGACCACCACGAGAGCCGCGGTCGCCCCGCCGAGCAGCATGACCGCCGACACGGAGAGATGGTCGAGGACGGCTCCGCCCGCCAGGGCGCCGATGGCGATGGTCGCCTGGAAGGAGGCGGTGAAGAGGACGGACGCAGCTTCGGGGGCGTCGGGCGCGGACCTCGCGAACCAGGCCTGCGAGCAGACCGGCACCGCGCCGTAGGCGACACCCCAGAGGACCAGGAGCGCGACGGCTCCCACCTGCCACCTGCCCAGGACCGGGAGCAGCGCGGTCGCGGCGGCGATCATCCCCGCGGCGAGGGAGACCGCGGCGCGCGGCCGACGCGAAACGAGTGCGCCGCCGATGAAATTACCGACGATGCCGGCGGCGCCGTAGAACAGCAGGAACACCGTGATCAGCGCAGGACCGGCGTGGGTGACCTGTTCCAGGAAGGGCGTCACATAGGTGTACGTGGCGAAGTGCGACAGAACGATGAGGAAGGTGAGGAGCAGCGCGAACCGGGTGCCGGTCCGGCCGAGCACGGTACGCAGCAGGCTCGCGCGGGTGACCCGGGTCGGGGGCAGGGCCGGGAGTACGAGCAGCATCAGGGCCAGTACGCCCGCGCTCAGCACCCCCATGGCCACGAACGCCGTCCGCCAGCCGGCCAGGCCGCCGATGAACGTACCCGCGGGGACGCCGAGCACGGAGCCCAGCGGGACCGCCGAGAAGATCACCGCGGTCGCCCGGCCGATCGACGCCGGGCGGACCAGCCGTCCGGCCAGCCCGACCCCGATGGACCAGAAGCCGCCGATGGTGACACCGACCATCACCCGGGAGACCAGGATGAGGCGGTAGTCGCTCGCGGTGGCGGTGAGGAAGTCGGCCAGGGCCAGCAGGAGCATGAAGGCGCAGAGCATTGCCCGACGGTCGACGCGCGCCGTCGCCACGGTGACCAAGGGGGCGGAGACCGCCGCGAGGAGTCCGGGCATGGTCATCATCAGGCCCGCGGTGCCGTCCGAGACGGCGAAGTCGGACCCGATGGACGTGAGCAGGCCGATGGGCAGGATCTCGGTGGTGACGATCGAGAAGATGCCCAGCGTCACGGAGAGGACGGCGAGCCGGCCGCGCAGGGGTGTCCGGGGAGGGGGAGCGGTCGGTCGGATGGGCGTGGTGGCCGCGGTGGTCATGGCGGTGCCGTCCTGTGCTCGGTGACGCGAGGGCTGTTCGCCCCAGTTCACAAGCACCGGTGGGCGGTGTCCGGCAGGTTCGCGACGTCAATGGCGCCCGCCCGGGGTGATGTCGTGTTTCCGCCGGAACGACGAAGGACCGTCGCTCCCGAGCGGGGGAGTGACGGCCCTTCGCCGCGCGCCTGTGCGGCGCTTGTGAATCCGAGAACTCGGTGGAACCGGCGGACTCAGAGAACGCGGACCGCGCCCGACGGCGGGTCGTAGGAGAGCGGACGCTGCACCACACCGGTGCTGGAGTTCTGCGCACCGACGAACTCGCCGCCGCCGACGTACACCCCGACGTGGTACGCGCTGCCCGCGCCGCCCCAGTACAGGATGTCGCCCGGCTGGAGGTTGCTCAGGGAGACCTGGGTGCCCGCGGTGGACTGGGCCTGCGAGACGCGCGGCAGGTCGACACCCACCGAACGGAACGCGGCCTGGACGAGACCGGAGCAGTCCCACGAGTTGGGTCCGGTGCCGCCGGACACGTACGCGTCGCCGACCTGGGCCTTCACGAAGGCGATGACGGACGCGGCGGAGCCGGTGGCGCTCGACGAGGAGGAGGAAGCGGTCGAGGCCACGGCGGTGCCGGCGGTGGAGCCGGAGGTCGCGCTGAGCGTTGTACGGACGGCGGAGCGGGAAGCGCGCTGGGCGGCGGCCTCCGCCTTGGCCTTGGCGGCGGCCTCCGCCTTCTTCTTGGCCTCTGCCTTGCGGACCGCCTCGGCCTTGGCCTTCTTGGCGGCCTTGGCCGCGGTGGTGGCGGCGGCGTCCTCCTGGGCCTGCGTCTGCAGGTCCTGGGCGACCTGCTGCGTGGCCTGGGCGGACGCGGCGACGGCGGTGGAGAGCCCGGCGGTGATGGTGGGCATCTCGATGGTCTGGGTCACCGGCTCGGCCTGGGCCGGACCGGCAGCGCCTGCCACCGCGATGGTGCTGAGGACGCCACCGGCAACTCCGGCCCGCAGCGCCGTCTTCGGCGCGTTTCGGCGGGGCTTCCGGTGGCTGGGTATGTGAGCGGTGTGGGACATGAGTACTAGCGCTATCAGGGCCCCGGGGCTCCCTTCAAGAAACGTGTGTTGCGACACAGTTACGTCCGGAATCTGTGAATCCGCTTCCTGGTGGCCCTTATTGACGCCGTAACGGGCAAACCGGGCACGCCTGATCAGCGCTGTGATCACGGACTTTCGGTAATACGCCCGAATTGCCCGCCACTTACCATCCGTTCATACCGATGGCCAAGCCCGCTTTTATCGGCACCTGATTGGAGTGACGCAGGTCACAGGGTGACGGTGACGTGAGGAGGGTGCGCGTGCTCCTCGCCCGAAGGGTCGTCGGATTTCGGCCGCGGCCATTCATCCGGAAGATCGTGAATAGGTGCACACGTCCACTTCGCTCCCTGGGGGCCCCTCGCCCGAGTGAGGCCAGAGTGGGGCAGACCCCCTTATCACTCCCAGGCCGTCCATTGCCAATTTGCCTCCATGGGTATCTGATTGTTAATGCAACACCGTGTTGACCAGCACTAACAGCATCAAATGTCACGTCTCGTGACCGCTCGGCCGCTTTACGTACGAAGATCACCGCTCAGGTGGCTTCGTGAGCCTTCGCCGGGTGGTGGAGATCACAAACTCGTTGTCGTACCCCGTGTCGCAGATCACAGGATGGCAGGCATAGGATGCGGGGCAGTCGGGCTTGTGAACTGCCTCACATGTGCACGATCTTGGTGGGGTGGCGAGCCGAATCGCCCGATGCGGTCCAACGGTCAAGGACGACTGGAAGGAGCGAGGAGCGTGAATGCCTACGCGCCCATCCTCGTGCTCGGCGCCCTCGGGGCAGGGTTTGCGATCTTCTCCGTGGTCATGGCCACGCTTATCGGCCCGAAGCGGTACAACCGAGCAAAGCTCGAAGCGTACGAGTGCGGTATCGAACCCACCCCCACTCCAGCCGGAGGCGGCCGCTTCCCCATCAAGTACTACCTGACGGCGATGCTCTTCATCGTCTTCGACATCGAGATCGTCTTCCTCTATCCCTGGGCGGTCACCTTCGACGCCCTGGGGATCTTCGGGCTCGTGGAGATGCTGCTCTTCGTGCTCACCGTCTTCGTCGCCTACGCGTACGTGTGGCGTCGCGGCGGCCTGGAATGGGACTGAGGGGCTGAGGGGCACACCATGGGACTCGAAGAGAAGCTGCCCAGCGGCTTCGTGCTGACCACTGTCGAGCAGGCCGCCGGCTGGGTGCGGAAGTCGTCCGTCTTCCCCGCCACCTTCGGCCTCGCCTGCTGCGCCATCGAGATGATGACCACCGGGGCCGGGCGCTACGACCTGGCCCGTTTCGGGATGGAGGTCTTCCGCGGATCGCCGCGGCAGGCGGATCTGATGATCGTGGCAGGGCGGGTCAGCCAGAAGATGGCGCCCGTCCTGCGGCAGGTCTACGACCAGATGCCCAACCCCAAGTGGGTGATCTCCATGGGGGTGTGCGCATCATCGGGCGGGATGTTCAACAATTACGCCATTGTTCAAGGTGTTGATCATATTGTCCCTGTTGACATCTATTTGCCGGGCTGCCCGCCGCGGCCCGAGATGCTGATGGACGCGATCCTCAAGCTCCACCAGAAGATCCAGAGCTCCAAGCTCGGGGTCAACGCGGAGGAGGCCGCCCGCGAGGCGGAGGACGCGGCCCTCAAGGCACTGCCCCTGATCGAGATGAAGGGGCTGCTGCGATGAGCGAGAACCGTCATCACGACGAGCAGAACAACAACGGTGTGCCCGCGCCGCGTGACGAGACCGGCGAGGTCATCGGCGTACGCAAGGGCATGTTCGGCGCCAACAACGGCGGTGACACCTCCGGCTACGGCGGCCTCGTCCGCACGGTGACCCTGCCGGGCGCCACGTCCCGTCCGTACGGCGGCTGGTTCGACGAGGTCGCGGACGAGCTCGAAGGGGCCCTGGAGGAACAGGACCTGCTTCCCGCCAACGCCATCGAGAAGACCGTCGTCGACCGCGGCGAACTCACCTTCCACATCGCCCGCGAGCACCTGGTCCGGGTCGCCCGCACCCTGCGCGACGACCCGGCGCTGCGCTTCGAGCTCTGTACCGGGGTGAGCGGCGTCCACTTCCTCGGCGACAAGGGCCGCGAGTTGCACGCCGTCTACCACCTGCGCTCGATCACGCACGGCCGGCTGATCCGCCTGGAGGTGTCGGCCCCGGACAGCGATCCGCACATCCCGTCGCTCGTCGAGGTCTATCCGACCAACGACTGGCACGAGCGCGAGACCTACGACTTCTTCGGGCTCGTCTTCGACGGGCATCCCGCCCTCACCCGGATCATGATGCCGGACGACTGGCAGGGCTTCCCGCAGCGCAAGGACTATCCGCTCGGCGGCATCGCCGTCGAGTACAAGGGCGCCCAGATCCCGGCTCCGGACCAGCGGAGGTCGTACTCCTGATGACTACTCCCCATGCAACGCCCAGGGCCACGACCGAGGGGACTGTATATACAGTCACCGGCGGCGACTGGGACGAGGTCGTCGAGTCGGCGGTCAAGTCCGACGACGAGCGCATCATCGTCAACATGGGCCCCCAGCACCCGTCCACGCACGGGGTGCTGCGGCTGATCCTGGAGATCGACGGCGAGACCGTCACCGAGGCCCGCTGCGGCATCGGCTATCTCCACACCGGCATCGAGAAGAACCTCGAATTCCGGAACTGGACCCAGGGCACCACCTTCGTGACGCGCATGGACTACCTGACGCCGTTCTTCAACGAGGCGGCGTACTGCCTGGGCGTCGAGAAGCTGCTCGGCATCGAGGACCAGATCCCGGACCGGGCCACCGTCCTGCGCGTGCTCCTGATGGAGCTCAACCGGATCTCCTCGCACCTGGTGTGCATCGCCACCGGCGGCATGGAGCTCGGCGCCACCACGATCATGATCTACGGCTTCCGTGACCGTGAACTCGTCCTCGATCTCTTCGAGCTGATCACCGGGCTGCGGATGAACCACGCGTTCATCCGGCCCGGCGGACTCGCCCAGGACCTGCCGCCCGGCGCGATCGACCAGCTCCGCGAGTTCCTGAAGACCATGAAGAAGAACCTGCCGGAGTACGACAAGCTCGCCACCGGCAATCCGATCTTCAAGGCCCGTATGCAGGACGTCGGCTATCTCGACCTGACCGGCTGCATGGCACTCGGCGCCACCGGTCCGATCCTGCGCTCCGCCGGGCTCCCGCACGATCTGCGCAAGACGGACCCCTACTGCGGATACGAGAACTACGAGTTCGACGTCCCCACCGCCGACAGCTGCGACGCCTACGGCCGCTTCCTCATCCGGCTGGAGGAGATGCGCCAGTCGCTGCGGATCATCGAGCAGTGCATCGACCGGCTCGCCCCCGGACCGGTGATGGTCGCCGACAAGAAGATCGCCTGGCCGGCGCAGCTCGCGCTCGGACCGGACGGGCTCGGCAACTCGCTCGACCACATCAAGAAGATCATGGGCACCTCCATGGAGGCCCTGATCCACCACTTCAAGCTGGTGACCGAGGGATTCCGCGTCCCGCCGGGACAGGTCTACACCGCGGTCGAATCGCCCAAGGGCGAGCTGGGCGTCCATGTCGTCTCGGACGGCGGCACCCGCCCCTACCGGGTCCACTTCCGCGACCCGTCCTTCACCAATCTGCAGGCCATGGCGGCGATGTGCGAGGGCGGCCAGGTCGCCGACGTCATCGTCGCCGTCGCGTCCATCGACCCCGTGATGGGAGGCGTCGACCGGTGACCGAAGCACGTCAGGAAGTCAGTCTGGGGATGCCGCAGCTCCCCGCCCCCGCCTACCCGGCCGAGGTGCGCGCCAGGCTCGAAGCGGACGCGAAGGAGGTGATCGCCCGCTACCCCGGCAGCCGCTCCGCCCTGCTGCCGCTGCTGCACCTGGTGCAGGCCGAGGAGGGCTTCGTCTCCCGTACGGGCATGGCGTTCTGCGCCGAGCAGCTCGGCCTCACCACTGCCGAGGTCACCGCGGTCGCCACCTTCTACACGATGTACCGGCGCAAGCCGAGCGGCGAGTACCAGGTCGGTGTCTGCACCAACACCCTGTGCGCGGTGATGGGCGGCGACGCGATCTTCGACCGGCTCAAGGAGCACCTCGGCGTCGGCGACGACGGGCCCGATATGACAACCGAGGACGGCAAGGTCACCCTCGAACACATCGAGTGCAACGCGGCCTGCGATTTCGCTCCCGTGGTGATGGTCAACTGGGAGTTCTTCGACAACCAGACCCCCGAGAGCGCGACGCGGCTGGTCGACGACCTGATCGCCGGGCGCACCGTCGAACCCACCCGTGGCGCGCCCCTGTGCTCGTACAAGGAGACGTCCCGGATCCTGGCCGGCTTCCCCGACGAGCGCCCCGGCGCCGTCGAGGCGTCCGGTGGTGCGGGCCCCGCCTCGCTGATCGGACTCCGGCTCGCCAGGGGCGAGGAGACGCACCCGAGGGTCGTCGCCCCGCGGGGTGAGTCGGGGCACGCCGATGCCCCGCAGGACCCGGAGCACCCGTCCGGCCCGACAGGCGAGGAGGGAGAGTGATGACGTTGGCAACCGAAATCAACGACAACGGCAGCGGGGGCAGCCCCGAGAAGCTGCTCGTCCCCGTCCTCTCCGCCTTCTGGGACGAACCGGAATCCTGGACCCTGGAGACCTACCGGCGCCACGAGGGATACGAGGGGCTTCGCAAGGCCCTCGCCATGTCGCCGGACGACCTCATCGCGTACGTCAAGGACTCCGGTCTGCGCGGCCGCGGAGGCGCCGGCTTCCCCACCGGGATGAAGTGGCAGTTCATCCCGCAGGGCGACGGCAAACCGCACTACCTGGTGGTCAACGCCGACGAGTCGGAGCCCGGGACCTGCAAGGACATCCCGCTCCTCTTCGCCAACCCGCACTCCCTCATCGAGGGCATCGTGATCGCCTGCTACGCGATCCGTTCCTCGCACGCCTTCATCTACCTGCGCGGTGAAGTCGTCCCCGTGCTGCGGCGGTTGCACGAGGCCGTGCGCGAGGCGTACGAGGCGGGCTTCCTCGGGACGAACATCCTGGGCTCGGGGCTCGACCTGGAACTCACCGTGCACGCGGGCGCGGGCGCGTACATCTGTGGTGAGGAGACCGCACTCCTCGACTCGCTCGAAGGGCGACGCGGCCAGCCCCGGCTGCGGCCGCCCTTCCCCGCGGTCGCCGGTCTGTACGCCTGCCCCACTGTGGTGAACAACGTCGAATCCATCGCCTCGGTTCCCGCGATCCTGAACCGGGGCAAGGAGTGGTTCAAGTCGATGGGCAGCGAGAAGTCCCCGGGCTTCACGCTGTACTCGCTCAGCGGGCATGTCGCGAGCCCCGGCCAGTACGAGGCCCCGCTCGGCATCACGTTGCGCCAGCTGCTCGACATGAGCGGTGGCATGCGCCCCGGCCACCGCCTGAAGTTCTGGACCCCGGGCGGCTCCTCGACCCCGATGTTCACCGACGAGCACCTCGACGTGCCGCTCGACTACGAGGGCGTCGGCGCCGCCGGTTCCATGCTCGGCACCAAGGCGCTCCAGTGCTTCGACGAGACGACCTGCGTCGTGCGGGCGGTCACCCGCTGGACCGAGTTCTACGCCCACGAGTCCTGCGGCAAGTGCACGCCGTGCCGCGAGGGCACGTACTGGCTGGTCCAGTTGCTCCGCGACATCGAGGCAGGCAAGGGACAGCCGGCCGACCTCGACAAGCTGAACGACATCGCCGACAACATCAACGGCAAGTCCTTCTGCGCCCTCGGTGACGGCGCCGCCTCGCCGATCTTCTCCTCGCTGAAGTACTTCCGCGAGGAGTACGAGCAGCACATCACGGGCCGGGGCTGCCCCTTCGATCCCGCCAGGTCGACCGCCTGGGCCGACGACAAGAACGCTCACCAGGGGGTGAACGCATGACAGTCACCACGAGTGCGCCCTCCGGGGGCGGCGAGGCGGCCGTTCCGCCCGAGGACCTCGTCACGCTGACGATCGACGGCATCGAGATCAGCGTGCCCAAGGGCACCCTGGTCATCCGGGCCGCGGAACTCCTCGGCATCGAGATCCCGCGCTTCTGCGACCACCCGCTCCTCGATCCGGTCGGCGCCTGCCGCCAGTGCATCGTCGAGGTCGAGGGCCAGCGCAAGCCGATGGCGTCCTGCACCATCACCTGCACCGACGGCATGGTGGTGCGGTCGCAGCTGACCTCGCCGGTCGCCGAGAAGGCGCAGAAGGGTGTGATGGAGCTGCTGCTCATCAACCACCCGCTGGACTGCCCGGTCTGCGACAAGGGCGGCGAGTGCCCGCTGCAGAACCAGGCGATGTCGCACGGCGGCGCCGACTCCCGCTTCGACGGGAAGAAGCGGACGTACGAGAAGCCCGTCCCGATCTCCACCCAGGTGCTGCTGGACCGCGAGCGGTGCGTGCTCTGCGCGCGCTGCACCCGCTTCTCCAACCAGGTGGCGGGCGATCCGATGATCGAGCTGATCGAGCGCGGCGCCCTCCAGCAGGTGGGTACGGGCGAGGGCGACCCGTTCGAGTCGTACTTCTCCGGGAACACCATCCAGATCTGCCCCGTCGGGGCGCTGACCTCCGCGGCGTACCGGTTCCGGTCCCGGCCCTTCGACCTGGTGTCGTCGCCGTCGGTGTGCGAGCACTGCGCGGGCGGCTGTGCCACCCGTACCGACCACCGGCGCGGCAAGGTCATGCGGCGGCTCGCCGCCAACGACCCCGAGGTCAACGAGGAGTGGGTCTGCGACAAGGGCCGCTTCGGTTTCCGCTACGCGCAGCAACGGGACCGGCTCACCACCCCGCTGGTACGCAACGCGGACGGTGTCCTGGAACCGGCGAGCTGGCCCGAGGCGCTGGCCGCCGCGGCTGCCGGGCTGACCGCCGCACGCGGCAGGACGGGTGTCCTCACCGGCGGCCGGCTGACCGTCGAGGACGCGTACGCGTACAGCAAGTTCGCCCGGGTCGCCCTCGACACGAACGACGTCGACTTCCGGGCGCGGGCGCACAGCAGCGAGGAGGCCGACTTCCTGGCCGCCCGCGTCGCCGGGCGGGGCCGGGACCTGGACGGCACGGGTGTCACGTACACCTCGCTGGAGAAGGCCCCGACGGTGCTGCTGGTCGGGTTCGAGTCGGAGGAGGAGGCACCCGGCGTCTTCCTGCGGCTGCGCAAGGCGAACCGCAAGCACGGACAGCGCACGTTCGCCGTCGCCTCGCACGCCACCCGAGGGCTGGAGAAGGCGGGCGGCACGCTGCTCCCCGCCGCCCCCGGTACCGAGACCGAGTGGCTGGACGCGATCGCGGGCGGCGTCGGGCTCGACGGCGACGGAGCCGTCGCGGCCGAGGCGCTGCGCGGCGAGGGTGCGGTGATCGTGGTCGGCGAGCGGCTGGCCACGGTGCCGGGCGGGCTGACCGCCGCGGTACGGACCGCCGCCGCGACCGGGGCCGCGCTGGTGTGGATCCCGCGCCGGGCCGGCGAGCGCGCCGCGGTGGAGGCGGGCGCGCTTCCGTCGCTGCTGCCGGGCGGCCGGCCGGCGACCGACCCGCGGGCCAGGGGCGAGGTGGCGGCCGTCTGGAACGTCGCCGAACTCCCGTCCCGCTTCGGCCGCGACACCGGCCAGATCGTGGAGGCCGCGGCCACCGGAGAACTCGGTGCGCTGCTCGTCGCCGGGGTCGAGCCCGTGGACCTGCCGAACCCGGCGCGGGCCCTGGAGGCCCTGGACCAGGTCGGATTCCTGGTCTCGCTGGAGCTGCGGCCCAGCGAGGTGACCGAGCGGGCCGATGTGGTCCTCCCGGTCGCCGCGGTGGCCGAGAAGCCCGGCACCTTCCTCAACTGGGAGGGCAGGGCGCGGATGTTCGAGGCCGCGCTGAAGCCCGAGCAGATGACACGGACGCCCGCGCCGACCGATGCCCGCGTGCTGCACATGCTGGCCGACGCCATGGACACCCATTTCGCGCTGCCGGACCTGAAGTCCGTACGCCGTGAGCTGGACCGGCTCGGCGGCTGGGCCGGCGCGCACGCCACCGACCCGAACGAGTCGGCACGACCGCTGCCCAGGCCCGGCGACGGGGAGGCGATCCTCGCGGGCCACCGGATGCTGCTCGACCTGGGCCGGCTCCAGGAGGGCGACGAAGCGCTGGCCGGCACCCGGCACGCCTCGGTCGCCAGGCTCTCCGCCGTCACCGCGGCCGAGACGGGTGTGAAGGACGGCGATCTGCTGGCCGTCACCGGCCCGGCGGGCAGCGTCGAACTCCCGTTGAAGGTCACCGACATGCCGGACCGCGTGGTCTGGGTGCCGCTGAACTCCGTCGGGCGGGGCATCCCGGCCGACACCGGTGCCCGGCCCGGCGGTCTGGTCCGGATCGGCCCCGCCGCACCGGGCACTCCCGACGTCACACCGGAGGTGAGGGCGTGACCGCCTTCGCTCAACTGGCCGCGGCACCGCACCACGCCGTACTCGCCGCCGAGGATCTGTCGATGTTCGGCACCGACCCGTGGTGGCTCGTCGTCATCAAGGCGGTGTTCTGCTTCGCGTTCCTGATGGTGACCGTGCTCTTCTCCATCGTGTGGGAGCGCAAGGTCGTCGCCTGGATGCAGCTGCGCATCGGACCCAACAGGCACGGCCCCTGGGGCATGCTCCAGTCGCTCGCCGACGGCATCAAGCTGATGCTGAAGGAAGACGTCGTCGTCAAACGGGCCGACAAGGTCGTGTACGTGCTGGCACCGATCGTCGCCGCCATTCCGGCGTTCATGGCGATCGCGGTGATCCCGTTCGGCCCGTCCGACAACCAGGTCTCGATCTTCGGGCACCGTACGGCGATGCAGCTCACCGACCTGCCCATCGCGATGCTCTACATCCTCGCGGTCGCCTCGGTCGGGATCTACGGCATCGTGCTGGCGGGCTGGTCGTCCGGATCGACGTACCCGCTCCTCGGCGGCCTGCGCTCCTGCGCGCAGATGATCAGCTACGAGATCGCGATGGGCGCCGCGTTCGCCTCGGTCTTCCTCTACTCCGGGTCGATGTCGACCTCGAAGATCGTGGAGGCGCAGCAGGACCGCTGGTTCATCCTGCTGCTGCCGGTCTCCTTCATCATCTACATCGTCACGATGGTCGGTGAGACCAACCGGGCCCCGTTCGACATGCCGGAGTCCGAGGGCGACCTCGTCGGCGGCTTCAACACCGAGTACTCGTCGATCAAGTTCGCGATGTTCATGCTCGCCGAGTACGTCAACATGGTCACCGTCTCGGCGGTCTCCACGACCCTGTTCCTGGGCGGCTGGCGGGCCCCGTGGCCGATCAGCACCTTCTGGGAGGGGGCGAACCAGGGCTGGTGGCCGATGCTCTGGTTCGTCATCAAGGTCCAGTTGCTGCTGTTCTTCTTCATCTGGCTGCGCGGCACGCTGCCCCGGGTCCGCTACGACCAGCTGATGAAGCTCGGCTGGAAGGTCCTGATCCCGGTCTCGCTGCTCTGGCTGATGCTGGTCGCGACGGTGCGGGCACTGCGCAACGAGGGCTACGACTTCTCGAAGATCGTGCTGTACGTGGCCGGGGCCGTGATCGCGATCCTGCTGATCTCCTTCGTCGCCGACATGTTCCGCGACAAGAAGGGCCGGGCCGCGGAGGCGGACGCCGGACCGGAGCCGGAGTTCGACCCGATGGCGGGCGGATTCCCGGTGCCGCCGCTGCCCGGACAGACCCTGCCGCCGGTGCCGCGCCGCAGGCCGCGCGGCGAGCGGGAGCTCGTTGTCAGTGGTGGGTCGGACACTGAGAGTGACGGAAATTCGAGTGACGGAAAGGAGGCTGACGGTGTCTGAGTCATCAGAACCCTCGGAGGAGAAGTTCCAGAACCCCGTCGCCGGCTTCGGCGTGACCTTCAAGGCCATGTTCAAGAAGCGGTTGACCGAGCAGTATCCGGAAACGCAGAAGGTGACGGCGCCGCGCTTCCACGGCCGGCATCAGCTCAACCGTCACCCGGACGGTCTGGAGAAGTGCGTCGGCTGTGAGCTGTGCGCCTGGGCCTGTCCGGCGGACGCGATCTATGTGGAGGGCGCGGACAACACCGATGAGGAGCGCTACTCCCCGGGTGAGCGCTACGGCCGCGTCTACCAGATCAACTACGCGCGCTGCATTCTCTGCGGGCTGTGCATCGAGGCGTGCCCGACCCGGGCGCTGACGATGACCAATGAGTTCGAGCTTGCCAACACCACTCGCGAGAGCCTGATCTACACCAAGGACGAGCTGCTCGCGGGCCTGGAGGAGGGCATGGTCGACACCCCGCACGCGATCCACCCCGGGATGGACGAGCAGGACTACTACCGGGGTCTGGTCACCGAGGCCGCCCCCGGCACGGAGCGTCAGACCGCGGTATCCAAGGGCGAGAAGCCGTCGGACGGCGACCGCGAGAACAACGGCTCGGCGCAGGAGGTGGACGCATGACCGGCCTGGCCGCGGCGGCCTCCCAGACCTCGACCGGCGAGGCCGTCCAGTTCTGGGTGCTGGGCATCGTCGCCGTGCTCGGCGCGCTGTCCACCGTACTGATGAAGAAGGCCGTGCACAGCGCGCTGAGCCTCGCCGGGACCATGATCGTCCTGGCGGTGTTCTACCTCGCCAACGGCGCCTACTTCCTGGGCGTCGTCCAGATCGTCGTCTACACCGGCGCGATCATGATGCTGTTCCTCTTCGTGGTCATGCTCGTCGGTGTCACGGCGGCCGACTCGCTGAAGGAGACCCTCAAGGGCCAGCGCTGGCTCGCCGCGGGCTGCGGTATCGGCTTCGGGGTCCTGCTGATCGCGGGCATCGGCAACGCCTCGCTGAACAGCTTCAACGGTCTCGGCACCGCCAACACCGAGCACGGCGGGAACATCGAGGGGCTGGCCAGCCTCATCTTCACCAAGTACGTCTTCGCCTTCGAGATCACCGGCGCCCTGCTGATCACGGCGACGGTCGGCGCGATGGTGCTCACCCACCGGGAGCGCACCGAACGGGCAAAGACCCAGCGGGAGATGTCCGAGGCGCGCGTACGCGGCAAGCAGCTGCCGCCGCTGCCCGCCCCCGGCGTCTACGCCCGGCACAACGCCGTGGACATCCCGGGTCTGCTCCCGGACGGCACACCGTCCGAGCTCACCGTCATGCAGACGCTGCGCAGCCGCGGCCAGATCCGCGATGTGTCGAACGAGTCGCTGGACCGGCTCAAGGCGCTGGAGCAGCGGGCCGAGGAGCGGCTCGGCCGGGACAACGAAGACGAGGAGGCCGCCAAGTGAATCCGGTCAACTACCTCTATCTGGCCGCCCTGTTGTTCACGATCGGTGCGGCCGGGGTGCTGATCCGGCGGAACGCGATCGTGGTGTTCATGTGCGTGGAGCTGATGCTCAACGCCTGCAACCTCGCGTTCGTGACCTTCTCCCGGATGCACGGCAATCTCGACGGCCAGATCATCGCCTTCTTCACGATGGTCGTCGCCGCCGCGGAGGTCGTGGTCGGGCTCGCGATCATCGTGTCGGTGTTCCGTTCCCGCCACTCGGCCTCGGTCGACGACGCCAGCCTGATGAAGCTGTAAGGGGACGTTGAATCGTGGAGAACCTGATTGCGCTGCTCGTCGCGGCGCCTCTGCTCGGAGCGGCGGTCCTGCTCTGCGGCGGCCGACGGCTGGACCGCGCCGGACACTGGATCGGCACCCTGCTCGCCGCCGCGTCCTTCGTCATCGGTGTCGTGCTCTTCCTCGACATGCTGGGGAAGGGCGCCGAGGACCGGGCGCTGCACCAGAAGCTGTTCAGCTGGATCCCGGTCGAGGGCTTCCGGGCCGATGTGGCCTTCCAACTCGACCAGTTGTCGATGACGTTCGTGCTGCTGATCACCGGTGTGGGCACCCTGATCCACATCTACTCGATCGGCTACATGGCGCACGACGAGCGCCGGCGCCGCTTCTTCGGCTATCTGAACCTGTTCCTCGCGGCGATGCTGATCCTGGTCATCGCGGACAACTACCTGCTGCTGTACGTCGGGTGGGAGGGCGTCGGTCTGGCGTCGTACCTGCTGATCGGCTTCTGGCAGCACAAGCCCAGCGCGGCCACGGCCGCCAAGAAGGCATTCCTGGTCAACCGGGTCGGTGACATGGGCCTGTCGATCGCGATCATGCTGATGTTCACCACCTTCGGCACGTTCGCCTTCGGCCCCGTGCTGGCGGAGACCGGCCAGACGAGCGAGGGCAAGCTGACGGCGATCGGCCTGATGCTGCTGCTCGCGGCCTGCGGCAAGTCGGCCCAGGTGCCGCTGCAGTCCTGGCTCGGTGACGCGATGGAGGGCCCGACCCCGGTCTCGGCCCTCATCCACGCCGCGACCATGGTGACCGCGGGCGTCTACCTCATCGTCCGCTCCGGCGCGGTCTTCAACGCCGCGCCGGACGCACAGCTGGTCGTCGTGGTCGTCGGTGCGGTCACGCTGCTCTTCGGTGCGATCGTCGGTTGCGCGAAGGACGACATCAAGAAGGCCCTCGCCGGGTCGACGATGTCGCAGATCGGGTACATGATCCTGGCCGCCGGGCTCGGCCCGATCGGCTATGTCTTCGCGATCATGCACCTGGTGACGCACGGCTTCTTCAAGGCGGGACTCTTCCTCGGCGCCGGTTCGGTCATGCACGGCATGAACGACGAGGTCGACATGCGGAAGTTCGGCGGCCTGCGGAAGTACATGCCGGTCACCTTCATCACCTTCGGCCTCGGCTATCTGGCGATCATCGGCTTCCCCGGTCTGTCCGGCTTCTTCTCCAAGGACAAGATCATCGAGGCGGCCTTCGCCAAGGGCGGCACCGAGGGCTGGATCCTCGGCTCGGTCGCCCTGCTGGGCGCCGCGATCACCGCGTTCTACATGACACGCGTGATGCTGCTGACGTTCTTCGGAGAGAAGCGCTGGCAGCCGGACGAGCAGGGTAACGAGCCGCATCCGCACGAGTCCCCGAAGTCGATGACCATCCCCATGATCATCCTGGCTTTCGGGTCGGTCTTCGCCGGAGGCCTCTTCTCCATCGGCGACCGCTTCCTGAACTGGCTGGAGCCGGTCACCGGGCACAGTCACGGGCACGCCCCGGTCAGCGCCACGACCGTCACGGCGGCCACGATGGTGGTGCTCGTCGTCGGTGTCGCCATCGCCTGGGCGATGTACGGACGCAAGCCGGTCCCGGTCGTCGCCCCGCGCGGCTCGCTGCTCACCCGGGCGGCCCGTCGCGATCTCCTCCAGGACGACTTCAACCATGTGGTCCTGGTCCGCGGCGGCGAGCACCTCACCCGCTCCCTGGTGTATGTCGACCACACCCTGGTCGACGGCGTCGTCAACGGCACGGCCGCCTCGATGGGCGGGCTCTCGGGCCGGCTGCGCAAGCTGCAGAACGGCTACGCCCGCTCCTACGCGGTCTCGATGTTCGGCGGTACGGCGGTCCTCATCGCCGCGACCCTGCTGATGAGGGCGGTCTGATCACCATGTCCTTTCCCCTCCTGACGGCGACGGCGGCCCTCCCGGCGATCGGTGCGATCGCCACCGCCGCCGTCCCCGCCGCCCGGCGCACCGCGGCCAAATGGCTGGCGCTGCTGTTCTCGCTGGCCACGCTCGTGCTGGCGGGCATCGCGCTCGCCAGGTTCGAGCCCGGCGGCGCCCGCTACCAGCTCACCGAATCGCATGCCTGGATCAAGGACTTCGGCGTCCGGTACGAACTGGGCGTGGACGGCATCGGGGTGGCGCTCATGGCGCTCACCGCCCTGCTGGTCCCCTTCGTCATCCTGGCCGGCTGGCACGACGCCGATCCCCTGGAGACGAAGTCCTCGCGCTGGCGGCCGACCCAGGGCTTCTTCGCCCTGATCCTGATGGTCGAAGCGATGGTGATCCTCTCCTTCGAGGCCACCGACGTCTTCCTCTTCTACATCCTCTTCGAAGCCATGCTCATCCCGATGTACTTCCTCATCGGCGGCTTCGGGGACCGGGCACACACCGGCAGCGACGAGAACGCGGCGGCGCAACGCTCCTACGCCGCCGTCAAGTTCCTGCTCTACAACCTGGTCGGCGGGCTCATCATGCTGGCCGCCGTGATCGGGCTGTACGTGGTCGCGGGGACGTTCTCGCTCTCCGAGATCGCCGAGGCACGGGCCAACGGCTCGCTCTCCATGGCGACCAGCACGGAGCGGTGGCTCTTCCTCGGGTTCTTCTTCGCCTTCGCGGTGAAGGCCCCGCTGTGGCCGCTGCACACCTGGTTGCCCAACGCCATGGGCGAGGCGACCTCCCCGGTCGCCGTCCTGATCACCGCGGTCGTCGACAAGGTCGGCACCTTCGCGATGCTCCGCTTCTGCCTCCAGCTCTTCCCGGAGGCCAGCAAGTGGGCGACGCCGGTGATCGTCGTCCTGGCGCTGATCAGCATCGTGTACGGGGCGCTGCTCGCCGTCGGCCAGCGCGACATCAAGCGGCTGATCGCCTACGCGTCGATCTCGCACTTCGGCTTCATCGTCCTCGGCATCTTCGCGATGACGAGCCAGGGCCAGTCGGGCGCCACGCTCTACATGGTCAACCACGGGATCTCGACGGCCGCGCTGATGCTGGTGGCGGGCTTCCTGATCACCCGGCGCGGTTCGCGGCTCATCGCCGACTACGGCGGGGTGCAGAAGGTGGCGCCCGTCCTGGCCGGCACCTTCCTGATCGGCGGTCTGGCCACCCTTTCGCTGCCCGGACTCGCCCCGTTCGTCAGTGAGTTCCTGGTCCTGGTCGGTACGTTCAGCGCGTACCCGGCGGCCGGCATCGTCGCCACGACCGGCATCGTGCTCGCCGCGCTGTACGTCCTCGTCCTCTACCAGCGGACGATGACGGGCCCGGTGAAGGCCGAGGTCCGGGGCATGGCGGATCTCAAGGTCCGAGAGCTGGCGGTGGTTCTCCCGCTGATCGCGCTGCTGCTCTTCCTGGGTGTCTATCCGAAGCCGCTGACGGAGATCGTGAATCCGGCGGTGCAGCACACCATGTCGGACGTCCAGAAGAAGGACCCCCAGCCTGAGGTGGAGGCCGCCAAGTGAGCGCAACAGCTGTCCACAGCCTGTGGACGACGGCGGGCGGGGTGACATCGGCCGCCCCGGCCGAGAAATTCAAGGCACCGGTCATCGAGTACGCCCAGCTGACCCCGGTGCTCATCGTGATCGGTGTCGCCGTCGTGGGCGTGCTCGTCGAGGCCTTCGTGCCGCGCCGGTCGCGCTACTACACACAGGTCTTCCTGACGGTCGTCGCCCTCGCCGCCGCGTTCGCCGCGGTGGTCGGCCTGGCGGCCGGGGGGTACGGCACGACGAAGGCGCACATCGCCGCGATGGGCGCCCTCGCGATCGACGGCCCGACGCTGTTCCTGCAGGGCACCATCCTGCTGACCTCGCTGGTCGCCGTCTTCACCTTCGCCGAGCGGCGGCTCGACCCCGCCCCGCACGGAGGTGGGGCATCCCCTGCTCGAACGAAGTTGAGAGCTTGGGGAAGCGTCGACTCCTTCGCCGCACAGGCCGCATCGGTCCCCGGCAGCGACAGTGAGAAGGCCGCGGTCAAGGCCGGCTTCACCACGACCGAGGTCTTCCCGCTGGTCCTCTTCTCCGTGGCCGGCATGCTGGTCTTCCCGGCGGCCAACGACCTGCTGACCCTCTTCGTGGCCCTGGAGGTCTTCTCCCTCCCGCTCTACCTCCTGTGCGCCGTCGCCCGCCGCAAGCGGCTGATGTCGCAGGAGGCCGCGGTGAAGTACTTCCTGCTCGGTGCCTTCTCGTCGGCGTTCCTGCTCTTCGGGATCGCCCTGCTGTACGGCTACGCGGGCTCCGTCTCGTACGCCACCATCGCGAACGTGGTCGACGGCTCGGTCACCCGGATCGATCCGGCGCTCGCCGACACCATGGGCAATGACGCGCTGCTCCTGATCGGCGGCGCGATGATCCTGACCGGTCTGCTCTTCAAGGTCGGCGCCGTCCCGTTCCACATGTGGACCCCGGACGTCTACCAGGGCGCCCCGACCCCGGTGACCGGCTTCATGGCCGCGGCCACCAAGGTCGCGGCGTTCGGTGCGCTGCTGCGACTGCTGTACGTGGTGCTGCCGGGCCTCGCCTGGGACTGGCGCCCGGTCATGTGGGCCGTCGCGATCGTCACGATGCTGGGCGGTGCGATCGTCGCCATCACCCAGACCGACATCAAGCGGCTGCTCGCCTACTCCTCGATCGCCCACGCCGGCTTCATCCTCGCCGGTGTCATCGCGACCACCCCGGACGGCATCTCGTCGGTCCTCTTCTACCTGGGCGCGTACTCCTTCGTGACGGTCGGCGCGTTCGCCGTCGTCACCCTGGTGCGTGACGCGGGCGGTGAGGCGACGCACCTGTCGAAGTGGGCCGGGCTCGGCCGGCGTTCGCCGCTGGTCGCCGCGGTCTTCGCGGTGTTCCTGCTGGCCTTCGCCGGTATCCCGCTCACCTCCGGGTTCTCGGGGAAGTTCGCCGTCTTCAAGGCCGCGGCCGACGGCGGCGCGGGCGGCCTGGTCGTGGTCGGTGTGATCTCCTCGGCGATCGCCGCGTTCTTCTACATCCGCGTCATCGTGCTGATGTTCTTCAGCGAGCCGAAGGCGGACGGCCCGACGGTCGCCGTCCCGTCCCCGCTGACGATGACGACGATCGCGGTCGGTGTCGCGGTCACGCTGGTGCTGGGCCTCGCCCCGCAGTACTTCCTGGACCTGGCCGGCCAGGCGGGAGTGTTCGTGAGGTAGCGCACACGCGCACAGCCGGTGCACCGCCATGACAACGCCGGACGGGCTTGAGAAGTCGAGCCCGTCCGGCGTTGTCGTAGGCGGCGCCTATCGTGGCAGGGGACGGTGGCAGGACGGAACGGGACGGACCCGGGATCTCGGGGGACAGAACGATGAGCGTGACGGGCGGGACCATGGACGTGACCGAGAGCGACGCGCGGCGGACGCTGCACCGGGTGTTCGGGTACGAGGCATTCCGCGGCGAGCAGGAAGCGATCGTCGACCATGTGATCGCGGGCGGCGACGCCGTCGTGCTCATGCCGACCGGCGGCGGAAAGTCCCTCTGCTACCAGATCCCGTCCCTGGTCAGAGGCGGTACGGGCATTGTCATCTCGCCCCTGATCGCCCTCATGCAGGACCAGGTGGACGCGTTGCGGGCGCTCGGTGTGCGGGCCGGCTTCATCAACTCCACGCAGGACTTCGACGAGCGCCGCTCGATGGAGGCCCAGTTCGTCGCCGGCGAGCTCGACCTGCTCTACCTGGCCCCTGAGCGGCTCCGCCTGGACTCCACCCTCGGCCTGCTCTCCCGCGGCGAGATCTCCGTCTTCGCCATCGACGAGGCGCACTGTGTGGCCCAGTGGGGCCACGACTTCCGGCCCGACTACCTGGCGCTGTCGGTCCTCGGTGAGCGCTGGCCCGACGTGCCGCGCATCGCCCTGACGGCCACCGCGACCAACGCCACGCACCAGGAGATCACCCAGCGTCTGGGCATGCCGGACGCGAAGCACTTCGTCGCCAGCTTCGACCGGCCCAACATCCAGTACCGGATCGTGCCGAAGGCCGATCCGAAGAAGCAACTGCTCTCCTTCCTCAAGGAGGAGCACTCCGGGGACGCGGGCATCGTCTACTGCCTGTCGCGCAACTCGACGGAGAAGACCGCCGAGTACCTCTGTCGCAACGGCATCGACGCCGTCCCGTACCACGCCGGTCTGGACGCGGCCACGCGCGCCGCCCACCAGTCCCGCTTCCTGCGCGAGGAGGGTCTGGTCGTCGTCGCGACCATCGCGTTCGGCATGGGCATCGACAAGCCGGACGTACGCTTCGTCGCCCATCTGGACCTGCCGAAGTCGGTCGAGGGCTACTACCAGGAGACCGGCCGTGCCGGGCGTGACGGGCTGCCGTCCACGGCCTGGATGGCGTACGGACTCCAGGACGTCGTCCAGCAGCGCAAGCTCATCCAGGGCGGCGAGGGCGACGAGGCGTTTCGCCGCCGAGCCGCCTCCCACCTCGACTCGATGCTGGCCCTGTGCGAGACGGTCCGGTGCCGCCGCGGCCAGCTCCTGACGTACTTCGGCCAGGAGCCCGGCGCGGCGGCCTGCGGCAACTGCGACACCTGCCTCACCCCGCCCGAGTCCTGGGACGGCACGGTGGTCGCGCAGAAGCTGCTGTCGACCGTGGTCCGGCTGAAGCGGGAGCGGGGGCAGAAGTTCGGTGCGGGCCAGGTCATCGACATCCTGCTCGGCCGCAAGACGGCGAAGGTCATCCAGTTCGACCACGACCAGCTCTCGGTCTTCGGCATCGGCGAGGAGCTGTCCGAGGCCGAATGGCGCGGAGTGGTAAGGCAGTTGCTCGCCCAGGGGCTGATCGCGGTCGAGGGCGAGTACGGCACGCTGGTGCTGACCCAGGAGAGCGGCTCCGTCCTCGGCCGGGAGCGCGAGGTGCTGCTGCGCAAGGAGGCACCGAAGCCCGCGTCGCGCTCCACGAAGGGCGAACGCAAGGCGAAGTCCCAGGCGGTCGCCGCCGAGCTGGCGCCCGAGGCGGTCCCGGTCTTCGAAGCACTGCGGGCCTGGCGCGGCGCGCAGGCGAAGGAGCAGGGCGTCCCGGCGTACGTCATCTTCCACGACGCGACGCTGCGCGAGATCGCCACGGTCCGGCCGGACTCGGTGTCCGCGCTGGGCGGTATCAGCGGCCTGGGCGAGAAGAAGCTGGCAACGTACGGGGAGGGGGTGCTGGAGGTGCTCGCGTCGTTCGGGGATGTCGCGGCGGGTCCGGAGCCCGGCCCTGCGGTGGCCCCCGCCGCACCGGCCCCGGCGGCGTCGACGGCTCCGGACCGGGGGACGTCGGCGGCCCTCGACGCCGACCCGGAGTGGGGCTGGGACGAGGAACCGCCCGAGTACGAGTGAGTGCGGGGGACGGATGGCGGCGGGGCTACTCCGGGGCCGCTGCCCGGCGGCGCGAGGTGATCGCGGTGAGGTCGAGATCGACCGTGAAGGGGACGGAGACCTTCATCCGGTCGTGGAAGATGCCGGTGGAGGTGTAGGCCCCGGTCGACGGCTCCAGCTCGAAGACGCAGACCACCGCCCTGCCGTCGCGGTTCTCGACTCGCCAGCAGTGCGGGATCCTGGCCCGCGCGTACTTCACGGGCTTGGTCTCCCGGTCCCGGGTCAGGGACTCGTCGGACACGACCTCGACCGCCAGAACGCTCATCAGTGCTCCCATGACGCAGAGTCCGGCGGGACTTTCCAGCGTATCGGCCGGGAATGGGATATGGCTTCCCCGAACGTGTGAACGCCCTGCGCACTGCCGACGTCCTCGGCCTCCGCCCGACTCGCCCCGCCCCGGTCAGTCGTCCCCGCCTGCCGCGCCTGCGCCGCTCCGGTTGGCCTTGTCCTGGCGTACGTTCCGGCGCACCGCGTGCGCGGTCCACTCGTCGCGCACCAGGTCGTGCATCGTCGAACGGCTTCTCCAGCCGCCCTGTGCCACGGCGCCCGACAGGCCGGTCGCCGAGACCAGGGCGGCCAGGGTGCGGCTGCGCCGGTCCGGGAAGCCGGCCGCCTCGGCGGACGCGAAGCGTTCTCGGACCGCGACCGCGGCCGGCAGGGCCGGGTCCGCCGCCGGGTGGCGGTGGTAGGGGAGCAGGCCGAGGAGCCGGTGGGTCTCCCTGCGCAGGACCGCTCGGCCCACCAGATGCTCCAGGCACAGCTCCTCGACGTATCGGCCGGTCCGCCGGATCCACGCCTTCGCGCCGACGCCGCCCGCGAGCCCGCCCCCGCCCGGGGCCGGCAGGCTCCCCAGGACCTGCGCGAGGAGCGGGTCCTGGGGAGCCTGCCGGCTGATCACCCGTATCCGGCCGAGGTGTTCGGCGATCCGGCCGTGGAGCTCCAGCTCCGCGAGGACCGCGCCCGCCACCCCGTACTCCAGGAAACGGTTTCGGCAGTACGGCTTGCCGCGCCGAGGGTCCAGGGCGAGCAGGAGCAGTTCCTCGGGGAGCGTGTGCTCCGGGAGAGCGGGGTTCACGACGCGGGCACGATCCGTCCCGTGACCTCGCCGAGGCCGACCCGGGTGCCGTCCGGGCCCGGTGCCCAGGCCGTCATCGTCACCGTGTCGCCGTCCTCCAGGAACGTCCGCTTGCCGTCCGGGAGGTCCAGCGGGTCGCGACCGTTCCAGGTCAGCTCCAGGAGGGAGCCGCGCTGTCCGGGCTCGGCGCCGCTGACCGTGCCCGAGCCGTACAGATCACCGGTGCGCAGCGACGCCCCGTTGACCGTCATCTGGGCCAGCATCTGGGCCGCCGTCCAGTACATGGTGGCGAACGGCGGCTCGGCGACCGGCTGTCCGTTGATGGCGACGGAGATCCGCAGGTCGAGGCCGCCGGCCTCCTCCGCGCCCGCGTCCTCCAGATAGGGGAGCAGCGGGAAGTCGCGGGCCGGGGGCGCGATCCGGGCCGCCTCCAGGGCTTCGAGCGGTGTCACCCAGGCCGATACGGACGTGGCGAAGGACTTGCCGAGGAACGGGCCGAGCGGGACGTACTCCCAGGCCTGGATGTCCCGCGCCGACCAGTCGTTGAGCAGGCAGAGCCCGAAGACGTGCTCGCGGAAGTCACCGAGCGGGACCGGGCGGCCCTGCTCGGAGCCGACTCCGACGACGAAGCCGACCTCGGCCTCGATGTCGAGCTTGACGGACGGGCCGAAGACCGGGGCCGCGTCGGACGGTGCCTTGCGCTGGCCGGAGGGGCGCACCACGTCCGTACCGGAGACGACGACGGTGCCGGACCTGCCGTGGTAGCCGATCGGGAGGTGCTTCCAGTTGGGCGTCAGCGCGTCACCGTTCGGCCGGAAGATCTTTCCGACGTTGGTGGCGTGGTGCTCGCTCGCGTAGAAGTCGACGTAGTCCGCGACCTCGTACGGCAGATGGAGTGTCACGGACCCGACCGGGTGCAGCAGCGGTTCGATGTCCGCGCGGTGTGCCGGGACCGTCACCCATGCGGTCAGGGCCCGCCGGACGTCGCGCCAGGCCGTGCGGCCCGCGGCCAGCAGCGCGGTCAGGTCCGGCTGGGCGAGGAGTTGCGCGTAGGGCGAGCCGAGTGCGTGCGCCGCGGCTCCGGCGTCCAGTACGTGGTTGCCGATGCGGACGCCGACCCGGCGGTCCCCGGGGTGGTCGGGGGTGGAGAACACACCGTAGGGAAGGTTGTGCGGACCGAAGGGGTCGCCCTCGGCCAGATCGAGCGGGCTGCTCTGCTCGGGCATGTGTTGCTGCCTCGCTTTCCAGGTCGCTTGGAGGACACGTTACGTCGGTGTCGCCACCCCGCGGGAGTGTCCCAACTGCTCCTGATGCCCGGAAAGTTCCGCCGTGCCCCCGGTGTGCGGGAGCACGGCGGTGGCTCATCCGGCCGTGCGCGGGATCCGCTTCTCCCAGGTCCGGTGGAAGACGACCTCGCCGCCGTCCCTGCACACCACCTCGTCGGACGTGATGAAGTCGGTGTCGTCCGCGCTGATCTCGGACCGGGTCTCGATCCGTACGTCCCACGCCATCTCCGGCCGGTGCAGCCGGATCGTCCAGTCGGAGCGAGTACGGGCGGAGTGCGGGTCGTTCTCCTGGATCGTGTAGGTCTCCAGGGCGTCCTCGGTGAATTCGAGGCCGTCCGGATAGACGCGGGTGCCGCCGTAGCGGGGGTCGACCTCCAGCCGCCATTCGCCCTTGGCGACATCGCGGACGACCAGGCGTTCGGGGCGCTGTGCGTCGAGCGTCACGGGGTGGACGACGCCGAGCGGCTCCGACTGTTCCGGTTCCTCGAAACGGATCGCCGGGTCCTCGGTGTGCCGGCGCACCGGCAGTTCGAGGGAGCTGCCGTCGGCGTCCAGGGTGAAGCCGACCGAGCCCGCCTGCGGCCAGATCCACGGCCAGTACGAGGACGAGATCGCGAGCCTGATCCGGTGGCCGGGCGGGAAGGTGTGCCCGATGCCGTTGAGTTCGAAGGTCACGTCCTCGGTCGCGCCCACCGGCCAGTCGTCCGCGCGGTCGCGGCCGTGCCGTGCGCAGAGGTTGAGCGCCCCGCGGGTGACCAGGGTGGAGGAGCCGTCCGGTGCGACGTCGCAGAGCCGGGCGATGGCCTGGCCACGCGCCACGTCCATCCGGATGCGCAGCTTCACCCGGGCTCGGCCCAGGATCTCGATCGGGGCGTGCTCGACCGGGAACTCGAACGAGACCGACTTGGCGTCCTCGTCGCGCTGGTCGGGCGGCAGGTCGGCGTCGTTGCCGAACGGGAAGAAGCGCCCGGCGTCCAGACCGGTCTGCTGCGGCGAGTCGACGATCTGCGGACCGCCCTGGAGGGCGTACACGACGGGCGTGATGTTCGGGGACGGCCAGGCGGTGTCGCCGACCCAGCGTCCCGGCAGTGTCTCGTAGACCGTGGCGGGGCGGTGCGACTCGCTGATCCAGGACCGGAGCAGCGGCTCCGCCATGATGCCGGTGTCCTCGTCCTTCAGGTGCTGGTCCCACCAGCGCAGCGTCTCCTGGAGGAAGCCGATCGCCGGACCGGGCGGCAGACCGCGGTCGGGGTACTGGTGCGACCAGGGACCGATCAGCCCGCGGACCTTGTCCGGGGCGAGGTGCTCGACGAGCCGCAGGACCGTGTCGCGGTACGGGTCGTGCCAGCCGCCCACCGCGAGGACGTGGGCCTGGATCGCGGAGTAGTCCTCGCAGACACTGCCGTGCTTCCAGTAGTCGTCGCGGGTCTGGTGCGCCAGCCAGGTGTGGATGAACGGTTCGACCGTCTCCAGCCGCTGCAGCCACATGTCCTTCCAGCTCTCGCCGGCCTGCGCCGGGTCCGGCGGCCGGGAGACGAAGGCCAGCATGGTGGCCGCCCAGGCATGCATGTCGACGCCGAGGACCGAGCCGCCCATGTAGTGGACGTCGTTGTCGTAGCGGTCGTCGGTCGAGCAGACGGTGACGATCGCCTTCAGCGGTTCGGGGGCCAGAGCCGCGATCTGCAGCGAGTTGAAGCCGCCCCAGGAGATGCCGAACATGCCGACCCGACCGGAGCACCACTCCTGCTGGGCCAGCCAGTGGATGACGGCGACCCCGTCGGCCAGTTCCGTCGCGTCGTACTCGTCGCCAGGCAGGCCCTCGCTGTTGCCGTGTCCGCGTACGTCCACCCGGACGGAGGCGTAGCCGTGGCCCGCGTACCAGGGATGGCGCTGCCAGTCGCGCGGCGCCGTCCAGTCGCTCAGCCGGTACGGCAGGTATTCGAGGAGCGCGGGGACGGGTTCGTCGGTGACGGGCCGCCAGATCCGGGCGTACAGCCGGGTGCCGTCCGGCAGCGGAATGTAGACGTCCTCATGGGTGGTGTCATACGGGAACGTGGTGCGGATGTGCATGGCGGTACCTCAGTGGACGGGGTGCATGGTGCGTTTGAGCCAGGGGGCGGCGGCGATGACAGCCACACCGGCCACCACCGCAATCGCGCCATTGACACCGAAGTAGGCGGGGTTGGACACCTCGCCGTACAGCTTCACGACTTGGGCCTGGATGCCGTTGGCGAGGGCCAGCGAGAGGAACCAGAGCGCCATCGTCTGGCTGGCGAACGCCTTGGGCGCGAGCTTGGTGGTCGCGGACATGCCGGAGGTCTCCAGCAGGATGTCGCCGAGTCCGAGCAGCAGGTACGAGCCGACGATCCACCAGGCGGCCATCCGATAGGTGTCGCCGGTGTGTCCGGAGGTCGGCAGCACCATCAGCAGGAAGGACAGTCCGCCGAGGATCACCCCGATCGCGATCTTGTTGGAGGCGTGCGGCTGACGCGGGCCCATCCGGGCCCACACGGCGGCGACCACCGGGGCGAGCGCGACCTCGAACGCGCCGAGCGCCGAGGCGTACCAGCTCGCCGGGAAGTGGAAGCCGAGGATCTCGGTACGGGCGTTGGTCGACGCGAGCAGCATCATCGTCGAGTACGCCTGGAAGAGGATGAAGTTGAAGACGACGGAGGCCAGGAACAGCACCACGTACGGGCGCAGCCTGCCGCGTTCCTCGCCGGTGACCCGCGGACTGCGGAACATCACCGCGAAGTACACGACCGGTGCGATCACCGACACCAGGGTGAGCAGGTCGACGAAGCGGCCCATGGTCAGCCAGCCCGCCAGGGCCAGGGCGGTGGCGACGGCGGCGACCACGACGGCGCCGATCACGATCAGCCGTACGGCACGGCGCATCGGTGCCGGTTCCAGCGCGAATTCGGCGCTGTGCGTTCGGCCGGCCAGGTGACGCCGGCCCAGTACGTACTGGATCAGGCCGAGGGTCATACCGACGGCGGCCGCGGAGAAGCCCCAGTGCCAGCTCGCGTGGTCCCCGAGCCAGCCGGTGACGAGCGGGCCGAGGAACGCGCCGATGTTGATGCCCATGTAATAGAGCGCGAAGCCGGCGTCGCGACGCTCGTCGGCGGTGCGGTAGAGCTTGCCGACCATGGTCGCCACATTGGGCTTGAGCAGACCGGTGCCGGCGCTGATCAGACCGAGGCCGGTCCATGTCATGGCGTCGCTGGGCACCGCCATGGCGTAATGCCCGCAGGCAATGAGAATTCCGCCGTACAGGACGGCGCGGTACGAGCCGAGGATCCGGTCGGCCAGCCAGCCGCCGGCCACGGAGACCAGGTAGACGAGGGTGCCGTAGGCGGCCGAGACGGAGGCCGCGGTGCCCGGTTCCATCCCCATGCCGCCGCGGGCGACGGTGTCGGCGAAGTAGAGGACCAGGATCGCCTGCATGCCGAGGAACGAGAACCGTTCCCAGACCTCCAGGCCGGACAGGGTCATCAGGCCCCGTGGCTGGCCGAAAAAGGCATGGTCGTCGCCGGGTGGCGGCTGAGTCGGTTCGGTGTCGGTGGCCGTGTGGGACAAAGGGAGAACTCCAGATCGTATGAGCTGATCCCGAACATACCGGCGGTGGCGGGAAGGCGCCCACGGAGATCCAAAGGGGACCGGATACGCTGACTTGAGTGATGACAGCGACACATCGACATTCCGTGTGATCGTCAGTAGACAGGAGATCCCCTCGTGACCGTCGTCGGGCCGTTCGGACTGAGCGTGCGGGACCACGCTCTTGAGGCCGATGTCCAGGCCGGTTTGGCTGCTGTCGAGTCGGGGCTGCTTGAGGCCACCAAGAGCGGCGTGCCCTTCATCACGGAGGCCGCGCAGCATCTCGTACGCGCCGGGGGCAAGCGTTTCCGGCCGCTGCTGGCCATGCTGGCGGCCCGGTTCGGCGACCCCGACGCGCCGGGTGTCGTGCCCGCGGCCGTCGTCGTGGAACTGACCCACCTCGCCACGCTCTACCACGACGACGTGATGGACGAGGCGGACGTACGCCGTGGCGTCGACAGCGCCAACACCCGCTGGGGCAACTCGGTGGCCGTCCTGACCGGCGACTTCCTCTTCGCCCGCGCCTCCCACATACTGGCCGACCTCGGTCCGGAGGCCGTACGCATCCAGGCGGAGGCGTTCGAGCGGCTGGTCACCGGTCAGATCCTGGAGACCGCGGGTCCGGGCGACGGGCGCGACCCGGTCGAGCACTACCTCGAAGTGATGCGCGGCAAGACCGGCTCGCTGGTCGCCGTGGCCTGCCGGTTCGGCGCGATGACGGCCGGTGCGGACGAGTCGGTCGTCGACATCCTCACCCAGTACGGGGAGCGGCTCGGCGTCGCCTTCCAGCTCGCCGACGACGTGCTCGACATCACCTCCGACTCCCACGAGTCCGGCAAGACCCCCGGCACCGACCTGCGCGAAGGCATCCCGACACTCCCCGTGCTCCATCTGCGGGCCCGCGCCGCGGCCGACGGGAAACCGGACGACCTGGAACTCGTCGAGCTGCTCGACGGCGACCTGAGCGACGACGCGCGGCACGCCGAGGCACTGCGCAGGCTGCGCGCCCACCCGGCGCTGGAGGAGGCCCGGCGGGACGCCGTCCGGTACGCGCAGGAGGCACGCAGGACGCTGGCCCCGCTGCCCGACTGTTACGCGAAGGCCGCGCTGGAGGAGCTGTGCGACGCGGTGGTGCACCGCGCGGGCTGAGAGCCTGTCGGGTGACCTCCGACCGGGCGGCCACGCCCTGGCACGCGCGCTTCCCACGTTGTCGTCGGTCGCCGACGTTCCGCGTCGACTCCCTCCTCCGCCGAGACCCCGGGGCGGTACCCCTACGGGACGGGGCGGGCCCGCCCCGGGGGGTGTCATACCGAAGAGGTAGGCGGAGTTGCTCCCCGGGAGTGACGCTTTCGCATCGCCGGTTCGGTCAGATGGAGAACAACCACTCCTGAGCAAATCGGGTGAGAATGGCGGCGCGGAGTGGACGAGTGCATCCGGACGGAAGCCGCCGACCACGGAGGTAGGGCACACATGGCACCGAACGACAGCGTTGAGACGAACGGCGGGACCAGGGGCACCGCCGTCGGCCGCCGGAAGGCGGCGCGCTACATCGTCCCGGTCGCGGTGGCGGGGGTGGCGGCCGCGACGATCGGGCTCGTCCCGGCGCTCGCGAGCACCGGTGACCCCGATCTGCCGAAGATCACCGCACAGCAGCTCATCGAGAAGATCGCCGCTTCGGACGCCCAGCAGTTCTCCGGCACGGTGAAGATCAGCACGGACCTCGGCATTCCGTCGCTCGGCGGTCTGGCCGGATCCTTCGCCCAGGGCGGCGGCAGCGGCAAGGGTGATTCCGGCGCCGACCCGCAGAAGAAGATGACGGAGCTGACGTCCGGCACGCACACCCTGCGGGTGGCCGCCGACGGCCCCGACAAGCAGCGGGTGTCGATCCTGGACAGCGCGGCGGAGTACAGCCTGATCCGCAACGGCGATCAGGTCTGGGCGTACGACAGCGGCTCCAACGAGGCGTACCACGCCACGGAGGACGGGAGCGGGAAGAAGGCCGGGCACCCGGCCCCCGAGTCCGTGCCGACCACGCCGAAGGCACTCGCCGAGCAGGTCCTGAAGGCCGCGGGCCCCACCACCTCGGTGACGGTCGACGGCACGGCGCGGGTCGCCGGACGTGACGCGTACAAGCTGGTCGTCAAGCCCCGGCAGAGCGGCTCCACGATCGGCTCGTTCACGGTCGCGGTCGACGCGAAGAACGGCGTGCCGCTGAAGTTCACACTGCTTGCGAGCAGCGGTGGCAAGGCCGTCGTCGACGCCGGGTTCACCAAGGTCGACTTCGGGAAGCCTGCCGCCTCCTCGTTCACGTTCACCCCGCCCAAGGGCACCAAGGTGACCGAGGCCGACGACGCGAAGGCACAGCGGAAGACCGACGGGGACAAGGGTCCGGGCATGTTCCCGGGCGCGGAGGGACTGGGTGCCGGCGGACTGGGCGCCGGGGCCGAGGGCGGCAAGGACACGAAGGTCATCGGCGAGGGCTGGAACGCGATCGCCGAGATCAGGACCCCGGGCGGCATCGGCCTCCCCTCGAAGGCGTCGGGCGACGTACCGGCCGAGGCGCAGCAGTTCCTGGACGCGCTGGGCGACAAGGTCAGCGGCAAGTTCGGCTCCGGCACGGTCTTCAAGACCCGCCTGGTCAACGCCCTGATGACGGACGACGGCAAGGTGTACGTCGGCGCGGTCACGCCGGACGCGCTGGTCAAGGCGGCGAACGACGCCGCCTGACACGGGGGCGCACCGCGTTTCGCGCCGCTGTTCACCCGCCCCGCCGTACTCTCCGTACGGCGGGGCGGCCCGCGCCGAGCCGTGCTGTCCGGCCCCGATCCGCCGGACCCGGCCCCACCCGACCCTTGGGGAGTACGCATGACAGAGCCTGGGACCGCGATCGGGCCGGAGGCGGTGACCGAGTCCGCCGGGGCCGTTGTCGAGACGCGGGGCCTGACCAAGCGGTACCGCGGCGGCCAGCTCGCCGTGGACGGCCTCGACCTCGACGTTCCAGGCGGCAGCGTCTTCGGGTTCCTCGGGCCCAACGGCTCCGGGAAGACCACCACGATCCGGATGCTGATGGGCCTGATCGACCCCACGTCCGGCACCGCGCAGGTACTCGGTCAGTCCATGCCGGACGCGGCCCGTACCGTACTTCCGCAGGTGGGGGCGTTGATCGAGGGGCCCGCGCTGTACGGCTTCCTGAGCGGCCGGGACAATCTGCTGCGTTACGACTCTGCCGATCCGACGGCCGATCCGCGCACCCGCCGGGTCCGGGTCGCCCAGGCCCTGGACCGGGTCGGGCTGGCCGCCGCGGCCGGCAAGAAGGCCAAGGCGTACTCGCTCGGCATGAAGCAGCGCCTCGGTCTCGCCGCCGCCCTGCTCCAGCCTCGCCGCCTGCTCGTCCTGGACGAGCCGACCAACGGCCTGGACCCGCAGGGCATGCGCGAGATCCGCACGCTGGTGAGGGAACTGGCGGCGGAGGGCACCACCGTCTTCCTCTCCTCCCACCTCCTCGACGAGATCGAGCAGGTCTGCACCCATGTCGCGGTGATGGCCCGGGGCCGGCTGGTCGTCCAGGGGCCGGTCGCGGATCTTGCGGCGGGCGCCCGGGGCCGGCTGGCCGTCACCACCCCGGACCCGGGCGATGCCGCCCGCGTCCTCAAGGAACGGGGCCTCACCGGCGTCACGGTCGACGGCGACCGGGTGAGCGCCGAGGCCCCGCCGGGCGATGTCGAGCTCGCGGACCTCAGCTCGGCGCTGGTGCACGCCGACGTACGCCTGAGGTCCTTCGGCATCGAACGGGCCTCGTTGGAGGATGCCTTCGTCGCACTCACCGGAGAGGGATTCGATGTCGCAGGCTGAAGTCGTACCCACGGCGGTGGACAGGACGCGCAACCCGCTGTGGACCTTCGGAATCCTTCGCTCCGAACTGACCACCACATTCCGCCGCTGGCGCACCCTCGCGCTGCTCGGGGTGCTGGCCGCCGTTCCCGTGCTCATAGGGATCGCGGTGAAGGTCGAGACCGACCACGGCTCCTCACCCGGACCGGGCGGTGGCGGGGGCGGCCCCGCGTTCCTCTCCCAGGTCACCAACAACGGCCTCTTCCTGGTCTTCGCGGCCCTCGCGGTGACGCTCCCGGTCTTCCTCCCGATGGCCGTCGGGGTCGTGGCGGGCGACTCGATCGCCGGTGAGGCCAACGCCGGAACCCTGCGCTATCTGCTGGTCGCCCCGGCCGGCCGGACCCGGCTGCTGCTGACGAAGTACGCCTCCGTCCTCGCGTTCTGCCTGGTCGCGACCCTGGTCGTGGCCCTCTCGGCGCTCGCCGTGGGGTCGCTGCTCTTCCCCGTCGGCGAGGTCACCACCATCTCCGGGACCCGGATCGGCTTCGGTGAAGGACTGCTGCGGGCCGGCCTGATCGCGGTGGTGGTCGCGGCGTCACTGATCGGATTCGCGGCGATCGGGCTGTTCGTCTCGACCCTCACCGGCAGCGGAATCGCGGCGATGGCCGCCACCGTCGGAATACTGATCACCGTGCAGATCGTGGACACGATCCCACAGCTGAGCGGCATCCACCCGTACCTCTTCCCGCACTACTGGATGTCGTACGCGGACCTGCTGCGCGAGCCCGTCTACTGGGACGAGGTGGTCAAGAACCTGGGACTTCAGGGCTTGTACGCGGTGGTGTTCGGCTCGGCGGCCTGGGCCCGCTTCACGGCGAAGGACATCACCGCCTGACACCCGACGGCATCGCCCTCGCGCCGTCGGCCGGGCGAGCCGTCCCCCGATCGGCTCGTCGCGGCACGAACGGCACGAACGGTGCGAACAGCGGGAACGATGCGACACGGCACGTTCCGTTTCCGCCTCAGTATTGTTCGACTTCTGGCGACGGACTGTCAACAAGGATTGGCTCAAACACGCCTATGCTCACCGAATGATCACATCGCCGAGTTCACTGCGCCGCAGCGAGAGATCACGAAGGGCGACCCTGGAGGCCGCCCTCGCACTGTGCACGGAGAAGGGGTACGGCCGCGTCACCATCGAGGCCATCGCCGCCAGGGCGGGTGTCAGCAAGAAGACGATCTACCGCTGGTGGCCTTCGAAGAGCGCGGTGATGCTGGAGGCGTTCACCGACGCGTTGGTCGGCACGACACCGTTCGTCGACACCGGCGACATCGCCGCCGACCTGCGGGCCAATGTGATGGGTGCGGTGAAGCTGCTCTCCACGCCGCCCTACGGCCCCGCGTACGCCGGGATCCTCTCCGAGGTCCACCACGACGACGCACTGGCGGAAACCGTTCGGACGAAGCTGATCGATCCCCGCTTCGAGGAGGCGGTCGACCGTCTGCGCCGGGCCCAGGAGCAAGGCCGGATTCCGCCGGACGCGGACCTCCCGCTGGCGGTGGAGATGCTGTACGGCCCGGTGTACTACCGCCATGTGCTGCGCAAGCCGATGCAGGACGAGGAGACGATCAGGGCGCTGGTCGATCACGTGCTGCGGGCGCTGGGGGCGTCACCGGAGCCATGAGATCCGGCCGGACGGCATCACACTGTCGGACGGGCGTGCGAGCATGCGGGCATGGGAAGCCTGTACGACTACTTCAGCGCTCCTGACGACACCACGGCCCTGACGGTCTTCGGCCCGGGTGTCGAAGCGGCCGGGATGCCGTTGCTCCCGGTCCAGGGGATCGACCCGTATGTGCAACTGGGGCAGGCCGAGAGCCTGCTCACCGGCCTGCCGTACACGGATGTCGTCGCGCTCCCGCGTTTCAACCAGCTGCTCAGCTCTCCCGAGGACGACTCCAGCTGGCTGGTCACCCTCACGGACGAGCTGCGCGACGCCCTCGCGTCCGCGCGGCCCGGACAGCTGGAGGCCGTGGCCGAACCCTGGTCACGCATCGAGGAGTTCGGCGACGACTGCGAGCCGGGTCCGCTGGCCGACTTCCTCAGGGAACTGGCGACCCTGGCCGCGGAGGCCGGAGCCCGGCGCGAACCGCACCGGCTCTACTGCCTGATGTCTCTTTGACGCCCGGCCGAGCGCGGGGCTCCCGGAGGGCACGGGGTCCGACCCGGCCGGGTTCCGGTCCGGCGAGTCGTGTTGCCCGGCGAGCGAGACCCGCCGCTCAGCGGAAGACCCGCTCCAGCACCTCGGCGACCCCGTCGGCCTCGTTCGACGACGTCACCTCGTCCGCCGCGGCCCGGAGGTCCGGATGGGCGTCGGCCATCGCGACGCCGTACCCGGCCGCGCGGAACATCGGCAGATCGTTGGGCATGTCCCCGAAGGCGATCGCTTCGCGCGCGTCCACGCCCAGGAGGTCGGCGGCCAGGGCGAGCCCGCTGCCCTTGTCGACGCCGAACGGCTGCAGTTCGACGGTGCCGGGGCCGGAGAGCGTGACGGAGGCGAGATCGCCGACCGCCGTACGGGCAGCCTCGGCCAGCGCGTCGTCGCCCAGCCCGGGGTGCCGGATGAGCACCTTGACGACGGGGGCGGACCACAACTCGTGCCGATGACGCGTCCGCTGGGCGGGGAGCGTGGGGTGGGGCATCAGATATCCAGGCTCGATCAGCGTCCGGCCCTCGACGCCGTCCTGGTCCACGGCCGCGAAGACGGGCCCCACCTGGGCCTCGATCTTGCCGAGCGCGCTGTCCGCCGCCTCCCGGTCGAGGGTGATCGCGTGCACCAGGCGCCCGGTCCCGGCGTCGTACAGCTGGGTGCCCTGCCCGCAGACAACGGGCCCCCGGTAGCCCAGCCCGGCGAGCAGTCCTCGTACGCCGGGTACGGGCCGTCCGGTGACCACGAGGTGGCGCGCCCCCGCTCGGGCGGCCAGGGCGAGCGCGGCACGGGTGCGCGGGCTCACCGTGTCGTCGCGGCGCAGCAGGGTGCCGTCCAGATCGGTGGCGACGAGGGCGTGCACGGGTCGTATGGGCACGGATCAGGCCCGGGAGGCCGTTGTCCGGCTGACGGTGATCACTGACTTTCCCCTGGTCGGGAGTGGGGTGCGTTCGGGCGCGGCAGGGACGGGGCGTCCCGTCGCCCCTTGATCGTACGGGGTGGCCGGCGCGTCCGCCGCGGGCGGAGCCGTCTCGGAGGGTAGGCAACGAGCCTGTGGGGCAGCGTAGTTGGCCGGAACAGGGATGCCCCGCCGGCCCCGGGGTGACGTCGCAACAGCCTCCTGCCGAGGCTTCCGCGCGGGTGCTTCCGCGTTGACAGGCGGCGGCCGACTGCATGTAATGAAACCGGTGTCGCGTGACGCCGGCCAAAGAGCAGTGGGCCGGCCGGCGGTCGGGCGAACACCCTTTCGTGAGGGGTCCGTCAATGAGTTCCTGCTCCGCACCCTGTAACTGACGCGGCGCAGCCGCCGTACCTCCGTCCCCGGCCTTCGCGCTTCCCGGCACGCCCTGTGCGCCATCGGAAGGCCGCGCCCCGAGGGCTTCCCCGTAGCGCGCCGAGTGCTGCCCGCGCGTGGCGGAAGCCGGTGCGGTGCCTGCGTCCCATGCGCAGCACGTCAGCCGTTCCCGCAGTCACTGCGGGCTCTCACCCTTCGTCCCGGAGACACAGAACCGTATGCCCACGTCTTTCGACCCATCAGTCATCGAGGAGTTCCGCGCCAAGGGAGGGAAGGTCGGCGGGCCCTTCGAAGGTGCCGATCTGCTCCTGCTGACGACCACCGGCGCGAGGTCGGGGAAGGAGTCCACCACCCCTCTCGGCCACGTCCGCCACGGCGATTCGCTGCTGGTCGTCGGCTCCGACCTCGGTGCCCCGGCCCACCCCGCTTGGTACCGCGATCTGCTCGCCCACCCCGTGGTGCGGGTGGAGCTCGGCACCCGTACCTTCCAGGCCCTCGCCGTCCCCGCGCAGGGAACGCGGCGCGACGAACTCCTCGCGCACGTGGTGAGGGCGGCGCCGGGGTACGGCGACCACCAGGCCCGGACGTCCCGGCTCCTGCCGGTCGTGGTGCTGGAGCGCGCCGAGCCCGACGGCTGGGAGGGCCCGCGCGAGGTCAACTCCCTTGCCGACAAAGTCATGGAGGTCCACACCTGGCTGCGGGGTCAGCTGCGTCAGGTGAAGGCGGAGGCCGACGCGCACTTCCGTGCACGCGCGGCCCACCGGGGCCCCGGCGAGCCACCGCCCCCGAGCCTGGGGCTCCAGATCCGGCAGCGCTGCCTGGCCTTCTGCCAGGCCCTGGAGTTCCATCACGCCGGCGAGGACGCGCACCTGTTCCCCGGGATCGCCCGCCACCACCCGCACCTGACCGACACCTTCGCCCGGCTCACCGACGAACACCGCACGGTGGCGCGCATCCAGAGCGAGTTGGTGGCGCTGCTGGCGGACATCGGTATCAAGGATTCCGAGCGCTTCCATGCGGAGCTGGACAGGATGTCCGGGGAGCTGAACGCGCATCTGGATTACGAGGAGGAGCAGATCCTCCCCTTGTTGGCGGAGGTCCCATGGCCTCCGGGCCCTCCGGTTCCTCCGGGGGCTACGGCCGCTGAGGCTTCTTGAACCGAACCGAACCGAACCGAACCGGGCCGGAACCGAACCTGAACCCGAATCTGAATGGCTGAAAGGTTGTGCCGTGCGAAGCAACACCGTGGAGCTGCGCCGGTATCCCCAGGACGTGGTCGAGGGCTGAACCGGCCGCTCCGGGTCCGGGCCGGATCCTGCCGCCCACCTCGGAGGTGGGCGGCAGGGCCCCGGCGGACACGCGCGCTGCCGCGCGGCCCTGTCCGAGCGGTCATGGGCCAGGGCTCATCGCGGCGGCCGACGCACCCGGAGGCGACGGGAATTCCATGGCGCCGGCGTCGTGCGACGCTATTGCACACAGAACTCGTTGCCCTCGGGATCGGCGAGAACCGTCCATGTGCCCCCGGGCTGCTCGACCTTGTGGAGCACCGTCGCGCCCAGCGCCTCCAGCCGTTTCACCTCGGCCTCGCGCCGCCCCGGGCCCGCGTGCACATCCAGGTGGAGGCGGTTCTTCACGGTCTTGGTCTCCGGTACGCGCTGGAACAGCAGCCGCCGCCCGAGGCCCGTTCCGCTCTCCTCCTCGTACGGATCGTCCGGGTGCCGCACCGCCACGAGGTCGCGCCAGGCCCGGCGGCCGTCGACCAGGACGGTTGCCTCTTCCGGCGCTGCCCCGAGGCCGAGTACTCGCTCGATCAGTGCGCTGTTGTCCTCGACCTGGTAGCCGAGAGCCTCGGCCCAGAAGGCGGCCTGGGCGTGCGGGTCGGACGCGTCGATGACGATCTTCCAGTGCAGAGTCATGGAAACCGTTTATAGTGGTTACATGAGCGAGTCGGCAACGGGCATGCCGGGACTGATCCTCCGTACCCGGGAAGGCCGCCCGTATCGCTTCGATCCCGGCGCTCTGTGCCTGGAGTTGCTGCCCACCGGCGGGTATGCGCGATACGCGGCGTACGAGGTGCTGCACACCCCAGCCGACCTGGTGCGATGGGCGGGCGAGAGCCGGCTGCCGGACGGCCTGTCCCTCTCGGTGAGTGCGGCGGAGCTGCGCTGCGCGCACGAGCTGCGCGGCGCCCTCTGGAATCTGGCCGCCGCCCGCGCGCACCGCCGCCCGCTCCCGGCGGCCGACCTCGCCACGGTGAACGCCGTGGCGGCCGAGCCCCCGCTCGTTCCTCGCATCGACGCCGGCTCCGGCGGCCTCGCGTGGGCCCCGGCCGCCACCGGAACGGCCCTTCTGTCGACCGTCGCCCGTGACGCGGTGGAGCTGTTCGCCGGCCCTTATGCCGACCGCTTCCGCGAATGCGGCTCCGACAACTGCAAGTTGCTCTTCGTCGACACCTCACGGCCGGGTCGGCGGCGCTGGTGCGCGATGGAGCATTGCGGAAACCTCCACAAGGTCCGGGCCCACCGCGCCCGGCACGCCCCGAACGCCTGAGGGCCGCGATCGCGCCGCCCGCACAGGAGCGGTCACGAGGCGGTGACCCAGGGGCCGGGGGCGTGCTGCCGGGCGTACGCCTCGATGGCGTGGACGCGGTGCGGGGAATCGGGGCCGGACGGGAGGGTCCGGTCCGTGCCGGTGTCCCCGTGGGCGGTGGGCGAGGTTCCGAAGACGAGGAACGACAGCGTGGACAGGGCCGCGACGGCGGTGCGCAGGAGCATGCGGGAACTCCCGGACATCAGCATGAGTCGGTTCATAAGATGTCAGGAAAATATAAAAGTGTGATGATTTCGAGGCGTGTCCGGCGCGACGCGCTCAGAGCCGCCTGAATGCCGTACCGCTCACGTGGTCCAGATGGTCCAGATGGTCCAGATAGGCCCCGACGGCCCGGTGGTCCGTCGCCGGCGCGATCAGGCCCACGTGATTGTCCGGGCGGACCAGGACGAGCGTGTCGGCGCCGGGCTCGATGCCGTACGCCGTCCGGGCGTGGCCCGATTCGTCGGTCAGCCGGGCGGGGCCGTCCCCGTTCGCCCCGGCGGGGCCGCCGGCCACTGCGTACGCCCGCACCTCGTCGCCGTACGCCGCTTCCGTCGCCCGTAGTGCCTCCGCCGTGCCCGGACCGAAGCCCAGCAGGGTGAAGTGCGGGCCGGCGAACGCCTCGAAGAGACGGGTGGGTGCGCCCGTTCCGGCGTCGAGGCAGGGGGCGTCCGGGGCGCGGTCGCCCGCTCGCAGGCGGGTGGTGGAGCCCGTGGGGGAGAGCGAGCTCCAGCGGTAGCCGAGGCTCAGCCCCATGGTCTCGCCGGTGACCGCCGAGTCCAGGCCGCCACCCGGCCGCAGAATCGCGTCGAGCGTGACCCGCAGCCGCTCGGAGGTGATGCCGAGCGTCCAGGAGGCCACGGGCAGCCGCTCCTCCTCGTACGTGTCCAGCAGCCCGGGATCCGCCCGGCCGGTCACGACCCGGGCCAGCTTCCAGCCCAGGTTGTACGCGTCCTGGATCCCGGTGTTCATGCCCAGCCCGCCCGCGACGGAGTGCACGTGCGCGGCGTCCCCGGCCAGCAGCACGCGGCCCACCCGGTAGCGGTCGGCCAGGCGCTCGTTGACCCGGTACGTGGACAGCAGGGCGGCCCGCGACAAGCGGGTGCCCGGTAGCCCGGTGTGCTTGGCGAAGAGCCGCTGGAAGCTCTCCAGCGAGGGCGGCACGCAGGCTCCCGTACCGTCCCGCTCCGGACCCGCCTGGAACCACCAGCCCGCACCCGTACCCGGGATCGGGCACAGCAGCACGGCGCCGTCCTCGTCGAACCACTGGTGCCAGTAGCCGCGGTCGAGGCCGTCCGCCTCCACGTCCCCGCAGACCATCGACTGTTCCTCGGCCGTCGTCCCCTCGAACGCGACGCCGAGCAGCTTGCGTACCGGGCTGTGCGCGCCGTCGCAGCCCACCACGTACCGCGCCCCGATGCTCCGGCCGTCGGTGAGCGCGACCGTCACCGATTCGGGGCCGACCGTCAACCCGCCCGCCTCGGAACCGAGTTCGACGCGCACGCCGTACTCCGCCAGGCGATCCCGCAGGATTTCCTCCAGCTGCCACTGGGCGATCATCCACGGCCGGTCGTACGGGGTGTCGGGCGTCGGGGCGGAGGCCTCGAACGGGTCGGTGTCGGCGATCGGCAGCCTGTTGCGGTACTTGCGCATCAGCGGCGGCCTCGAGCCCGCCGCCAGCACCCGGTCCACGACGCCGAGGTCCTCCAGGACCTCCAGGGAGCGGGGGTTGGGGCCCTTGGCCCGCGAACTGCGCGGAAAGTCCGGGGACTTGTCGATGATCCGTACGTCGATCGAGCGCCGGGCCAGCTCGCAGGCCAGGGTCAGGCCGGTCGGGCCCGAGCCGACGATCAGGACCTGGGTGGTGGGCGCCGGGGCGGATGCGGGCATGGAGGCTCCTCGGCCGTGGTTGCGTGGAGATCCAGGAAAACGCAACCGAGTCATAAAAGCAACTCGGTAACTAAGATTGTGTGTCCGTGACCCCGCGGGCGTCGTACGCGGCGCGTGCCCTCGCGATCTCGTTCCGGTGCTCCTCGGTCCAGGTGACGAGCGCGCGGATCGTGGCGTGCAGCGTGCCGCCGAGCGGCGTCAGCTCGTACTCCACGCGCGGCGGCACCACCGCGTGGACCGTCCGCTCGACCAGTCCGTCGCGTTCCAGCTGGCGCAGGGTGACCGTCAGCATCCGCTGGCTGATGCCGTCGATCTCGCGCCGCAGCTGGGTGAAGCGGAGCCTGCGCCGGTCCAGCAGGGCGATGACGAGCAGCGACCACTTGTCGGCGACGCGGTCGAGGATCTGCCGTACCTCGCAGCCCTCGCGGGTGTCCCACTGGAAGGGATCGGGATCGCCGATCAGCTCGCCCGCGCTCCCGGTGCCCTTGAGGTGACTCGGTGACTTCGAAGTGCCTTCTTCCACGGCAACCGATGCTGGCGCACGATGCCATTGGTTACAAGAGGGAACCGGCCTTCTTCCGAGTAACCGATCCATTCACGTACCCGAAGGGGACAGTTGTGTCTGCCGCGCCCGAATCGCCTGCCCGGAGCCGACCGCCCGTGATGACCGCCCGTGCCCGCGTCCTGCTCCTCGTCCTGTGCGGCACGATCTTCCTGGAGGGCATCGACGTCGCCATGCTCGCCGTGGCCGTGCCCTCGATCAGGGCCGATCTCGGTCTGTCGACCGGCAGCGCGGCGTGGGTGATGAGCGCCTATGTGCTCGGATACGCCGGTTTCACCCTGCTCGGCGGGCGCGCCGCCGACCTGCTGGGCAGGCGGCGGATGTTCCTGCTCTGGCTCACCGTCTTCCTGCTCTTCTCCGGCCTCGGCGGCTTCGCGGAGCAGGGCTGGATGCTGCTCGTCGCCCGCTTCGTCACCGGGGTGGCCGCCGCGTTCATGACCCCGGCCGCGATGTCGCTCATCACCACCTCCTACGAGGAGGGGCCGCAGCGCAACAAGGCGCTGCTGGTCTTCGCCGGCACCGCCGCCGGCGGCTTCTCGCTCGGCCTCGTCATCGGCGGGCTGCTCACCCAGCTCGGCTGGCGATGGGTGTTCTTCGCGCCCGTGCTGCTGGCCGGCGCGATCCTGCTCGCCGCGCTCCGGATCGTCCCGGCCGAGGCGCGTCCGGCGCGCACCGGCGGCTTCGACCTGGCGGGGGCCGCCGCGGCGGCCGGGGCGATGCTGCTGTTCGCGTACGGGATCGTGCGCCTGGAGCACGGGGCGGCGGGCTGGGGATGGTCGGCGGGGGCGTTCGCCGCGGGGCTGCTCCTGATCGCGGCCTTCGTCCTGATCGAGCGGCGCTCCGCGGCGCCGCTGGTCGAACTCGCCCTGCTGCGCCGGGCCTCGATGATCCGCGCCGACCTCGGCGCCCTGCTGTTCGTGGGCTCGTTCTTCGGCTTCCAGTTCGTGGTGACGCTCTACCTCCAGGAACTGCGCGGCTGGTCCTCGCTGCAGACCGCACTCGCCCTGGTGGCGATGGGTGCCGACGCGGTCATCGCGCCGACCCTCACCCCACGCCTGGTGAACCGGTTCGGCAATGCCCGGGTCGCCCTCGGCGGCTTCGTCCTCGCCGTGGTCTCGTACGCGCTGTTCCTGCCGGTCGGGACGGACTGGTCGTACGCGGCGATGTTCCCGACGCTGATCCTCATCGGGGCCGCCTTCGCCCTGGCCTACGGTCCGCTGACCATCGCGGCGACCGACGGCGTACCCGACCGGGAGCAGGGCCTGGCGGGCGGACTCCTGCACACCTCGACGCAGTTCGGTTCGGCCGTCGGTATCTCGGCGGTGACGGCCGTGTACGGGATCGCGTCGGCGGGCACGGACGGCTCGCCCGGAGCCGTTCTGGCGGCCTACCGGGTGGCGCTCGTCGTCCCGGTGGTGATGGTGGCGGTGGGGGCGCTGGTCACCGCGCTGGGGTTGCGGAGGGCGAGGACGAAGCGGTGTCCCCGGCCGACGGCGCCGGTTGCGCGGCCAGAGCCAGCGCCTGCGCCCTCGTCCGCCGCACCGTCCGGAACGCGTCCCAGGTCAGCAGGGTGAGCGCCAGCCACACCAGGGCGAACCCGGCCCACCGCTCCGGCGGCATCTCCTCGTGGAAGTACAGGATGCCGAGGACGAACTGGAAGACGGGCGCCAGATACTGCAGCAGGCCCAGCGTGGAGAGCGGCACACGGATCGCCGCCGCCCCGAACAGGACGAGCGGCGTGGCCGTGACGACCCCCGTCGCGGCCAGCAGCGACGCGTGACCGAGGCCCTCGGAGCCGAACGTCGAGTCGCCCCGGGCGCCCAGCCACAGCAGATAGCCGAGCGCCGGCACGAAGAGCACGGCGGTCTCGGCGGTGAGCGACTCCAGGCCGCCCATGTTGACCTTCTTCTTCACCAGGCCGTACGTCGCGAAGGAGAACGCCAGGATCAGCGAGATCCACGGCGGCTGTCCGTAACCGATGGCCAGCACGAGCACCGCCGCGACGCCGGTGCCGACCGCCACCCACTGCGCGGGGCGCAGCCGTTCACCGAGGAGCAGGACGCCCATGGCGATGGTGACCAGCGGATTGATGAAGTAGCCGAGCGAGGCCTCGACGACATGGCCGTTGTTCACGGACCAGATGTAGAGGCCCCAGTTGACCGTGATCACGGCCGCGGCGACCGCTATCAGGCCGAGCTTCCTCGGCTGACGTATCAGCTCACCGATCCATGACCAGCGGCGCAGTACGAGCAGCGCGATGCCCACGACCGCGAGGGACCAGACCATGCGGTGGGCGAGGATCTCGATCGCGCCGGCGGGCTTCAGCAGCGGCCAGAACAGGGGGACGAGACCCCACAGGCCGTAGGCGCCGATGCCGGACAGCAGTCCGGCCCGCTGTTCATTTGTCCCCTTCACGGACCCTCCGCATGTCTGTGTCAACTGCTCCGCCGACTGCACGACGGTATCGCCGAAGGGGCCCCATGTCATAGCCGTATCGCCATACGGTCATGACATGGGGCCCCTGAGGTGTGGGGGAAGGGGGGCGGGGGGCGGGGGGCGGGCGAGGTTACGCCGGGGCCACCGCGGCTGCCACCGTCTCGGCCAGCGGCGTCGTCGGGCGGCCGATCAGCCGGGCCAGGTCGCCGCTCGTCCCGGCGAGCAGCCCGCGCGCGATCGCCGCGTCCACGTCGACCAGGATCGCCGCGAAGCCCTCGGGCAGACCGGCGCCGACCAGGATCTCCTGGTGCACGGCGGCCGGCACGTTCTTGTGCACGATCTCCTTGCCGGTGGCCCGCGCGACCTCGGCGGCGTACTCCGCGAACGACCAGGCGACATCGCCGCTCAGTTCGTAGACCGCGCCCAGGTGACCCTCGCCGGTCAGCACGGCGGCCGCGGCGGCGGCGTAGTCGGCGCGGGTGGCGGAGGCGACCCGGCCGTCGCCCGCGTTGGCGACGACGGCGCCGTGCGCCAGGACGGGGGCGAGGTTGGCGGTGTAGTTCTCGGTGTACCAGCCGTTGCGCAGGAAGGTGTGCGGCAGTCCGGAGTCCAGGATCAGCTGCTCGGTGACCTTGTGCTCGGCGGCCAGCTGGAAGTCGGCCTCGGGGCCGCCCAGTACGCCGGTGTACGCGAGCTGGGCGACGCCCGCCGCCTTGGCCGCGTCGATGACGGCGGTGTGCTGCGGCACACGCCTGCCGACCTCGCTGCCGGAGATGAGCAGGACGCGGTCACCGGCCCGGAAGGCGTCCTTGAGGGACTCCGGACGGTCGTAGTCGGCGACGCGGAGCTCGACGCCGCGGGCGGCGAGCGGGGCGGCCTTCTCCTCGTCGCGGACGACGGCGGCGATCTCGTTCGCGGGCACGGTGGTGAGCAGCTGGTCGACGACGAGGCGGCCGAGCTCTCCGGTGGCTCCGGTGACAACGATGCTCATGGGGGGTTTCTCCTCTTGGGTGGCACCGGCCCTTGTTCGGTCCGGTGCCACTCACTCTACGGAGTGCACTAACCAATCGAAAGTACCCACTTTGAAGTAAGGTACTGGCATGAGCGTGAGTGACCTGAACCCGAAGCCCGATGTGAACCGGCAGATGTGCCCCTCCCGGCTGGTGCTCGAACATGTCACCAGCCGCTGGGGCGTGCTGGTCCTCGCCGCCCTGCTGGAACGCTCGTACCGCTTCAGCGAACTGCGCCGCGAAGTCGGCGGCGTCAGCGAGAAGATGCTCGCCCAGACCCTCCAGACGCTGGAGCGCGACGGCTTCGTGCACCGGGACGCGAAACCGGTGATCCCGCCGCGGGTGGACTACTCGCTCACCGGGCTGGGCAGGGAGGCCGCCGAGCAGGTGTGGGCGCTGGCACGCTGGACGGAGCGCCGCCTGGACGCCGTGCAGGCGGCGCGCGGGACCTATGACCGGCAGAAGGCGCGGGACGCCCGGGGGCTGCAGGATCAGTCCAGCTGAGGCGAGCGCCCCTCCTCCAGCGCCCGCAGCGCCCGCGAGACGTCGAACGGCAGGATCGTCACCGCCACGTGCGGCAGCTGCGCCAGTGTCTTCGCCATCTGCTCGCCCGTGCCCCGGTGCAGCAGCTTCCCGAGCACATTGCTGTACGTCCGCCGGGGCACCAGCACCGTCAGCCAGGTGTTCCCGTCCTCCGTGGTGCGGGAGGCCAGCTCCTTCATCGCGTGGCGCAGCCGCCGGTCCGGGCACTGCACCAGCTCCAGCGAGACGGATGTGGCGTCCGTCGCCTCCCAGCGGGCGGCCAGCCGTCTGCCGTACGCCTCGTCGATCGCGAAATGCACCGCCCGGATCTCGTCCGGGCGCAGTTCATGGGCGTACCGCAGGGCCTTCAGCGTCGCCAGGTCGAGCGTCTCGACGAGGACGAAGACCAGATGGCGGCGGTAGCGCGCGCGGTCGGCGCCCGGAGCATGGATGCTCTGCAGCGCGGCGGCCTCGTGCCGGTACTCGCGATTGATCCGCGTCAGTGCCCAGACCCCGAGCGGGAAGACCACCACGACCAGCCAGGCGCCCTCGGTGAACTTGGTGACCGCGAAGATCAGCACGACGGTGGCCGAGCTGGCCGCGGCGAGTCCGTTGACCGCGATCTTCAGCCTGCGGTACGGCTCCCGGCGCCTCAGGTGGTACGCGGTGAGACCGGCCCCGGCCATGGTGAAGGCGGTGAACACGCCGATCGCGTACAGCGCCACCAGCCGGTCCACGCTGGCGCCGGTCACCAGCAGCAGCGCCAGCGAGACGACGGTCAGCGCGATGATGCCGTTGGAGAACGCCAGCCGGTGCCCGCGCCGGGTCAGCATCCTCGGCAGGAACCGGTCCGCGGCGACGAAGCTGGCGAGGTACGGGAAGCCGGTGAACGGGGTGTTGGCGCCGGTGTACAGGACCAGCGCGGTCGCCAGCTGTACGAAGACCAGTCCGACCGTCCCGAGCGGGCCGCCGCCGAACGCGAGATGGGCCTCCTGCGCGATGACGGTCGGAGTGCCGTCGGTGTACGGGACGGCATGGGTGAAGTGCGCCAGCGTGGAGACACCGAGGACGAGGATGCCCAGGACCACGCTCATGGCGATGAGGGTGCGGCGGGCGTTGCGGCCCTGGGGTTCACGGAACGTGGAGATGCCGTTGGAGATCGCTTCGAGCCCGGTGAGGGACGAGCCGCCGTTGGCGAACGAGCGCAGCACGATGAAGAGCGAGGCGCCGTACAGCCAGCCGTTGCCCGGGGTGCCGAGCGGCACGACCCCGTCGGCGTGCAGATCGGCGTGCGGCAGCTCACCGGTGAGCCCGCGCAGAGCGGCGACGAGCAGGATGAGGCCGACGGCGGTCATGAAGAGATAGGCGGGCAGCGCGAAGGCCCGGCCCGCCTCGCGGACCCCGCGCAGATTCCCGTACGCGAGCAGCACGATGACGGCGACGGAGACCGGCAGCTGGAGATGGTCCAGGCCGGTGAAGCCGTTGCCGATCAGATGGGCGAGCGAGATCAGGGCGTTGGTGCCGGCCGAGACCTGGACGGCGACGGTGACGATGTAGTCGACCAGCAGCGCCACGGCGGCGATCTGCGCGACGTTGGGCCCGAAGTTCTCCCGGGCGACGACGTACGAACCGCCCGCCCGGGTGTAGATCATCACGACATCGCTGTAGCAGAGGGTCAGCAGCAGCAGGACGAGCAGGATCGCGCCGGTGACCGGCATGAGCAGGGTGAAGGCGGCGGCACCGACGACGGGCACGAGGACCCGGAGCATCTCCTCGGAGCCGTACGCGGACGAACTGATGCAATCGGAGGCGAGCACCCCGAGCGCCGTCCGGTTGTCGAGCTTCTCCTCGCTGATGCGCTCGGTGGTGAGCGCTCTGCCGAGCAGACGCCGCTTGATGCGGTACGCGGGGCGGTCCAGGGCCATGGCCACATGGTGCGCGGTGGCCGGTCGCACCCCTGGTCGCAAACGCCGGACGGGCCGAAATTCAGCCCGTCCGGCGAGGCGGCGCACCCCTGCGGGTGTCGACGAGGGCCTTGCGTTCGGATCGGGCCGGATCCGAACGCACGGCCCTGGTGCTGTGACCGGGAAGGTTCACCGGCTCGCGACGCCCGGCACGGCACCTCGCCGCGGTGTCGCATCACCCGAGTGCGTCCGGCACGAGGGCGATCCTCCGCCGTGCGACGCACCGCACCGGACGCCGCGCCTCCCGGCAAACCTCTCCGGCCACAGCCCTAGCCGACGACCGTCCAGTTGTCGTTGCCCGCGAGCAGTGCGGCCAGGTCGCCCTTGCCGTCTCTCTCGACGGCGGTGTCGAGCTGTTCGGCCATCTGTGTGTCGTAGACCGGCCGGTCGACGCTGCGCAGTACCCCGATGGGGGTCTGGTGCAGGGTGTCGGGATCGGCGAGCCGGGACAGCGCGAAGGCCGTGGTGGGGCTGGCGGCGTGGGCGTCGTGGACGAGGACCTGCGACCGGTTCTCCTCCGTGACCGTGACGACCTTGAGGTCGCCGGTGGCCGGGTCGCGGACCACACCCTTGGTGTCGTCCGTGCCGAAGAGGATCGGCCGGCCGTGCTCCAGCCGGATGACGGCGTTCTGCGCCTGGTCCTTGTCCTTGAGGATCTCGAAGGCGCCGTCGTTGAAGATGTTGCAGTTCTGGTAGATCTCCACCAGCGCCGTGCCCGGGTGGTCGGCCGCCGCGCGCAGCACGCTCGTGAGGTGCTTGCGGTCGGAGTCGATGGTGCGGGCGACGAAGGACGCCTCCGCTCCGATGGCCAGGGACACCGGGTTGAAGGGAGCGTCGAGCGAGCCCATCGGCGTCGACTTGGTGATCTTGCCGATTTCGGAGGTGGGGGAGTACTGGCCCTTGGTGAGTCCGTAGATCCGGTTGTTGAAGAGCAGGATCTTGAGGTTCACGTTGCGGCGCAGCGCGTGGATGAGGTGGTTGCCGCCGATGGACAGCGCGTCGCCGTCGCCCGTGACGACCCAGACGGACAGGTCGCGGCGGGAGGAGGCGAGGCCGGTGGCGATGGCCGGGGCGCGGCCGTGGATCGAGTGCATCCCGTAGGTGTTCATGTAGTACGGGAAGCGGGAGCTGCAGCCGATGCCGGAGACGAAGACGATGTTCTCCTTCGCCAGTCCGAGTTCGGGCATGAAGCCCTGGACGGCGGCGAGGACCGCGTAGTCACCGCAGCCGGGGCACCAGCGCACCTCCTGGTCGGACTTGAAGTCCTTCATGGACTGTTTGGCCTCGGCCTTGGGCACCAGTTGGAGAAGTTCGTTGGTGTCAGGCATCGATGGCCTCCTTGAGAGCCGTCGCGAGCTGTTCGGCCTTGAACGGCATACCGTTGACCTGGTTGTAACTGTGCGCGTCGACGAGGTACTTGGCCCGGATGAGCGTGGCGAGCTGGCCCAGGTTCATCTCGGGCACGACCACCTTGTCGTAGCGCTTCAGCACCTCGCCGAGATTCCTCGGGAAGGGGTTGAGGTTGCGCAGATGGGCCTGGGCGATGGGGTGCCCTGCGGCACGCAGCCGGCGGACGGCGGCGGTGATGGGGCCGTAGGTGGAGCCCCAGCCCAGCACGAGCGTCCGTGCGTCGGCCGGGTCGTCGACGTCGAGGTCGGGGACCTCGATGCCGTCGATCTTGGCCTGGCGGGTGCGGACCATGAAGTCGTGGTTGGCGGGGTCGTAGGAGATGTTGCCGCTGCCGTCCTGCTTCTCGATGCCGCCGATGCGGTGTTCGAGGCCAGGGGTGCCGGGGATCGCCCACGGGCGGGCCAGGGTCTGCGGGTCGCGCTTGTACGGCCAGAACACCTCGGTGCCGTCGGCCAGTTCGTGGTTGGGGCCGGTGGCGAACCGGACGCGCAGATCGGGCAGTTCGTCGATCTCGGGGATCTTCCACGGCTCGGAGCCGTTGGCGAGGTAGCCGTCGGAGAGCAGGAAGACCGGGGTGCGGTAGGTCAGCGCGATCCGGGCGGCGTCGAGCGCGGCGTCGAAGCAGTCCGCCGGGGTCTTCGGGGCGACGATCGGGACCGGCGCCTCGCCGTTGCGCCCGTACATCGCCTGGAGCAGGTCGGCCTGCTCGGTCTTGGTGGGCAGGCCGGTGGACGGGCCGCCGCGCTGGATGTCGATGACGATCAGCGGCAGTTCGAGGGAGACGGCGAGCCCGATGGTCTCCGACTTCAGGGCCACACCCGGCCCGGAGGTCGTCGTCACCGCGAGGGACCCGCCGAACGCGGCGCCCAGCGCGGCACCGATGCCGGCGATCTCGTCCTCGGCCTGGAAGGTGCGTACACCGAAGTTCTTGTGCTTGCTGAGCTCGTGCAGGATGTCGGAGGCCGGGGTGATCGGGTACGAGCCCAGGTAGAGCGGCAGATCCGCCTGCCGGCCCGCGGCGATCAGGCCGTAGGACAGCGCCAGGTTCCCGGAGATGTTGCGGTACGTGCCGGTCGGGAAGGCCTGGGAGGCGGGCGCCACCTCGTAGCTGACCGCGAAGTCCTCCGTCGTCTCCCCGAAGTTCCACCCGGCGCGGAACGCGGTCACGTTCGCCTCGGCGATCTGCGGCTTCTTCGCGAACTTGGCGCGAAGAAACGCCTCGGTTCCCTCGGTCGGCCGGTGGTACATCCAGGAGAGCAGCCCGAGCGCGAACATGTTCTTCGAGCGCTCGGCCTCCTTGCGGGAGAGCCCGAACTCCTTCAGCGCCTCGATCGTCAGCGTGGTCAGCGGCACCGGGTGGACGTTGTACGCCTCCAGTGAGCCGTCCTCCAGGGGACTGGTCTCATAGCCGACCTTCGCCATCGGGCGTTTGGTGAATTCATCGGTGTTGACGATGATTTCGGCGCCGCGCGGCACATCGCCGAGATTCGCCCTGAGGGCGGCAGGGTTCATCGCGACCAGGACGTTCGGGGCGTCGCCCGGCGTCAGGATGTCATGATCGGCGAAATGCAGCTGGAACGAGGAAACCCCCGGCAGGGTGCCTGCGGGGGCGCGGATCTCGGCGGGGAAGTTCGGCAGCGTGGAAAGATCGTTCCCGAAGGAAGCGGTCTCCGAGGTGAACCGGTCACCCGTGAGCTGCATACCGTCTCCGGAGTCACCCGCGAAACGGATGATCACCCGGTCCAGACGGCGGATCTCCTTCTCGCCGGCGCCCGCGTGACCGGGGCGGGGGGCACGCTGTCCCCCGACGAGCGCCTCGCTGGCCTCATCGGCCTGTTCGGCTGGGCTACTGACCTGGCTGGTCACTGAACTGGACCTCCCTCGGGGCGGCGGCTCGGGACCGGCCGGCCCGCCGGCGGTCCCAAGGCCCACCCTACGTCGGTAAGGGTCGCCTTCCCTGGACCGATCATATGGTGGACGTTGTTTTGAGACGCGATTTCATAGCGATTTGTCATGTTTCGCAAGCCCCCCAGCCGTTCGATGAAGACGCTGCGCACTCATTCTTTGGTTCTAGGACCCCGGAGTGTTCTCCGGTGACCGGGATCCCGGTCACCGCGGCGGCCGATGCCGGTCCCCGCGGTGACCTCGGTGATTCGCGCGACCCCCATCAGACACCTGACAGGGTGTCAGCTCCTCAGGAGTTCAGGTAGGTCAACACCGCCAGCACCCGGCGGTGATCCCCGTCACTGGGCGACAGGCCCAGCTTCAGGAAGATATTGCTGACGTGCTTCTCCACGGCGCCGTCGCTCACCACCAGCTGCCTGGCCACCGCGGAGTTCGTCCGCCCCTCCGCCATCAGGCCGAGCACCTCGCGCTCGCGCGGCGTCAGCCCGGCCAGGACGTCCTGCTTACGGCTCCGGCCCAGCAGCTGCGCCACCACCTCCGGGTCCAGCGCCGTGCCGCCCTGCGCCACCCGGACCACGGCGTCCACGAACTCCCGGACCTCGGCGACCCGGTCCTTCAGCAGATACCCCACACCCCGGCTGGACCCGGCCAGCAGCTCGGTCGCGTACTGCTCCTCGACGTACTGCGAAAGGACCAGCACCCCGATCCCGGGATAGTCCTTGCGCAGCCGTACGGCCGCCCGCACGCCCTCGTCGGTGTGGGTCGGCGGCATCCGCACGTCGGCGACCACCACATCGGGCAGCGCGTCCTGCCCGGCGAGATCGTGCACCGTCTTGATCAGCGCCTCGGCGTCCCCCACCCCGGCGACGACGTCATGCCCGAGATCGGTCAGCAGCCGGGTGAGCCCCTCCCGGAGCAGTACCGAATCCTCGGCGATGACTACCCGCACCCTGTCCTCCACCATGACGCTGTTTCCCCCACTGTTCGCTGGTTCTGCCCGTACGGCTTCCAGCATCGCAGTATCGACAGCGCGGTGTCCCCGGCCGCCGCACCGGCTCGGAATCGAGCCGGTGCGGCGACCGGGGACGAGGAGCAGTGAAAGCCGCTGCGACCTGGGGTTTTCCCGTTACGGCGCCATGGGGGTGTGCTCAGCCGCGCCACGGCAACTCGGCCGTGATCCGCGTCGGACCGCCCTGCGGCGAATCCACGACGAGGACGCCGTCCACCGCTTCCAGCCGCTCGGCCAGCCCGGCCAGCCCGCTCCCCGACGACACGTCGGCGCCGCCGCGCCCGTTGTCGACGACCTGGACCAGCAGCCGGTCCGCGGTCCGCCACACATCGACCGACGCATGGGTCGCGCGGGCGTGCTTGCTCACGTTCTGCAGCAGCTCGGAGACCGTGAAGTACGCGATGCCCTCGATGGCCTGGGCGGGCCGGGACGCCAGATCCACCTCGACCGTCACGGGGACGGTGCAGCGGGAGGCGATGGCGGAGAGCGCGGCGTCGAGTCCGCGGTCGGTGAGGACGGCGGGGTGGATGCCGCGGGCGAGGTCGCGGAGTTCCTGGAGGGCGACCTTGACCTCGCCGTGGGCCTCGTCGACCATGCGGGCGGCGGCCTCGGGGTCGTCGGTCAGCTTCTCCTTCGCGAGGCCCAGGTCCATGGCGAGGGCGACGAGGCGGGCCTGTGCGCCGTCGTGCAGGTCGCGCTCGATGCGGCGCAGGTCGGCGGCGGCCGTGTCGACGACCACCCCGCGGTCCGACTCCAGCTCCGAGACGCGCGTCGCCAGCCGGGACGGCCCGAGCAGCCCGGCCACCATCAGCCGGTCCACGCTCGTCAGGCCACGGATGATCCACGGGGTGATGAGGACGACCACCAGACCGCACACGCTGGTCGCGGCCAGCTCGAAGGGGGCGTCGAGGTAGATCCGCCGGTGGTCGTCGCCGTACAGCTGGATGCCGCCGGCCCCGATGGTCGCCGGGAAGATCCATTGCCACAGCGGGTAGGTGAAGGTGGCCCACCCGCACGACCAGAAGGTCAGCGAGACGACGAAGGCGAAGACCGCCCACGGGAAGTGCAGCAGCGCGTAGAGCAGATGCCGCCAGGAGACCCCGCTCTTCAGGACCGCGCCCACCCAGGGCATCAGGCCGCCGGTCTTGCCGCGCGCCGGTGCCGGGTCCGCCACGTCCAGCCCGAGCAGCCCGCGCGCCCGGGCCCGCTCCAGCGCGCCGAACCCCCGGCACATGGCCAGCGTGCCGGCCAGGATCGGGATGCCGAGAAAGGTGATCAGCATGCCGGCGCTCAGGGACGTCAGGGCGATCGAGAGGCTGAACAGCACCGTGCTGATCGGCAGGCTCAGCAGGAGATAGCCGAACTCGCGCCAGGTCCTGCCCTCCAGCGGCGCGCGCAGCGCCGCGGGGAAGACGTGCTTCACCGGGGGTCGGTCCCCGAAACCGGCTCCGGACCGCTGGTGGTCCCGAGTGTCCGGTCCATATGCCGTGGCCATGGGTGCTGTCCGTTTCTTCTCGGCGGTCTGGGATGCGGTCGAGGGTTCGTGCTCCGGGTTCCCCGGGGTCCTGGGATCCGGCGTTCCGGGGCGGTGGCCGGTGCCCCCGTGATTCCGGGGCTCCGGTCGCTCCCACAAGGGTGCTGGGCCTCGGGCCGGCGCACCATGAGGGCGGTATCCGTCTTCGACCGGGGGTTTTCCCCACCTGGCGGGGGCGGCCGGGGGTGCCCGCCCCGGAGAGCTTGCCGGATCCGGCGGGATCGTGCCGGGTCGGGCGGGATGGGGCGGCCCCGGGCCGACCGGGATCGGCGCGACCCGGGGCACGGGTCGGTCAGGCACGATCCCGCCGGTCCGGACGGGATCGGGTGGGCCCGGGGCGAGCCGGACCCACCCGGCCCTACGGGCGCCCGGCCGCCCGGGGGCGGTTCGGCTCCTTCTCCGCCTCCCGGTCCCGCCAGGGCAGCTCCGCGGTGACCGTAGTGGGCCCACCGACCGGTGAGTCGAGGACGAACAGCCCGTCGACGGCACCCAGCCGTTCGGCCAGTCCGGCCATGCCCGTACCGCCGTCCATCCGGGCTCCGCCCTGCCCGTCGTCGGTGACCTGGACCAGCAGTCGGTCCCCGGCCCGCCACACCTCGACGGACGCCGAACGGGCGGCGCTGTGCTTGCTCACGTTCTGCAGCAGCTCGGAGACCGTGAAGTACGCGATGCCCTCGATGGCCTGGGCGGGCCGGGACGCCAGATCCACCCCCACCGTCACGGGGACGGTGCAGCGGGAGGCGATGGCGGAGAGCGCGGCGTCGAGTCCGCGGTCGGTGAGGACGGCGGGGTGGATGCCGCGGGCGAGGTCGCGGAGTTCCTGGAGGGCGACCTTGACCTCGCCGTGGGCCTCGTCGACCATGCGGGCGGCGGCCTCGGGGTCGTCGGTCAGCTTCTCCTTCGCGAGGCCCAGGCCCATGGCGAGGGCGACGAGGCGGGCCTGTGCGCCGTCGTGCAGGTCGCGCTCGATGCGGCGCAGGTCGGCGGCGGCCGTGTCGACGACCACCCCGCGGTCCGACTCCAGCTCGGCGATCCTGCGCTCCAGCTCGTCGGAGGGCGACAGCAGCCCGCGCGCCATCGCCCGGTCGGCATTGGCGAGGAACCTCGCGATGAAGGGGAGCACCGGCCACAGCAGGAAGAGACTCACAAGGGTCACGACGAACGTGAGTACGCCCCAGGGCAGCCGGATGAAGGAGTACAGCACCGCCCGCCAGCCCACCGGGTCCATCAGGCTCGACCACAGCCAGGGGAAGAAGCCCTGCTCGCGGCGGGACAGGACCGTCGGGCTGGGCTCGTCGACCCACACCCCGAGCATCGCCCGCGCCCGGCCCCGCTCGGCCCGGCCGATCAGCCGCGCTCCCTGCAGTCCGGCGGCGAGCAGAGGGAGACCGATCACCGTGACCGCAAGCCCCACGCCGACGCCGATCATGAAAACTGTGTAAACAAACCCGGCCAGGGCCATGGGGAGGTTGGCCAGGAGATGGCCGATCTCCTTCCATGTCCACCGATCGAGGGCGAAGCGGGCGGGCGGTGGCCGGTCGTTGTCGGGCACCAGAGGGCTCATGGTCATAGGCCCCAGCCTGCCGGGCGGCGCCCGCGCATGCCATGGGGTTCGTGGGTGGCGTGAAGTAGGGATAACCCCACCCGTTGTCCGATGCGGCTGCTTACCCTCCCTTTAACAGGGCCTAGACTCCCGTGCGTACAGATCGTCGAACGGGTTCGAGGGAGCGAGGGACGGACGTGGCTGATCTGCCGGAATCGACCGTTCTCGCGTCGGACTACTTCCACGGCTATTCCGTGGTCGGACTGCTCGCCGTGATCGGTGTGCTGTTCGTCGCGGTGGCCTTCGGGGCCGGCCGACTGCTGCGCCCCGTGGTTCCCACACCGGAGAAACTCCTGACGTACGAGTGCGGCGTGGACCCGGTGGGTGAAGGATGGGCACATACCCAGGTCCGTTATTACGTCTATGCCTTCCTGTACGTGATCTTCGCCGTCGACTCGATCTTCCTGTTTCCGTGGGCGACCGTATTCGCCGCTCCCGGATACGGGGCGACGACTCTGGTGGAAATGTTCATCTTCCTCGGTTTCCTGGCCGTAGGACTGCTCTACGCATGGAAGAAGGGCGTCCTCGAATGGACGTGACGAGCCCGCCGCCCCCCGAGCACCGCCCCGCAGCGCGATCGGGGACGGAGCCGGTGCCCGGGGCGGGGCCCGAACCGCAGGCCGTTCCGACGTTCCTGCCGGAGCCCAAGCGGCTCGGCGTCCTGTCGCGCCTGGCCCCGGAGCCGATGAAGGTGGTCCTGAACTGGGGTCGCCGCTACAGCCTCTGGGTCTTCAACTTCGGGCTCGCCTGCTGCGCCATCGAATTCATCGCCGCCTCCATGGCGCGGCACGACTTCATCCGGCTCGGTGTGATCCCCTTCGCGCCCGGTCCGCGCCAGGCCGACCTCATGATCGTTTCCGGCACGGTGACGGACAAGATGGCCCCGGCCGTGAAGCGGCTGTACGAGCAGATGCCCGAGCCCAAGTACGTCATCTCCTTCGGCGCCTGCTCCAACTGCGGCGGTCCGTACTGGGACTCGTACTCCGTGACGAAGGGCGTCGACCAGATCATTCCGGTCGATGTCTACGTACCGGGCTGCCCGCCCCGGCCCGAGGCGCTCCTCCAGGGCATCCTCAAGCTTCAGGAGAAGATCGCCCGCGAGTCGCTGGGCGAGCGCTACGCGCCGGGCGGCGGCCGTCCCTCCACCGCCGCACTGCGCAGCGGCCTGGTGGCCGCCCCGCCGACACCGGGGGAGGACCGCACATGACCGACACCTCTGCCGGTGACGCCTACGACCGCCTCCCGGATGCCGCGGCCGAGCTCTTCGGTGAGGGAGCGACGGCCGAGTCCGCGTACGACCTGCTGACCGTCGACGTCCCGGCCGCCTCCTGGACCGCCGCCCTCGAAACGGCCCGCGACACGCTGGGCTGCACCTATTTCGACTGGCTGAGCGCGGTCGACGAGCCGGGCACGGGCTTTTGCGTCTGCGTCCACGTCGCCGCCCTGGCCGAGGGCAGGGTCCGTCGGCTCCTGATCCGTACGACCGTCGCGCACGACGCGGCGGTCCTCCCCACCGCCATCGACATCTACGCGGGCGCCGCCTGGCACGAGCGCGAGACGCACGAGATGTTCGGCATCGGCTTCGAGGGGCATCCGCATCTGGTGCCGCTGCTGCTGCCCGAGGGCTTCGAGGGCCATCCGCTGCGCAAGGACTTCGTGCTGGCGGCACGCGTCGCGAAGGCCTGGCCGGGTGCGAAGGAGCCGGGCGAGTCGGAGCACGGCGGCCCGAAGCGGCGCACGATGCTGCCGCCCGGCGTCCCCGACCCGAACGAATGGGGCCCCCTGAAGGGCCAGCTCCCGCCCGCCCCGTCCCGTCCGGCCCGTACCCCGCGCGCCGCGGGTGACCGCCCGGTGCGCCGCGCCCGCAGTGTGAGCGAGGGCTCGGCGAGCCAGCAGCCGGAGCCGACGGCGTCGACGGCCGGGTCCACGCCTCCCGCAGCCCCGCGCCGTGCCCGGAGCGCGTCGCAGGGCTCGGCGAGTCAGCGGCCCGATCCGGAGAAGCCGGCCACGACCGGGCCGGCCACGACCGGACCGGCGGCATCCGGGACGACACCGATGGGATCGACCTCGGACCAGGCGGCCCAGGATCAGGCGGCCCAGGACCAGGCGGCCCAGGACCAGGCGGCCCGGAACCAGGCAGGTCCGGGCGGGGCAGGTCCGAGCGGGCCGGCTCCGGAGTCGTCGCGGAAGAAGCCGACGCCGAAGTCGGGAAGCGGCGACGCCCCCTGGCACCACGCCCGCCCGGCCTACGACGCCACCCCCGAACCCGAACCGTCCGCTGCGGGCGCGTCCGAGCCCGCACCGTCCTCCACCGACGCCCCCGAACCCGAGCCGTCCTCCACGGGCGCCCGTGACGAGACGGCCCCCGACGAGACGGCCCCCGACCAGCCCACCACCCCTGCCCCGGACCCCACGTCCGAGCCGCATCCCGACCGTCCTTCCGGAGGCGATGGCGCGTGAACGACGTACTCGACGTCGCCCTCCGGCTCGTCATCGTCTTCGCCGTGTTCATGGTCCTCCCGCTCGTCGTGGGGCAGACCGAGCACAAGGTGATGGCCCATATGCAGGGCCGCCTGGGACCCATGTACGCGGGCGGCTTCCACGGCTGGGCCCAGCTCGTCGCGGACGGCGTGAAGTTCGCGCAGAAGGAAGACATCGTCCCGGCCGAGGCCGACCGCCGCGTCTTCCAGCTCGCACCGGCCGTCGCCCTGCTTCCGTACCTCCTCGTGCTCGTCGCCATCCCGATCGGCCCCGGCGAGGGCGCGGTCGGACAGGTCGTCGACGCGGGCATCTTCTTCGTGCTCGCCGTGATGGGCGTCGGAGTGCTGGGCTCGCTGATGGCGGGCTGGGCCTCGGCCAACAAGTTCTCCCTCCTCGGGGGCCTGCGTACCGCCGCCCAGCTGCTCGCCTACGAACTGCCGATGCTGCTCGCCGCCGCGTCCGTGGCCATGGCGGCCGGCACCGTCTCCCTCCCGGGCATCCTCGACGCCTTCGAGTGGTGGTGGCTGCCCTGGCAGATCGTCGGCGCCCTGGTCTTCTTCGTGGCCGGGCTCGCCGAGCTGCAGCGCCCGCCGTTCGACATGCCGGTCGCCGACTCGGAGATCATCTTCGGCGCGTACACCGAGTACACCGGCCTGCGCTTCGCGCTGTTCCTGCTGGCCGAGTACGCGGGCATCGTCGTCCTGTGCGCACTGACCACCGTCCTCTTCCTGGGCGGCTGGCACGGGCCGTTCGGCGCCGACGGCCTCGGCTGGGTCTGGACGCTCCTCAAGATCGCGGTCCTCGCCTTCGTCGTCATCTGGCTGCGCGTGAGCTATCCCCGGCTCCGCGAGGACCAGCTGCAGAAGCTCGCCTGGACCACCCTCATTCCGCTCGCTCTCGCGCAGATCGCGCTCACCGGCATCGTGAAGGTGGCGATGAACTGATGGCCGAGTCGCTCCCGACCTCCCGGCCCCGCATCCCCGGCTCCGGCCTGGCCAAGGGCCTGGCCGTCACCCTGCGGACGATGACGAGGAAGACGGTCACCGCGCAGTACCCGGACGTCCAGCCCGAGCTCCCGCCCCGCTCCCGCGGTGTCATCGCCCTGTTCGAGGAGAACTGCACGGTCTGCATGCTCTGCGCCCGTGAATGCCCGGACTGGTGCATCTACATCGACTCCCACAAGGAGACGGTGCCCGCCGCCACGCCGGGCGGCCGCGAGCGCAGCCGCAATGTCCTCGACCGTTTCGCGATCGACTTCTCGCTCTGCATGTACTGCGGTATCTGTATCGAGGTGTGCCCCTTCGACGCACTGTTCTGGTCGCCGGAGTTCGAGTACGCGGAGACGGACATCCTCGAACTCACCCATGAGCGCGACAAGCTCCGCGAGTGGATGTGGACGGTGCCGGAACCGCCCGCGCTCGACCCGGGCGCGGAGGAACCCAAGGAGATCGCCGCCGCCCGCAAGACGGCGGAGAAGCTCGAAGCCCAGCGGATCAAGGAAGCCGAACAGGCACAGCAGGCACAGGAAGCCCAGCAATCCCAGCAGGTCCCGACGGAAGAAGAGGGGGAGGAGTGACACTCGCAGCCGCCACGGCCCACTCCGCCCACTCCGGCTTCCTCTCACCGACCGGCATCGAGATCGCTTTCGTCCTCGTCGGCATCGCCACCCTCGGCGCGGCCCTCGTCACCGTCACGACCAAGCAACTGGTGCACGCCGCCCTCTGGCTGGTCGTGGCGCTCGGTGGTCTCGCCGTCGAGTACCTCCTGCTCACCGCGGAGTTCATCGCCTGGGTGCAGGTACTGATCTATGTCGGTTCCGTGGTCGTCCTCCTGCTCTTCGGACTGATGCTCACCAAGGCCCCCATCGGCCGCTCCCCGGATGCCGACTCGGGCAACCGCTGGGCCGCCCTCGGCGTGGCGGCGGCCGCCGCCGGCACCCTCGTCTGGGTCGTCGTCGACGCCTTCCGCACCACCTGGATCGACCTGGACGGACCGGCCCGGGGCTCCACCGAGGCGACCGGTTCCTTCCTCTTCCGGCACTGGGTGCTGCCGTTCGAAGCACTCTCCGTCCTGCTGCTCGCCGCCCTCGTCGGCGCGATCGTCCTGTCCCGCAAGCGCGGTAAGGAGCAGAGCTGATGCACCTCGCCTATCCCGCCGTGCTCGCCGCCCTCCTCTTCTGCACCGGGCTGTACGGAGTGCTCGCCCGCCGCAACGCGATCCTGGTCCTGATGTCCGTCGAGCTGATGCTCAACGCCGTCAACCTCAACCTGGTCGCCTTCGACGTCTGGCTCCGCGACACCCTCCACTCCGGCCAGGCCCTCACGCTGTTCACGATCGCCATCGCCGCTGCGGAGATCGGCATCGGCCTGTCGATCGTCCTCGCCGTCCACCGCAACCGCGGCACCTCCGACGTCGACCGCCTCCGAGACACCGCCGAGACCGACGCCGCCGAATCCCTCCCCGGCGACGAGGCCATCGGCACCGAAGACCAGGCCACTGCTGCGGCAGGGAAGGCAAAGAAGGCAGAGGCCACCGCGTGACCACCACGACCCTCGCCGTTCTCGTCCCCCTCCTTCCGTTCCTGGGCGCCGCGGCCGGTCTCCTTCTCGGACGCCGCGCGCCCGGCTACGTACGCCCCCTGGCCGTACTGCCCACGCTCACCGCCTTCGTGCTCACCGCCGTCATCGCCTCCCGCCAGGGCGGCGGACGGGCCATCGACGCGGCGACCCGGCTCACCCCCACCGGCTCGGTCCCCATCGACCTCGCCCTGCACCTCGACGGCTTCGCCGTTCTCGTCGCCGTCCTGGTGGGGCTCGTCGCGACCTGCGTGCAGATCTACTCGACCGCCTATCTGCGCGACGATCCCCGCTACCCCTCGTACGCGGCCCTCGTCTCCCTCTTCACCTCCGCGATGCTGCTCGTCGTCTACTCCGGCGACCTGATGGTGCTGCTGGTCGGCTGGGAGATCATGGGCATCTGCTCGTACTTCCTGGTCGGCCACTACTGGGAGACGGCCGAAGCCCGCGCCGCCTCCCTCAAGGCCTTCCTGGTCACCAAGCTCGGCGACGTCCCCTTCCTGATCGGCCTGTTCGCGCTCGCCGCCGACACAGGCTCGTTCCGCATCACCCGCATCCTGGGCGCCGTCGCGAACGGCGGCCTGGACCACCCCACGCTCATCGCCCTGCTGCTCCTCGCGGGCGTCGCCGGCAAGTCCGCCCAGTTCCCCCTGCACACCTGGCTGCCCGACGCGATGGCCGGCCCCACCCCCGTCTCCGCGCTGATCCACGCCGCGACGATGGTCGCCGCCGGCATCTACTTCGTGGCCCGGCTCCTGCCCGTCTTCGCCCAGTCCGGCGCGGCCCTCGTGGTCCTCGCCGTGATGGCGGCGATCACGATGATCGGCTCGGGACTCGCCGCCCTCGCCCAGGACGACATCAAGCGCGTCCTCGCGTACTCGACGATCGGCCAGCTCGGCTACATGTCCGGCGCTCTCGCCGTCGGCGATCGCGGCGCCGCCGTCTTCCACCTCCTGTCCCACGGTGCGTTCAAGGCCGTCCTCTTCCTCGCGGCGGGCGTCGTCATCCACGCCGCCGGGACCAACTCGCTGGCCGCCATGTCCCGCATGGGCGGCCTGGCAAAGCGCATCCCGGACGCCTGCTGGACGATGACCGTCGCCCTTCTCGCGCTCGCCGCCATCCCGCCGTTCGCCGGCTTCTTCTCCAAGGAAGCCGTCCTCGTCGCCGCGGAGCACACGGCACTCGGGGAGCGGCACGTCGCCCCGGCCGCCGCCGGCTGGACCGTCCTCGTCGCCGGACTGCTCGCCGCCGTCCTCACCGCCGCCTACGCCACCCGCCTCTGGCTCCTCGCCTTCCGGGGCCGCGGCGCCGAAGCCCCCGATCACGGCAGGCAGCCCGTCGCGATGACCGCCGTCCTCTGGGTCCTCGCCGTCCCCACCATCGCCTTCGGACTGACCGTCGGAGCGATCACCGACTGGTTCGACGGGCACAGCCTCAGCCCGACCCTGACCACCGCCGTCCTCTCCACGGGCGTCGGGCTCGTCGGCGGCCTCGTCACGTACGGCGCCTGGCGCCACACCTCGGCGCTCGCCGCCCGCACCCCGGCGGGCATGGTCGTCGCCCACCCCGACGCCGAACCCGCCCTCCTCGAAGCCCAGGCGATGACCGCCCACACAGCCGCCTACGGCGCGGACGGAGAAGTCCCCGACCCGGCCGACCCGGGCCGCCTGCTGCTCGGCCCGCTGCACCGCCACGCCGCCGCCGGATTCCACCTCGACGCCCTGTACACGATGCTGTTCGTCCGCCCCGTACGGGCCGCGGCGAGTCTCGTCGGTTTCCTGGACCGCGAGGTCATCGACACATACGTACGCGGCTCCGGCACCGGCGCCCGCTGGCTCGGCACCGCCGTCCGCCGCGCCCAGACCGGCAATGTGCAGACCTACCTCAGCGCACTTCTCGCCGGTTCCCTGGTCCTGGCGGTCGCCGCCGTCGTCTTCGCCACCATCAACGCCGGGTCGTGAGCCGTGATCGATATCAGCGCATCCGTGATGCAGTTCCTTCTCGCGTTCATCGTGGTCGCCCCCCTCGTCGGCGCCGTGGCCGCGCTCCTGCCGGCCCCGCCCGGACTGAAGGGATCCAGCCCCGACCAGGCCGTGCTCCGCCACGGTGTGACCGTCACCGGCGCGATCCTTCTCGCCACGATCGTGCTGGCCGTCGGCTTCGACCACGACCATCCGTCGAAGATGCAGGCCACCACCGACATCAGCTGGATCCCGGCGCTCGACGTCCGCATCCATCTCGGCATCGACGGCATCTCGCTCCCCCTTCTCGTGCTGACCGCGCTGCTGACCTTCCTCTGCGCGCTCCACAGCTACTTCAAGATGCCTGCCGGCCCCTCCCCGAAGGCCTTCGTCGCACTCGTTCTCGTTCTGGAGTCCGGCACCCTCGCGACCTTCGCCGTCCTCGACCTGCTGCTGTTCTTCCTGGCGTTCGAGATGGTGCTCATCCCGATGTACTTCCTCATCGCCCGCTGGGGCGGTGCCGCGAGGCAGGCCGCCGCCTGGAAGTTCATCCTCTACACACTGCTCGGCTCGGTGATCATGCTGCTGGGCCTGCTCCTCATCGGACTGAAGAGCGGCACCTTCGACATGGTGGCACTCGCCACTGACAACGGCCGGGGCCTCACCTCGTCCGTGCAGGTCATCGCCGTTCTGGCGATCGGTGTCGGGCTCGCCGTGAAGACCCCGATGTGGCCGCTGCACAGCTGGCTCCCGGACGCCCACACCGCCGCCCCGACCGTCGGCTCGGTCCTGCTGGCGGGCGTCCTGCTGAAGATGGGCACGTACGGATTCGTCCGTATCCTGCTCCCCATCGCCCCGGACGGGATGCACACCTTCGCGCCCTACCTCGCCGCCTTCGCGGTCGTCGGCATCGTCTACGGATCGCTCGCCTGCCTCGCGTTGGTCCGGCCGGGCTCCAAGGGCGATCTCAAGCGCTTGATCGCCTACTCCTCCGTCGGACACATGGGCTTCGTGCTCCTCGGCATCGCGAGCATGACCCCCACCGGAGTCAACGGCGCGCTCTTCGCCAACATCGCCCACGGCCTCATCACCGGCCTGCTGTTCTTCCTGGTGGGTGCGGTCAAGGACCGGTACGGCACCGCAGACCTCGACACCCTCTCCGGCGCCACCGGGGCCGCGCTCTACGGCCGCGCGCCCCGCCTCGGCGGACTCCTCGCCTTCGCCGCCGTCGCCTCCCTGGGCCTGCCCGGACTGGCCGGTTTCTGGGGCGAGATGCTCGCCCTGTTCGGCTCGTTCGACCCGGCCGAGGGGCTCAGCCGCCCCGCCTTCCTCACCTTCATGTCGATCGCCGCGTTCGGCACCCTGCTCACCGCCGCGTACATGCTCCTGGTCGTGCGCCGGGTCTGCATGGGCGAGAAGCGCGAGGAAGCGCAGCGGATCGCCGACATCCAGAGCTACGAATTCGCCGCCTGGACCCCGCTCGTCGCCCTCACCGTCCTCGCCGGCCTGTGGCCCGCCGTCCTCCTCGGCCTCACCGACCCCGCCGTGCAGAAGCTCCTCGCAGGAGGCAAGTCGTGACCACAGCCGTCGTCCCCCCGGGCGTCGTCACCACAGCGGCCGAGAACACCACCAGCCTCGTCCAGTCCGTCGACTGGCTCGCCATCGCGCCCCCGGTCGTCGTCGCGGCCGTCGCCCTGATCGTCCTGGTCGCCGACCTCTTCCTCCCCGAGGAGCGCAAGCCGCTCCTCGGGTGGGTCACCATGGCCGGACTCGTCGCCGCACTCGCCTTCCTCGTCCCGCTGCGCGACGGGGACCGCTCCACCTTCTGCCTGACCGCCGCGACCACCGGCACCGGGGCCTGCAGCTACACCGCCGACCACTTCGCCGTCGTCATCCAGGCCCTGGTGCTCGGCGGCGCCCTGCTGACCGCCCTGCTCTCCCTCGGCGACACACGTCGGCTCCCCGCGGGCGAGTTCTGGTTCCTCCTGCTGTCCTCGGCGTCGGGCGCGGCACTCCTGCCCGCCGCCCGTGACCTCGCCACCCTCGTGGTCGCCCTCGAAGTCGCCTCGCTGCCCGCCTTCGCCCTGGTCGGCATGAAGCGCGGCGACCGGCGGTCCTCCGAAGCCGCGCTGAAGTTCTTCCTCTCCTCCGTCGTCGCGACCGCAGTCATGCTGCTCGGCGTCAGCTTCGTGTACGCGACCACCGGCACCCTGCACCTCACGGAGATCGCCACCCGGCTCGACGACGTGCCGGGGCAGCTCGACACGCTCGCCAAGGCGGGTGTCGTCCTCACCCTGGTCGGCTTCGCCTTCAAGACGGCCGCCGCGCCCTTCCACTTCTGGGTGCCCGACACCTATGTCGGAGCCCCCCTGCCGGTCGCCGCCTACCTCTCGGTCGTCGGGAAGGCGGTCGGCTTCTCCGGCCTCATCCTCGTCACCGTGATCGCGTTCCCGGCGTACGCCGACGTCTGGGGACCGGCCCTCGCCGTCCTCGCCGCGCTCACCATGACGATCGGCAACGTGGCCGCCCTGCGCCAGAACGCCACCCGCGTCCGCAGCGCCGTACGCCTGCTCGCCTGGTCGTCCGTCGCCCAGGCCGGCTACCTCCTGGTGCCGATCGCCGCCGCCGCGTACTCCAGCGATGAACACATCGGCTCCACCGTCGCGTACGCCCTCATGTACGCCGTCGTGAACCTCGGTGCCTTCGCGGTCGCCGCCCTCGTCGCCCGCACGAGCGCGGGGAACCGGCTCTCCGACTACCGGGGCCTGTACGCCACCCGCCTCCTCGCCGCCCTCGCGATGGCCTTCTTCCTGCTCTGCCTGGCCGGCCTGCCGCCCGGCATCGTCGGCCTCTTCGCCAAGGTCACGGTCTTCTCCGCGGCCGTCGACGCGGGACTCGGCTGGCTCGCCGTCGTCATGGCCGTCAACGTCGTGATCGCGCTCTACTACTATCTGCAGTGGACCGCCGCGCTCTTCCATTCCCCGGAGGAGGTCCCGGAGGGCAAAGCCGTACCCGTGGCGGAAGGCGGACCCGCAGGCGCCGCCGTTCCCGCCGGGCACCGCGCCCCGGCCCACCTCACCCTCGCGATCGCCCTCACCGCCGTCGGCGGCGTGCTGCTCTCCGGCGCCCCGCAGACGGTCCTCAGGTTCGCCGCCGTCAATCTCTTCTGACTCCTCCGACGTTCTCAAGATCGGTTTGCCCGGCACCGTCCGCACAGGGCAAGGTCATGCCCGCACATCCCCACACGCACCCATTTCCAGAGGAGCAAGAGCAGTGCTGAACGGGTTCAAGGACTTCATCCTGCGCGGAAACGTCATCTCCATGGCCATCGGGCTGGCCGTGGGAGCCGCGTTCACCGCAGTCGTCACCGGATTCAGCACCGCCTTCATCACGCCGCTGATCGGGCTCGCCACCGGCTCCGTCGGCGACTTCAGCTCGGCGGAGTTCTCGATCGAGGGCGCCATCTTCCCGTACGGGAAGTTCCTGGCCGCCGCCATCGCCTTCCTGATCACGGCAGCGGTGCTCTACTTCGGCGTCGTCGTTCCCATGACGAAGGTCCAGAACCGCTTCTCCAAGGCCGACGAGCAGGTCGACATCAAGGCCGCCCTGCGCGACTGCCCCCGCTGCTACACCGAGATCCCGGCCATCGCCTCGCGCTGCGCCCACTGCACCAGTGAGATCAAGCCGGACCCCGAGGCCCTCGAACTCGCCGGCCTCCCCGCCCAGCGCTGAGCCACCGGGCACGGACCGTCGCACGAGACCCCTCCACTCGTACGGCCCAGAGCCTGATCCGGCCACATGCGCCGGGCAGGCCCGGTCCCACGGTCGCACGCACAAGGGAACTAGCTCTCCTCGCCTGGCGTTGACCTGTACGGGAGGCTCCACTGGGGGAGTGGAGACCACCAAGCAAAGGGTTCCCCTGCCGCACCACTTGGAGGGCGTACCGTGCACCGCCGGCACAACGGGCTGAAAACCGCCGTACTCCTCGGGGGACTGTCCGCACTCATCATCGTCATCGGAAGCTTCTTCGGACGTACGGGCCTGATCGTCGCGCTCCTCGTAGCCGTCGGCACCAACGCCTACGCGTACTGGAACAGCGACAAGCTGGCGCTCAGGGCCATGCGGGCCCGCCCCGTCAGCGAGTTCGAGGCGCCACAGCTCTACCGCATGGTCCGCGAGCTCTCGACAGCGGCCCGCCAGCCCATGCCCCGGCTCTACATCTCCCCGACGCAGGCCCCCAACGCCTTCGCCACCGGCCGCAACCCGCGCAACGCGGCGGTCTGCTGCACCGAGGGCATCCTGCAGATCCTGGACGAGCGGGAGCTGCGCGGAGTCATCGGGCATGAGCTGAGTCATGTCTACAACCGCGACATCCTGATCTCGTCCGTCGCCGGAGCACTCGCCTCCGTCGTCATGTTCCTGGTCAACTTCGCCTGGCTGATCCCGGTGGGCCGGTCCAACGACGACGAGGGTCCCGGCATCCTGGGCATGCTGCTGATCATGATCCTCGGACCACTGGCCGCGTCCGTCATCCAGCTGGCCGTGAGCCGTTCCCGCGAATACGAGGCGGACGCCTCGGGAGCCCAGCTGACCGGCGACCCACTGGCCCTCGCCAGCGCCCTGCGGAAACTCGACGCCGGCACGAAACAGCTCCCGCTGCCCCCGGAGCCGAGGATCGAGACCGCGAGCCACATGATGATCGCGAACCCCTTCCGTCCGGGCCAGGGCATGTCCAAGATGTTCTCGACACACCCGCCGATGGCGGAGCGCATCGCCCGACTCGAGCAGATGGCAGGTCATCGCCCGTGAAGACAATCCTGAATGTCATATGGCTGGTCCTGTGCGGCTTCTGGATGTTCCTCGGCTACATGGCCGCAGGCCTCCTGCTGTGCATCACGGTCATCGGCATCCCGTTCGGCCTCGCCGCCTTCCGCATCGGCGTCTACGCCCTGTGGCCCTTCGGCTACACCGTCGTCGACCGCCGGGACGCGGGCGCGCCCTCCTGCGCGGGCAACGTCCTGTGGCTGATCCTCGCGGGCTGGTGGCTCGCCCTCGGACACATCACCACCGGCATCGCGCTGTGCATCACGATCATCGGCATCCCGCTCGGCATCGCCAATTTCAAGCTGATCCCCGTATCCCTGATGCCCTTCGGCAAGGAGATCGTCCGGACGGACCAGCAGTTCGCCGGCTGGTAGGACGCCGGTATGTATCCGTCGACGGGAGAGGCCCCGACGGGAGAAGGGCCGGGACGGGGACCCCGGCGCCGGTGCGGACGCCGCGAGCGCCGTCGGGAACCACGAGCGCGCCGTCGGGAGCCGCACGCGCCGACGGCCCCGGCCGATTGTCAGTGCCGTCGTTCACCATGAACCCATGACCGACACCGAGCAGTTGCTGGCAGTCGCGGAGAAGACCGCGCGCACCACCCCGCGCTGGGAGAAGAACCCCCTTCCGGCGCCCCTGCCCGCCGAGGCCGTCGCGCGTGCCGAAGCCGCCCTGGGGTTCACGCTGCCGCCCTTGCTCACCGCGCTGTACACCCGGATCGCCAACGGGGGCTTCGGGCCGGAGTACGGCCTGCTCCCGCTGATCGGCGACCGGGCCGCGGACGGGGAGGAATCCGCCGTCGCGCAGTACCTCGCCCACCGTCGAGCCGCGGCCGAGGAGGACGGCCGGCCGTGGCCCGAGGGCGTCCTGCCGATATGCAGCCTGGGATGCGGGATGTATTCCTGCGTGGACTGCCGCAGCGAACGCACCACGGTGCTGCTCTTCGAGCCGAACGCCGACGAGCCGGAGCGCGCCTGGTACGTGGATCAGCCCGATCTCGCCCAGTGGCTGCGCGGCTGGCTGGACGGCACCGCATGGTACTGCGAGGAGTCCGAGGACGAAGGGGCAGAGATGGCGCCCTGGCCGGATTTCAGCGCCCGCGTATGACCCGCGGGCGAGCGGGGGCAGGGCCCGGCCGCCGACCGCGACCGCCCGTTCGCAACCGTCCGACCGGCAGGAACGTCTTGGATTCCAAGACCGAGTGACGGGTAGGTTCGCACGCATGAGCATTATTGGTTGGATCATTCTCGGACTGCTTGCCGGCGCCATCGCCAAGGTCCTGCTCCCGGGCCGCGACCCGGGCGGCCTGGTCGGCACCACCCTCATCGGGATCATCGGTGCCTTCCTCGGCGGCTGGATATCCTCGCGTTTCCTCGACCGCCCCATCTCCAACGACTTCTACGACACGGCCACCTGGGTCGCGGCCATCGGCGGTTCGCTGGTCCTGCTGATCCTCTACCGGCTGCTCTTCGGGAACTCCCGCGAACGCCGCTGACGTCCGTCAGCGCCCAGGAGCACCCAGCCCGGTCTCGCGCAGAGTCAGATTGAGCCGGCCACGACTCAATCCCGTCGCCGGATCGGCCGTCCCGGGGTAGACCTTCGGTACACCGTGGAACGCGAAGCGTGAAGGTCCGCCGAAGACGAACAGGTCGCCGGAGGCCAATTCCACGTCCGTGTAGGGCCTTCCCCGATTCTCGGTGTTCCCGAAGCGGAAGACGCACGTGTCGCCGACGCTGAGCGACACCACCGGAGCGGCGGACCGCTCCTCCTTGTCCTGGTGCATGCCCATCCGTGCCGTGCCGTCGTAGAAGTTGATGAGAGCGGTGTCCGGCGCGTACGTCCGCACCGGGCCCCCGCCCCCGTACGCCTCCCGCAGGGCCTCCCGTCCCAACTCCGCGAGCCACTCGGGCAGTTCGGCGACCCGTGCCCCGTTCACGTCGTCAGCCGTACGTGAGTACCGGTACGGCTGCCAGTGCCACCCCAGGCAGACCGTCTGCACGGACATCACCCCGCCACCCGGCAGCACGGTGTGCCGCAGGGGCACGGGCCCCCGCGCCCATTCCCGGCAGGCCGCCACCAGCTCCCGTTGGCGCTGCGGCGACAGCCACTCGGGCACATGCACGGCCCCGGGCGCGACGACGGCCCGCGGCCTCGGGAAGAGCCCGGACATGTCAGCGCACCGCCAGGGCGCCTTCCAGCCCCAGAAGCTGTTCCTTGCGCTCCACACCACCCGCGTAACCCCGCAGCGTCCCGTCGGCGCCGATCACCCGATGGCATGGCCGTACGACCAGTAGGGGATTGCGCCCGATCGCCGTCCCCACGGCACGTACACCCGCCCTCGGCGTACCGATTTGTTCCGCGATCTGTCCGTACGACACGGTCTCCCCGTACGGGACGGTGTCCAGGGCGGCCCAGACGCGTCGCTGGAAATCGGTGCCGAGCCCGTCCGCGAGGACGATGTCGAAACGGGTCAGCCGTCCCTCGAAGTACTCCCGGAGCTGTGCGGCGATCCCGGCGAAGACCTCCGGTGCGTGAACCCACCCGTCCTGGACGACCGCGGCGCCCTTCCGGCCGGGAAGCGAGAGCGAGGCGAGGGCGACCCCGCCGGCCGCGCCGGGGGCTTCCTCGCCGACCAGTAGCAGTTCACCCAGCGGGCTGTCGACCGTTGCGTACATGGTCATGACTCGTCCCTCTCCTTGCCCGTCGCGGCCGGAAATCGACAGGATCGTCGTCCGGTACGGACAAGTCTGCGTCCCCCGCTCCGACGCGACCGGCGGTATTCGGACATCGCGTCCCGGGTGCGGGCCGGAGCGGCGCATCCCGCTCCGCGCCACCCCGCACCCGGAAGGCGCACGACCTGCCGAAGACCTACCGGTAGTTCACGAACTGCAGGGCGAAGTCGAAGTCCTTGCCCTTCAGCAGCGCCTGCACGGCCTGCAGATCGTCCCGGCTCTTCGAGCTGACCCGGAGCTCGTCGCCCTGGACCTGCGCCTTGACGCCCTTCGGGCCCTCGTCGCGGATGGTCTTCGCCACCTTCTTGGCATTCTCCTGGGAGATGCCCTCCTCGATCGTCGCGAAGATCTTGTACTCCTTGCCGGACAGCTGCGGCTCGCCCGCGTCCAGCGACTTCAGCGAGATGCCGCGCTTGATCAGCTTGGACTGGAAGATGTCGAGGATCGCCTTGACCCGCTCCTCGCCGTTGGCCTCCATGAGGATCTTCTCGCCGGACCAGGAGATCGAGGCGCCGGTGCCCTTGAAGTCGTAACGCTGCGAGATTTCCTTGGCGGCCTGGTTGAGGGCGTTGTCGACCTCCTGCCGCTCGACCTTCGAGACGATGTCGAAACTGGAGTCGGCCATGACGTGTGGCTCCTTGTATCGGGGGTGCTGGGAACGGGGTGCAATACGGGCGTCGGCGGGCCTGCCGGCCCCGCGTCGCCGATCAAAGCCTAAGGGCTGTCCCGCGGTCCCCGGCGGGCGCGCGACGACAGCCACGACAGTCCGCCGCGTCGCCGTATCGCCCGAATGCGCCCGGCGCGAAGGCGCCCGTCGGCCCGCGACCCGGCGGGCCGACGCCGCGCACCGGTCCACCAGGGAATCCGGGAACAGTCCTCGGTCACCCGCGCCCGATCGGGTCGCTGATCAATCCAGTGGCGGAGCACCCCTGGGCATCGGGTATCGTTTACGTCGTTGCCAAGGAGCACCGCCGAAAAGCGGTTCTCACGGCAGCAATCCCTGGCGGTGTGCCCGAGTGGCCAAAGGGAGCAGACTGTAAATCTGCCGGCTCAGCCTACCCAGGTTCGAACCCTGGCGCCGCCACATGGAAAGGCCCCTGTCCTAGGACGGGGGCCTTCTTTGTGTCTGCCGCGAGGAGTGTTCCTGCGGCGAGGGCCGTTTCTGCCGGGAAGGTCGTGAACATGGAACCTGTGCTGGTCAGCGCCTGTCTGTACGGTGTGCCCTGCCGCTTCGACGGCCGCGCCAAGACCTCCGCCGCCGTGGCCGAGTCCCTCGGGGACCGACGCCCCGTCGTCTTCTGCCCCGAGGTCGCCGCCGGACTGCCCACCCCGCGTCGCCCCGCCGAGATCGTCGGCGGCGACGGCCACGACGTCCTCGACGGCAGCGCCCGGGTCGTCGACGACACCGGGCACGACGTCACGGAGCAGTTCGTGGACGGCGCCCGACGCGCGCTGGAGGCCGCCCGGCGGGCCGGGTGCACCGAGGCGCTGCTGATGGCCCGCAGCCCTTCCTGCGGGCGCGGCAGCGTCTATGACGGCACGTTCGCGGGCGAGCTCCGCGAGGGCGACGGCGTCACCGCCGCCCTGCTGGAGCGCCACGGCATCACGGTCCGCCCGGCGCCGGGCGGCTGAACCGAAGGGGCGGGCCGCCGACCGGGGTGAGGCGCGGCCCCGGAGAGCCGAATCAACGGCTCAGTTCCCCGCCACGTCCTTCACCGCGACCGCCACCGGCACACTCCCCGAGATGAGCTCCAGGGTGAGGCCCGCCGTCGCCGGCGTCTCCAGCAACTCCACCAGTGCCGCCGCCACGTCGTCGCGCGGCACCGGTCCCCGGCCCGCCGAAGCGGCCAGGAGGACCATTCCCGTGCCCGCGTCGTTCGTCAGCATCCCAGGGCGCAGGATCGTCCAGTCGAGTGCGCTCCTGGAGCGCACATAGGCGTCCGCGGCGCCCTTCGCCCGCAGATACGCGTCGAAGACCTCGTCCCCCGGGTGGTCGGGATCGGCGCCCATCGACGAGACCACGACGTAGCGCCGTACGCCCGCCCGTTCCGCCGCGTCCGCGAACAGGACGGCCGCACCGCGATCCACCGTCTCCTTGCGTGCCGCGCCGCTGTCCGGGCCCGCACCGGCCGCGAAGACCGCCGCGTCGGCGCCGCGCAGCACCTCCGCCACCTGCTCGACGGAGGCGGATTCCAGATCCAGGACGACCGGTTCGGCGCCTGCCGCCCGGACGTCCTGGCTCTGTTCCGGATTACGGATGACGCCGACGGCCTCGTACCCGCCCGCAGCGAGCAGCCGCTCCAGCCGAAGCGCGATCTGACCATGTCCACCTGCGATGACAATGCGCATGCTCACGACCGTACGCCGCCGCGGGCCGCCGCGCTCAGGGCCCGCTGCAGGGGCCGGAATCCGGTCGGCCCTGGCGCGGCAGGCCGAGGGCGACGACGGTCTCCGAGTCGCAGTACTCGCGCACCGCGCTCGTCCGTGCCACCACCCGGCCGCGGTGCACCACGACCCGGCTGTAGGCGAGCGACAGCGCGCCCGAGAGCTGCTCCCCGCGCACGGCGAGGAGCTCGGCGGGGAAGCCCGCCTCGACCCGGACCTCGGGCAGCCCCATCGCCCTCCTGGCGGCCGAGGACACCGCCTCGTAGGCCTCGTCGGCGCGCAAGCCGCTCTGTGAGGCCAGCAGGTAGGCGGCCTCCAGCGGGTCCCCGCGGCCCACCGGGTTCGCGACGTCCCGCAGCGCCCCGCTGCCCGCCGCGACCCGGACGCCGGCCGCGCGCAGCAGCCGTACCGGCGCGGTGCCCCGGCCCTCCACCCCGCTGCAGCCGCCCTGGGGGAGACAGATCACGGTCACCCCGGCCGCGGCGAGCTGGTCGGCGGCTCGGGCCGAGGACTGGGAAGGGAGCAGGGAGAGGCCGGCGCACGGACCGATGGAGACGCCCGGCCGCAGTCCGCCGGACATGGCGGCCAGTCGGCCGAGCCGGGCCGGATCGTCACCGTCCGTGTGCAGATCGACGGGGCAGCCCTGTTCGGCGGCGATCTCCAGGACGGCTTCCACGTACCCCGCCGGGTCCGGATCGAGGTCGGGGCAGCCGCCGACCGCGCCGACCCCCATCTTCACCGCCTCACGCAGCATGGCGAGATTGTCGGCGCCCGCGACGCCGGTGAGCAGCCGGGGCACGGCGACGGGGGTCAGCTCGGCCAGTCCGCGCAGCGAATCGCGGGCCCGCAGTACCGCCTCCAGGGAGGCGAGGCCCTGGACGGAACCGATCCGTACGTGCGCGCGCAGCGCGGTGGCGCCGTGGCCGAGCTGCAGCAGGGCGGCCTCGGTGGCGCGGCGCTGGATGTCCTCGGGGCGGTGCGACACGGGGCCCGGGGTGTCGGGGCCCGTACCGCCGGCGGTGAGCGCGGTGTCGCTGTGGGCGTGCGGTTCGGCGGGGGCGGGGAGCAGCAGATGACCGCGCAGGTCCACCCGCGGGCCGGAGGCGGTCAGGCTGCCCGCGGTGCCGACGGCCTCGATGCGCCCGCCACCGAGCCGTACGTCCACGACGCGGCCGTCGGTGAGCCGGGCGCCGCAGAGCACCAGGGTGCCGGTCTCGGCGGTGTCGGGGCTGCTGGTCGCATCGGCCGCGTCGGCGGCGTCGTCGTCCGGCTGCCACGGCTGGCTGTCGGGCATCGCGCTCCTGGGAAGGGGGACAAGATCACGCAGAGTGAGACGAGCCTAGGGGCGTGTTCGGTCCGGTTCGAGGAGGAGCGAAATAGTCGTACCGGTGTGGCCCCCGAGAGGGATCCGGGGCACGGGTGTGCTGCTGGGGCCGAGGCGGCCCATGTGGTCGCCGAGGCGCTGCTCAAGCCGCTGATGGGCGGGCCGGAAAGGGGTCGATCAAGGGATCGGCCGGGTGCCGGTCACCGTCGCCGGACGGGGCTTCGAAACGGATTTGGGCGATCGGCGACCAACCGTGTAATGTCTTCATCGCTCGCCCCAATAGCTCAGTCGGTAGAGCGTCTCCATGGTAAGGAGAAGGTCTGCGGTTCGATTCCGCATTGGGGCTCTGGTGATCGGGAAACCCCGCTTCGGCGGGGGGACTCTTCATCAAAGCGGTGTAGCTCAGTCGGTAGAGCAAGCGGCTCATAATCGCTGTGTCACCGGTTCAAGTCCGGTCACCGCTACTTACGGTAGCCGATTGTGGGGTCGGTCCTTCGATCGGCTACTCTTTTTTGCGTTCATCCGTCCATCCGTCCGTCCAAGGAGCACTCACGTGGCTGCCACCGACGTCCGCCCGAAGATCACGCTGGCCTGCGTGGAGTGCAAGGAGCGGAACTACATCACCAAGAAGAACCGGCGCAACAACCCGGACCGTCTTGAGATGAAGAAGCACTGCCCGCGCTGCAACTCGCACACGGCGCACCGCGAAACGCGCTGAAAAAGGCTCGTACACGAGGCCGTCCCCACCGGGGGCGGCCTCGTGTCGTTGTATGGGGCTGTCCCTCGGTCTTTTCATCTTTCATCAGGAGGTAGCGAGCACATGGCGCTCGACCATTCCTTCGTGGGGCGGACCTATCCGCCCACTCCGCCGTACGAGGTCGGCCGGGAGAAGATTCGCGAGTTCGCCGAGGCGGTGGGCGACGCCAATCCGGTGTACGTCGACCCCGAAGCCGCCAAGGCGCTCGGTCACAGCGATGTGATCGCGCCGCCGACGTTCGTCTTCTCGATCACCTTCAAGGCCGCGGGGCAGGTGGTGCAGGACCCGCAGCTGGGTCTGGACTACAGCCGCGTCGTGCACGGCGACCAGAAGTTCGTCTACACGCGTCCCGTTCGGGCGGGGGACCGGCTGACGGTCACCTCGACGATCGAGGACGTCAAGTCCTTGGCGGGCAACGACATCCTGGACATCCGTGGCGAGGTCCACGACGAGTCCGGTGAGCACGTCGTGACCGCGTGGACGAAGCTGGTGGCGCGCGCCGCCGAGGAGGCGTGATGACGGCGAAGGTTGCTTACGAGTCGGTCGAGGTCGGTACGGAGCTGCCGGCGCGGTCCTTCCCGGTGACCCGGGCCACGCTGGTGCAGTACGCGGGCGCTTCCGGTGACTTCAACCCGATTCACTGGAACGAGAAGTTCGCCCGTGAGGTCGGACTGCCGGACGTGATCGCGCACGGCATGTTCACCATGGCCGAGGCGATCCGGGTGGTCACGGACTGGGCCGGCGATCCGGGCGCGGTCGTCGAGTACGGGGTCCGCTTCACCAAGCCGGTCGTCGTCCCGAACGACGACGAGGGCGCCCTGATCGAGGTCGGGGGCAAGGTGGCCGCCCTGCTGGACGACAAGCGGGTGCGGGTGGATCTGACGGTCATGAGCGAGGGCAAGAAGGTGCTGGGCATGTCCCGCGCCGTGGTGCAGCTCGGCTGAGGCCGCCGAATGTGGTGTGAGGGGCGCCGTCCATGGGGCGGTGCCCCTCACGCATGCGCCCGTCCCGCCCATGCGCCCGTCGCGGCCCGGACCCCGCGCTTGACCAAGTTAGTGATTAAGTACTAACTTAATGGCATGGCAAGGATGAGTGCAGAAGAGCGGCGCGAGAGCGTCATCCGCGCGGCGGTCACCGAGTTCGCCCGCGGCGGATACGACGCCACCTCCACCGAGGCGATCGCCAGGCGGGTGGGGGTCTCGCAGCCGTACCTCTTCCGCCTCTTCCCCAACAAGAAGGCCATGTTCCTGGCCGCCGCCGAGCGCTGCCTCGTGGACACCCGGAAGGTCTTCTCGGAGGCGGCCGAGGGTCTTGAGGGCGACGAGGCGCTGCATGCCATGGCCGAGGCGTACCAGCGCCTGATCGTCGGCGACCCGGACAAGCTGCTGATGCAGATGCAGATGTACGCGGCCGTCGCGGCGGCCGAGGCGTCGGGGGATCACGAGTTCGGCGAGTCGGTCCGTGCGGGCTGGCTGCAGATGTGGGACGAGGTCCATCTGGCGCTCGGTGCCGATCTCGGTGAGACGACGACGTTCTTTGCGTACGGCATGCTCGTCAACACCCTCGCCTCGCTCGGCTTCCCGGCCGGTGACCGGGTCTGGTCGGGGTTCTACGACTCGGCCAGGCCGGCCGCCTGAACAGTGCGACCCGGGTTCCGCCCGGTTTTCTGCCCGGACAAGTTAGTCATTGATAACTAATCCCCAGGGGGAACAGTGAGCCAGCACACGACAGGCCGCTCAGGAGCGGTCTGGGCCCTCGCCATCACCAGCGTCGCCGGATTCATGGCGGCTCTCGACAACCTCGTCGTCACCACCGCCCTGCCCTCCGTCCGCGAGAGTCTCGGCGGTGAACTGGCGGAGCTCGAATGGACCGTGAACGCGTACACCCTCACCTTCGCCGTGCTGCTGATGCTCGGGGCGGCGCTCGGTGACCGGTTCGGCCGACGCCGGCTCTTCCTCACCGGGCTCTCCGTCTTCACCGGGGCCTCCGCCGCGGCCGCCCTCTCACCCGGCATCAATGAACTCATCGCCTTCCGGGCCGTCCAGGGCGTGGGCGCGGCGATCATGATGCCGCTGACGCTCACACTGCTCACGGCCGCCGTGCCGGCCGCCCGCCGCGGCGCCGCGCTCGGCATCTTCAGTGCCGTCACCGGACTGGCCGTGGCCAGCGGACCGCTGATCGGCGGCAGCCTCACCGAGCACCTGTCCTGGCAGTGGATCTTCTGGCTGAACGTTCCGATCGGCCTGGTCCTGCTGCCGCTGGCGCGACTGCGCCTGGCGGAGTCGTACGCGCCGGACTCGCGGCTCGACGTCCCCGGCACACTCCTGGTCAGCGGCGGGCTCTTCGGTATCGTCTACGGCCTGGTCAACGCCAACACCGACGGCTGGACCAGCGCCACCGTCCTCACCGCGCTGCTCGTGGGCGCCGCGCTCATCGGCGGGTTCATCCACCACGGATTCCGTGCGAAGAACCCGATGCTGCCCATGCGGCTCTTCCGTGGCCGCGCGTTCTTCGGGATCAACATGGCCGGTCTGCTGATGTTCCTCGGGATGTTCGGGTCGATCTTCCTGCTCAGTCAGTACTTCCAGGGCGTACTGGGCTACACGCCCACCGAGGCCGGCCTGCGGATGCTGCCCTGGACCGGAATGCCGATGCTGGTCGCCCCCGTCGCGGGGGCACTCTCCGACCGGTTCGGCGGCCGGCCGGTCGTCGTGGCCGGGCTCGCGCTCCAGGCGATCGGTCTGGCCTTCTTCGCGATGGTCATCGGACCCGACACCTCGTACGTCTCGCAGTTGCCCGGCCTGATGGTCGGCGGCGTCGGCATGGCCCTGTACTTCGCACCCGCCGCCAGCCTCGTGATGTCCAGCGTCCGCCCCGCCGAGCAGGGCATCGCCTCCGGCGCCAACAACGCCCTGCGCGAGGTCGGCGGAGCCCTCGGGGTCGCCGTGCTCGCCACGGTCTTCTCCTCGCAGGGCGGTTACGACTCGGCGCGGTCCTTCACGGACGGGACCGTTCCGGCGGTATGGATCGGTGCCGGCGCGGTGGCGCTGGCCGCCCTCGTCGCCCTGCTGATACCGGGCCGCCGCAACGCCCCGGCCCCGGAGCCCGAGGCCGCCGGGGAGCGTGTCCCCGTGGCTGCCTGAACCGCGGTCCCGTGCGTACGGTCGTGGCCCCGCCCGAGCGGCGGGGCCACGGACCGTACTCTTGTCCCCGTGCAGGAACTCCACGACGCCCCCCTCGCCCCCCTGACCACCTTCCGGCTCGGCGGCCCCGCCGCCCGCCTCCTCACGGCGACGACCGACGCCGAGGTGATCGAAGCCGTGCGCGAGGCCGACGACAGCGGCACCCCGCTCCTCGTCATCGGCGGCGGCAGCAATCTGGTGATCGGCGACAAGGGCTTCGACGGTACGGCTCTGCGCATCGCGACCAAGGGCTTCGCCCTGGACGGCGCGACGCTGGAACTGGCCGCCGGAGAGATCTGGACGGACGCCGTGGCGCGCACCGTCGAAGCAGGTCTCGCCGGCATCGAGTGTCTGGCCGGAATTCCGGGATCCGCAGGGGCGACGCCGATCCAGAACGTCGGCGCCTACGGCCAGGAAGTGTCCTCCACGATCACCGAGGTCGTCGCCTACGACCGCTGCGCCCGTGAAACGGTCACCGTTCCGAACGCCGAGTGCGCGTTCTCGTACCGGCACAGTCGCTTCAAGGCTGAACCCGACCGTTTCGTGGTGCTGCGTGTCCGCTTCGAACTGGAAGACGCAGGCGGTTTGTCCGCGCCCCTGAAGTACCCCGAAACGGCCCGTGTCATGGGCGTCGAGCAGGGCGAGCGCGTGCCCGTCGCGGCCGCCCGCGAAACGGTGCTCAGGCTCCGCGCCGGCAAGGGCATGGTGCTGGACCCCGAGGACCACGACTCCTGGTCGGCCGGCTCCTTCTTCACCAATCCGATCCTGGAGCAGGCGGAGTACGAGACGTTCCTCGCCCGCGCCAAGGACCGGCTCGGTCATGAGGTGACGCCCCCCGCCTTCCCTGCGGACGGAGGGCGCACCAAGACCTCCGCGGCCTGGCTCATCGACAAGGCCGGCTTCACCAAGGGATACGGCACAGGACCGGCCCGTATCTCCACCAAGCACACCCTCGCGCTCACCAACCGCGGCGGCGCGACCACCGAGGACCTGCTCGCGCTCGCCCGTGAGGTCGTCGCCGGGGTCCACGAGGCCTTCGGCGTCACGCTCGTCAATGAACCCGTGACGGTCGGCGTGAGCCTGTAGGGCCGTGACCGGAAGGCTCACCGGCTCGCGACGCCCGGCACGGCACCTCGCCGCGTTGTCGCATCACCCGAGTGCGTCCGGCACGAGGGCGATCCTCCGCCTTGCGACGTACCGCACCGGACGCCGCGAGCCTCCCGGCAAACCTCTCCGGTCACAGCACCAGCCGGAGCCTCCCGTCCGGATCGTTCCGGCCTCGCCCGCCCGGTGCGCCGCCCCGCCGCTCAGTACGCCACGCCCACGCCCTGCTTCACCGCGGCCGGATCGTCGATCAGCGCCAGCATCGCGTGCGCCACATCGGCCCGTGAGATGGTCCGGCCACCGCGCGGACTGCCGCCGACGACGGTCCGGTACTTCCCCGTCAGGGGCCCGTCGGTGAGCCTCGGCGGCCGTACGGACGTCCAGTCCGTCGCGCTCCGGGCCAGCGCGGCCTCCATCAGCGTCAGGTCCTCGTAGACCTCCTTGAGGATCGCTCCGACCACCTTGCGGACCAGCCGGTCCGGCAGCGGGTCGTCGGCGGGCCGGGGTCCGACCGGGGCGGCGCTGACCACGACCAGCCGCCGCGTCCCCTCGGCCTCCATCGCCCGCAGCACCGACCCGGTGAGCCGTTCCGCGACGCCGTCGGCCCTCCTGCCGCGCGAACCGAGTCCGGAGAGCACCGCGTCCCGGCCCGCGACCGTCTCGCGCAGTGCTTCCGGATCGTCGATGCGCGCCGCCGTGTGGACCTGTACGTGGGAGAGCGGGACCTGCAGCCGCGCCGGATCGCGCACCACCGCCGTCACCTCGTGCCCCGCCGCCACCGCCTGGCGGACGATCTCCTGACCGACGCCGCCCGTCGCGCCGAACACTGTGATCCTCATTGCGCACCCTCCTGGGGGTGAGTAAGTATTCACTCACCCCTAGGGTGAGCGGATACTCACCACCTCGTCAAGCTTCACTGGAGTCCACATGGAGCAGAAGCCGGCCCGCGTCCGCATCGTCGACGCCGCCCATCAGCTGATGCTCACCATCGGCCTGGCCCGCGCCACCACCAAGGAGATCGCCAGAGCCGCCGGCTGCTCGGAGGCCGCGCTCTACAAGCACTTCCCGAGCAAGGAGGAACTGTTCGTGGCCGTGCTCAAGGAACGGCTGCCCAGACTCAACCCGCTGCTGAAGCGGCTCATCGCGAGCCCGGGGGCGGGGGAGCGGACCGTCGAGCAGAACCTCACCGAGATCGCCCGCCAGGCGGCCCTCTTCTACGAGCAGAGTTTCCCGATCGCCGCCTCGCTGTACGCGGAGCCCACGCTCAAGGAACGCCACAACGCGGCGATGCGGGAGCTGGGCACCGGCCCGCACATGCCCATCCGCGGCCTGGACGCCTATCTGCGCTCCGAGCAGGCCGCCGGACGGGTACGAGCCGACGCGGACACGTACGCGGCCGCCTCACTGCTCCTGGGTGCCTGTGCGCAGCGGGCGTTCGCTTACGAGGCCACGGAGGCCGGAGCACCGCCGCAGTCCCTCGACGACTTCGCCGCGTCCGTGGCCGGGGTGCTGATGCGAGGGGTGGGCATGTAGGCCGGGCCGGATGCTGCGGCACCGGAACCGGAGGCGCCGGGGCCGCTCGTTCGGATCATGCCGATCACGCCGGGCTCGCTGTCGAGAGGCCCTGGATGGATCCACCCGCCGGCTTCGAAAGCCAGTCGTCGATGCCGGTCAGGAGTTCCGTCCGGACCGCGGCCGGGGCCGCGGAGCCCTGCACGGACTGCCGGGCCAGTTCCGCCAGCTCCTCGTCCGTGAACGCGTGGTGGCGCCGTACGAGGTCGTACTGCGCGGCCAGCCGGGAGCCGAAGAGCAGTGGGTCGTCCGCGCCCAGGGCCATCGGCACCCCGGCCTCGAACAGTGTGCGCAGGGGGACGTCGGCGGGCTTCTCGTAGACGCCCAGTGCCACGTTCGACGCCGGGCACACCTCGCAGGTCACCCCGCGCTCCGCCAGCCTGCGCAGCAGCCGCGGGTCCTCTGCGGCCCGGACACCGTGCCCGATCCGGGCCGCGTCGAGATCGTCCAGACAGTCCCGCACGCTCGAAGGACCGGCCAGTTCGCCGCCGTGCGGGGCCGCCAGCAGCCCGCCGTCGCGGGCGATGGCGAAGGCCCGGTCGAAGTCCCGGGCCATCCCGCGCCGCTCGTCGTTGGAGAGCCCGAATCCGACCACCCCCCGGTCCGCGTACCGCACGGCGAGCCGGGCGAGCGTCCGGGCGTCCAGTGGATGCTTCATCCGGTTCGCCGCGATCACCACCCGGATCGGCAGACCGGTCTCCCGCGACGCGCTGTCCACCGCGTCCAGGATGATCTCGATCGCCGGGATCAGGCCACCGAGCAGCGGGGCGTACGAAGTGGGGTCGACCTGGATCTCCAGCCAGCCCGAGCCGTCCGCGGCGTCCTCCTGGGCCGTCTCACGCACGAGCCGCTGGATGTCCTCGGCGGACCTCAGGCACGACCGGGCGATGTCGTAGAGCCGCTGGAAGCGGAACCACCCGCGCTCGTCCGTGGCCCGCAGCCTGGGCGGCTCGCCGCCGGTCAGGGCCTCCGGCAGATGCACGCCGTACTTGTCGGCGAGTTCGAGCAGGGTCGTGGGCCGCATCGACCCGGTGAAATGCAGGTGCAGGTGGGCCTTGGGCAACAGCCGTACATCACGCTCCATTCCAAGATCCTGCCGCACGCCTGGGGTCCAGCGGTAGCCGCTTTTCCTATCGAGTTGGCCACCGAACAAGAAAGCGACCCCCCGGCCGGAGCCGGGGGGTCGCTTTCTGGGATCAGGGCGCGTCAGGCCTTGGCCTCGCCCAGCAGCTTCTGGAGCCGCGAGACGCCCTCGACGAGGTCGTCGTCGCCCAGGGCGTACGAGAGCCGCAGGTAGCCCGGCGTACCGAAGGCCTCGCCCGGTACGACCGCGACCTCGGCCTCGTCCAGGATCAGCGCCGCCAGCTCGACCGAAGTGGCCGGGCGCTTGCCGCGGATCTCCTTGCCGAGCAGTTCCTTCACCGAGGGGTAGGCGTAGAACGCGCCCTCGGGCTCGGGGCAGAGCACGCCGTCGATCTCGTTGAGCATCCGGACGATGGTCTGCCGGCGCCGGTCGAACGCGGTCCGCATCTCGGCGACCGCGTCCAGGCTGCCGGAGACCGCGGCCAGCGCGGCGACCTGGGCCACGTTGGAGACGTTGGACGTGGCGTGCGACTGCAGGTTGGTCGCGGCCTTGACGACGTCCTTCGGGCCGACGATCCAGCCCACCCGCCAGCCGGTCATCGCGTACGTCTTGGCGACGCCGTTGACCACGATGCACTTGTCGCGCAGCTCGGGCACGATCGCGGGCAGCGAGGTGAACTTCGCGTCGCCGTACACGAGGTGCTCGTAGATCTCGTCGGTCAGCACCCACAGGCCGTGCTCGACGGCCCAGCGGCCGATCGCCTCGGCGTCGGCCTCGCTGTACACGGCGCCGGTCGGGTTCGACGGGGAGACGAACAGGACGACCTTCGTACGCTCGGTGCGCGCCGCCTCCAGCTGCTCGACGGAGACCCGGTAACCGGTGGTCTCGTCGGCCACGACCTCCACCGGGACACCGCCGGCCAGCCGGATCGACTCGGGGTAGGTGGTCCAGTACGGGGCCGGGACGATGACCTCGTCACCCGGGTCGAGGATCGCGGCGAACGCCTCGTAGATGGCCTGCTTGCCGCCGTTCGTCACCAGGATCTGGGAGGCGTCGACCTCGTAGCCGGAGTCGCGCAGCGTCTTCTCCGCGATGGCGGCCTTGAGCTCCGGGAGCCCTCCCGCCGGGGTGTAGCGGTGGTACTTGGGGTTGCGGCAGGCCTCGACCGCGGCCTCGACGATGTAGCCGGGGGTCGGGAAGTCGGGCTCACCGGCCCCGAAACCGATCACCGGACGGCCGGCGGCCTTGAGGGCCTTGGCCTTGGCGTCGACGGCGAGGGTGGCGGACTCGGAGATGGCACCGATGCGGGCGGAGACCCGGCGCTCGGACGGAGAAGTTGCAGCGCTCATGACCCCCATGGTCCCAGACCGTGATCCCTGTCGGCGCAGGGGTTTCAGGGACCGGACAGGACTCGGACACCATGCGGACAACATGTGACCAGGGGTGGTCGGGAGCTATCTGTTCGACGCCGGGCCGCTGAACACGTACACTCACCTGTCGTTGGCCTTCACTCGCCGCACCGTTCTCGCACCCGGACATCCGGGAAGATGCGGTAGGTTGGTGGAAACCACAAAGGGTCGTAGCTCAATTGGTAGAGCACTGGTCTCCAAAACCAGCGGTTGGGGGTTCAAGTCCCTCCGGCCCTGCTACACACTCCTTCGCCAGGATGTGTGCGCATGTACGTACTTCAATGCACCGCCGTGCGGCTCCACCGGGCGCGGCACGGCCATGACCCGGAATCAGGTGAGTAGCGTGACGGACGCCGTGGGCTCCATCGACATGCCTGATGCCGAGGATGAAGTATCGGAGTCGAAGAAGAAGACCCGGAAGGGCGGCAAGCGCGGTAAGAAGGGTCCTCTGGGCCGCCTCGCGCTGTTCTACCGCCAAATTGTCGCCGAGCTGCGCAAGGTCGTCTGGCCGACTCGCAGCCAGCTGACGACGTACACCTCGGTGGTGATTGTCTTCGTCGTCGTCATGATTGGTCTGGTGACCGTGATTGACTTCGGATTCCAGCGGGTCGTCAAGTACGTCTTCGGCTGATCCCGCGGAGGGCGCCTCATGGGCGCCCCTTTCGCATGTTCCACCCATTTGTATCCAGGAAGAAGCAGCCACCGTGTCTGACCCGAACCTGAACGACGCCGTCGAGCCGACGGCGGGCGCCTTCGAGTCCGCCGAGGACGAGCTCGACATCGTCGAGGGGGCGGACGCCGAGGAGCCGGACCAGGCCGAAGCTGCCGACGCCGCCGCAGGTGAGCCCGCCGAGCAGGACGCCGTGCACACCGAGGGCGAGGACGAGGCCGCCGAGGCCGACGCCGGTTCCGAGGGCGACGAGAACGACGACGAGCCCGCCGAGGCCGACGAGGAAGCCGGGGAAGAGACCGAGCCGGCCGCCCCGGTCGACGCCGTCACCGCCCTGCGCGAGGAGCTTCGCGGCCTTCCCGGCGAGTGGTACGTCATCCACACGTACGCCGGTTACGAGAAGCGCGTGAAGGCCAACCTCGAACAGCGCGCCGTCTCGCTCAACGTCGAGGAGTTCATCTACCAGGCCGAAGTGCCCGAGGAAGAGATCGTCCAGATCAAGAACGGCGAGCGCAAGAACGTCCGCCAGAACAAGCTCCCGGGTTACGTCCTGGTGCGCATGGATCTGACGAACGAGTCCTGGGGCGTCGTCCGTAACACCCCGGGTGTCACCGGCTTCGTGGGCAACGCCTACGACCCGTACCCGCTGACGCTGGACGAGATCGTCAAGATGCTCGCCCCGGAGGCCGAGGAGAAGGCCGCCCGCGAAGCCGCCGAGGCCGAGGGCAAGCCGGTTCCGTCCCGCAAGGTCGAGGTGCAGGTGCTCGACTTCGAGGTGGGCGACTCGGTCACCGTCACCGACGGCCCGTTCGCGACGCTGCAGGCGACGATCAACGAGATCAACGCCGACTCGAAGAAGGTCAAGGGTCTCGTCGAGATCTTCGGCCGCGAGACCCCGGTCGAGCTCAGCTTCGACCAGATCCAGAAGAACTAGCGGCTTCCCGCCAGTTTTCGGACACATGCCTACCGAGCAGGTCAGATCGGCTGCGAAGCCCGTCTGACCTGCTTGGTTTTTGGTCGCGCAGCTATACCCGTTATCGTTGTGCGGTATGCCTCCATCCGGATGACCGGAAGGCGGCGAAACACTCTCACTAGGACCCGGAGAGAGCAATGCCTCCCAAGAAGAAGAAGGTCACGGGGCTTATCAAGCTCCAGATCAACGCCGGTGCGGCCAACCCGGCCCCGCCGGTCGGCCCCGCGCTCGGCCAGCACGGCGTCAACATCATGGAGTTCTGCAAGGCCTACAACGCCGCGACCGAGTCGCAGCGTGGCATGGTCGTGCCGGTGGAGATCACGGTCTACGAGGACCGTTCCTTCACCTTCGTCACCAAGACTCCGCCGGCCGCGAAGCTGATCCTCAAGGCCGCGGGCGTGGAGAAGGGCTCCGGCGAGCCCCACAAGACCAAGGTCGCCAAGCTGACGGCGGCCCAGGTCCGTGAGATCGCCACGACGAAGCTCCCCGACCTGAACGCCAACGACCTCGACGCCGCGTCGAAGATCATCGCTGGCACCGCCCGTTCCATGGGCATCACGGTCGAAGGCTGATTCAGCCCCTCACGTCCTCAGTGGTAGGGCCAAGCGCTGGCCCGCACCACGACTCCACACCCTGAAACCACAGGAGTAGAAGTGAAGCGCAGCAAGAACCTCCGGGCTGCGGACGCCAAGATCGACCGGGAGCGCCTCTACGCCCCGCTTGAGGCCGTCCGTCTCGCCAAGGAGACCGCGACCACCAAGTTCGACGGCACTGTCGAGGTCGCCTTCCGTCTGGGTGTCGACCCGCGCAAGGCCGACCAGATGGTCCGTGGCACCGTGAACCTCCCGCACGGCACCGGCAAGACCGCCCGGGTCCTGGTCTTCGCGACCGGTGACCGTGCTGCGGCCGCGGAAGCCGCGGGCGCCGACATCGTCGGCGCCGACGAGCTCATCGACGAGGTGGCGAAGGGCCGTCTGGACTTCGACGCCGTCGTCGCGACCCCGGACCTCATGGGCAAGGTCGGCCGCCTCGGCCGCGTGCTCGGTCCGCGTGGTCTGATGCCGAACCCGAAGACCGGTACGGTCACCCCCGATGTCGCGAAGGCTGTCAACGACATCAAGGGCGGCAAGATCGAGTTCCGCGTCGACAAGCACTCGAACCTGCACTTCATCATCGGCAAGGTCTCCTTCGATGACACCAAGCTGGTCGAGAACTACGCCGCGGCGCTGGAGGAAGTCCTCCGTCTGAAGCCGTCCGCCGCCAAGGGCCGCTACATCAAGAAGGCCGCGCTGGCCACCACGATGGGCCCCGGCATCCCGCTGGACGCCAACCGCACCCGCAACCTCCTCGTCGAGGAGGACCCGGCCGCCGTCTGAGCCCCCGCGCTCGGCATCAGGCCGCGTCACGTGTGACATGGACGGGCCCCGCAACCTTTCGAGGTGCGGGGCCCGTCCTCGTATCCGTATGGAACCGATGGCTGTGTCGGAGCCGTGCGTTAGCGTGAGGATCCGACTGAGCCGAACGAGGGGTGGAAGCTGACATGAGGACCAGTACCGTGCGACGCGTGTGTCTGTCGGTGGCAACGGCAGCGGCGCTTACGTCGGTCGCGGCCTGCGGGGGGTCGGACAGGGGCAAGGACGACAGCCGCGGCAGTGGCGTCGTGAAGGCCGACCCGATAGCCGCGCTGCGCGATGTGCAGAAGAAGACCGGCGGGGAGAAGTCGGCGAAGGTCGAGGGCACCACCCGGATGGGCACCACCATGTCCATGAAGCAGACCGGCACCATCGACTGGACCGACGGTCTCACCGGCGCCATGGAGATCACGTACACCGGCGGCAGCATGGCGGACGCCATGAAGCAGAACGGTGGCACGGGCACCATGCAGGCCCGCTATTTCAAGGACGGCTACGTCGTCAACATGGGCGACGCGTTCGCCAGGCAGGCCGGCGGCAAGCACTGGATCAACTACGGCTACGCCGACCTCGCCAAGATCGCGGGTGCCTCCGGCGAGGCGATGAAGCAGCAGATGCAGAACACCACCCCCGACCAGGGCGTGCAGTCCCTGTTGGCCTCCGGTGACGTGAAGAAGGTCGGCCAGGAGGATGTGCGCGGGGTCTCCGCCACGCACTACTCCGGCACCGTCGACGTCGCCGAACTGACCGCGAAGAACTCCGCACTCGACGCCGACCAGCTCGACCAGCTGAAGAAGCAGCTGAGCGACGCCGGGATCACCACGGAGACGGTCGACATCTGGGTCGACGAGAACAATCTGCTGGTCAAGAAGACCGAGCGCGGCCAGATGAAGACCGGCGAGCTCAATTCGACCGTGTACTACAGCGACTACGGCACGAAGGTCTCGGTCGAGAAGCCCCCGGTCGGCGACACGGTCGACTTCACCGATCTCGTGAAGCAGCAGCAGAAGAGCGGCGCGGGAGCATCCTGAGCCTCCGCTCCGACCGCTCTGCGCGTCGGCGCACACCCGCCGGCCGCGGACAGGCGCGACGAACGGGCCCCGCACCTCGGAAGAGGAAGGTGCGGGGCCCGTTCGTTGTGTCAGCCACGTTTATTGACTGCGCGCTGTCAGCGCCGGCCGATATGGTCATGGGACTTGACTAATATTTTGACGTCCCGTGGGGGGATCATGCGTTCGGTTTACAGAAGGACCGCTGTCGCTGTTCTGGCCGGAGTGCTGCTGTGCGGAACGGCAGCGTGTACGGGAGAGAAGAGCGGCCCGGCCGCTGTCGGCGAGAACGGCGGGCGGGCGGGGCAGAAGCCGATCGAGGTGACACCTGCCGCGGCCGTGCGGAAGGCCGCCGACAACAGCCGTCGGATCACGTCGCTCACGTACCGGATGAGCGGTGAGGTCCAGGGGCAGACCATGGAGGGGACCGCGGCGATGTCCATGAAGCCGCCGGCCATGCGGATGCACATGAAGGGCGGTTCCGCGGGGGAGGCCGGCGAGGTCGAACTGCGGCTCACCGGCGATGCCATGTACATCAACGGTGGCGCGGAGGCGGCCGCCGAGATGGACGGCAAGTCCTGGCTCAAGCTGGACATGGCCGAGCTCAAGAAGTCCACGGGGCAGGACCCGCTGGGTGGTCTGTCCAGTCAGGCCGACCGTAATCCCGCGGAGGAGTCCGCTTCGATGAGCGCCGCCAGGGACCTCAAGAAGGTCGGGCCGGCCACCGTGGACGGCGTCCGGACGACGCACTACACCGGCACGGTCACCCTGGCCGACGTGCGTGCGTCCCTCGCGGACGAGGACGCGGAGACCCGCGAGCGACGCACACAGGCACTGAAGAAGTACGAGGACATGGGCATCGAGAAGCTCTCGATGGACATGTGGATCGACGGCAGCGACCACACCAAGCAGTTCCGCACCCGGTCCACGACCGACAAGGGCCGGCTCGACCTGACCATCACGTTCGTGGACTTCAACAAGCCGGTCACGGTCAAGGCCCCGCCGGCCTCCGAGACCATGGACCTGGCCGAGATGATGAAGGGCGCCGACGGCGCAGCCTGAGCCCTCGTACGACCCGGGCGCGTCGTCCGCTTCGGGACGGATTTGCTCGACGCAGCCCCGGTCGCGTAGCCTCCTACAGAAGCCAAAGACCGCTGGTCGTTGCTGTGCTCTCGGAAGAGGGAACAGCGACCGAAGGATCCGTTGAGTACGGGCGACCTGCGCAGGTGACTGTGGAAAGCTCCCGGACCTCGTTCGGTCGAGCTACGCCCTGGCGCCCGCGCCGGGGCGTTTCGTCTTTCCCGGCCCCTTCTGAGCGGTCCTCATCACCCGGAAGGAGGCCGACGCTCATGGCAAGGCCCGACAAGGCTGCCGCGGTAGCCGAGCTGACGGACCAGTTCCGCAGCTCGAACGCCGCTGTGCTGACCGAGTACCGGGGTCTCACCGTGGCGCAGCTCAAGACGCTGCGTCGTTCGCTCGGTGAGAACGCCCAGTACGCCGTGGTGAAGAACACGCTGACCAAGATTGCGGCCAACGAGGCCGGGATCACTTCGCTGGACGACCAGTTCACTGGTCCGACGGCGGTTGCCTTCATCACCGGTGACCCGGTGGAGTCGGCGAAGGGTCTTCGTGACTTCGCCAAGGAGAACCCGAACCTCATCATCAAGGGCGGTGTCCTTGACGGTAAGGCACTGACCGCGGATGAGATCAAGAAGCTCGCGGACCTCGAGTCCCGCGAGGTTCTGCTCGCCAAGCTGGCGGGCGCCATGAAGGGCAAGCAGACTCAGGCTGCTCAGGTCTTCCAGGCGCTCCCGTCGAAGTTCGTCCGCACCGCGGAGGCGCTTCGTGCCAAGCAGGCCGAGCAGGGCGGTGCCGAGTAATTCGGCTCGCGCAATGATCGCCGCCCTCTAGGGCGACGGTCGCAGCGGGCCGAATGTACGCCCGCCTACATGTAACTCCGGCACCTGCCGAATTAGTGGAAGGACGCCATCATGGCGAAGCTGTCCCAGGACGACCTGCTCGCGCAGTTCGAAGAGATGACCCTCATCGAGCTCTCCGAGTTCGTGAAGGCCTTCGAGGAGAAGTTCGACGTCACCGCCGCCGCTGCGGTCGCCGTTGCCGCCGGCCCGGCCCAGGGTGGCGGCGACGCCGCTGCCGCCGAGGAGCAGGACGAGTTCGACGTCATCCTCACCGGCGCCGGCGAGAAGAAGATCCAGGTCATCAAGGTCGTGCGTGAGCTGACCTCGCTGGGTCTGAAGGAGGCCAAGGACCTCGTCGACGGCACCCCGAAGCCGGTCCTCGAGAAGGTCGCCAAGGAGGCCGCCGAGAAGGCTGCCGAGTCCCTCAAGGCCGCCGGCGCTTCCGTCGAGGTCAAGTGACTCAAGGAGTCCGCTGACTCCTTCTGACTGCCCGTGCCGCACGGCACGGACGTCAAACGACGAAGGGCGATCACCCATCCGGGTGGTCGCCCTTCGTCGTACCGGCGGCGGCTGCCTTGCTCTTCCGGCGGCGACGAGTATGGTGATCATCGCCGTTGCCTCTCGGGGCCGGCCGGCGGATGCCGGAAGGTGGCCGGGTGAGGACCTCGGGGCGTTCGTCCCGGCAGGGGGGCCTTGACGAACCGCACGCGGCGCGCAATTCTCAGGACGCGTCGTCACATCGATCCGAATCCGAGGCATGGATCGTGGGCGAAGCGGGCAGTAAAGAAGAGCGCACCGCGCGCAAGGGCTAGTCATAGGTGTTGAGAACAGCTGTTGAGAGTTACGTGGGTCTCTGAGAACCCCGACTGGACATCAGTGTGCCGTTTGGCTACACTGACCCTTTGCGCTGCCTGTTAGCTGCCTCCTGCCCGTCACCAGGGGCATGCCCACGCTTGAGCATCGATGACCGAACGTCTCTGACCTGGGATTTCTGTCTCCGTGTCCAGCTTGGGACCGGTACGCGCGTAGTGAGTCCGAGCCCTCGGAAGGACCCCCTCTTGGCCGCCTCGCGCAACGCCTCGACCGCGAATACGAACAACGGTGCCAGCACCGCCCCGCTGCGCATCTCCTTTGCAAAGATCAAGGAGCCCCTCGAGGTTCCGAACCTCCTCGCGCTGCAGACCGAGAGCTTTGACTGGCTCCTCGGCAATGCCGCCTGGAAGGCTCGCGTCGAGGCTGCTCTGGACAGTGGACAAGACGTCCCCACCAAGTCCGGCCTGGAGGAAATCTTCGAGGAGATTTCACCGATCGAGGACTTCTCCGGGTCGATGTCGCTTACGTTCCGCGACCACCGCTTCGAGCCCCCGAAGAACTCGATCGACGAGTGCAAGGAGCGCGACTTCACGTTCGCCGCCCCGCTCTTCGTCACGGCCGAGTTCACCAACAACGAGACCGGTGAGATCAAGTCTCAGACGGTCTTCATGGGCGACTTCCCGCTCATGACGAACAAGGGCACCTTCGTCATCAACGGCACCGAGCGTGTCGTGGTGTCGCAGCTCGTCCGTTCGCCCGGTGTCTACTTCGACTCCTCCATCGACAAGACGTCCGACAAGGACATCTTCTCCGCCAAGATCATCCCGTCCCGGGGTGCCTGGCTGGAGATGGAGATCGACAAGCGCGACATGGTCGGTGTGCGCATCGACCGCAAGCGCAAGCAGTCCGTGACCGTTCTGCTCAAGGCTCTCGGTTGGACGACCGAGCAGATCCTGGAGGAGTTCGGCGAGTACGAGTCCATGCGCGCCACCCTGGAGAAGGACCACACCCAGGGCCAGGACGACGCGCTGCTCGACATCTACCGCAAGCTGCGTCCGGGTGAGCCGCCCACGCGTGAGGCCGCCCAGACGCTGCTGGAGAACCTCTACTTCAACCCGAAGCGCTACGACCTCGCGAAGGTCGGCCGCTACAAGGTGAACAAGAAGCTCGGCGCCAACGAGCCGCTGGACGCCGGGGTTCTCACCACCGACGACGTCATCGCCACCATCAAGTACCTGGTGAAGCTGCACGCCGGTGAGACCGAGACGGTCGGCGAGTCCGGTCGCTCGATCATGGTCGAGACCGATGACATCGACCACTTCGGCAACCGTCGTATCCGTAACGTCGGCGAGCTGATCCAGAACCAGGTCCGTACGGGTCTCGCCCGTATGGAGCGCGTCGTGCGCGAGCGCATGACCACTCAGGACGTCGAGGCGATCACGCCCCAGACCCTGATCAACATCCGGCCGGTCGTCGCCTCCATCAAGGAGTTCTTCGGCACCAGCCAGCTGTCCCAGTTCATGGACCAGAACAACCCGCTGTCGGGCCTGACGCACAAGCGTCGCCTCAACGCGCTGGGCCCGGGCGGTCTCTCCCGTGAGCGGGCCGGCTTCGAGGTCCGTGACGTGCACCCGTCGCACTACGGCCGCATGTGCCCGATCGAGACGCCTGAAGGCCCGAACATCGGTCTGATCGGTTCGCTGGCCTCGTACGGTCGCATCAACGCGTTCGGCTTCATCGAGACGCCGTACCGCAAGGTCGTCGAGGGCCAGGTCACCGACGAGGTCGACTACCTGACCGCCGACGAGGAGGACCGCTTCGTCATCGCGCAGGCCAACGCGCCGCTGAACGACGAGCTCCGGTTCGCCGAGTCCCGCGTGCTGGTCCGTCGCCGTGGCGGCGAGGTCGACTACGTCCCGCCGGCCGACGTCGACTACATGGACGTCTCGCCGCGCCAGATGGTGTCCGTCGCCACCGCGATGATCCCCTTCCTGGAGCACGACGACGCCAACCGTGCCCTCATGGGCGCGAACATGATGCGCCAGGCGGTGCCGCTGATCAAGTCCGAGGCGCCGCTGGTCGGCACCGGCATGGAGTACCGCTGCGCCACCGACGCCGGTGACGTGCTCAAGGCCGAGAAGGACGGTGTGGTCCAGGAGGTCTCCGCGGACTACATCACCGTGACCAACGACGACGGCACGTACACCACGTACCGCATCGCCAAGTTCATGCGCTCCAACCAGGGCACCTCGGTCAACCAGAAGGTCGTCGTCTCCGAGGGCGACCGGGTCGTCGCCGACCAGGTCCTCGCCGACGGTCCGGCCACCGAGAACGGTGAGATGGCCCTCGGCAAGAACCTGCTCGTGGCGTTCATGCCGTGGGAGGGTCACAACTACGAGGACGCGATCATCCTGTCGCAGCGCCTCGTGCAGGACGACGTCCTCTCCTCGATCCACATCGAGGAGCACGAGGTCGACGCCCGTGACACCAAGCTCGGCCCCGAGGAGATCACCCGGGACATCCCGAACGTCTCCGAAGAGGTCCTCGCCGACCTCGACGAGCGCGGCATCATCCGTATCGGTGCCGAGGTCGTCGCCGGTGACATCCTCGTCGGCAAGGTCACGCCCAAGGGTGAGACCGAGCTGACCCCCGAGGAGCGTCTGCTCCGCGCGATCTTCGGTGAGAAGGCGCGCGAGGTGCGCGACACCTCGCTGAAGGTGCCGCACGGTGAGATCGGCAAGGTCATCGGCGTCCGCGTCTTCGACCGCGAAGAGGGCGACGAGCTGCCGCCGGGCGTGAACCAGCTGGTCCGCGTCTACGTCGCGCAGAAGCGCAAGATCACCGATGGTGACAAGCTCGCCGGCCGTCACGGCAACAAGGGCGTCATCTCGAAGATCCTCCCGATCGAGGACATGCCGTTCCTGGAGGACGGCACCCCGGTCGACATCATCCTCAACCCGCTGGGTGTCCCGTCCCGAATGAACCCGGGACAGGTCCTGGAGATCCACCTCGGCTGGCTCGCCAGCCGCGGCTGGGACGTCTCCGGCCTCGGTGACGAGTGGGCCAAGCGCCTGCAGGCCATCGGCGCCGACCAGGTCGCCCCCGGCACCAACGTCGCCACCCCCGTCTTCGACGGTGCGCGCGAGGACGAGATCTCCGGTCTCTTCGAGGCCACGATCCCCAACCGCGACGGCGACCGGCTGGTGCAGCCCTCCGGCAAGGCCCAGCTGTTCGACGGCCGCTCCGGTGAGCCGTTCCCGGACCCGGTCTCGGTCGGGTACATGTACATCCTCAAGCTGCACCACCTGGTCGACGACAAGCTCCACGCGCGCTCGACCGGCCCGTACTCCATGATCACGCAGCAGCCGCTGGGTGGTAAGGCTCAGTTCGGTGGTCAGCGCTTCGGTGAGATGGAGGTGTGGGCCCTTGAGGCATACGGCGCCGCATACGCCCTCCAGGAACTCCTGACGATCAAGTCCGACGACGTGACCGGCCGCGTCAAGGTCTACGAGGCCATCGTCAAGGGCGAGAACATCCCCGAGCCGGGCATCCCTGAGTCCTTCAAGGTGCTCATCAAGGAAATGCAGTCGCTCTGCCTCAACGTGGAGGTGCTGTCCTCGGACGGCATGTCCATCGAGATGCGCGACACGGACGAGGACGTCTTCCGCGCGGCGGAGGAGCTCGGTATCGACCTGTCCCGGCGCGAGCCGAGCAGCGTCGAAGAGGTCTGACGGGTTGGCCGGCCGGATCCCTGTGATCCGGCCGGCTCTCCCCGGACCCGTTCAGACCATTGCTGAAGTGCCCCATTTTCTCGCGTGACGCGAGGGGGCTCGAACCCCCGAAAGAGGGATTGACGACAAGTGCTCGACGTCAACTTCTTCGACGAGCTGCGGATCGGCCTTGCCACCGCGGACGACATCCGGACCTGGTCGCACGGCGAAGTGAAGAAGCCGGAGACCATCAACTACCGCACGCTCAAGCCCGAAAAGGACGGACTCTTCTGCGAGAAGATCTTCGGTCCGACCCGGGACTGGGAGTGCTACTGCGGCAAGTACAAGCGTGTCCGCTTCAAGGGCATCATCTGTGAGCGCTGTGGCGTCGAGGTCACGCGCGCCAAGGTGCGCCGTGAGCGCATGGGCCACATCGAGCTTGCCGCTCCCGTCACCCACATCTGGTACTTCAAGGGCGTCCCGTCGCGCCTGGGCTACCTGCTCGACCTCGCGCCGAAGGACCTTGAGAAGGTCATCTACTTCGCCGCGTACATGATCACGTTCGTGGACGAGGAGCGCCGCACGCGCGACCTGCCCTCGCTGGAGGCGCACGTCTCCGTCGAGCGTCAGCAGATCGAGAACCGCCGCGACGCCGACCTCGAGGCCCGCGCCAAGAAGCTCGAGACCGACCTGGCCGAGCTGGAGGCCGAGGGCGCCAAGGCCGATGTGCGCCGCAAGGTGCGCGAGGGCGCCGAGCGTGAGATGAAGCAGCTGCGCGACCGCGCGCAGCGCGAGATCGACCGCCTCGACGAGGTGTGGAGCCGCTTCAAGAACCTCAAGGTCCAGGACCTGGAGGGCGACGAGCTGCTCTACCGCGAGCTGCGTGACCGCTTCGGCACGTACTTCGACGGCTGCATGGGCGCCGCCGCTCTGCAGAAGCGCCTGGAGTCGTTCGACCTCGACGAGGAGGCCGAGCGCCTCCGCGAGATCATCCGTACCGGCAAGGGCCAGAAGAAGACCCGTGCGCTCAAGCGCCTGAAGGTCGTCTCCGCGTTCCTGCAGACCAGCAACAAGCCCAAGGGCATGGTGCTCGACTGCGTGCCGGTCATCCCGCCGGACCTGCGTCCGATGGTGCAGCTGGACGGTGGCCGCTTCGCGACCTCCGACCTGAACGACCTGTACCGCCGTGTGATCAACCGCAACAACCGCCTCAAGCGACTTCTCGACCTCGGTGCCCCCGAGATCATCGTGAACAACGAGAAGCGGATGCTGCAGGAGGCCGTCGACGCGCTGTTCGACAACGGCCGCCGCGGTCGCCCGGTCACCGGTCCCGGCAACCGCCCGCTCAAGTCCCTCAGCGACATGCTGAAGGGCAAGCAGGGTCGATTCCGTCAGAACCTTCTCGGTAAGCGTGTGGACTACTCCGCGCGTTCCGTGATCGTCGTCGGCCCGCAGCTCAAGCTGCACCAGTGCGGTCTGCCGAAGGCCATGGCGCTGGAGCTCTTCAAGCCGTTCGTGATGAAGCGCCTCGTCGACCTGAACCACGCGCAGAACATCAAGTCGGCCAAGCGCATGGTCGAGCGCGGCCGCACCGTGGTGTACGACGTCCTCGAAGAGGTCATCGCCGAGCACCCGGTGCTGCTGAACCGTGCACCGACCCTGCACCGCCTCGGCATCCAGGCCTTCGAGCCGCAGCTGGTCGAGGGCAAGGCCATCCAGATCCACCCGCTCGTCTGCACCGCGTTCAACGCGGACTTCGACGGTGACCAGATGGCCGTCCACCTGCCGCTCTCCGCGGAGGCGCAGGCCGAGGCCCGCATCCTGATGCTGTCCTCGAACAACATCCTGAAGCCGGCCGACGGCCGTCCGGTCACCATGCCGACCCAGGACATGGTGCTGGGCCTGTTCTTCCTCACCACGGACGAGGAGGAGCGCAACGTCGTCGGACAGGGCCGTTCCTTCGGTTCCACGGCCGAGGCGATCATGGCCTTCGACGCCCGGGAGCTGTCGCTCCAGGCGAAGGTCGACATCCGCTTCCCGGTGGGCACCATCCCGCCGCGCGGCTGGGTGCCGCCGGTCGCCGAGGAGGGCGAGCAGGAGTACCAGCAGGGCGACACGTTCCGGCTGCGTACGTCGCTGGGCCGCGCGCTCTTCAACGAGCTGCTGCCCGAGGACTACCCGTTCGTCGACTACTCCGTCGGCAAGAAGCAGCTCTCCGAGATCGTCAACGACCTCGCCGAGCGCTACCCCAAGGTCATCGTGGCGGCGACGCTCGACAACCTGAAGGCGGCGGGCTTCTACTGGGCGACCCGTTCCGGTGTCACCGTGGCCATCTCCGACGTCGTGGTCCCCGAGGCCAAGAAGGCGATCGTCGCCGGCTACGAGGCGCAGGACGAGAAGGTCCAGAAGCAGTACGAGCGCGGTCTGATCACCAAGGACGAGCGCACGCAGGAACTCATCGCGATCTGGACCAAGGCGACCAATGAGGTCGCCGAGGCGATGAACGCGAACTTCCCCAAGACGAACCCCATCTTCATGATGGTTGACTCGGGTGCCCGAGGAAACATGATGCAGATGCGTCAGATCGCCGGTATGCGTGGTCTGGTGTCCAACGCCAAGAACGAGACGATCCCGCGTCCCATCAAGGCGTCCTTCCGTGAGGGCCTCACCGTTCTGGAGTACTTCATCTCCACGCACGGTGCCCGTAAGGGTCTGGCGGACACCGCCCTGCGTACCGCCGACTCGGGTTACCTGACCCGTCGTCTGGTGGACGTCTCGCAGGACGTGATCATTCGCGAGGAGGACTGCGGCACCGACCGCGGCCTGAAGCTGAAGATCGCCGTCAAGGGTGCGGACGGCGTGCTCCGCAAGACGGAGGACGTCGAGACCTCGGTCTACGCCCGCATGCTCGCCGAGGACGTCGTCGTCGACGGCAAGGTCATCGCGCCTGCCAACGTCGACCTCGGTGACGTCCTGATCGACGCCCTGGTGGGCGCCGGAGTCGAGGAGGTCAAGACCCGTTCGGTCCTGACCTGTGAGTCCGCGGTCGGCACCTGTGCCTTCTGCTACGGACGCTCGCTCGCCACCGGCAAGCTGGTCGACATCGGTGAGGCGGTCGGCATCATCGCCGCCCAGTCCATCGGTGAGCCCGGTACCCAGCTGACGATGCGTACCTTCCACACCGGTGGTGTGGCCGGTGACGACATCACCCAGGGTCTGCCCCGAGTCGTCGAGCTCTTCGAAGCCCGTACGCCCAAGGGTGTCGCCCCGATCTCGGAGGCGGCCGGCCGCGTCCGTATCGAGGAGACCGAGAAGACCAAGAAGATCGTCGTCACCCCGGACGACGGCAGCGACGAGACGGCGTTCCCGATCTCGAAGCGTGCCCGTCTACTGGTGGGCGAGGGCGACCACGTCGAGGTGGGCCAGAAGCTCACCGTGGGTGCCACCAACCCGCACGACGTGCTGCGGATCCTCGGCCAGCGCGCCGTCCAGGTCCACCTGGTCGGCGAGGTCCAGAAGGTCTACAACTCGCAGGGTGTGTCGATCCACGACAAGCACATCGAGATCATCATCCGGCAGATGCTGCGCCGTGTGACGATCATCGAGTCCGGCGACGCGGAACTGCTGCCGGGCGAGCTCGTCGAGCGCTCGAAGTTCGAGACCGAGAACCGTCGTGTGGTCACCGAGGGCGGTCACCCCGCCTCCGGCCGTCCGCAGCTGATGGGTATCACCAAGGCCTCGCTCGCCACCGAGTCGTGGCTGTCGGCGGCGTCCTTCCAGGAGACGACCAGGGTTCTGACCGACGCGGCGATCAACGCCAAGTCGGACTCCCTGATCGGCCTCAAGGAGAACGTCATCATCGGTAAGCTCATCCCGGCCGGTACGGGCCTGTCCCGCTACCGCAACATCCGGGTCGAGCCGACCGAGGAGGCCAAGGCCGCGATGTACTCGGCCGTCGGCTACGACGACATCGACTACTCGCCGTTCGGCACGGGCTCCGGCCAGGCCGTTCCGCTGGAGGACTACGACTACGGTCCGTACAACCAGTAAGCGAGTCGCCTGAACGACCGGAGGGCGGCCACCCCGTACGCACGGGGTGGCCGCCCTCCGGCGTGTGCGGGCAGGCGTAAAGTCGATCCCGTCACGCATGGGTGACGGAGCATGGGGGATTCCGACCGTCCGGGGGAGATGTTTGTGTCGTATCCGTCGAGGCAGCCCGACCGGCTGTCCGGGCAGAGCCCGTCGATGCTGGCCTCGCACGCGGAGCGCGAGCGCGCCGTCGATGTGCTGCGGGCCGGTTTCGCGGAGGGACGTCTTGAGAGCGACGAGTTGGAGAAGCGGGTCGCGCGGGCCCACGCGGCTCGTACGGTGGGGGAGTTGACCCTTCTCGTCGGAGACCTGCCGCAGGGTCCCGCGTTCGCCCAGCCCGCGCCCGCCGGATATTCCGGCGTCACGGTACCGGCGACCTTCCTGCCCGCACCGCAGCCCAGGACGAATGGCAAGGCCAAGGGTGCGCTGATGTTCGGCGTACTGGCTCCGGTGACTGTGGTGACGGGCGTGCCTGCGGTGGTTCTCGGGCATATGGCACGCAAGGAGATACGCCGCGGCGACGAGCAGGGCGACGGCCTGGCGGTCGCCGGGCTCGTGCTGGGCTGGGTCTCGATCGTCGGCTGGGCGTTGCTCCTGGCAGGGTTCATCGCAGCCGTGCTCGTCACGCGCTGAGGCCGCCGCCGCACGGCGTGTCGCCGTGGACAGGATTTGTTTTGACCGGAGTCGACGAGGTAGGTACGCTCAGACCTTGTGCCTGGGGTGTGCCTGGGCTCGTGTGCGTGTCCTCAACCGCATGGCGAGTCCGCCAAACGGCCACCGCGATCTGCGCCCCCTTCTGCCTTGCGGCAGGAGCCTGCAGCATTCGACACACCCGACCGCGTGGGTCGGTGACGTTCCAGGTTAGTTTCACGAACGGCACACAGAAACCGGAGAAGTAGTGCCTACGATCCAGCAGCTGGTCCGGAAGGGCCGGCAGGACAAGGTCGAGAAGAACAAGACGCCCGCACTTGAGGGTTCGCCCCAGCGCCGCGGCGTCTGCACGCGTGTGTTCACGACCACCCCGAAGAAGCCGAACTCGGCACTCCGTAAGGTCGCGCGTGTGCGTCTGACCTCCGGTATCGAGGTCACGGCCTACATCCCGGGTGAGGGACACAACCTGCAGGAGCACTCCATCGTGCTCGTGCGTGGTGGCCGTGTGAAGGACCTGCCGGGTGTTCGTTACAAGATCATCCGCGGCTCCCTTGACACCCAGGGTGTCAAGAACCGCAAGCAGGCCCGCAGCCGCTACGGCGCCAAGAAGGAGAAGTAAGAATGCCTCGTAAGGGCCCCGCCCCGAAGCGCCCGGTCATCATCGACCCGGTCTACGGTTCTCCTCTTGTCACCTCGCTGATCAACAAGATCCTGCTCAACGGCAAGCGCTCCACCGCCGAGCGGATCGTGTACGGCGCCATGGAAGGCCTCCGCGAGAAGACCGGCAACGACCCGGTCATCACGCTGAAGCGCGCGCTTGAGAACGTCAAGCCCTCGCTCGAGGTCAAGTCCCGCCGTGTCGGTGGCGCCACCTACCAGGTGCCGATCGAGGTCAAGCCCGGTCGCGCCTCCACCCTCGCGCTGCGCTGGCTCGTGGGTTACTCCCGCGCCCGCCGCGAGAAGACCATGACCGAGCGCCTCATGAACGAGCTGCTCGACGCCTCCAACGGTCTTGGCGCTGCTGTCAAGAAGCGTGAGGACACCCACAAGATGGCCGAGTCCAACAAGGCCTTCGCGCACTACCGCTGGTAGTCGCTACCCACATCGAGACCGAGAGAAGATTGAGCCTTATGGCCACCACTTCGCTTGACCTGGCCAAGGTCCGCAACATCGGGATCATGGCCCACATCGACGCGGGCAAGACGACCACCACTGAGCGGATCCTGTTCTACACCGGTGTTTCGTACAAGATCGGTGAGGTCCACGACGGCGCTGCCACGATGGACTGGATGGAGCAGGAGCAGGAGCGCGGCATCACGATCACGTCTGCCGCGACGACCTGCCACTGGCCGCTCAATGATGTTGACCACACCATCAACATCATCGACACCCCGGGTCACGTCGACTTCACCGTCGAGGTGGAGCGTTCGCTCCGCGTCCTCGACGGCGCCGTCACCGTGTTCGACGGTGTGGCGGGCGTCGAGCCGCAGTCCGAGACCGTCTGGCGTCAGGCGGACCGCTACGGCGTGCCGCGTATCTGCTTCGTCAACAAGCTCGACCGCACCGGTGCCGACTTCTTCCGCTGCGTCACCATGATCACGGACCGCCTCGGCGCGACCCCGATCGTGATGCAGCTCCCCATCGGTGCCGAGGCCGACTTCACGGGTGTCGTCGACCTCGTGACGATGAAGGCGTTCGTCTACCCCGCCGAGGCGACCAAGGGCGAGGCGTACGACATCGTCGACATCCCGGCCAACCTGGTCGAGGCTGCCGACGAGTGGCGCGCCAAGCTCATCGAGGCCGCCGCGGAGAACGACGAGGCGCTCATGGAGCTCTACCTGGAGGGCGAAGAGCCTTCCGCGGAGCAGCTCTACGAGGGCATCCGTCGCATCACCATCAACTCGGGCAAGGGCGGCGAGACGACCGTCACCCCCGTGTTCTGTGGCACCGCGTTCAAGAACAAGGGCGTCCAGCCCCTGCTCGACGCCGTCGTGCGCTACCTCCCCTCCCCCCTGGACGTCGAGGCCATCGAGGGCCACAGCGTCAAGGACCCGGAGGAGGTCGTCAAGCGCAAGCCGTCCGACGACGAGCCGCTCGCGGCCCTCGCGTTCAAGATCATGAGCGACCCGCACCTCGGCAAGCTCACCTTCGTCCGGGTCTACTCGGGCCGCCTGGAGTCCGGCACTGCGGTGCTGAACTCCGTCAAGGGCAAGAAGGAGCGCATCGGCAAGATCTACCGCATGCACGCGAACAAGCGTGAGGAGATCGAGTCGGTGGGCGCCGGCGACATCATCGCCGTCATGGGCCTGAAGCAGACCACCACCGGTGAGACGCTGTGCGACGACAAGAACCCGGTGATCCTGGAGTCCATGGACTTCCCGGCGCCGGTCATCCAGGTCGCCATCGAGCCCAAGTCCAAGGGCGACCAGGAGAAGCTGGGTGTCGCCATCCAGCGTCTCTCGGAGGAGGACCCCTCCTTCCAGGTCCACTCGGACGAGGAGACCGGCCAGACCATCATCGGTGGTATGGGTGAGCTCCACCTCGAGGTGCTCGTCGACCGCATGAAGCGCGAGTTCCGCGTCGAGGCCAACGTCGGCAAGCCCCAGGTCGCGTACCGCGAGACGATCCGCAAGGCCGTCGAGCGCATCGACTACACCCACAAGAAGCAGACCGGTGGTACCGGTCAGTTCGCCAAGGTGCAGATCGCGATCGAGCCCATCGAGAGCGGCGAGACCTCGTACGAGTTCGTCAACAAGGTCACCGGTGGCCGCATCCCCCGTGAGTACATCCCCTCGGTGGACGCGGGTGCTCAGGAAGCCATGCAGTTCGGCATCCTGGCCGGCTACGAGATGGTCGGCGTCCGCGTCATCCTTCTCGACGGTGGTTACCACGAGGTCGACTCCTCCGAGCTGGCGTTCAAGATCGCCGGTTCGCAGGCGTTCAAGGAGGGTGCCCGCAAGGCGTCCCCCGTGCTCCTCGAGCCGATGATGGCCATCGAGGTGACCACGCCCGAGGACTACATGGGCGATGTCATCGGTGACATCAACTCCCGCCGTGGCCAGATCCAGGCCATGGAGGAGCGCAGCGGCGCTCGCGTCGTGAAGGGCCTCGTGCCCCTTTCGGAGATGTTCGGCTACGTCGGAGACCTCCGCAGCAAGACCTCGGGTCGCGCAAGCTACTCGATGCAGTTCGACTCCTACGCCGAGGTTCCGCGGAACGTCGCCGAGGAGATCATCGCGAAGGCCAAGGGCGAGTAACTCTCCCGAGCTCACGCTTTAGGCTTGTCACCGGAGCCTGGGGGGCATTCGTCGCGGAGCGCAAGCAATGCGGCGATTGCCCCCGGCCCCGGCATCCCAGCAAAGATCACCTGGCGCCGATGAAGCAAGGCGTACAGAACCACTCCACAGGAGGACCCAGTGGCGAAGGCGAAGTTCGAGCGGACTAAGCCGCACGTCAACATCGGCACCATCGGTCACATCGACCACGGTAAGACGACCCTCACGGCCGCCATTACCAAGGTGCTGCACGACGCGTACCCGGACCTGAACGAGGCCTCGGCCTTCGACCAGATCGACAAGGCTCCCGAGGAGCGCCAGCGCGGTATCACGATCTCGATCGCGCACGTCGAGTACCAGACGGAGTCGCGTCACTACGCGCACGTCGACTGCCCGGGTCACGCGGACTACATCAAGAACATGATCACGGGTGCGGCGCAGATGGACGGCGCCATCCTCGTGGTCGCCGCCACCGACGGCCCGATGCCGCAGACCAAGGAGCACGTGCTCCTGGCCCGCCAGGTCGGCGTTCCGTACATCGTCGTCGCCCTGAACAAGGCCGACATGGTGGACGACGAGGAGATCCTGGAGCTCGTCGAGCTCGAGGTCCGTGAGCTCCTCTCCGAGTACGAGTTCCCGGGCGACGACGTTCCGGTCGTCAAGGTCTCGGCGCTCAAGGCCCTTGAGGGCGACAAGGAGTGGGGCCAGTCCGTCCTCGACCTGATGAAGGCCGTCGACGAGGCGATCCCGCAGCCCGAGCGTGACGTCGACAAGCCGTTCCTGATGCCGATCGAGGACGTCTTCACGATCACCGGTCGTGGCACCGTCGTCACCGGTCGTATCGAGCGTGGTGTCCTGAAGGTCAACGAGACCGTCGACATCGTCGGTATCAAGACCGAGAAGACCACCACCACGGTCACCGGCATCGAGATGTTCCGCAAGCTGCTCGACGAGGGCCAGGCCGGTGAGAACGTCGGTCTGCTCCTCCGTGGCATCAAGCGCGAGGACGTCGAGCGCGGCCAGGTCATCATCAAGCCCGGTTCGGTCACGCCGCACACCGAGTTCGAGGCCCAGGCCTACATCCTGTCGAAGGACGAGGGTGGCCGTCACACCCCGTTCTTCAACAACTACCGCCCGCAGTTCTACTTCCGTACCACGGACGTGACGGGCGTTGTGACCCTTCCCGAGGGCACCGAGATGGTCATGCCGGGCGACAACACCGTCATGAACGTCGCGCTGATCCAGCCGGTCGCCATGGAAGAGGGCCTGAAGTTCGCCATCCGTGAGGGTGGCCGGACCGTGGGCGCCGGCCAGGTCACCAAGATCGTCAAGTAATCACCTGACTGTCTGACCTGGTTGCTCCGCACAGAGCACCAAGAAGGGCCCCGGTCCACCGCTTGCGCGGCGGGCCGGGGCCCTTCGGCATGCGCCGACCCGCGTCGTCAGGCCTGCTGGGGGTGCCAGAGCCAGGGGTGGGCGTCGGCTCCCAGTGCCACCACCGTCGGCCGCCCGCCCTTCCCGATGTGCAGCGCGGGCCCGTCCAGCGCCACCGGGCCGCGCTGTCGTACGAAGAGCTTTCCGGCGGTGCGGACCTGGATCAGGCCCTTCTCGGTGCGGCCGAGCAGTACCGCGCGTTGCGACGACCCGCCTGCGGTGACCGGTCCGTACCCGTCGAATCCCGTCCGGTCCGTGATCAGCCGTCCGAACCCGTCGATGCCGGTCTCGTCCGCCGTCTCCCCGGTCCGCAGGGTCGTCAGGCCGGACTTCGCCGCCGCGCGGTAGTACAGCTCGATGGTCCCGTCAGCCCCGGGCAGCGCGGCCGGGCCGTCGCCGGGCACCGGCACGCCGCTGATCTGGGCGCGCGCGGTGACCGCGTCCCCGGGCGTGTTCTGCGTCCAGTGGTGCACCGCGAAACGGCCCGCCGCGAACACATGGACACACCCCGCGTCGTCCGCCACGGCACTCAGCCCGTCCTGGATCTCGCCGCCACCCGTGTCCCGCCATCCGCTCCACCGGCCGGCCGTGTCCCGTACCCGCGTACTGAGGCCCTTCTCCGCGTTCCGTACGAAGAGGTGGACCCGTCCGTCGGGGGCGGTGATCGCGACCGGGACGCCGATCCGGCGCCCGTCCACATCGTTCCGCTCGGGGTTGCCCAGCCCCTGCCAGGCACGGAAGTCGCCGGCGGGGGCGAGTTGTTCCAGCACGACGATCTCGCGTTCGTTGTTCCCGCCGTGTCCGCTGAGCGCGGCGAACCACAGCCCGAAGAGCAGTTGCCGCCCGTCAGGCAGGAGCGCGCCGCCCAGGATCGGTGCGAGCGGGCCGCCGCCGAGGTCGTCCGGTGCGTTCCACATCCCGCTGCCCGGCGCGCTCTCGCGCCAGCGCACCGCCCGCAGCCCCAGCACCCCGTACGCGACGAGTCGGCCGTCCGTGTCGGTGGCGACGACGGGTCGGGGGCCCGGGTAGCGGTAGTGGGTGGCCCGCACCTAGCCCTTCCGGTTGGTCAGCGGTCGGTTGCCGCCCACGTTGTAGTCCCCGCAGCCCGCGGGATTGCCGCACCGCCAGTCGGCCGCGCCCCCGTACGGCACCAGGTTCGACGCCTTCTCGGCCAGCACGGCGGGCGGCAGGTTCTTGGGCCAGTGCCGGTTGTAGTAGCCGCGGAACGCCGTGGTGGCGAAGCTCGGCACCCCGCCGCCCACGGCGGTGGTCCGGGCCACCCACCGGATCAGCGCCGTCCAGGTGAACAATGCCGTCGCGGTGTGGTCGGGGTGGTCGGAGTAGCCCTTCTGCTCGCTGTCCCGTCGCCGGACGAGCTCGCTGCTGTGCTGGATGTCGGGGTCCGGGTCCATGGTGTGCACGATGCTCGGCCGATAACGGTCGAACAGCCCGTCCAGGACGTCGACGAGCCCGTCGTAGGTGTAGGAACCCGCCTTCTGGAGCGGTGAGTTGTCGGCCACGACGGTGGGCAGGACGAGCCGCCGGTCCTGCCAGAGACTGGGCAGCCCGAGGCGCCCGTACGAGGTGTGCATGGCGGTGTTGATGAAGATCAGCTCGACCCTGTGGTCGCCGTTTCCCAGGCGGTTGATCTCGGCGCGATGGTTGCCACGGAGTTCGATGACGGACTTCTGCCACCGGGTGAACCTGCCGAGGCCGAGCAGCGTCGCGTACGCCTGGCGGAGCCCCTGGTGACGTGAGGAGGAGTACGCCGCCTTGTCGGGGGCGGGCAACGGCCGGCCAGGGACGCGGTTGACGCCGGTGTCCTCACCCGCGGTCAGATAGACGCAGACCAGCGGGGTGCCGGCGTCGAGGGCCTGCTGGGTGTCCGGGTTCATGAAGTACAGATCGTCGTCCGGGTGTGCGAGGACCTGCATCATCAGGGCAGGGTGCGGGGTGCTGATCGGCAGGCCGGGCAGCGGGTCGGCGGTGGGGCTGCGGCGGCGCGGCGGTGCGGGGGCGGTGCAGGCGGCGAAGGTGGTCAGGCCCATCGCACCGGCCGCCGCCAGCAGGGTGCGCCGCGACAGTTCCGTACGAGATGTGCGCAACGCAGGTCGATCCGTCACACCGTGCTCCGTCCACTTCCCCCGCAGCGGGCGGTTGTGCGGCCCTGCGCTGCGTGCCGGTTCCATGCGGGCGGCGGAGGGGGGCGAGCCGCTGCCGCGGGGGGATAGACGGGGAATCCGGAGAGCGGGTTGCCTGGGTTTCTGCGGGTATGGGCCGGACTGCGCGGCACCGGACGGCGCCGGCGCCCCTTGATCAGTACGCGGGGGTGCGCACCATGAACACGTCGATCGGGTCCTGCCGCTCCTCGGTGAAGCCGTGCCGCTCGTAGAGCGCGCGGGCGGCGCTGCCCTGCAGCACGTCCAGGCGTACGGCCACGCCTTCCTCGTCGGCCCGCGCGAGCAGCGAGCGCAGCACGCCGGTGCCGATGCCGCGTCCCTGGAGGGCGGGGGAGAGATAGAAGTTCTCCAGCCACAGCCCGCCCTCGACCGGTCGCAGGGTGACGCAGCCCGCGAACGCGCCGTCCGCGAGGATGACGGAGGTGTGCTCCGGTGCGTACACGTCCCGCAGCCGCTGCCGTACGCGGTGATCGTCGTAGCGCCCGAGCCGCTCCAGGTCGGGGCGCATCACGACGGCCCGCAGCTCGGCCATGACCTCGACGTCCTCGGGCTCGGCCGGGCGCAGGGCCCAGGCCTCGGTGGTGCTCGTGTTCACGGGAGGATTCTCGCAGTCAGGCCGCCGTCGGTCCCCGTCACCGCAGTTCCGGCGAGGCCGCCTCACCGGCCCGGCGCAGCCCCGCTCCCGGGATGCCGCGCAGCAGCCGGGCGCCGATCTCCGCGAGCCGGGCCCCGTCCGGCGGGGTGCGGCCCAGGCCGATGGCGTACTGGACGAGGGAGGTGTCGGCGGTGACCGGGCGGGGCCAGGCGTGGGCGTCCGGGGAGCCCGCTTCCGCGAGGGCGGCGAGCAGGGCCAGCAGCCGGCCCCGGAGGCGTCCCTCGTCGGGGCCGGGCGATACGGAGACGATCGCCCAGGCGGCATGCCGCAGACGCAGCGGCGGCGGGGCACAGAGCAGGGCGTGCGGTACGGGCCCGGTGTCGGCGGCGGACTCCAGGATCTCCCAGGCACGGAAGAGCTCCTCGACGACGAGATCGCGGCCCGCGGGGGAGACCTGCGCGGTGCAGGAGCGGACCGGGGCGGTCGGGGTCAGCACGGTGAGGGGGGACCCGCCCGGCCGCGTGGGACCGGAGCCGACCGGCCGGTTCCAGTCCCACGCGGCCCAGGTCGCGAAGAAGTGCCGCAGGAGAGGCAGGGGCGGCAGATCCCCGGCCTCGTGGGCGGTACGGGCCGCCAGCACGGTCCACGCCAGGCCGGGCAGTCCGCCGCACGGTGCGGAGTCCAGGCCGCGTGCCCGCGCCCATCCCTTGACCTCGCGGGCGAGCCGGGTGAACGCGTCCCGGTGCGGGTCCGCCGCCGCGAGCACCGCGTCCGCGTCGCTCACCGCGCCGAGCGCCGTCGCCGCGGCCTCGCCCAGTCCGGTGCGGCGGGCGACCGCCTCGGCGGGGGAGAGGCCGCCCGTCGCGACCGTCACCAGGTCCACCCGGAGGCCGGCGAGGCCGAGGCGCAGTCCGGGCACGCGGGCTCCGGTCACCTCGCGCAGGTCGACGGCGTCCGGCAGGGCGGCGCTCAGCCGCTCCCGTGTCCCCGGGAGATCCCCGTCCCCGGGGAGCGCCGCGACCAGATCCACGTCGGCATCGGGCAGCGCACAGCCCATCCGTCGCGAACCGACCAGGTGGACGCGGCCCTCGGGCAGGGCGGCGGCCACCCGGCGGACGATCTCCGCCGCGGTGCCGCCGTCGTCCGCCTCCGCCGCGGCCGCCCCGGTCAGCTCCACCCGCACCCCGAAATGGTCCGACACGTACAGCCCGTCCGGTGTCGGTACGTCGCCCAGCAGCGCCGCCGACACGGGACGCAGCCGCCCCGGGCGGACGAGCACCCGGTCGAGCCGGGACGCCCGCCCCGTCAGGGAGGAGACGGCCGCCAGGGGGTTGACGGACGGATCGAAGGTCGGCGTCCGGTCGCCGGCGCCGTGCACCCGGCTCCAGGCATCGGGCATTCCCAGCCTCTCCTGTGGGGTGTCCCCGCCGTCGTTGAAGTCGCCGAGCAGCATCACATCGCCCCCGATGGCCGCCAACCCCGTTGCCAGATCGGTCAGTTCGGCTTCGCGCCGGGCCGCGCCGTTCGCCGAGTGGTCGCTGCTGAGATGGGTGACCGCGACCGTGACGGGTCCCTCCGCGCCCTCCACGACCACGGCGGCGACCGCCTTGTGCGGGCCGAGGACGTGCAGGCCCGCCTCCCGCACGGGGAGTCTGCTGAGGAGCAGCAGACCGCAGTCGGCGACGTCCCGGCCGGCCGGATCGGCCCAGAACGTGTAGCTCTCGCGGACCCAGGGCGTGGACAACAGCAGACCGAGCAGGGCGGGCTCGGCCTCCTGGAGGGCGATGACGTCCGCGTCCGCCGCCTGCAGGGCGTCGAGGAGGAGCGGCCGGCGCCGTGCGGTGTCGATGCGGTCGCTGTCGTAGCGGTCCCAGAGGGTGTTCCAGGTCAGCAGCGTCAAGGGAGCGGGCAGCACGGATGCCGGGACCCCCTCGGGTACGGGCGCCCAGACGTCCTTCGGCGCGGAGAACATGTGCGGCGTGCGGGCGGTGAAGTAGGGGGACGGCAGCCGGCGCGGGACGTGTACCCGCCCGGCGTCCGTCGCGTCGATGCGGTCCACACCCGAGGGCCGGTCCCACACCACCTCGCCGTCCGCCTCGAAGAACAGCACCCGGTGCCAGGGAATCTCCCCTCCGGGCGTGAACCGGGGCAGTGGCATCCGTTCGGGCGGGGCCCCGCGCTGCGACACGCCCATCACGAAGCGCGCCGGGTCGAACCGGGTGTCCCAGCGGACCCGGTGGTAGATCTCCTCGCTCGTACGCATTCAGGGCCTTCCGTCTGGATCATGCCGGGCTCGCGTGCCCCGGTGCCGCGCCTCGCGGCGTTGTCGTCGCTCGCCATGGCTCCTTCCCCAAGCTCTCGGCTCCGCTTGGGCGGGGGAGACCCCCGTCGACTTCCTCCTCCGCCTTGCGATCCACGCCACCGGACCCCGCTTTCCGATCCGGCCCGACCCGGACGGAAGGCCCTACGCCCTGTCCTCCACGGTTCCGCTCGCGCCGATGTACCAGGTGCGGTGGGCCTGGCCGGGGTACGGGGGCACGAATCTGTGCAGCTGCGAGGTCAGCACATCCGGGGGCACCGGGTGGGTGCGGCGTTCGTTGCGGCGCACGAGTTCCGCCCCGTCGACCAGGGCCACGGCGTGGGTCAGCAGAGCATCCCTGCGCCGGGCGACGGCGTGCACCAGGGAACGCTGGTGCACGTTGAGCGAGGTGGCGTCCCAGACGACCGTGCCACCCGCGGCGAGCGCGGTGTCCAGCCGGTCGAGGCCCTCGCGCAGTACTTCTCCGTTGGCCTTCTGGTCGGCGCGTGAACCCCGGGCCAGCCGCAGGTCGTCGAGCGAGAGATACGTGTCGACGCCGGGCAGCCCGCGGCCGAAGGTGCTCTTGCCGCTGCCGGAGGGGCCGACCAGATGGACCAGGCGGGGGAAGTCCCCGGCCCGCCACCGCCAGGTCGCCGCGACGGCCTCCTCGGCGGTGCCGACCCGGCCCGCGGCGTAGGCCTGGCGGGCCTGTGCCCGGCAGCGGGCGGCAGCGGCCGGCTCCAGGTCCGCGAACGCCTCGCGCAGCCCGTTCGGCTCCCGTACCTCCTGCGCGTGCAGCGACGACCACTCCACCTGCTCGCGCGCCTCGTCGGTTTCCGCCACCGTGGCGGCCAGCGCGTGCAGCAGCGACAGATCGGCGGCGAACGACATCCGGGCCAGTCCGGCCCGGCGCTCGTCGTCCGGGTACGGGCGGTGCAGCGCGGGGTGCAGTCCGACGAGGTCCGCGACGCGACGGGCGAGCGGCATCCCCAGCGGCCGTGCGAGAGCGGGCGCCAACTCGGTCCGCCGTCCGCGGTGCAGCAGCGCGGCCAGTACCCCGGTCAGCCGGTCGTCGCCCGTCCGCCCCGACGTGTCGAGGGTGTCACCCATCGCGACGGCCGCCCCGGAATCCCCCGGCTCCGTGCCCGCGGCGGCGGCCAGTGCCGCCGAGTCGACGGGCGCCCCGGAGCGTACGGCCCACAGGGCGGCGGCCGGACCGAGCCCGTTCTCCACGACGGGGGCGTGCATCCAGTGCGTATCGGTCTGTACGTGGCCGGGCCGCACCCACTTCGCCACCCGGCGCCCGAACTCCGGTGCGTCGAAGCCGTCCGCGGTCCGTACGACGTACCCCTCCTGCCGTCCGGTGTCCGGCCGCAACGCCCGCAGCGTCTTCTCGGCCCGCGCGTCGAACACTCCGCGCCACAGCACCGGCGGCACCGGAATTCCCAGATCGCGCAGGAACGATACGGTCGGGTCCCAGTCCAGGCAGTGCCGCCCGTCCCAGACGGAGAAGCCGTAGAAGAAGGAGTCCAGCCGGTGGTACGCGATGGAGTGGCGCGCGAACATGTTCTCCCCGCACACCCGCCACCCCTCGGGGATGCGGGCGCCGATCCGGCCCTGGAGCGCCTTCACCCAGCCCCGCGAGGGGTGGTGGGCGGAATCGAGGGAGCGGGCGTGCAGGCCGTCGGCGTAGAGGGTGGTGTTCTCGCCGTCCAGCTTCTCGGTGACGACGACCTCGCGTCCGGTCAGCCCGGAGAGATCCGCGATCCGTACGTCGTCCGAGGCGGCCCCAGGGGACCAGGGCAGATGAGCGGTACGTGGATAGTGCGTACGCATGATCGGTGTCCCTGGTGACGACGGCGTGCCCGGCCGGTCACTGTAGGGGCGGGGGCGTACGGCACTCGACCGAATTACGGCGAGCGCCGCCCGGCATTGCTCCCGCTGCGCGCCCGCGTTTGACCGAGCGACCGCGCGCGGTAAGATCCTCGGCCCGATTGGCCAGGCTCACACCCCGTATGGCACACTGACCAGGTTGCTCGGTTGAGTGTCAATGCTGCGCGCCTCCCGCCGGGAGGACCGGAAGCGAGTCCCACAGTACTCGTCGACCCCTTGCGGGTCGGACGTACGGGAATCTTCCGGGAAGCGTCAGTGGGGCGCCGGCCAGGCACCCGGTGGGTGTTCCGCCCCCGGTCTCGCGGTCCTCGGGCCCGCACCCCCTTGGTTGGGAAATCCTTCGGGAGTTCTGCGTAGAGGGGATGCGACACGCCCGACCGCGTGGGTCGGAGACGGAGTTACCAGAGCCCTCGGGTTCCAGAGCGTTATGAGAGACAGGACTACTAGTAGCCATGGCGGGACAGAAGATCCGCATCCGGCTCAAGGCCTACGACCACGAGGTCATCGACTCCTCGGCGAAGAAGATCGTCGAGACGGTGACGCGCACTGGTGCGTCGGTCGCGGGCCCGGTGCCGCTGCCCACTGAGAAGAACGTGTACTGCGTCATCAAGTCGCCGCACAAGTACAAGGACTCGCGCGAGCACTTCGAGATGCGGACGCACAAGCGCCTCATCGACATCCTCGACCCCACGCCGAAGACGGTTGACTCGCTGATGCGTCTCGACCTGCCGGCGGGCGTCGACATCGAGATCAAGCTCTGAGGTGACGCGCGAGATGGCTAAGAACATTAAGGGCGTTCTGGGCGAGAAGCTCGGCATGACCCAGGTCTGGGACGAGAACAACCGGGTCGTCCCGGTGACCGTCGTCAAGGCCGGGCCCTGCGTCGTCACCCAGGTCCGCACCAACGACAACGACGGCTACGAGGCAGTCCAGATCGCCTTCGGCGAGATCGACCCCCGCAAGGTGAACAAGCCCCTCAAGGGTCACTTCGCCAAGGCCGACGTGACCCCGCGCCGCCACCTGGTGGAGCTCCGCACCGCGGACGCCAGCGAGTACACGCTGGGCCAGGAAGTCACTGCCGAGGTGTTCGAATCCGGCGTCAAGGTCGACGTCACGGGCAAGAGCAAGGGCAAGGGCTTCGCCGGTGTGATGAAGCGTCACAACTTCAAGGGTGGCAAGGCGTCCCACGGTGCCCACCGTGTGCACCGCATGCCCGGCTCCATCGGTGGCTGTGCCACCCCCGGCCGTGTCTTCAAGGGCATGCGCATGGCGGGTCGCATGGGCAACGAGCGTGTCACCACCCAGAACCTGACCATCCACGCGGTTGACGCGGAGAAGGGTCTGCTCCTCATCAAGGGCGCAGTCCCCGGTCCGAACGGCGGCCTCGTCCTGGTCCGTACCGCGGCCAAGGGGGCTTGAGGTAATGAGCACCATTGACATCCTTTCGCCGGCAGGCGACAAGGCCGGTACCGTCGAGCTCCCCGCGGAGATCTTCGACGCCAAGACCAGCGTTCCGCTGATCCACCAGGTCGTTGTCGCACAGCTGGCCGCTGCCCGCCAGGGCACGCACAAGACCAAGACCCGCGGCGAAGTCCGTGGCGGTGGCCGCAAGCCGTACCGCCAGAAGGGCACCGGCCGCGCGCGCCAGGGTTCGACCCGCGCGCCGCAGTTCGCCGGCGGTGGCGTCGTCCACGGCCCGCAGCCGCGTGACTACTCGCAGCGGACCCCGAAGAAGATGAAGGCCGCCGCCCTGCGCGGTGCCCTCTCGGACCGGGCCCGTCACTCCCGCATCCACGTCGTCACCGGCGTGGTCGAGGGTGCCGTCTCCACCAAGGCCGCCAAGACGCTGTTCGGCAAGATCTCGGAGCGCAAGAACCTGCTCCTGGTCGTCGACCGTGCCGACGAGGCCGCGTGGCTGTCCGCCCGCAACCTGCCCCAGGTGCACATCCTGGAGCCGGGCCAGCTGAACACGTACGACGTGATCGTCTCTGACGACGTGGTCTTCACCCAGGCCGCCTTCGAGTCCTTCGTGTCTGGCCCCCAGACCGCTGAGACCGAAGGGAGCGACGCCTGATGAGTGAGGCGACCGTTACCAGCAAGACCTACTCGGACCCGCGCGACGTTCTCGTCAAGCCGGTCGTTTCCGAGAAGAGCTACGCGCTGCTCGACGAGAACAAGTACACGTTCATCGTCGCGCCCGGCTCCAACAAGACCCAGATCAAGCAGGCCGTGGAAGCGGTCTTCTCGGTCAAGGTCACCGGGGTCAACACGATCAACCGGCAGGGCAAGCGCAAGCGCACCCGCACCGGTTTCGGCAAGCGTGCTGACACCAAGCGCGCCATCGTGACCCTCGCCGAGGGCGACCGTATCGACATCTTCGGCGGTCCGACCGCCTGAGGGCGGTCTGGATCGTCCGGAATCGGACGAGGACTGAGAAATGGGTATCCGCAAGTACAAGCCGACGACCCCGGGCCGTCGTGGCTCCAGCGTCGCCGACTTTGTCGAGATCACGCGGTCCACGCCGGAGAAGTCGCTGGTCCGCCCCCTGCACAGCAAGGGCGGCCGTAACAACGCCGGTCGTGTGACCGTTCGCCACCAGGGCGGTGGCCACAAGCGCGCCTACCGAGTGATCGACTTCCGTCGTCACGACAAGGACGGCGTGCCGGCCAAGGTCGCGCACATCGAGTACGACCCCAACCGCACCGCGCGCATCGCGCTCCTGCACTACGCGGACGGCGAGAAGCGCTACATCATCGCGCCGCGTGGCCTGACGCAGGGCGACCGTGTCGAGAACGGCCCGGCCGCCGACATCAAGCCCGGCAACAACCTGGCGCTGCGCAACATCCCGGTCGGTACGACCATCCACGCCATCGAGCTGCGGCCCGGCGGCGGCGCGAAGTTCGCCCGTTCCGCGGGTGCCTCCGTGCAGCTGCTGGCGAAGGAGGGCACCATGGCCCACCTTCGTATGCCGTCGGGTGAGATCCGCCTGGTCGACGCCCGCTGCCGCGCCACGATCGGCGAGGTCGGCAACGCCGAGCAGTCGAACATCAACTGGGGCAAGGCCGGCCGCATGCGCTGGAAGGGCGTCCGCCCGACCGTCCGCGGTGTCGCGATGAACCCGGTTGACCACCCGCACGGTGGTGGTGAGGGCAAGACCTCCGGTGGTCGCCACCCGGTCTCGCCGTGGGGTCAGAAGGAGGGTCGTACTCGCTCGCCGAAGAAGGCATCGAGCAAGTACATCGTCCGCCGCCGCAAGACGAACAAGAAGCGCTAGGAGCGGGTTTAGATGCCGCGCAGTCTCAAGAAGGGGCCCTTCGTCGACGGCCACCTCATCAAGAAGGTGGACGTACAGAACGAGGCAGGCACCAAGAACGTCATCAAGACCTGGTCCCGTCGCTCGATGATCGTCCCGGCCATGCTGGGTCACACCATCGCGGTGCACAACGGCAAGATCCACGTCCCGGTGTTCGTCACCGAGTCGATGGTCGGCCACAAGCTCGGCGAATTCTCGCCGACTCGCACCTTCCGCGGCCACGTCAAGGACGACCGGAAGTCGAAGCGCCGCTAACCGCGGGGTGGAAACGACTATGACTTACACCGAAGGGACAACCATGGAAGCCAGGGCCCAGGCGCGGTACATCCGCGTCACGCCCATGAAGGCCCGCCGCGTGGTGGACCTCATCCGTGGCATGGACGCCACGGAGGCTCAGGCGGTCCTGCGTTTCGCCCCGCAGGCCGCGAGCGTGCCGGTTGGCAAGGTGCTGGACAGCGCCATCGCCAACGCCGCACACAACTACGACCACACCGACGCCTCTTCGCTGGTCATCAGCGAGGCGTACGTGGACGAGGGCCCGACCCTGAAGCGGTTCCGTCCGCGTGCTCAGGGCCGTGCCTACCGGATCCGTAAGCGGACCAGCCACATCACCGTGGTCGTCAGCAGCAAGGAAGGAACCCGGTAATGGGCCAGAAGGTAAACCCGCACGGGTTCCGGCTCGGCATTACCACGGACTTCAAGTCCCGTTGGTACGCCGACAAGCTGTACAAGGACTACGTCAAGGAAGACGTCGCCATTCGTCGCATGATGACGAAGGGCATGGAGCGGGCCGGCATCTCGAAGGTCGAGATCGAGCGCACCCGCGACCGCGTCCGCGTTGACATCCACACCGCCCGCCCGGGCATCGTCATCGGTCGCCGCGGCGCCGAGGCCGACCGCATCCGTGGCGAGCTGGAGAAGCTGACCGGCAAGCAGGTCCAGCTGAACATCCTTGAGGTCAAGAACCCCGAGGTGGACGCTCAGCTGGTGGCCCAGGCCGTCGCCGAGCAGCTCTCCTCCCGCGTCTCCTTCCGTCGTGCCATGCGCAAGAGCATGCAGAGCTCGATGAAGGCCGGCGCCAAGGGCATCAAGATCCAGTGCGGTGGCCGCCTCGGCGGCGCCGAGATGTCCCGCTCGGAGTTCTACCGCGAGGGCCGTGTGCCCCTGCACACGCTCCGCGCGAACGTCGACTACGGCTTCTTCGAGGCCAAGACGACCTTCGGCCGCATCGGCGTGAAGGTCTGGATCTACAAGGGCGACGTCAAGAACATCGCCGAGGTCCGCGCCGAGAACGCCGCTGCCCGCGCCGGCAACCGCCCGGCCCGTGGCGGCGCTGACCGCCCGGCCGGCCGTGGTGGCCGTGGTGGCGAGCGTGGCGGTCGCGGTCGCAAGCCGCAGCAGCAGTCGGCTCCGGCTGCCGAGGCCCCCAAGGCCGAGGCTCCCGCCGCTGCCGCTCCGGCTGCCGAGAGCACCGGAACGGAGGCCTGACCGAAATGCTGATCCCCCGTAGGGTCAAGCACCGCAAGCAGCACCACCCGAAGCGCAGCGGTATGTCCAAGGGTGGCACGCAGGTTGCGTTCGGCGAGTACGGCATCCAGGCGCTGACCCCGGCGTACGTGACGAACCGCCAGATCGAGGCAGCTCGTATCGCGATGACCCGCCACATCAAGCGTGGCGGCAAGGTCTGGATCAACATCTACCCGGACCGTCCCCTGACGAAGAAGCCGGCCGAGACCCGCATGGGTTCCGGTAAGGGTTCTCCCGAGTGGTGGATCGCGAACGTCAAGCCGGGTCGGGTGATGTTCGAGCTGTCCTACCCGAACGAGAAGATTGCTCGTGAGGCGCTCACCCGCGCTGCTCACAAGCTTCCGATGAAGTGCCGGATCGTTCGGCGCGAGGCAGGTGAGTCGTGATGTCGGCCGGTACCAAGGCGTCCGAGCTGCGCGAGCTGGGCAACGAGGAGCTCCTCAACAAGCTCCGCGAGGCCAAGGAAGAGCTGTTCAACCTCCGCTTCCAGGCGGCGACGGGGCAGCTCGAGAACCACGGCCGGCTCAAGTCCGTCCGTAAGGACATCGCCCGGATCTACACCCTGATGCGCGAGCGTGAGCTGGGCATCGAGACGGTGGAGAGCGCCTGATGAGCGAGAAGACTGTGACTGAGACGAACACCGACCGCGGTTTCCGCAAGACCCGTGAGGGTCTGGTCGTCAGCGACAAGATGGACAAGACCGTCGTCGTCGCTGTCGAGGACCGCGTCAAGCACGCGCTGTACGGCAAGGTCATCCGCCGTACGAACAAGCTCAAGGCGCACGACGAGCAGAACGCCGCCGGCGTCGGCGACCGCGTCCTCCTGATGGAGACCCGGCCGCTGTCCGCCACGAAGCGGTGGCGCGTCGTCGAGATCCTCGAGAAGGCCAAGTAATTCCTGAGGGGCATTCCCCTCAGGCAGGTTCCGCCAGGCTCGGTGGGGTCCGCTCCGGTGACGGAGTGGCCCCCACCGGGAACCGGCAGACGATCAGGAGATAGACGTGATCCAGCAGGAGTCGCGACTTCGCGTCGCCGACAACACGGGTGCGAAGGAAATCCTCACCATCCGTGTTCTCGGTGGTTCGGGTCGCCGCTACGCGGGCATCGGTGACGTCATCGTCGCCACCGTCAAGGACGCGATCCCCGGTGGCAACGTGAAGAAGGGTGACGTCGTCAAGGCCGTCATCGTTCGCACCGTCAAGGAGCGTCGCCGTCAGGATGGCTCGTACATCCGCTTCGACGAGAACGCCGCCGTCATTCTGAAGAACGACGGTGACCCCCGCGGCACCCGCATCTTCGGCCCGGTGGGCCGGGAACTGCGCGAGAAGAAGTTCATGAAGATCATCTCGCTCGCGCCGGAGGTGCTGTAAGCATGAAGATCAAGAAGGGCGACCTGGTTCAGGTCATCACCGGTAAGGACAAGGGCAAGCAGGGCAAGGTCATCGTGGCCTACCCCGCTCAGGACCGCGTCCTCGTCGAGGGTGTCAACCGGGTCAAGAAGCACACCAAGGCCGGCCAGACCGCTCGCGGTTCGCAGACCGGTGGCATTGTCACGACCGAGGCCCCCATCCACGTGAGCAACGTTCAGCTCGTCGTGGAGAAGGACGGCAACAAGGTCGTCACGCGCGTCGGTTACCGCTTCGACGACGAAGGCAACAAGATCCGCGTTGCCAAGCGGACGGGTGAGGACATCTGATGGCTACCACCACCACTCCGCGTCTGAAGACGAAGTACCGCGAGGAAATCGCCGGCAAGCTGCGTGAGGAGTTCTCCTACGAGAACGTCATGCAGATCCCCGGCCTGGTCAAGATCGTGGTCAACATGGGTGTGGGCGACGCCGCCCGCGACTCCAAGCTGATCGACGGCGCCGTGCGCGACCTCACCACGATCACCGGCCAGAAGCCTGCCGTCACCAAGGCCCGCAAGTCCATCGCGCAGTTCAAGCTGCGTGAGGGTCAGCCGATCGGCTGCCACGTCACCCTCCGTGGTGACCGGATGTGGGAGTTCCTGGACCGTACGCTGTCGCTCGCGCTGCCGCGTATCCGTGACTTCCGTGGTCTGTCGCCGAAGCAGTTCGACGGCCGTGGCAACTACACCTTCGGTCTCACGGAGCAGGTCATGTTCCACGAGATCGACCAGGACAAGATCGACCGGGTCCGGGGCATGGACATCACCGTGGTCACCACGGCGACCAATGACGACGAGGGTCGTGCCCTCCTTCGTCACCTCGGCTTCCCGTTCAAGGAGAACTGACCGTGGCGAAGAAGGCTCTGATCGCTAAGGCCGCCCGTAAGCCGAAGTTCGGCGTTCGCGGGTACACCCGCTGCCAGCGCTGCGGCCGGCCCCACTCCGTCTACCGCAAGTTCGGCCTGTGCCGCGTGTGCCTTCGTGAGATGGCTCACCGTGGCGAGCTGCCGGGCGTGACCAAGAGCTCCTGGTAATTCTCCTTCGCCCTCCGGGCGTTGGGAATTGACGGAAGCTCTCGGTAAGCATCTGGTCGGCAGGGGCCCGGCCTCACATGCCGTAGGCTTGTGGGGTTGGGCGCCTGCCGCCCAAGACCGACTTACTACGCCGTAGGTCCCCGCACCGCACCCGTCCTGCCTCTGAGTGGGGAGAGGGATGGCGCATACAGGAAACCCCGGCGAGAGAGGCCGAAGGCCAATTCATGACCATGACTGATCCCATCGCAGACATGCTCACGCGTCTGCGTAACGCGAACTCGGCATACCACGACTCCGTCGTGATGCCGCACAGCAAGATCAAGTCGCACATCGCGGAGATCCTCCAGCAGGAGGGCTTCATCACCGGCTGGAAGGTCGAGGACGCCGAGGTCGGCAAGAACCTCGTCCTGGAGCTGAAGTTCGGCCCGAACCGCGAGCGTTCGATCGCCGGCATCAAGCGCATCTCGAAGCCGGGTCTGCGTGTCTACGCAAAGTCCACCAATCTGCCGAAGGTCCTCGGCGGCCTGGGCGTGGCGATCATCTCCACGTCCCACGGTCTCCTGACCGGCCAGCAGGCTCAGAAGAAGGGCGTAGGTGGGGAAGTCCTCGCCTACGTCTGGTAGTCGGGAACGGAGGAATAGCTCATGTCGCGAATCGGCAAGCTCCCCATCCAGGTTCCCGCCGGTGTGGACGTCACCATCGATGGCCGCACGGTCGCGGTGAAGGGCCCCAAGGGCACCCTCACGCACACCGTCGCGTCGCCGATCGAGGTCACCAAGGGTGAGGACGGCTTCCTCAGCGTCACCCGCCCGAACGACGAGCGTCAGAACAAGGCCCTTCACGGCCTGTCCCGCACGCTGGTGGCGAACATGATCACCGGTGTGACCCAGGGATACACCAAGGCGCTCGAGATCAGCGGTGTCGGTTACCGCGTCCAGGCGAAGGGCTCCAACCTGGAGTTCGCCCTGGGCTACAGCCACCCGATCCTGATCGAGGCCCCGGAGGGCATCACCTTCAAGGTGGAGTCCCCCACGAAGTTCTCCGTCGAGGGCATCGACAAGCAGAAGGTCGGCGAGACCGCGGCCAAGATCCGCAAGCTGCGGAAGCCTGACCCGTACAAGGCCAAGGGCGTCAAGTACGCCGGCGAGGTCATCCGCCGCAAGGTCGGAAAGGCTGGTAAGTAGCCATGGCATACGGCGTGAAGATCGCCAAGGGCGACGCCTACAAGCGTGCCGCCCTCAAGCGTCGCCACATCCGCGTCCGCAAGCACATCTCCGGTTCGCCGGAGCGTCCGCGCTTGGTCGTGACGCGGTCCAACCGCCACATGGTGGCTCAGGTCATCGACGACATCGCGGGCCACACGCTCGCGTCGGCGTCGACCCTGGACGTCTCCATCCGTGGTGGCGAGGGCGACAAGAGCACCCAGGCCAAGCAGGTCGGCGCCCTGGTCGCTGAGCGCGCCAAGGCCGCAGGCGTCGAGGCCGTCGTGTTTGACCGCGGTGGTAACCAGTACGCCGGGCGGATTGCCGCTCTGGCTGACGCCGCCCGTGAAGCCGGGCTGAAGTTCTAAGCCCCGGTTCCTACGCACAGCGGACGTAACAGAGAGAGGTAAATCCAATGGCTGGACCCCAGCGCCGCGGAAGCGGTGCCGGTGGCGGCGAGCGGCGGGACCGGAAGGGCCGTGACGGCGGCGCAGCTGCCGCCGAGAAGACCGCGTACGTTGAGCGCGTCGTCGCGATCAACCGCGTCGCCAAGGTTGTGAAGGGTGGTCGTCGCTTCAGCTTCACCGCGCTGGTCGTGGTGGGCGATGGTGACGGCACCGTCGGTGTCGGCTACGGCAAGGCCAAGGAAGTTCCCGCGGCCATCGCCAAGGGCGTGGAAGAAGCCAAGAAGAACTTCTTCAAGGTTCCGCGTATCCAGGGCACCATTCCTCACCCGATCCAGGGCGAGAAGGCTGCGGGCGTCGTCCTGCTGAAGCCTGCTTCCCCCGGTACCGGTGTTATCGCCGGTGGCCCGGTGCGCGCCGTTCTGGAGTGCGCCGGCGTTCACGACATCCTGTCGAAGTCGCTCGGCTCCGACAACGCGATCAACATCGTGCACGCGACCGTGGCGGCCCTCAAGGGCCTGCAGCGTCCCGAGGAGATCGCGGCCCGCCGCGGTCTGCCGCTCGAGGACGTCGCCCCCGCGGCCCTGCTTCGTGCGCGTGCGGGAGCGGGTGCGTAATGGCTCGCCTCAAGATCACGCAGACGAAGTCGTACATCGGTAGCAAGCAGAACCACCGCGACACCCTGCGTTCGCTCGGGCTCAAGCGCCTGCACGACGTGGTTGTCAAGGAGGACCGCCCCGAGTTCCGCGGAATGGTGCACACCGTCCGCCACCTCGTGACGGTTGAGGAGGTCGACTGACATGGCGGAGAACAAGCCGCTGAAGGCCCATGACCTCCGGCCCGCCCCGGGCGCCAAGACCGCCAAGACCCGTGTGGGTCGTGGTGAGGCGTCCAAGGGTAAGACCGCCGGTCGTGGCACCAAGGGCACCAAGGCCCGTTACCAGGTTCCGGAGCGCTTCGAGGGTGGGCAGATGCCCCTCCACATGCGTCTCCCGAAGCTCAAGGGCTTCAAGAACCCGTTCCGCACCGAGTACCAGGTCGTGAACCTGGACAAGCTCGCGACGCTCTACCCCGAGGGTGGAGAGGTCACCGTGGCCGACCTGGTCGCCAAGGGTGCGGTGCGCAACAACCACCTCGTCAAGGTCCTCGGACAGGGCGAGATCTCCGTGGCTCTGCAGGTTTCGGTTGACGCCGTCTCCGGCTCCGCCAAGGAGAAGATCGCCGCCGCCGGCGGCACCGTCACCGAGCTCGTCTGAGACAACTCGATGGCCTGAACATCCGACCGGGGATGCCTCTCATTTGGGGCATCCCCGGTTGGTCGTTCCTAGGTGGGCATGGTCGCCGGTAAGGTGGCGTGCGTTGTTGTGTGGTATCCCCCTCGGGCACCCGCCCGGGGACTTTTGACTGTTACGTATTCGTCGATCCTCAAGACCGTCACCTCTTCGCATTGCGCGGGGGTCGCAGGAGGCACCGTGCTCACCGCGTTCGCCCGGGCGTTCAAGACGCCCGACCTGCGCAAGAAGCTGCTCTTCACGCTCGGCATCATCGTGATCTACCGGCTCGGGGCACACATCCCCGTACCGGGAGTGAGCTACGAGAACGTCCAGACCTGTGTTGATCAGGCCAGCAAGGGCAACAACAGCCTCTTCGGCCTGGTGAACATGTTCAGCGGTGGTGCACTGCTGCAGATCACGATCTTCGCGCTCGGCATCATGCCGTACATCACGGCCAGCATCATTCTCCAGCTGCTGACCGTGGTGATTCCCCGACTCGAGGCGCTCAAGAAGGAGGGGCAGTCCGGCCAGGCCAAGATCACGCAGTACACGCGTTATCTGACCGTCGCGCTCGCCATCCTCCAGGGCACCGGCCTGGTGGCCACCGCCACCAGTGGCGCGCTGTTCAGCGGCTGCCCGGTCGCCGACCAGATCGTGCCGAACCAGTCGATCTTCACGACCATCGTCATGGTGATCACCATGACCGCGGGCACCGCCGCCGTCATGTGGCTCGGTGAGCTCATCACCGACCGTGGCATCGGCAACGGCATGTCGATCCTGATGTTCATCTCGATCGCCGCCAGCTTCCCCGGTGCCCTGTGGGCCATCAAGACCAGCGGCAAGCTGGCCGACGGCTGGATCGAGTTCGGCACCGTCATCCTGATCGGCTTCGTGATGGTGGGCCTCGTCGTCTTCGTCGAGCAGGCCCAGCGCCGCATCCCGGTGCAGTACGCGAAGCGCATGATCGGCCGCAGGTCGTACGGCGGTACCTCGACGTACATTCCGCTGAAGGTGAATCAGGCGGGTGTGATTCCCGTCATCTTCGCTTCTTCGCTGCTCTACATCCCCGCCCTGATCGTCCAGTTCTCCAACTCCACCGCGGGCTGGGCGACCTGGATCAAGGACAACTTCGTCAAGGGCGACCACCCGTACTACATCACGGCGTACTTCCTGTTGATCGTCTTCTTCGCCTTCTTCTACGTGGCGATTTCGTTCAACCCCGAGGAAGTCGCCGACAACATGAAGAAGTATGGTGGGTTCATCCCGGGTATCCGGGCTGGTCGACCTACTGCCGAGTACCTGAGCTACGTGCTCAACAGGATCACTTGGCCGGGCTCGCTGTACCTGGGTCTGATCGCTCTGGTGCCGACGATGGCGTTGGCAGGCTTCGGTGGCGCTAACCAGAACTTCCCGTTCGGTGGGACGAGCATCCTCATCATCGTGGGTGTGGGTCTGGAGACCGTGAAGCAGATCGAGAGTCAGCTCCAGCAGCGCAATTACGAAGGGTTCCTCCGCTGATGCGAATCGTCCTCGTCGGGCCGCCCGGTGCCGGCAAGGGAACGCAGGCTGCGTACCTTGCCAAGAACCTGTCGATTCCGCACATCTCCACGGGCGATCTCTTCCGCGCCAACATCAGCCAGGGCACCGACCTTGGCAAGCAGGCCCGCGCCTACATGGACGCGGGGCAGCTGGTGCCGGACGAGGTCACCATCGCGATGGCCAAGGACCGCATGTCCCAGCCGGACGCCGTGAACGGCTTCCTGCTGGACGGCTTCCCGCGCAATGTGGGTCAGGCCGGGGCTCTTGACGCGATGCTCGAGGACGAGGGCGTGAAGCTGGACGCGGTTCTCGACCTGGAGGTCCCCGAGGACGAGGTCGTCAAGCGGATCGCGGGTCGCCGGATCTGCCGCAACGACAGCGCGCACGTCTTCCACGTGACGTACAACCCGCCGAAGACCGAAGGCGTCTGCGACACCTGCGGCGGCGAGCTGTACCAGCGCGACGACGACTCCGAGGAGACGGTCCGCACCCGGCTGGAGGTCTACCACACGCAGACCGAGCCGATCATCGACTACTACAGGGCCCAGAACCTGGTGGTCACCATCTCCGCGCTCGGCAAGGTCACCGAGGTGACCGAGCGGGCGATGGAGGCTCTCGGGTCCGAGAAGGCCTGAGAGGCAGACCCCGCAGTACTCGTACAGTCGGGCGCGGCGGCCATGGGCGGCGCGGCCGCAGGTTTGAGCCGGAGCGGTGATTAATCAGCCCCCA
>NZ_JBIURS010000003.1:0-48750 GCF_044740965.1 Streptomyces sp. NPDC088252 | reverse complement strand
CCGGTTGGGCCCGGGGGGGGGGTGGGTGCCGGTGGGGCCGTTGAGGGCGTCTGCGCCACCCCCGCCATTCCTCGTACCGGGGGGGGGGGCGGCGGGGGGGCCGGCGCCCGACTGTTTGCGCCGTATCGTTGAGTACGCCGCACCCCGTCACCGTTCGATGCAGTTCGATGCAGAGAGGCGCCGCGCAATGGTGCAGATCAAGACCCCCGAGCAGATCGCGAAGATGCGAGAGGCGGGGCTGGTGGTCGCTGCCATTCACGCGGCCACCCGCGAGGCGGCGGTGCCCGGCGCCACCACCCTGGACCTGGACCGCGTGGCCCGCAAGGTGATCGCCGATCACGGTGCGAAGTCGAACTTCCTCGGGTACGGCGGGTTCCCCGCCACCATCTGCACCTCGGTCAACGAGGTCGTCGTCCACGGCATCCCGGACGACAAGACCGTCCTCAAGGACGGCGACATCATCTCCATCGACGCCGGCGCGATCGTCGACGGCTGGCACGGCGACGCCGCGTACACGGCGTTCGTCGGCACCGGCCACGCTCCGGAGCTGATCGAGCTCTCCCGGGTGACCGAGGAGTCCATGTGGGCCGGCATCGCCGCGATGAAGGTGAACAACCGCCTCGTCGACGTCTCGAAGGCGATCGAGTCCTACATCCGCCGCCAGCCGCGTCCGGCCACCGGCAAGTACGGGATCATCGAGGACTACGGCGGCCACGGCATCGGCACCGAGATGCACATGGACCCGCACCTGCTGAACTACGTCTCCCGGAAGCGGGGCAAGGGCATCAAGCTCGTGCCCGGCGTCTGCCTGGCCATCGAGCCGATGGTCTCCCTCGGCACACCGCAGACCGAGGTGCTCCAGGACGACTGGACCGTGATCACCACGGACGGCACGTGGTCCTCCCACTGGGAGCACTCGATCGCCCTCACCGAGCAGGGCCCGCTGGTCCTGACCGCCCCCGACTGCGGCAAGGCGAAGCTGGCCCAGTACGGAATCGAGACGGCACCGGACCCTTCCCCGAGGTCTTGAGGACCAGGGGAGCCCCCATCGGCTCATCGCTCGGTCGGCGCGCGGAGTCCGGCAGACCTCATGGGCTGATTTGACCCCCTTGTGGAGGTCTAAGGATCTCCCGCGGTGGGCAAACTTGACGGATTCGTCTTTTGGGGTCCGCTGACGTAGACTGACGCGTCGGCTCTTGTGCATCCGTGTGTCCACATGTGATATCGAAAGTCGATCAAGGTAGCCGATTCGAAGGGCGAAGCGTGGCCAAGAAGCAAGGTGCCATCGAAATTGAGGGCACCGTGATCGAGTCCCTCCCGAACGCCATGTTCAAGGTGGAGCTCCAGAACGGTCACAAGGTCCTCGCGCACATCAGCGGCAAGATGCGGATGCACTACATCCGAATCCTTCCGGATGACCGGGTCGTCGTGGAGCTTTCTCCGTACGACCTGACGCGTGGCCGGATCGTCTACCGCTACAAGTAGATCTTGCCCGCACCCCGCCTCGGCGCGGTGATGGCACTGACCCGGAGAACCTGACATCCCATGAAGGTCAAGCCGAGCGTCAAGAAGATCTGCGACAAGTGCAAGGTGATCCGCCGTCACGGTCGGGTCATGGTCATCTGCGACAACCTGCGCCACAAGCAGCGCCAGGGCTGACGCACGACCCCCTGCATCTCGCAGTACTTCGCGCGACGCACGTAATACGTACATACGCAGAGTCCGTCCAAGCTTCGGCTGACGACACCTCCGGCGGGGGCCGGGGACCCGGGCGTACCACCTCTCCTCGTGAGAGGTCGGCGATCGGGAGCGGCACTGTGGAAGACCCCCGAAATAACAACTGGAGCCATTGAATGGCACGCGTTTCAGGTGTTGACATCCCGCGCGAAAAGCGCGTGGAGGTCGCCCTCACCTACGTCTTCGGTATCGGGCGCACCCGGTCCAAGGAGATTCTCGCCACCACTGGCGTGAACCCGAACACCCGCGTTCGTGACCTGGCCGAAGAGGACCTGGTCAAGATCCGCGAGTACGTGGACGCCAACCTCCGCACCGAGGGTGACCTCCGTCGCGAGATCCAGGCCGACATCCGCCGCAAGGTCGAGATCGGCTGCTACCAGGGCCTGCGTCACCGCCGCGGCCTGCCGGTGCACGGCCAGCGCACCAGCACGAACGCTCGTACCCGCAAGGGCCCGCGTCGCGCGATCGCCGGCAAGAAGAAGCCGGGCAAGAAGTAGTCCTCAGCGGACGCACTGCGGGTGTCCGGATCACCGGTCAGCCGCAGCAACCAGCGGTCTTCGCTGTAGGACCGATCACCTCCCCTCTCCATCTGGAGTCAAGACATGCCCCCCAAGGGACGTCAGGGCGCAGCCAAGAAGGTGCGTCGCAAGGAAAAGAAGAACGTTGCTCACGGCCACGCGCACATCAAGAGCACGTTCAACAACACGATCGTCTCGATCACGGACCCCTCGGGCAACGTGATCTCCTGGGCCTCCGCCGGCCATGTCGGCTTCAAGGGCTCGCGCAAGTCCACCCCCTTCGCCGCTCAGATGGCCGCCGAGTCGGCCGCCCGCCGCGCGCAGGAGCACGGCATGCGCAAGGTTGACGTCTTCGTCAAGGGTCCGGGCTCCGGCCGTGAGACCGCGATCCGTTCGCTCCAGGCCACCGGCCTGGAGGTGGGCTCGATCCAGGACGTCACCCCCACTCCGCACAACGGATGCCGGCCGCCCAAGCGCCGCCGCGTCTGATTCCGTCTGAAGCAACGGAGACAACTGGAAAATGGCGCGATACACCGGGGCCGACTGCAAGCGATGCCGTCGGGAGAAGCAGAAGCTGTTCCTCAAGGGCAGCAAGTGCGAGAGCGCGAAGTGCCCGATCGAGATCCGTCCTTACCCCCCGGGTGAGCACGGACGCGGGCGCACCAAGGACAGCGAGTACCTTCTTCAGCTTCGTGAGAAGCAGAAGTGCTCGCGGATCTACGGTGTTCTTGAGCGGCAGTTCGTGAACTACTACAAGGAAGCGAACCAGAAGACCGGCAAGACCGGTGAGAACCTTCTGCGCATCCTTGAGACCCGCCTCGACAACGTGGTCTACCGGGCAGGCTTCGCCAAGTCCCGCGACCACGCCCGTCAGCTGGTGCGTCACGGACACATCGCGGTGAACGGCACGAAGACCGACATTCCGTCGGCCCGCGTCGCCGTGAACGACGTGATCGAGGTTCGTCAGAAGTCCAAGGCCCTGACCCCCTTCCAGGTGGCCCAGGCCGAGGCCGGCGAGCGCACCGTTCCGGCGTGGCTCGAAGCCGTGCCGTCCACGATGCGGATCCTCGTGCACTCCCTGCCCGAGCGCCAGGTGATCGACACCCAGGTGCAGGAGCAGCTGATCGTCGAGCTCTACTCCAAGTAGTAGCTCGTGGGTCCGGGCGGTACGGCTCTTTCGGGTCGTGCCGCCCGTACCCTTGTCAGTATCTGGGGGCGTCAAATAGTGGGCGCCCACGACTGAAGGAACGCAACATGCTTATCGCTCAGCGTCCGTCGCTGACCGAAGAGGTCGTTGACGAGTTCCGCTCCCGGTTCGTCATCGAGCCGCTGGAGCCGGGCTTCGGCTACACCCTCGGCAACTCTCTCCGCCGTACGCTCCTCTCCTCGATCCCCGGTGCCGCTGTCACCAGCATCCGGATCGACGGTGTCCTGCACGAGTTCACCACCGTGCCGGGCGTCAAGGAGGACGTCACCGACCTCATCCTCAACATCAAGCAGCTGGTCGTCTCCTCGGAGCACGACGAGCCGGTCGTGATGTACCTGCGCAAGCAGGGCCCCGGCCTGGTCACCGCTGCTGACATCGCCCCGCCGGCCGGTGTCGAGGTCCACAACCCGGACCTGGTCCTGGCCACGCTGAACGGCAAGGGCAAGCTGGAGATGGAGCTGACCGTCGAGCGCGGTCGCGGCTACGTCTCCGCCGTCCAGAACAAGCAGGTGGGCCAGGAGATCGGCCGTATCCCGGTCGACTCCATCTACTCGCCGGTGCTCAAGGTCACGTACAAGGTCGAGGCGACCCGTGTCGAGCAGCGCACCGACTTCGACAAGCTGATCGTCGACGTCGAGACCAAGCAGGCCATGCGTCCGCGTGACGCCATGGCTTCGGCCGGTAAGACCCTGGTCGAGCTGTTCGGTCTGGCGCGTGAGCTCAACATCGACGCCGAGGGCATCGACATGGGCCCGTCCCCGACGGACGCCGCGCTCGCCGCCGATCTGGCGCTGCCGATCGAGGAGCTGGAGCTCACGGTCCGTTCGTACAACTGCCTCAAGCGTGAGGGCATCCACTCCGTGGGTGAGCTCGTGGCTCGTTCCGAGGCCGACCTGCTCGACATCCGCAACTTCGGTGCGAAGTCGATCGACGAGGTCAAGGCGAAGCTGGCCGGTATGGGCCTGGCGCTCAAGGACAGCCCGCCCGGATTCGACCCGACGGCCGCGGCCGACGCCTTCGGCGCCGACGACGACGCGGACGCCGGTTTCGTGGAGACCGAGCAGTACTAGTACGCCTCCGGCCGGGGCGCCCGGGTTCGCCGGGTGCCCCGGACCGGGTGAGGCTTTGTCCTCAAACGCCGGACGGGCTTGATTTTGGCTGATGACTGGCTTCATCTGCCGGATTGATGTCCCGATCGGCTCTTGATCTTCCGTGTGGCGTCCGCCGCGCGGGAACTGACACCGGTACCTGATACGGCCGGTGCAGCACACAAGGAGAAACACCATGCCGAAGCCCGCCAAGGGTGCCCGTCTGGGCGGCAGCGCCGCGCACGAGAAGCTTCTTCTCATCAACCTCGCGAAGTCGCTGTTCGAGCACGGCCGCATCACCACGACCGAGGCCAAGGCCCGCCGCCTGCGTCCGGTCGCCGAGCGTTTCATCACCAAGGCGAAGAAGGGCGACATCCACAACCGTCGCCTGGTGCTGCAGTCGATCACGGACAAGAGCGTCGTCCACACGCTCTTCACCGAGATCGCCCCGCGGTACGAGAACCGCCCCGGTGGTTACACCCGCATCACCAAGATCGGCAACCGTCGTGGCGACAACGCCCCGATGGCGGTCATCGAGCTGGTCGAGGCGCTGACCGTGGCCCAGCAGGCCACCGGTGAGGCCGAGGCCGCGACCAAGCGTGCGGTCAAGGAAGACGCCCTCAAGAAGGACGAGGCTCCGGCCGAGTCCGCCGAGGTCGTCGAGGACGCCAAGCCGGCCGAGGCCGAGGCGGAGTCCAAGGACGCCTGAGCGTTCTGAGACCACTGGGCGGGCCCGCATCACCCTTCGGGGCGGTGCGGGCCCGTTCCGTATGCACTGGAGACAAGGATCCTTGGGTGAGTGACGAAGTGGAGCCCGGCTTCGTGCGGGTGCGGCTGGACCTGGCGTACGACGGCAAGGACTTCTCCGGCTGGGCCAAGCAGACCTCCAGGCGGACCGTCCAGGGGGAGATCGAGGACGCGCTGCGGACCGTGACGCGGTCCTCGCGGACGTACGACCTGACCGTCGCCGGGCGCACGGACGCCGGGGTGCATGCCCGGGGCCAGGTCGCCCATGTCGATCTGCCGGACGAGGTGTGGGCCGAGCACGCGGACAAGCTGTTGCGGCGGATGGCCGGGCGGATGGCGCCCGACGTACGGATCTGGCGCATCGAACGGGCTCCGGCGGGGTTCAACGCCCGGTTCTCGGCGCTGTGGCGTCGGTACGCCTACCGTGTCGCCGACCGTCCCGGTGGGGTGGATCCGCTGTTGCGCGGTCATGTGCTGTGGCACGACCGGCCGTTGGACGTCGATGCCATGAACGAGGCGGCGGCCCGGATGACCGGGGAGCACGACTTCGCCGCGTACTGCAAGAAGCGGGAGGGCGCGACGACCATCCGTACGCTGCAGAAACTCAGCTGGGTCCGGGACGAGGCGTCCGGGATCATGACGGCGACCGTGCAGGCCGACGCGTTCTGCCACAACATGGTGCGGGCACTGATCGGCGCGGCGCTGTTCGTCGGCGACGGGCGCCGTCCGGCCGAGTGGCCCGCTCAGGTGCTGGCGGCACGGGTGCGGGATCCCGGGGTGCATGTGGTGCGACCCCACGGGCTGACGCTGGAGGAAGTGGCCTATCCGGCCGACGAGTTGTTGGCCGCCCGCTCCAGGGAGGCGCGTAATGTGCGCACCCTCCCCGGGGACGGCTGCTGCTGAGACCCCGGTGGGCGTGGTCCCCGCTCACTCCGGGGCTGTTGCGGCTCCGGCGTGCGCCCGGCGTCGCTGTCGCCAGGCCCCCGTCAGCCGGCCCGCCAGGAGCAGGGCCGCGAGCGTGGGCAGCGTCGCGCGGAGCGGGCCGATGTCCGGGGCCGACCAGGCGTGGACCGTGGCCGCGGTGAACAGCAGCAGGCCCAGGACGCGGAGCAGCCACCAACGCGGCGGGCGGGGTTCGTGGCTGTCCGGGGCCGACGGGTGTTCGCCGTCCTGGGTGGTCATCGTGGAGCGCATGCCGGACAGCAGGCCGCGGCGGGCGAGGACCCTGGCGTCGGGGAGGGTGTCGAGAACCTCCTGGCGGTCGCCGAAGCCCGGGGGCAGCGGGGGCAGGGACAGGGCCGCCAGAAGGTCCGACTGGTGGCGGGCCGGGTTGCCGGTGGAGCGGAGGATGTGGGTCAGTGGGCGGGGGTCCTTGACGGCGAAGGCGCGGGAGAGGGCTTCGGCCGTGGCGGTGACCACGGCGTGATCGGGGGCCGGGGACGCGGTGTTCCACTCGTGGGTGGCCAGGGGCCTGCCCTTGAGGAACAGGGTGAGCCCACAGCGTTCGGGTGTGCGGCGCAGGACCAGCGTGGGCCACTTCTCACCGGTGGTGAAGTTGTCCGCCGCCGTGGTCAGCGGGTCCTCCGTGGAGAGGACCGAGCGTTTGGCGGGCCGGGCCTCCGGGACGGCCTCGACGTAGGTGTGTGTGGCGGTCGCCGGGGCGGTGCGGAGCGAGACGCCGCACATCAGGGCCGCCTGCGCCACCTCGGCCGGGCGGGCGGCCGCTATCGCGACCGCGCACGGAGCGCCCGGTGTCCAGGCGGGGGCGGCTGCGGTGGCGGTACGGGACCGCGGGGGACGGCCGAAGAACGGGGTCCTGGTCGCCACGTGGACCCGGACGCCCGAGCGGGTGTCCAGGAACTCCTGGCGCGGGTCGTCGCCGAAGTACGCCCAGGGGAATCTGGTGGCGTGGACGCCGATGCTGCGGAAGACCTCCAGTGCCTCGTCCCAGCGCTCCGTGCGCAGCAGCATCAGGGCCAGGTGGTTACGGAAGCCCGCCGCCTCGCGGCTGCCCGGTCCGTACGCGGCGGAGAGGTCCAGGGCGCGGGTGATCGCCGCCGTGACGCGGGGCTCGTACGGGTCGGGACCGGCCGGTGCGGCCGGGGCGGCGATCACGTACTCCAGCGCCGCGGTCAGCGGCAGCGCGTGCAGCTTCGAACCGGGCGGGGCCGTGTCGGCCGCGCCCTCGGCGAAGCCGAACATCTCCTCGTGCGAGCCCGACCACTTCGCGCACCGGTACCGGAGCGCCTCGGCGTGGCATCCGTAGTGGTGCGGGTCGCGTGCCAGGGCCTGGGCCCAGTAGTCGTCGAAGACATGGCGCGGGGCCTGGCTGCCCCTGGCGTGGGTCAGGGCGACGCGCCACGGCACGGGGTCGGCGGGGTTGAGTCCGGCGGCCCTGCCGATCACCGGCGCCGCGTCCTCCAGCAGCGCGAAGAAGGCCTGGAACCGGTCGCGCGAGACATGCCTGGCGCGCTGTGCCGTACGCATCTCCCAGGCCCGGTCGATACAGAGGTCCGCCTTGATCAGGGCCGCGTCCGGGTCCTCGGGGGATCCGGCCAGCCAGGCGTCCAGCCAGCCGGGGTTGTGCAGGGCGGCCGCGGCGAGCCGGGACACGTAACCGTCCCGCAGCTCCCACTGGGCGTGCTCACGGGTCGCGGCGAGCAACTCGCGCGCGGGGCCGTGGTCGCCCTCGGTGGCCGAGGTCAGGGCGGCGCGGAGCGCGGCGTCCGGGGCTTCGAGGACCACGGCCTCGTCCGGGGGCAGGTCGGCGCCGATGGCCGCGCTGTGGCGCAGCACACGGGGAAGGGTGAGGAGGAACGGAAGGCGCACGGGATCCCCGGACCGTGTCAGCCGGCGGGTGCGGTGGCCGCCGCGGAGGCCTGGAGCTCGCCCCGGTACCGGATCTGACGGAACGTGAAGTTCGTCAGGTCGTCGCCGGTGGCGTAGACGTTCTTGTCCGCCGTGGTGACGTTCTTGCCGCTGGTGAACCCGCTGATGGCGAAGTAGGCGTAGCGGCCGTAGGAGTTGGCGGTACGGCGGCAGAACGATCCGGCGGGGCAGAAGGACGGCACGCCCGCGCCGCTCAGGGGCGCGACGCTGCCGCTGGACTGCTGGGCCGCCCTCTTGGCCTGTGCCTCCGTGCCGAAGACCGCGAGGCCGACGGTGACGGCGACGCCGTCCTTGCTGTACGTGGCCCGGATGACCTGGTCGCAGCCGTTGCTGGTGAGGATCGAGCCGAGCGCGCCCTTGGTGGTCGCGGCGCAGTTCTTCGTCTGCTGCGTCGCGCCCTTGACGTAGACGCGGTCGCCCATCGTCAGTTTCCTGCCGGGGAAGAACGCGTCGGCGGTGATCGGCGCCTTGTCCTTCCTGGCGTCGGATATGTAGTCCTTCGGGTCGGGCGGGGGCGGCGGTGCCACCGAGGAGAAGGACGGCTCGGGCTCGGCGGTGTCGTTCGGCAGGTCGGACGGTGCCGGGAGCTCGCTCGCGTGCTTGCCGGAGTTGGTGGAGCTGTTCTTGTTGGTCGAGATGACCGCGGTGGCCACGATCGCGCCGACCGCGGCGGTGGCGAGCACGCCTCCGCCGATCAGCAGCCACTTCTTGCGGCGGTTGCGCGCGGCGGACTCGTCGGCCAGCGCTGCCCAGTCCGGAGTCTGTGTGCCTCCGGGCCCCCAGGAGGGCCCCCCTTGCCCAAAGCTCATGCGGCGAATCCTAGACGCAACGTAAACCGGTTGGGCCAGGGCTTCGCGGCCCGTGACAATGCTGTGCATGGGACATCTTGAAGCGGGCCATCTGGAGTACTACCTACCGGACGGGCGGGTGCTGCTCGGCGATGCTTCGTTCCGGGTCGCGGACGGGGCGGTGGTCGCCCTCGTGGGGGCGAACGGCGCCGGGAAGACGACGCTGCTGAGACTGCTCGCCGGGGAGCTCCAGCCGCACGGCGGCTCCGTTTCGGTGAGCGGCGGGCTCGGGGTGATGCAGCAGTTCGTGGGCTCCGTGCGGGACGAGCGCACGGTCCGGGACCTGCTGGTCTCCGTCGCCCAGCCCCGCATCCGGGAGGCCGCCCTGGCCGTCGACGAGGCGGAGGAACTGATCCTCACCGTCGACGACGAGGCCGCGCAGATGAAGTACGCGCAGGCCCTGAGCGACTGGGCGGAGGCCCGCGGGTACGAGGCCGAGACCGTCTGGGACATGTGCACCACGGCCGCGCTCGGTGTCCCGTACGAGAAGGCGCAGTGGCGCGAGGTGCGCACACTGTCCGGCGGTGAGCAGAAGCGGCTGGTGCTGGAGGCGCTGCTGCGCGGGCCGGACGAGGTGCTGCTGCTCGACGAGCCGGACAACTACCTCGACGTTCCCGGAAAGCGGTGGCTGGAGGAGAGGCTGAAGGAGACCCGTAAGACGGTCCTCTTCGTCTCCCACGACCGGGAGCTGCTGTCCAGGGCGGCCGAGAAGATCGTCAGTGTCGAGCCGAGCCCGGCGGGCAGCGACGTGTGGGTGCACGGCGCCGGCTTCGACACGTACCACCAGGCTCGCAAGGACCGGTTCGCCCGGTTCGAGGAGCTTCTGCGGCGCTGGGAGGAGGAGCACGCCCGGCTGAAGGCGCTGGTCCACCGGCTGCGGCAGCAGGCGGCGATCAGCCCCGACATGGCGTCCCGCTACCGCGCGATGCAGACCCGCTTCAAGAAGTTCGAGGACGCCGGGCCCCCGCCGGAGCCGCCGCGCGAGCAGGACATCAGGATGCGGCTGCGCGGCGGGCGGACCGGTGTGCGGGCGGTGACCTGCAAGGGCCTGGAGCTCACCGGGCTGATGAAACCCTTCGACCTGGAGATCTTCTACGGGGAGCGGGTGGCCGTCCTGGGCTCGAACGGTTCGGGGAAGTCGCACTTCCTGCGGCTGCTCGCGGGCGAGCCGGTGGCGCACAAGGGGGAGTGGAAGCTCGGGGCGCGCGTCGTACCGGGTCACTTCGCCCAGACGCATGCCCATCCCGAGCTGCTGGGCCACACACTCGTCGAGATCCTGTGGACCGAGCACGCCAAGGACCGGGGCGGGGCGATGTCCGTGCTGCGGCGCTACGAGCTGGAGCGGCAGGGCGACCAGCCGTTCGAGAAGCTGTCCGGCGGGCAGCAGGCGCGGTTCCAGATCCTGCTCCTGGAGCTGGCCGGCACGACCGCGCTGCTGCTGGACGAGCCGACGGACAACCTGGACCTGGAGTCGGCGGAGGCCCTGCAGGACGGGCTGGAGGCGTACGAGGGGACGGTGATGGCCGTCACGCACGACCGGTGGTTCGCGAAGTCCTTCGACCGGTACCTCGTGTTCGGCTCGGACGGTGTCGTGCGCGAGACGACGGAGCCCGTGTGGGACGAGCGGAGGGTGGAGCGGGTGCGGTAGGGCGGGGCGCCCGAGCCGGCGCTCACCCGTCCGGGTGAGCGCTCCGTGAAGGGCCCGCACGTCCGAGGCCGCGTCCCTAGCGTGGCCGCATGGTCGGCTCATCACACGAGGCGATGCACCGGATTCTTCCGCTCGGAGACGTCTGAGCGGCTGCGTGCCGAGGGGCGTGCCGAGGACATCCTGCGGATTCTTTCCAAGCGGGGGATCGCGGTGTCGGAGCAGGTGCGTGAGCGGGTCGTCTCGTGTTCCGATCCGGACGTGCCGGGCGAGTGGCTGGACCGGTCGTTGACGGCCGAGGTCGCCGAGGACCTGTTCGTGGCGACGAAGGCCTGATCCCGGGGCGCCTGAACCCCGGGCTCCCAGGTTCCCGAAACCCCGGCAGGGCCGGGGCTCGGGGGCTGTTTTGACCCGCGCGGGGGAGCGACGGTATTCTTCTGGTTTGTTATGCGTATTGGCTTGGTCGTTCTCACGCGAGGGGCCCTTACGCCGGTCCACCGGGCCGATGACCAGCGGCAGGTACTCGGGTTGCGTCCCCGCAGCGCCGCCAAGGCTGGTGTGATCGTCCGGGTGGCCTTGTCAGGACTCACTCACTGAAGAAGCGAAGGCTACGACCGTGCGTACGTACAGCCCCAAGCCCGGCGATGTGACGCGCCAGTGGCACATCATCGACGCGCAGGACATCGTCCTGGGCCGTCTGGCCACCACGGCTGCGAACCTCCTCCGCGGCAAGCACAAGGCGATTTACGCCCCCCACATGGACATGGGCGACTTCGTCATCATCATCAACGCCGAGAAGGTTCACCTCTCCGGCAACAAGAAGACCCAGAAGATGGCGTACCGCCACTCCGGGTTCCCGGGTGGTCTCCGCTCCGTCCGCTACGACGAGCTGCTCGACAAGAACCCCGAGAAGGCTGTCGAGAAGGCCATCAAGGGCATGATCCCCAAGAACAGCCTGGGCCGTCAGATGCTCTCGAAGCTCAAGGTCTACGCGGGCGACCAGCACCCGCACGCTGCTCAGCAGCCGGTCCCGTTCGAGATCACCCAGGTCGCGCAGTAGTTCCGGCCTCCCCCTAAGACCAAAAGAAAGATCTGAGGAGAATCGTGGCCGAGACCACTGTTGAGAACCCCGTCGAGGGCGTCGAGGGCGAAGAGGTTTTCGCCGAGGTGACCACCTTCGAGTCCGAGGTTCCCGTCGAGGGCGAGTACACCAGCGAGTCGCTGGCGTCCCGCTTCGGCGACCCGCAGCCCGCCGCCGGCCTTGGCCGTCGGAAGAACGCCATCGCCCGCGTCCGGATCGTTCCGGGCACCGGCAAGTGGAAGATCAACGGGCGCACCCTTGAGGACTACTTCCCCAACAAGGTGCACCAGCAGGAAGTCAACGAGCCCTTCAAGGTGCTTGAGCTCGACAACCGCTACGACGTCATCGCCCGCATCTCGGGCGGCGGCGTCTCGGGTCAGGCCGGTGCCCTGCGCCTCGGCGTGGCCCGTGCGCTGAACGAGGCGGACGTCGACAACAACCGCCCGACGCTGAAGAAGGCCGGCTTCCTCTCCCGCGACGACCGTGCGGTCGAGCGCAAGAAGGCCGGTCTCAAGAAGGCCCGTAAGGCTCCGCAGTACAGCAAGCGCTAAACCGCCTGCTCATCTGCTTTACACGTTCGCCCCGGCGGCACACCTCGTGCTTGCCGGGGCGTTCGTTTATCGGCGCGCTCGGGCGTATAACGGCATAAGACGTTCATAGGCCTGTATACACAGCGTCGCGTTGTGTTGCTTTGGTTTGGTTTGCGGTTTCGGAGCATCTTCGGAGGACACCAGTGGGACGACTCTTCGGCACGGACGGTGTGCGCGGTGTCGCCAACGCGGACCTGACGGCTGAGCTCGCGCTCGGCCTGTCGGTCGCTGCGGCGCATGTGCTCGCCGAGGCGGGCACCTTTGAGGGGCATCGGCCGACAGCCGTGGTGGGGCGTGACCCACGTGCGTCCGGAGAGTTCCTGGAGGCCGCCGTCGTGGCAGGCCTCGCCAGTGCGGGCGTGGACGTCCTGCGGGTCGGTGTGCTGCCCACCCCCGCGGTGGCGCACCTCACCGGCGCGCTGGGCGCCGATCTCGGAGTGATGCTCTCCGCCAGCCACAACGCCATGCCGGACAACGGTGTCAAGTTCTTCGCCCGCGGCGGCCACAAGCTCGCCGACGAGCTGGAGGACCGGATCGAGACGGTCTACGAGCAGCACCGCACCGGTGAGCCCTGGACGCGTCCGACGGGCGCCGGGGTCGGCCGGGTCACCGACTACGCCGAGGGCTTCGACCGCTACGTCGCCCACCTCGTCGCCGTCCTCCCGAACCGGCTCGACGGTCTGAAGGTCGTCCTCGACGAGGCGCACGGCGCCGCCGCCCGGGTCTCGCCCGAGGCGTTCACGCGAGCGGGTGCCGAGGTCGTCACGATCGGTGCCGAGCCGGACGGTCTGAACATCAACGACGGCTGCGGCTCCACCCACCTGGACCTCCTGAAGGCCGCCGTGGTCGAGCACGGCGCCGACCTCGGCATCGCACACGACGGCGACGCCGACCGCTGCCTCGCCGTGGACGCCACGGGCGAGGAGGTCGACGGAGACCAGATCCTGGCCGTGCTCGCCCTCGCCATGCGCGAGGCCGGGCACCTGCGCAAGGACACCGTGGTCGGCACGGTCATGTCCAACCTCGGCTTCAAGATCGCGATGGAGCGGGAGGGCATTCAGCTCGTCCAGACCGCCGTCGGCGACCGTTACGTACTGGAGTCGATGAAGGCCGAGGGCTACGCGCTGGGCGGCGAGCAGTCCGGCCATGTCATCGTCCTGGATCACGCCACGACCGGCGACGGCACGCTGACCGGCCTGCTGCTGGCGGCCCGCGTCGCCGCGACCGGCCGTACGCTCGCCGAGCTGGCCGGGGTCATGCAGCGCCTGCCGCAGCTGCTGATCAACGTCCCCGATGTCGACAAGTCCCGGGTGGACACCTCTCCGGAGCTGGCCGCGGCGGTCGCCGAGGCCGAGCGCGAGCTGGGCTCCACCGGGCGCGTACTGCTGCGCCAGTCGGGTACGGAGCCGCTGGTACGGGTCATGGTCGAGGCGGCCGACATCGAACAGGCACGCGCCGTCGCCGAGCGGCTGGCCGACGTGGTGAAGTCCGCGCTCGGCTAAGGCCTCTCGTTTCGATCCTGCCGGGCTCCGGGCGAGCCCGGCAGGATCCGAGCGAAAGCCCCTGGGGCCTCTCCGGTGGAGCACGGCCGAGGCCGGTGCGCCCTGTCCGGCCCCGATCCGGCGGCGGGACACCCGTCCGTCCGCCGACCGGGCCCGCCGGTGCCGACCGGTTCGCCCGTGTCGTCCGCGCTACCCGCCCGACGAGCGCGTCACCTGGCCCGTCCGGCGGCGGTGCGCCGCCCACAGGGCCTTCTGGAGCAGCAGCGTCAGCGTCCCCGCGACCACGATTCCGCCGAGGTTCGCCAGCAGCTGGGCCGCCGAGCCCCACATCTGGCCGTAGTCGGTGTAGCTGAACGCCACCGCCGCGTTGGCCGCCGCCGGCACCGTCGTCACGGAGATCGCGACCCCGATCAGCGCCCCGGACTTCGCCGAGGTGAGCGAGAGCGTTCCGGCGATCCCGGCCAGGAACGCCACCACGAACGACAGTGGGTCCGGTTTCCAGATGAACGAGGTATTGGGACGGTCCGCCTCGACCATCGCGCGGGTGAACAGCCCGAAGGCATCCATCAGCCAGGCGAACCCGGCGGTCAGTATCATCGCGACGGCGAAGCCGCCGATCAGCGCCACCAACGACCGCCACACCAGCCGCGGGGCGCGCTGCACCAGGGCCGTGGAGATCCCGGCCAGCGGCCCGAACTCCGGACCGACCGCCATGGCGCCCACGATCAGGATCGCGTTGTCGAGCATCACACCGCAGGCCGCGAGCATCGTCGCGACCGCGAGGAACGACACGTAGGTGACGCTGAAGGTCGACTCCTCATGGGTCGCCTCCGTCAGCTCCTCCCACAGCACCGCGTCCGCGCCCTCGCCCGGCGCCGCCGCCTCCGCCTCGTCGGCGTGCGCGGAGAGTGTCAGGTCCATGTTCTCGACGGTGATCGAACCCGACTTGTCGATGCCGAGGCCGCGCAGTGCGGAGATCAGCTCGTCGCCCGCCTCACGGGCCACGTCGCACAGCACCACGTCGCCCGCCGGGTTCCGGGCGACCCCGGACATCACCACGAGATGCGTCGTCCCGACGGTGGTCTCCACCAGGTGCACCACCTCGTCCGTACGGTCGGCGGGGACGATCAGGCGCAGGTGCAGCACGCGGACACTCCTGGAGGGCTCGACGTCTCGGAGCCTGTCGGGCTCTCAGAGCTTGCGCAGGGACAGCCGCTGGACCTTGTGGTCCGGACCCTTGCGCAGTACCAGGGTGGCACGGCCCCGGGTGGGCGCGACATTCTCCACCAGGTTGGGTTTGTTGATGGTCCGCCACATCGTCGCCGCGTACTCCATGGCCTCCTCCTCGGAGACCTGGGTGTACTTGCGGAAGTACGAGAACGGGTTCTGGAACGCCGTCTCGCGCAGCCTCCGGAACCGGTTGAGATACCAGGCCTCGATGTCCTCGGTGCGCGCGTCCACGTACACGCTGAAGTCGAAGTAGTCGGCAAGCCCGACCCTGGTCCGTCCGTCCTTGCCGGGCAGCGCGGGCTGGAGCACGTTCAGCCCCTCGACGATCAGGATGTCGGGGCGGCGCACGGTGAGCCGCTCGCCCGGCACGATGTCGTAGATCAGATGCGAGTAGACGGGCGCCGTCACTTCGTCCTTGCCGGCCTTGATGTCGGCGACGAAACGCGTCAGCGCCCGGCGGTCGTACGACTCGGGGAACCCCTTGCGCGACATCAGCCCGCGCGCCTTCAGCTCGTTCATCGGCAGCAGGAAGCCGTCCGTGGTGACGAGTTCCACCCGGGGATGTTCGGGCCAGCGGGCCAGCAGCGCCTGGAGGATGCGGGCACTGGTGGACTTGCCGACCGCGACACTGCCCGCGACCCCTATGACGAACGGGGTGCCGCGCTGCGCCCCGTGGCCGTTGCCCGCGTCCCCGAGGAAGGTGTTCAGGGCGCCGCGCAGGCCCGAGGTGGCCTGGACATAGAGGTTGAGCAGCCGGGAGAGCGGCAGATAGACGTCCCGGACCTCGTCGAGGTCGATCACGTCCCCGAGCCCGCGCAACTGCTCCACCTCGTCGGCGGTCAGCGGCAACGGCGTCTTGTCGCGCAGGGCGCTCCACTCGGCGCGCGACAGATCGACGTACGGCGTCGCCGCGTGCTCGGCACGGCGGTGGGTGCTTCGTGGCGGCGAAGTGATCACATGTTCATTGTTGCGGGAGTTCGAACGGAGCGGGGGGTGGGCTCGGTCACGTGGGGTACGGCGGGCGGGAGGCGGGGCCCGGTGTCCGCACCCCTGTGGCGGACACCGGACCCGGTTCCCGGACACGCTCCCACGTCCGTGCTCGGCTCCCGGCTCGCAGGCCCCGTTCCCGGTTCCCGGGTTCGAGCTCCCGGTCGTGTCAGGGCTTCTCGCCCTTGGCGTCGACGACGGCGGCCTCGACCCGGGCTTCGCTCAGCGTGATCTGACCGGCCTTGAATTTCTCCGGCGGCAGTTTGAGCCGGAACGTGTAGTCCTCGGTGACCACGAACCGCTGTCCGGCGTAACCGAAGGTGGTCGGGTCGATGAGGATCTCGCGTTGCTGGTGCGTGCCGTCCTCCTCCCGGGTGATGGCGATGACCTCGCGCCCGGCCGCGTCCTTCACCAGGTGGTCGGTGACGCGTACCCCGGGGACGGTGGCCAGCGCCCGGTAGACGCGGGCGAGGGCACGGGGCGTGATCGGGTAGGCCTCGATGATCAGCCCCATCGCGCGGAAGCTGTGCACGGCCTCGGGCTCGGGCAGGCTCTCGGGGGGGTGGCCCGTCGGATAGAACGAACGGACCTTCGCCAGGAGACGGGCCGGATCGTCGGGCAGTTCGTCGGCGGCGCGGTAGACCTGGCGGGACGTGCGGTAGTCGTCGTCCTTCCCGTTCCTGGCCGCGGCGGAGTTGTCGTACAGGACCCAGTTGTCGGAGTCGTGCGAGAAGCTGCCCTCGGGCAGGTTGTCCGGCCGGGCCATCACCGTCTTCGTGTAGATCCACTGGTCGTCGCGCGGTTCCGGGGCGGCCCGCTGCTTCTCCAGTGCGTCGGCGGCCCGGTTCAGCACCTCGGCGGGGCTGTCCAGCCGCAGGGTGCCGGTCGTCGAGGCGGGTCCGGAGCGGTCGGGGGCGGCGGCGTCGACGAGCTGGGTGCCGAGCACGGCCGCCACGGTGATCGCCGCTGCCGCGCCGAACGCGGCGACCCGCCAGTCTGCCTTCAGTCGGCGGGCACGGCGGCCCGAGGCGATGGTCTCTGTGAGTCGCAGCCGGCCCGGGGCGAGTGCGGAACGGTCGGGAACAGGCGCGTCCGCGCGCAGCTCCCGCAGCCGGGTCATTTCGTCCATGACGGGGTCAGCTCCATGACGTCGGGCGTGAACGAGGGATCCATGCACAGCGCCTCACGTACCTTGCGGCGGGCGCGATTGAGTCGGGACCGCACGGTGCCGAGAGGGATGCCGAGCGCCTCGGCGACCTCCTGGTATCCGAGGTCGGCCCACGCGACGAGCAGCAGCACATGACGGTCGCCGGGAGACAGCGCGGCGAGTGCCCCGGCCAGCGGCCCCTGCGCGGAGATCCGGTCGTCGCAGCGGTCGCTCCAGGAAGCGGCCACCGGGTCCTGCCCGGTACGGGCCAGGGCTCGCAGAGCCCTCTCCTCGCCACGCCGTTGCTTGCCGATGAGGTTCGCGGCGATGCCGTACAGCCAGGGGCGGGCGCTGCGGCGCGTGCGGTCGTAACGACGCCGGGAGCGGAACGCGATGAGGAAGGTCTCCGCCGTGATGTCGTCCGCCGCGCCCTCCCCGAGGCGGCGGACGGCATAGCGGTGGATGTCGGGCGCGTGGCGGTCGTAGAGCCCGGCGAAGATCTCGGGCTCCTCCAGCGACTGCGCGACGAGCTCGGCGTCGTCGTCGGGACTGGCCGGCGGTCCGGTCACATCGGCTCCTGTGGACTCGGTGGGTGAGCGTGTCACCCCTTGTTCCCCGCAGGGCACGGAAAGGTTCGCACGTGACGCGGTGCCCGGGTCCGGGGCGCGAGGGAACCGGCCGCCCGTGGCTACTCCAGGAGCGACAGCCCGCTCTCGCAGTCGCGGCAGTTTCCGGGGGTGGGGGAGCGGAAGGCGCGGTCGCAGTGGTTGCAGTTCTGGAGCGGGATGGGCTGGTAGGTGGGGATGGTCGGCGGCGGGAGGAGGTGGGTGAGGCGGTGGCGGAGGAGTTTGGCGGGGTGTTTGAGGGGGTGGGGGAGGTTGGTGGTGAGTGCGTGGCGGAGGGCGGTGGGTGTGGAGCCGCGTTCGAACCAGGTGGCGACGGCGGGGGCGAGGGTGTGGATGTCCCGTTCGGCCAGGGCGAGTTGGGGTGTACTGCGGTGGAGGCCGGTGAGGAGGGCGAGGGCGGCGTGGTGGCGTCGGGGGAGAGGGGTGTCCGGTTGGGGGAGCGGTGGGAGTGGGGGCTTGGGTGCGGTGGGGGCGGGGACGTGGCGTGGCTGCTCGGGTCGCAGGGGTACGGGGGCTGCGGACACCAGGGCCGGGGCCGGAGTCGGAGCAGGGTGGGTGGGCTTGGGGCGCCGTTCGGGCACGGGGACGGGGTGGGCCTTGCTGGAGCCCGGCTGGTTGTAGGAGCAGGTGCGGGTGATGACGCGGCCGTCGGGGAGGCGTTCGCGGGTGCGTTTGAGGTAGCCGTGGGCTTCCAGTTCGCGTAGTGCGGCGGCGATGCGGGCTTCGCTTTCCGGGAAGCGCTCGGTGAGGGTTTTGATCCCGACCCCCGCCCCGGTGGGCAGCGACTGGATGTGGGTGGCGAGGCCGATCGCGAGGAGGGAGAGCTCGCGGTGCTGGGCGAGGTGGTTGCCGACCACGGTGAAGCGGCTGGTGTGGCGGGAGTTGATGTGCATGACACCGGACGACGGCGTGGCTTGCCCGGAAACGGGGGACGGGGCGCGCGGGGGCGCGCTAACCTGCTGGGTATCCATCGGGAAGCTCTTCTCTTCCTCGCTGGTCAGGCCCTCGATCGGGATTGCGAGTCCCGGCCGGGGGCCGACGCATGTCTGGGGTTGCGAGGGCGAGCATATGCCTGCCAACCGGACGGAAAGCCAGTCGAGTTGGTGATCTCACCCGTGTGGGTGACGGGGCCTCGCGTGTGCTCCTGGGTGAGGCCGGGGTAGGAGTCGGGGTTGGGTTGGGAGGGTTCTTTCTCTCCAAAGCCTTGAAAGCCTTTTACGTCGGGGCCCGCCAGGTCGCGGTTCACCGGGACGTGGCCCACCGGGTCGCGACTGTCACGATCCGGTGAGGGCTACCTCCGCCCAGACGGTCTTGCGTGGGAAGGGGCCGACCTGCACGCCCCACTGGATGGCGATCGCCTCGACGAGCAACAGCCCGCGCCCCGCCTCGGAGTCGTCGTTCCGCTCCGGGAGGCGGGGCAGCGTGTCCCCGCGAGGGTCGGCGACCTCGACACGGAGCGTGTCCCCGGTGACGGTCAGCATGATGCGGAAGTCCCGCCCCGGCACGTACCCGTGCAGCGCGGCGTTGGAGGCCAACTCGGCGATGACATGCCCGGCGTCGTCCAGTGGCAGCCCCCAGGACCGGAGTTGCTCGGTCGCGAGGAGCCTGGCGAGTCGGGCACCCCGACGGGTGGCGGAGAGCTGCACGGCGAACTGTCCGCTGCGGGCACGCGGTTGGGTGATTTTGTGGTTCACGTCACTCAGCGTGGCTGGAGATGCCTACTCTGAACAGCAATGACGTGCGTACGGACAGTGACTGTCCAGTGGTTGTACGGGTCTGTCCATCCGGTACGGCGTCCAACGCGAAACGGTGCGGGCACGGGTGGAGGCGGGTGTCGTATGGCGGGCGAGGGCAACCGGGGCAACGGAGACAACACGGCGGACGGACCTGACTGGGAGTTCGACGTCGAGGACGACTCGGGCGCGGTGATCGCGGCGGTCGGCCGGCAGATCCGGTTGTGGCGTGAGGCGGCCGGCCTGCGTGCGGCGGACCTGGGCGCTGCGATCGGCTACGGGGAGAACCAGGTCTACAAGGTGGAGGCCGGGAAACGCATTCCCAAGCCGGAGTTCCTGGACAAGGCGGACAAGGCCCTGGGCGCGGGCGGCAGGATCGCCGCGATGAAGCAGGACGTGGCGGAGGCGCGATACCCGAAGAAGGTTCGTGACCTGGCGAAGCTGGAGGCGGGCGTGGTCGAGATGGGCGCGTATGCCGGTGATGTCGTCGAAGGCCTCTTGCAGACTGAGGAGTACGCCCGTGCTCTGTACAAGGAGCGGCGCCCTGCGTACACGGAGGATCAAGTGGACCGCCTGGTGGCTGCGCGCATGGCCCGCCAGTCGCTCTTTGAGAGATGCCCCGCCCCACTGCTGACGTTCGTCCAGGAAGAGGCCACGCTGAGGCGGCCGACCGGAGGCAGAATGGTGTTGCGCAGGCAGCTCGAACACCTGCTAGAACTAAGTGCGTTGAGGCATGTCGAGATCCAGGTCATGCCGACAAACACTGAGGAGCATGCGGGGCTGGCCGGCTCGCATCGAGTGCTTAAGCTGAGTGACGGCACGGCTGTGGGACACAACGAGGTTCAGCTCACCAGTCGACTGATCACCGATCCCAAGGAAGTTCAGATCCTTGAGATGCGTTACGGCCTGGTCCGAGCCCAGGCGCTGACGCCTCGGCTCTCAAGGACCTTCATCGAGAAACTGCTGGGAGAGACATGAGTGCCAAGCCCTCCGCCGGAGACACCTCCGGGCTGACGTGGTTCAAGAGCAGCTACAGCACGAACGACGGCCCGGCATGTGTCGAGGTAGCGGCGGCCGCAAGCACGATCCACGTACGCGACTCCAAGAACATCCCCGGCCCGCACCTCGGCTTCGCGCCGTGCGCCTGGGCGGAGTTCGTCACGTACGCCTCCGGCAACTGACCACCGCACCCACACCCGTGCCCGCCCCGTTCCCGGTTGTCAGGGGAGCGGGGCGGGCCTCCGTTCATGGAGGGAACGTCCGGGCGGCGTCCGAAGGCACAACGTCCCCGGCCCGCACCTCGGCTTCGCGCGGGCTGCCGCGATGTTCCGATCGGCTGCGATGCCACAGGCGAGTGCGCCCGGGGGCTTGCCGACGAGGAGGCGACAGGTGAAGGCCATCAGTTCCTGAAGCAGGAGTGGTTCAAAGTATGCGCCGTTCCTGCTTTACGACTCGGGGTCAGGCCCCGCCTGAGCCCGCTGTCCCAAGCCCCTGAAGATGCGGTGCGGACGCTGTGGCCGCTGAGCGAGTCCGGCCCTGCCCGAGGTGGCATGGTGCCGCGCCCGGACGCCTGGAACGACGTGTGCGGCCCGCCGGTCCCCACGATTCCGATTTGCGGCCCGGGTATCCGGCCGCACGCTGGATCGGGGGGACCGGCAGTACTCCTGAGAGGACAGCACGCATGCCCACGGTGATCACGCGCGACGGTGTCGACATCTTCTACAAGGACTGGGGCCGAGGCCGCCCCGTCGTCTTCATCCACGGCTGGCCCCTGAACGGGGACGCCTGGCAGGACCAGCTCAAGGTGGTCGCGGACAACGGGTTCCGAGGCATCGCCCACGACCGGCGCGGTCACGGCCGCTCCACCCCGGTCTGGGACGGCTACGACTTCGACACCTTCGCCGACGACCTCGACGACCTGATCACCCAATTGGACCTGCGGGACGTCACCCTGGTCGCGCACTCGATGGGCGGCGGCGAACTCGCCCGCTACATCGGCCGGCACGGAACCGGCCGGATCAGGTCCGCGGTGCTGCTCTCGGCGATCACTCCGCTGATGCTCCAGGGCCCCGACAACCCCGAGGGCGTGCCGCAGTCGGTCTTCGACGGCATCAAACAGGGCATCCTCGCCGAGCGCTCGCAGTTCTGGAAGGACACCGCGGTGGGCTTCTTCAGCGCCGACCGCAGCGGCAGCAGGGTCACCCAGGGCAACAAGGACGCCTTCTGGTACATGGCCATGGCCGAGACCGTCCAGGGCGGCGTCGCCTGCGTCGACGCCTTCGCGGCCACGGACTTCCATGAGGACCTGAAGAAGTTCGACATCCCCACGCTCGTCGTGCACGGCGACGACGACCAGGTCGTTCCCATCGACGCCACGGGCCGCAAGTCCGCCCGGCTCATCCCGGACGCGGCCCTCAAGGTCTACGAGGGAGGCTCCCACGGCATCGCCCTTGTCCCCGGCGACAAGGAGAGGTTCAACAAGGACCTCCTGGAGTTCCTCAAGCGCTGAACACCAGATGTCCTCAAGCGCTGAACACCGGATGTCCGGGTGCGCGGCGGGGTCCGCCGAATCCATCCGCAATCTTTTCGAGTTCTGCCGATATGCAGTGAAGCGTGGCAGCGGCAAGGGTCATATCACGCCGAATATGCGGCGAGCCGTGCGGAGCGGCCGGATGGTGACGGGTGGGACCCTGCCACGCCGTGATTTCGGGCCCCGAAGTCCACCCGGGGCGTTGATCACGTGGCGCGGGCGGCAGGAGAAGCTTCTGTTCACGGGGTCGGATTCCGTCGTTCCGAGCGCGCGAGGGCCCGTACTGCCCCGTTCTTGTCGCCTGGGCGGGGCCGTTTCGTCGTTCTTCCGGTTGGCTGAAAACGGGCTCCCCGATCAGTGGTGCCGCAGTGAAAAGTGAGCACGAGAGAGCCGAACAGGCACTCAGGTATTCCAATCATTTGTTCGCTTCACTGACCCTTTGGGGGTACACATGCGCACCGAAATGATTCTCGCCAACGACGTCTCCGCCGACCTGGACCTCGACCTCCGCATCTCGGAGGTGTCCGACGACACCCAGGAGTTCGGCGCGGGTACGTACTCCTCGCCGAGCAGCTACGCGATCGGCACCCGTTGTCCGATCTGCTGCTGACGCGGCACATGCGTCGGCATCGGCCGACGCGGGACCGACTGAAGTGAGGCGAGGCGGAGCGGGCTCGGCCCGCTCCGCCTCGCCGTACCACCACATCGCTTTCCCGTACCGCCGCACCATGGGGGGCTGCCGACGTGCGACCAGACCTGGAAACGGACCTGGACCTGGATCTCTTCGAGGTCCGCGAGCCGGTGCTCGTGCGGATGGCGAGTGCGCCGCGCGACCGCGCCGAGGCCCGCATCGACGCCGACGACCCCGTGCCGGGGCTGCGCCGCCTGGCCGGTGACCCGCTGCTCCGCCAGGCCGTCGAGGTCGCCAGCGGAAGTCTCTCGCTCAGCCTCCAGCGCCTCGCCACCGCCGAGGGCGCCGCCGCCCTCGGCCGGAAACGCACCCTCAGCGCGGCCAGGACGCTCACCCGGTACGCACGCCGCGCCGGTGGCCGGCCCACCCCCTTCGGCCTGTTCGCGGGCGTCGGCCGGGCCGCCTTCGGCCCCGCCGCCAAGGCCGCGCTCACCGGCCCCGGCGAGGTGTCGGTCCGGCTCGACGGCCTCTGGCTGCACCGCCGGGTGCTCGACTGGCTCGCCGTCCCCGAGGTCCGCCGCCGGACCGACGTCGTCCTCAACGATCTGTGCGTCCGGCGCGACGGCCGGCTCACCCTGCACAACGGCCAGCGCGAGATCTCGGTCCGGGACAACGCGCTGGTCGCCGTGGTCCGCGAGGCCGCCGCGCGGCCCGTCCCGTACGCGGCACTCGTCGACGACCTGGGCGCCCGCTTCCCGTCCGTCGAGCCGGGCCGCATCGACGGTCTCCTCGCCGGTCTCGTCCAGCACGGCCTCCTGCTCACCTCCCTCACCCCGCACCGCATCGACGCCACCCTCCTCGACCGCGTCGAGGCCGCCGTCGACGGGGCCGTGCCGGGCGCCGCCGAAGGACTGCGGGCCGTCCGCGCCGCCGCCGGCGCCCACGAGGCGGACCCGCCCGGCCGGGGACAGGACTCCTGGCGGGCGCTGCTCGCCGCCGTCCGCGCCCTGGACGGCGACGACGCGGACAGCGGCCGACGGCCGCCCGTCCACGTGGACCTGCGGATGCCCGCCGACATCGTGCTGCCGGAGACGATCGGCGAGGAGGTGCGCCGCTACGCCGCCGCGATCTGGGCGATGACCCCTGAGTGGACCACGCTCGCGTACATGCGGGACTACCGCGACCGGTTCATCGAGCGGTACGGCACCGCCTCCGCCGTCCCGCTCGCCGACCTGGTGGACCCGCACCGCGGCCTCGGTCTGCCGCCCGAGTACGGCTCCTCCGCGCCGGCCCACCCCCGCACCGGCCCCGGCGAGGACGCCGACCGTCCCCGCCGCGCCGCGATCGCCGAACTCCTCCAGCAGGCCGTCCTCGACGGCGGCGACATCGAACTCACCGACGCGGACGTGGCACGTCTGGCCAAGGCCGTCGGCCACACCCCGGAAGGCCGCGCGCCGCGCACCCTGGAACTCTGCTTCCAGATCCTCGCCGACAGCCAGGAGGCCATCGACCGGGGCGAGTTCCTGCTGCTGGGCAGTCCGCACATCGGCTCGTGGACGGCCGGCGCGACCGCGGGCCGCTTCGCCACCCTCGCCGGACTCACCGACGAACTCACCGAGTTGGCCGCGGGCCCCGCTCCCGGGCCCGGCGACGAGGACGTGCTCGTGGCCCAGGTCGACATCATGCCGACCGACCCGCGCTCGCTGAACATCGTGCAGGTGCCGCCGCTGCTGCCGTACCGCATACCGGTCGGCGTCGCGGACGACCGCGGCGACCCGCACTGCCTGGACTGGCGGACCCTCCTGGTAGCCGCGGGCGAGGACGGACTGCGACTGCTGCACGGTCCGACCGGCCGTCAGGTCGTCCCCGTCTTCCCGCACATGCTGGCCCTCGACGCGCAGGCCCCGCCCGTCGCCCGCTTCCTCTCCGACCTCGCCGCCGCCCGGCCCCGGGTCTGGTCCGGCTGGGACTGGGCGGGGCTCGACGTCCTCCCGTATCTCCCGCGCGTCCGCTACGGCCGCGTGCTGACCGCGCCGCGCCGCTGGCTCGCCGGGCGCCGCCTGATGGACGCGGCACGCTCGGGAAGCACGGCCGTGTGGGAGGAGGGGCTGCGCGACTGGCGCCGCCGGGGCCGGGTGCCCGACCGGATCCAGATCGCCCGCAACGACCAGATGTTCCCGGTCGATCTGCGCGAACCGTGGGACCAGGGGCTGCTGCGCGCCGAACTGACCGCCGAGGAACCCCGGTTCCAGCTGTACGAGGACCTCACCGCGGACGGTGCCGGGCTCGGCTGGAACTCCGGGTACAGCACCGAGATCGTCGTCCCGCTCGTCCGCGCCCCGCGCACCCCGGCGGCCGACCGGCCGCAGGAGGACGCACCGGCGCTCGCCAAGTCCGCGCTCCGGTACGCGCCCACGGCGTTCCACCTGCCCGGCGAGGACTGGCTGACCGTCAAGCTGTACGCCGAGCAGGCCGCCCACGACACCCTGCTCGCCGAACATCTCCCCGTGCTGCTGGCCGACATCGGCGCGGACATCGACCGCTGGTTCTTCCTCCGCTACCGCGACCCCGACCCGCATCTGCGGCTGCGTCTCCACGGCGATCCGGCCGCGCTGAACGGGCGGGTCCTGCCCGTCGTCGCCCGGCATGTCAGGCGGCTGACCGACAGCGGCGCGGTACGCGGGATGACGCTGGACGCGTACCGCCCCGAGACCGACCGCTACCTCGGCCCCTCGGCTCAGGAGACCGTCGAAGGACTCTTCCTGACGGATAGTCGGTCCGCTCTGGTCCAGCTCCGGGCGCGCCGCGCCGGGGCGGCGGCCGTGCCCGACGACGTCCTCGCGGCCGCCGGGCACGCGGTGCTGCTGGACGCGCTCGGCGACTGGGACTGGTGCGCCTGGGCGGTCCACATGTTCACCAAGGGCCCCGACCACGAGGTCTACCAGCGCCATCGCGCCCTGGCCGACCGGCTGATCGGTCCCGGAGACCTCCCCGGCGACACAGCCCGCCGCGCCGCGGCCGAACTCCGTGTCCCCGCGCTCGCGGAGCTGTGGGCCGACGCCCCCGAACCGGCGGCCTACGGAAAGCTGGTGCTGGCCGCCTCGGAGGCCGACCGCGACGAGGCCGTGCTGTCGCTGCTGCACATGCGGCACAACCGGCTGTTCGGCATCGACCAGGCGGCGGAGGCCCGTGCCTACGCGGTCCTGCGCGGAGCCGCCCGCACCCGCATCGCCCGCCGCGAACACGCGGCCCGGTCCACCGCCGCAGCCGTCAGGAGCGCCCGATGACCACCCTCGACCGAACCGAACTGCGCGAGCGCGCCGGGCAGGTCTCGGAGCGGATCCTCGACCGGCTGGCCGACCCCGCCGCCACCATGGCCGCGACCCGGATCCCGGCCGAGGCCAACGACACCGGCGAGACCGAGGCGATCTGGGCCGAGATGACCCTGGGCAGCGGCAGCCCCGGCCTGGCCATCGCCTTCAGCGGCGCCGCCCGTCCCGGCACCGACCGCACCGCCCGCGCGCACGGGTACCTCGCCGCCGCCACCTCGGCCGCGGCCCTCGGCGACACCACCCCGAGCGGCATCTTCAAGGGGCCCGGCGCCCTCGCCTTCGCCGTCCTGCTCGCCCATCGCGCCACGGGCGGCTACGTCTCCGCGCTCCAGCGGCTCGACGGCTACCAGCGGGACCTGGTCCGCACCGCACTGCCCGCCGTCCCGGAGAACTCCCCACTGCCCACCATCGGGCACTACGAGGTGGTGCGCGGGATGACGGGAGTGGGCCGCTACCTGCTGGCCCGCGCCGAGACCTGCGGCGAGGAGCTGGAGGCCACCCTCAGCTATCTGACCCGCCTCGCGCGGGGGGAGGTGGAACACCGCGGCCACAAGGTGCCGCGGTGGTGGGCCCTGGACGCGCCCCGGATCGGCTCGGAGGACCGACTGCCCGACGGCCACCTCAACCTCGGGCTCTCGCACGGTGTCGCGGGGCCGCTCGCCCTGCTCTCGCTCGCCTGGCGGCAGGGGGTCCGCGTGCCGGACCAGCGGGAGGCCATCGAGGCGTGCGTCGCGCTGCTCACCCGCTGGGCGGTGCGCGACGAGCACGGGCTGTACTGGCCCCCGTACCTGAGCCTCGACGAGTGGCTGGCCGGACCCGACGCCTTCACCACCCCCGCCGGACGGCCCGCCTGGTGCTACGGCGCTCCCGCGGTCTCCCGTGCGCTGCAACTGGCCGGGCTGGCACTGGACCGCGCGGACTGGACCGGCACGGCGAAGGCGTCCGTGGAGCGGCTGCTGACGCTGACCCCGGACCGGTGGGACATCGACGACAACGCGCTGTGCCACGGCTGGGCGGGTGCCCTGCACCAGCTCGGGCGGCTCAACGAGCACTTCGCCGACGCCCGGATCGAGGAGGTCCGGGACCGGATCGCGGCCCCACTGGTCGACGCCTTCGACCCGGAGCTGCCCTTCGGGTACCGCTTCACCATGACGAAGGTGCCGTTCGGGACGGACGTCTCCGGATACCTCGACGGGGCGGCGGGTCTGGCCCTGGCCCTGGACGCGTACTCCGCCGGGGGCGTGCCTTCGGACTGGGACATGCCGCTGCTGCTGGCCTGAGGGCTGTGGTCGGAGAGGTTCACCGGCTCGCGACGCCCGGCACGGCACCTCGCCGCGTTGTCGCATCACCCGAGTGCGTCCAGGACGAGCTCTGTTTCCGTCGTTCCGTCTTGATTTCTGCCGCTCCGTTCACCTTCTGCGACGATGCGAGGAAGAGGGGAGAGCGATCAGGAAGGGAACGGTATGTGCGGAATCGTCGGATACGTCGGTGGGCAGTCGGCGCAGGACGTCGTCGTCGCGGGCCTGAAGCGCCTCGAATACCGGGGCTACGACTCGGCGGGCATCTCCGTCCTCGCGGACGGCGGTCTGGCCGCCGCGAAGAAGGCGGGCAAGCTCGTCAATCTGGAGAAGTCGCTGGCCGAGGCGCCGCTCCCGGCCGGGACCACCGGAATCGGCCACACCCGCTGGGCCACCCACGGTGCCCCCACCGATGCCAACGCCCACCCGCACCTCGACAACGCCGGCCGCGTCGCCGTCGTGCACAACGGGATCATCGAGAACTTCGCCGTGCTGCGCGCCGAACTCGCCGAGCGCGGCCACGATCTGGCCTCCGAGACCGACACCGAGGTCGTCGCCCATCTCCTCGCCGAGGCGTTCTCGTCCTGCGCGGACCTGGCCGAGGCGATGCGCCAGGTGTGCCGGCGCCTGGAGGGCGCCTTCACCCTGGTGGCCGTGCACGCGGACGCGCCCGACGCGGTGGTCGGGGCCCGGCGCAACTCGCCGCTCGTGGTCGGGGTGGGGGAGGGCGAGTCGTTCCTGGCCTCCGACGTGGCCGCGTTCATCGCGCACACCCGCTCCGCGATCGAGCTGGGACAGGACCAGGTGGTGGAGTTGCGGCGGGAGGGCGTGACCGTCACCGACTTCGACGGGCGGCCCGCCGACGTCCGCGAGTACCACGTGGACTGGGACGTCTCCGCCGCCGAGAAGGGCGGCCACGCCTCCTTCATGCTCAAGGAGATCGAGGACCAGCCCAAGGCGGTCGCCGACACCCTCCTCGGACGGATCGACGGCGCGGGGACGCTCCACCTCGACGAGGTACGGATCACCCCCCGCGAGCTCCGCGAGGTCGACAAGGTCGTGATCGTCGCCTGCGGCACCGCGTTCCACGCCGGGATGATCGCCAAGTACGCCATCGAGCACTGGACCCGTATTCCCTGCGAGACCGAGCTGGCCAGCGAGTTCCGCTACCGCGATCCGATCCTCGACCACCGCACCCTCGTCGTCGCGATCTCCCAGTCCGGCGAGACCATGGACACCCTGATGGCCCTGCGGCACGCCCGCGAACAGGGCGCGAAGGTCCTGGCCATCTGCAACACGAACGGCTCCACCATCCCGAGGGAGTCCGACGCCGTGCTCTACACGCACGCCGGGCCCGAGGTCGCCGTCGCCTCCACCAAGGCCTTCCTCACCCAACTCGTCGCGTGCTACCTCGTCGCCCTGTACCTCGGCCAGCTCCGCGGCACGAAATGGGGCGACGAGATCCGGACCGTCATCCGCCAGCTCTCCGAGATCTCCGGGGCGGTGGAACGGGTCCTGGAGACCATGGAGCCCGTTCGCGCGCTGGCCCGCTCCCTCGCCGACCACGACACCGTGCTCTTCCTGGGCCGCCACGTCGGCTATCCCGTGGCCCTGGAAGGCGCGTTGAAGCTCAAGGAACTCGCGTACATGCACGCCGAGGGGTTCGCCGCGGGCGAGCTCAAGCACGGGCCGATCGCGCTCATCGAGGACGATCTGCCCGTGGTCGTGATCGTGCCCTCGCCGCGCGGCCGGTCGGTGCTGCACGACAAGATCGTGTCGAACATCCAGGAGATCCGGGCCCGCGGCGCCCGCACCGTCGTCATCGCCGAGGAGGGCGACGAGGCGGTCGTGCCGTACGCCGACCACCTCATCAGGATTCCCGTTACGCCTACGCTGCTTCAGCCGCTGGTGTCGACCGTGCCGCTGCAGGTCTTCGCCTGCGAGCTGGCGACGGCCCGCGGCAACGACGTGGACCAGCCGCGCAATCTGGCGAAGTCCGTGACCGTGGAGTAGCGAGCAGTGAAGGAACATGCGTGATCATCGGGGTCGGGATCGATGTGGCCGAGATCGAACGGTTCGACGCGGCGATGGAGCGTACGCCGCACCTGGCCGACCGGCTCTTCGTGGAGAGCGAGTTGCTGCTGCCCAGCGGCGAGCGGCGCGGCATCGCCTCGCTCGCCGTGCGGTTCGCCGCCAAGGAGGCTCTCGCGAAGGCGCTCGGCGCGCCGGGCGGTCTGCTCTGGACGGACGCCGAGGTGTACGTCGAGGACAGCGGACAGCCCCGGCTGCGGGTCAGCGGCACCGTCGCCGCGCGCGCGGCCGAACTGGGGGTACGGAACTGGCACGTGTCGCTCAGCCATGACGCGGGGGTGGCGTCGGCCGTGGTGATCGCGGAGGGTTGAGCACATGCGAACCGCGTACAGCGTTCAGACCGTACGGGCCGCCGAGCGCGCCCTGATGGACCGGCTCCCCGAGGGCGCCCTGATGCAGCGCGCCGCGGCGGGCCTCGCGGCGGCCTGCGGCGATGTGCTGCGCCGGCGCGGACGGGTGTACGGGGCCCGGGTCGTCCTGCTCGTCGGCAGCGGCGACAACGGGGGCGACGCGCTGTACGCGGGCGCCCGGCTGGCCCGCCGCGGCGCGGGCGTGCGCGCCGTGCTCACCTCGCCCGGCCGCGCCCACGAGGGCGGGCTCGCGGCGCTGCTGGCGGCGGGCGGGCGCGTGGCGGAGGGCGACGCGGCGACGAGCGCCTGGGGCGGGCACATCGATCTCGTCGTGGACGGGATCACCGGCATCGGCGGGCGCGGCGGTCTGCGCCCGGACGCCGCCGCGCTGGTGCGGGCCTTCGAGGCGACCGGCGCGGCCTTCGTCGCCGTCGACCTGCCCAGCGGGGTCGAGGCCGACTCCGGCGAGGTGGCCGGCGAGGCGGTGCGGGCCGACGCCACCGTCACCTTCGGCACGTACAAGCCGGGGCTGCTCGTCGACCCGGCCGCCGGCCTGGCGGGCGCGCTGCACCTGGTCGACATCGGGCTCGGGCCGGAGCTGCCGGACGTACCCGACCTGGAGGCGCTGCAGTACGCGGACGTCGCCGCGCTCCTGCCGGTGCCCGCGAGCGAGAGCGACAAGTACCGGCGGGGCGTCGTGGGCATCGTCGCCGGGTCGGCGCGGTATCCGGGGGCGGCGGTGCTGGCCGTCTCGGGGGCGCTGCGGGGCGGCGCGGGGGCGGTGCGGTACGTCGGTCCGGGCGCGGACGCGGTGATCGCCCGCCATCCGGAGACGCTGGTCCACGAGGGCCCGCCGTCGAAGGCGGGACGGGTGCAGGCATGGGTCGTCGGGCCGGGGCTCGGTGACGGCGCGGAGGCCGTCGAGGCGGTCCGTGACGTGCTGGAGACGGATGTCCCGGTGCTCGTCGACGCGGACGGGCTGCGGCTGCTCGACGCCGCCGCCGTACGCGCGCGCACCGCGCCGACCGTCCTCACCCCGCACGCCGGTGAGGCGGCGGCCCTGCTCGGCGTCCCGCGCGGGGAGGTCGAGGCGGGGCGGCTCGCCGCCGTACGGGAACTGGCCGCCCGCCACCGCGCCACGGTCCTGCTCAAGGGGTCGACGACCCTGGTCGCCACCGACACCGCGCACACTCCCGTACGGGTCAACGCGACCGGCACCTCCTGGCTGGCCACGGCCGGCAGCGGCGACGTCCTCTCCGGCCTCACGGGCTCCCTGCTGGCGGCGGGCCTCGCCCCGCGCGACGCCGCGTCGGTCGGCGCGTATCTGCACGGCCTGGCCGCCCGCCACGCCGCGGACGGCGCCCCCGTCGCCGCGCAGGACGTCGCCGAGGCGATCCCGGCGGCATGGCGGGACGTACGGGCCTGAGTGATCCTGGGCGCAGACAGCACCGGCAGCAGGGGGCGACGGCGGGCGGACGCCGACAGGAGGCCGATCGTGGGCACCAGCAAGGGCAGCGGTACCGACGTGCGCGTACGCCGGGTGTACGACCCGCAGGAGGACGGCGACGGCACCCGTGTCCTCATCGACCGGCTCTGGCCGCGCGGCCTGGCCAAGGACCGGGCCGGGATCGACAGGTGGCTCAAGGACGTCACCCCGTCGAACGAGCTCCGTGCCTGGTACCACGAGGACCGCACCGGCACCCGCTTCGACGAGTTCGTCGACCGCTACCGCGCCGAACTGGCCGACCCCGTCCACACGGCGGCCGTCGACGAGTTGGTGGAACTGGTCCACGAGGGCGGCCCGGTGACGCTCGTCACGGCGGTCAAGGACGTACCGCACAGCCATGTCCCGGTCCTCGTCGACCACCTGGAACACGAGCTGCGCCGGCGCTGAGATGGCCCCTGCGGCACAGCGGACGTCCCAGGTGACGGCCCCTGCCCGACCCGCCGCCCGCAGGGCCCGCCGCACGCCTCTGAGAGACTGGGCGCGATGAACGAGACAGCGTCCTTGAGAGCCCGTGCCGAGATCGACCTCGCCGCATTGCGCGCCAATGTGCGTGAACTGCGCGCGCGGGCGGCCGGGGCGCAACTCATGGCCGTCGTCAAATCCGACGCGTACGGCCACGGCGCGGTGCCCTGCGCCCGCGCCGCGCTGGAGGCCGGGGCGACCTGGCTGGGCACCGCGACTCCGCAGGAGGCGCTCGCGCTGCGGGCCGCCGGGCTCGGCGGCCGGGTGATGTGCTGGCTGTGGACACCGGGCGGTCCCTGGCGCGAGGCGATCGAGGCCGACATCGACGTGTCGGTGAGCGGGATGTGGGCCCTGCGCGAGGTCGTCGCCGCGGCCACGGAGGCCGGCATCCCGGCCCGTGTCCAGCTCAAGGCCGACACCGGCCTCGGACGCAACGGCTGTCAGCCCGCCGACTGGCCCGAGCTCGTCGCCGCCGCCCGCGCCGCCGAGGACGCGGGCACGGTCAGGATCACCGGCCTCTGGTCCCACTTCGCCTGTGCCGACGAGCCGGGCCACCCCTCCATCGCCGCTCAGCTGAACGTGTTCCGGGACATGGTCGCGTACGCGGAGAAGGAGGGCGTCGACCCCGAGGTGCGCCACATGGCCAACTCCCCGGCGACGCTGATGATCCCCGAGGCGCACTTCGATCTGGTACGGACCGGGATCGCGATGTACGGCATCTCGCCCAGCCCCGAGCTCGGCACCCCGGCCGACTTCGGACTGCGTCCCGTCATGACGCTCGTCGCGTCGATCGCCCTGGTCAAGCAGGTGCCGGCCGGTCACGGGATCAGTTACGGACACCACTACACCACCTCCGCCGAGACGACCCTGGGCCTGGTGCCGGTCGGCTACGCGGACGGCATCCCGCGCCATGCCTCCGGCCGCGCGCCCGTCCTGGTCGGTGGCGTGCGGCGGAGGATCGCGGGCCGGGTGGCCATGGACCAGTTCGTCGTCGACCTCGACGGGGACGAGATCGAGGTGGGCAGCGAGGCGGTGCTCTTCGGCCCCGGGGACCGGGGCGAGCCGAGCGCCGAGGACTGGGCGCAGGCCGCCGACACGATCGCGTACGAGATCGTCACCCGGATCGGCACCCGTGTGCCGCGCGTCCATCTGCATGGCACCCCGGCCGAGTCCTGACCGATCAAGCTCCCCTGACCAGGCACGATCTGAGCACGACTGGAACAGACCAGCCCTGACCTGACGGATACGACCGACGAGGAGCGCGGCACGGTGAGCGAGATCAGCGCGGGGGACGCGGTGACGGACGCCGCCACGGCGGTCGGCTGGCGCCGGGCGGGGTTCGCCGGGGCCGCCATAGGTGTGGTCGCGGCCGGAGCCGCCGCGGGCGTCGCGGTCGAGCGGCTGACCGTGGGCCGGGGCATGCGCAGGAGGGCCAGGCTGGCGCTCGATGCCTCGGGGCCGTACGGCTCGCTGCGCGGACTGCCCGGCCGGGCCACGGCCGACGACGGCACCGAGCTGTACTACGAGATCGACGAGGTCGAGCCGGACGGCGGTGCGGGGACCGGTCCGGGCGGCGAGGGCACGACCGCCACCGGGGCCGGTACGCGCCGCCGCCGGCTCTTCGGCCGCAAGGCGCCCGCGCCCGTCACGGTGGTCTTCAGCCACGGCTACTGCCTCAACCAGGACTCCTGGCACTTCCAGCGGGCGGCGCTGCGCGGTCTGGTCCGTACCGTCCACTGGGACCAGCGCAGCCACGGCCGCTCCGAGCGGGGCCGGGCCCAGGCGGACGGGGTGACGGTCGGCATCGACCAGCTCGGCCGGGATCTGAAGGCGGTCATCGACGCGGCCGCCCCGGAAGGGCGGCTGGTGCTGGTCGGGCACTCGATGGGCGGCATGACGATGATGGCGCTCGCCGAGCAGTACCCCCAGCTCATCCGGGACCGGGTCGCCGCCGTGGCCTTCGTCGGCACATCGAGCGGGAAGCTGGGCGAGGTCAGTTTCGGGCTGCCGATCGCGGGTGTGAACGCGGTGCGAAGGGTGCTGCCGGGGGTGCTCAGGGCGCTCGGCTCCCAGGCCGAACTGGTGGAACGGGGCCGCCGGGCGACCGCCGATCTCTTCGCCGGTCTGATCAAGCGGTACTCGTTCGGCTCGCGGGACGTGGACCCGGCGGTCGAACGGTTCGCCGAGCGGCTCATCGAGTCCACCCCGATCGATGTGGTCGCCGAGTTCTACCCGGCCTTCACCGAACACGACAAGAGCCACGTCCTGCCCGCCTTCCGTGACCTCCCGGTGCTGATCCTGGCGGGCGACAAGGACCTGGTGACGCCCAGCTCGCACAGCGAGGCCATCGCGGACCAGCTCCCGGAGGCGGAGCTGGTCATCGTCCCGGACGCCGGTCATCTGGTGATGCTGGAACACCCGGAGACGGTGACGGACCGGCTGGCGGACCTGCTGGTACGCGTCGGAGCGGTGCCGTCAGCGGCTAACGTTGGCGGGCATGGAAGCACCGCACAACAGCCTGACGGCTGAGCCAGACGAAGGCGCCACGCCGGGCACCGTCACCGTGCGCCTGGCCGTCGAATCCCCCGAACAGATGCAGGCCCTCGGCCGCCGGATCGCCGCTGTCCTGCGCCCCGGCGACCTCGTGATGCTCACCGGTGAGCTCGGCGCCGGGAAGACGACGCTGACCCGGGGGCTCGGCGAGGGCCTCGGGGTGCGCGGCGCCGTGACCTCGCCCACCTTCGTGATCGCCCGTGTCCATCCGTCGCTGACCGGCGGTCCCGCGCTGGTCCACGTCGACGCGTACCGCCTGGGCGGCGGGCTCGACGAGATGGAGGACCTGGACCTCGACGTGTCGCTGCCGGAGTCGGTCGTGGTCGTGGAGTGGGGCGACGGCAAGGTCGAGGAGCTTTCGGACGACCGGCTGCAGGTGGTGATCCACCGCGCGGTCGGTGACACGGACGACGAACGGCGCGAGGTGACGCTGGTCGGGATCGGGGCCCGCTGGTCGGGGCTGGGCGAGGTCTGAGCGCGGGACGCGCTTTCCGACAGTGTGTCGGTACATTGTTGCGCCGGGCGGGGCGGGCGTGGTCACATGGATGGTGAGAGCGGGTTAGGTCTGCCTAACCATGCCTTCCGCCGGAGCCTCAGGAGGCATCCATGACGACGTCCGCCGACCGTGAAGTGCCGCCGCCATCGATGAGAGACCTGCTGTCGGCCTGCGCCGCGGCCACGGCGGTCTCGACCCCGCCCGCGCCGTCCGCGGACCAGGACACCGCCCGTCCCGCGGATGACACGGAAACGGACGCGGCAACGGACGCGGAAACGGACCCCGACGCGGAACCGGTCGAATCCGCCCAGGGACGCCGGGCCGGCTGAACCCGCGGGTTACGGGACGACGACCACCGGCGTGCGTACGGTCGCGAACTCCCACACCGCGTCCCCGTCGGTCCGGGACATCCGCACGCCGCCCGTCTTCAGCGACGGGTCCGGGCTCTCCATCGAGCCGTCCACCGCCGCACTGAATCCGACGGACACGCCGTCCACCATCGCGAACCGCACCACGTGCTCGATCGTCACGCCGTCCGAGCCCCTGCCGGCGGGACCCGAACGCGTACCCACCAGGTACTTCCCGGGCAGCGGGTTCAGTGCGCTCGGCATGACCTCGAAGGTCCGGGTCACCTTCCCGGCCTCGTCGACGAGCCACACCTGACGGTCCCCCAGGGCGTACACCACGCGCTTGCCGGTACCGGAGCCGGCCGGGAGCGCGGGCGGAGACTTCTTCTTCTCCTTCGGCTTGTCATGGCCGGCGGCAGGGGCGCTGCTGGAGACCTTCGGCTTGGGCACGGCGACGGAATCGGGAGCGTTCGCCGATGCCTGGTAGGCCAGGAAACCGACCACGGCGAGAGCCGCCGCGGTGAGCCCGGCCACGATTCCCGAGCTGCCCCTAGCCACCGTGCGCGCCCCTTTCGCTTCCGTATGTAGTACAAGCGTTTACGTCGTACTCGCGTGTACACGGTGACGGTAGCAGCCGGTGCAGGTCGTACCGGGACGCCGGACGGGACGCCGTGCCCCCGTCGCAGGAGCCGTAGGCTGTTTGCGTGCTCTTGCTCGCCGTGGATACCGCCACCCCCGCCGTCACCGTCGCCCTTCACGACGGAAACTCCGTCGTCGCCGAGTCCGGTCAGGTCGACGCCCGGAGGCACGGGGAGCTGCTGCTGCCCGCCGTCGACCGGGTCCTCGCCGAGGCCGGGGTGAAACTCGACGCCGTGACGGACGTGGTCGTCGGCGTCGGCCCCGGCCCGTACACCGGGCTGCGGGTCGGCCTGGTCACGGCCGCGACCTTCGGCTCCGCCCTCTCCGTGCCCGTGCACGGGCTGTGCACCCTCGACGGTCTCGCCTACGCCGCCGGGCGGGACGGTCTGGAAGGACCCTTCGCCGTCGCCACGGACGCCCGCCGCAAGGAGGTGTACTGGGCGAGATACGAGGACTTCCGTACGCGTGCCACGGAGCCCGCCGTCGACCGGCCCGCCGACATCGCCGAGCCGCTCGCCGGACTTCCCGTCGTCGGCGCGGGCGCCGTGCTCTACCCGGAGGCGTTCCCGGACGCCCGCGGCCCGGAGCACGTCAGTGCCGGTGCGCTGGCGGCCCTCGCCGCCGAGCGCCTGGCCGCGGGCGCGGAACTGCTGCCGCCGCGGCCGCTCTACCTCCGCAGGCCCGACGCCCAGGTTCCGAAGAACTACAAGGTGGTCACCCCCAAGTGACGAGCACGACTGCCGTACTGCGCGAGATGCGCTGGTGGGACATCGATCCGGTGCTGGAGCTCGAACACGAGCTGTTCCCGGACGACGCCTGGTCGGCCGGCATGTTCTGGTCCGAGCTGGCGCACTCCCGCGGCGCGCGGGCCACCCGTCGCTACGTCGTCGCCGAGGATCCCGTGACCGGCCGGATCGTCGGCTACGCCGGGCTCGCCGCGGCCGGTGACCTCGCCGACGTACAGACCATCGGTGTCACCCGTGACCACTGGGGCGGCGGCCTCGGCTCCGAACTCCTCGGCGATCTGCTGAAGCACGCCACGGCCTTCGAGTGCGCCGAGGTGCTCCTCGAAGTCCGCGTCGACAACACCCGGGCGCAGAAGCTGTACGAACGCTTCGGCTTCGAACCGATCGGCTTCCGCCGCGGCTACTACCAGCCGGGCAACATCGACGCACTCGTCATGCGCCTGACGGTGCAAGAGCCCGTACAAGAGACAGAGACTGACTGATGGCTGACGAACCGCTCGTACTCGGCATCGAGACCTCCTGCGACGAGACCGGCGTCGGCATCGTCCGCGGTACGACGCTGCTGGCGGACGCCGTGGCGTCCAGCGTCGACACGCACGCCCGCTTCGGCGGTGTCGTCCCGGAGATCGCCTCGCGGGCGCACCTGGAGGCGATGGTCCCCACCATCGAGCGCGCCCTGAAGGAGGCCGGGATCAGCGCCCGCGACCTCGACGGCATCTCCGTCACCGCGGGTCCTGGACTCGCGGGCGCGCTGCTCGTCGGCGTCTCGGCCGCCAAGGCGTACGCGTACGCGCTGAACAAGCCGCTCTACGGGGTGAACCACCTCGCCTCGCACATCTGCGTCGACCAGCTGGAGCACGGTCCGCTGCCCGAGCCGACGATGGCGCTGCTGGTCAGCGGCGGCCACTCCTCGCTGCTCCTCGCGCCCGACATCACCCATGACGTACGGCCGCTGGGCGCGACCATCGACGACGCGGCGGGCGAGGCCTTCGACAAGATCGCCCGGGTGCTGGATCTCGGCTTCCCCGGCGGTCCGGTCATCGACCGGCTGGCGAGGGAGGGCGATCCGAAGGCGATCGCGTTCCCGCGCGGTCTGAGCGGCTCGCGCGACCCCGCGTACGACTTCTCCTTCTCCGGTCTGAAGACCTCGGTGGCCCGCTGGATCGAGGCCAAGCGGGCGGCGGGCGAGGAGGTGCCGGTGAGGGACGTGGCGGCGTCCTTCCAGGAGGCCGTCGTGGACGTGCTCACCCGCAAGGCCGTCCGGGCCTGCAAGGACGAGGGCGTCGACCACCTGATGATCGGCGGCGGCGTCGCGGCCAACTCGCGGCTGCGGGCGCTGGCCGAGGAGCGGTGCGAGCGGGCCGGCATCCGGCTGCGGGTGCCGCGGCCGGGGCTGTGCACGGACAACGGGGCGATGGTCGCGGCGCTGGGCGCGGAGATGGTGGCCCGGGGCAGGCCGGCCTCGGACCTGGAGCTGTCCGCGGACTCGTCGCTGCCGGTGACCGACACCCACGTCCCCGGTGTCCACGCGCACGACCACGACCACGTGCACGAGATCAGCAAAGACAACCTGTACTCATGAGTGCCACGGGCGGTACGACCGTCGCGCTGATGTGGGAGGCCCGCGCCGTCGACGGCAGAGGCCCCGAACTCCTGGAGTGGGCGCGCGCCCGCGCGGCCGAGCTGGCCCGCGAGCCGCTGCGGCGCGAGCTGTTGCGCGCCCCGCAGGACCGGGTCCTGGTCATCACCTGGTGGGCGGCGGCCTACGGCGACGAGCTGCCCGAACTACCCGAACCGGCCGCCGAGTTGATCACCCGGCCGGTGCATCGCTGGCGCTTCGAGTCCCTGGGGTCGTAGAGGCTCACGGACGGGGGGAGCACCCGGGGCGGGGCGAGCCCTTCGGTGGAGGGATTTCGGCCGGGGCGCGGGAGGCCCTCGGTCGTGGGCGATTTCTCAGCCGTGGGCAGTCCCTCGGCTGATCAGCCCCTCGACGATCGCGTCGAGCTCCTCGGCCGTGTCGCTGGCGGCGCTGTACTCGCGCCACCGGTCCTTGACCGCCGCGAGCCTGGGCAGCGCGGCCGCGTCCTCCTCGGTGATCATCTCGGGGAAGTACCGTCCGCGCGACGGGTTCTCCGCACGGCGTTCGGTCGCCCTGAGGAAGACCAGGGCGCCGTAGACATAGCGGCGTCGGACGTGAACGTCGCGCTGCCGGACGTGCGCCGCGATCTCGGCTCCACCCCGGAGGCGCTCCTCTGGGTGGTGAACGCCTACGCGCTGGCGTTCGGCGGGCTGTTGATGCTCGGTGGACGTCTCGCCGACCTGATCGGCAGCAGCCGGGTCCTGGCGATGGGCCTGGCGCTGTTCGGGGCGGCGAGTCTGGCCGGAGGGCGGGCGTCGTCGCGGGCTCGGCCGTCGCCACCCGTACGGTCGTGACGCTCGGCACCCGGCGGCTGCTGGCGGCGGGCGGTGGCCTCGCCGCGCTCGGCCTCGCCGGGTTCGCCGCGACGGCGCGGGCGGACGGCGGCTTCCTGTACTCGATCCTCGGCCCGTCCCTGGTCTGCAGCATCGGCATCGGGATGTGCTTCGTGCCGCTCGGCACCGCGGCCACGACCGATGTCGCGCCCGACGAGGCGGGAATGGCCTCCGGGCTGCTGAACAGCTCCCGCCAGGTGGGCGGCTCGCTGGGGCTCGCGGTTCTGGTCACCGTCGCCGCGCGGGTCACCGGTGACGGGGCCGGCCGGCCGATCCGGCGGCGGGGTACGCGGCGGCGTTCTGGTTCTGTGCCGGGCTGCTCGCGCTCGCGGTGCTGGTGGCCCTGATGCCGCTCCCGCCACCGGAACGGACCGCTGCGGCGGCCGCCCCGGTGGCCGCTCCGGAAGATTCTCAGAAGAATTCCGGGGGAGCTGTCGATCCGGGTGTCTCCCGTTCGACGCAAGGGTGAGAGGCGGGGAAGGACCCCGCCCCTTCCGACTGAGGAGTCACCATGCCCCGCTTCATGTCGCTGATCCGCATCGACGAGCAGAACATCCCCTCCGAGAACCCGGGCCCCGAGTTCGAGAAGCGCATGGGCGCGCTGTTCGAGGAGATCACCAAGGCCGGGGTCATGCTGGAGACGGCCGGACTCACCCCGACCTCCCAGGGCACCAGGGTCACTTGGTCCGGCGGCAGGCTCAGCTGCACGGACGGCCCCTTCACCGAGACCAAGGAGGTCGTCGGCGGATACGCCATCCTCCAGGTCAAGGACAAGGCCGAAGCCCTGGAATGGACCAAGCGGTTCCTGCAGATCCACCCGGAGAGCTGGACCGTCACCTCCGAGGTCCGGCAGATCGACGAGGCCCCGGGCGTCTGACCGGCCCGGTTTGCCGCGCCCCCGTACCGCTGCTCTGATGAGTGACCGTGACGGCAGCAAGTGCGAGGACGGCGGTCGAGGCGGTCTTCAGGATCGAGTCCGCGCGGATCATCGCAGGTGTCACCCGCATCGTGCGGGACGTGGGCATCGCCGAGGAACTCGCGCAGGACGCCCTGGTGGCCGCGCTGGAACAGTGGCCGGAGTCAGGTGTCCCGGACCGGCCGGGCGCCTGGCTCATGGCCACCGCCGGACACCGCGCGATCGATCTCGTACGCCGCAAGGAGACGTACGCGCGCAAGCTCGCCGAGGTGGGGCGGACCCTGGAGGACGTGCCACCGCCCGAGCCCGCGGAAGCGGACGACATCGACGACGATCTGCTCCGGCTGATCTTCACCGCCTGCCATCCGGTGCTGTCCACCGAGGCCCGGATCGCCCTCACCCTGCGGCTGCTCGGCGGACTGACCACCGAAGAGATCGCCCGCGCGTTCCTGGCCCCCGAACCGACCGTCGCCCAGCGCATCGTCCGGGCGAAGCGGACCCTGGGCCGGGAGGGCGTCCCCTTCGAGGTGCCGTACGGACCCGAGCGTGCCGCCCGCCTCGCCTCCGTGCTCGACGTCATCTACCTGATCTTCAACGAGGGGTACGCCGCGACCGCGGGCGACGACTGGCTGCGGCCGGCGCTGTGCGAGGACGCGCTGCGGCTGGCCCGGGGGCTGGCCGCCCTGATGGAACGGGAGCCGGAGGTCCACGGCCTGGCGGCGCTGCTGGAACTCCAGGCCTCGCGCACCGCCGCCAGGACCGGGCCGGACGGCGCGCCGGTGCTGCTGGCCGACCAGAACCGGGCCCGCTGGGACCACCTGCTGATCCGGCGCGGCATCGCGGCCCTGGAACGGGCCGTGGCGGCGACGGAGGAGGGCACCGGGCTCGGTCCGTACACCGTGCAGGCGGCGATCGCCGCCTGCCACGCACGGGCGGTGACGTACGAGGACACGGACTGGAGCACCATCGCCGCCCTCTACGACCGCCTCGCCGCGATCGCGCCGTCCCCGGTCGTCGAGCTCAACCGGGCCGTCGCGGTCTCGATGGCCGAGGGCCCCGCGGCCGGCCTCGCCCTGGTTGACGCCCTGGCCGGCGATCCGGCGCTCGCGAGCTACCACCTGCTGCCCAGCGTCCGCGGGGAGCTGCTGGCCAGGATGGGCCGTACGGACGAGGCACGGGCGGAGTTCGTACAGGCGGCCGGACTGACCCGCAACGCACGCGAACGCGAGCTGCTGCTGGACCGCGCCGCCCACCCGGACCGCGCCGGGCGATGAGTTCCGGGCGCCGCGCCGGGCCACGCCGGTCAGGGGGCTGCGACCCCCATCGAGTCGGCCGCCATCGGCTTCGGGGCGCCCTTCGCGTAGAACACGTCGAGATCGACGATCGTGAACCCCGCGGCCGTCAGCATCTCGGGGATCGGCCGGGTCAGATGGCACCCGCCGAAGAGCCGCCGCTCCAGTGGATCGAGGCGGCGCTGCCAGCGGCGTACGTCCTCGTCCTCCTCCGGCGCGAGCCCGTGCTCCAGGAAGTGCAGGGTCGCACCGGGTTTGAGGACCCGCCGCACCTCGCGCAGCGCCGCGTCGGCGTCGGGGATGGTGCACAGCGCCCACGTCGACAGGGCGCCGTCGAAGGTGTTGTCCTCGAACGGCAGGTACTGACTGTCCAGGCAGGCGCGCCGCACCAGGGCGTGCCCCGCGTCGATGCGGTTCCGTGCCAGCTTCCAGCCGAGATCGGACGGCTCGACCGCGGCCACGTCGGTGACGGCCTCCGGGTAGAACGGGACGTTGTGCCCGGAGCCGAACCCGATCTCGATGATCTCGCCGTACAGGCCTTCGCAGACCCGGCGCCGCAGCGGCTCGACCGCCTTCGAGCGGCCGGCGGCATCGGCGATCCGAGGCACGATCCGTTCGGCATAGAACCCCATCGTGAACCTCCGTATGTCCCTTCCCAGCATGGCACCCCGGCGGCCCCGACGCACCGTGCCGTCGGCAGGTTCCCACGGTCGATAGGGTCTGGCCCATGTTCAGCCGCGCACAACTGCCGCCGCCCCCACCGCCCGTGGAGATACGTTCCTGGCCCGACCGTGAGGCGCTGCTCACCGACCGGGCCGTGGTGCTGGGGGAGTTGGTGAAGAGGCATGTCTCACCGGCGCGACTGGCGACGCTGTGGCTGTGGGGGGTGCTCTGCGCGGTCGGCTGGTCGCTGGTGAGCGCGGCGCTCATCACGTTCGAGGAGACCTACGACATCTTCAGCGCCGTGCTCGCCGTGATCCTCGCCGGAATGGGTGCCTGCTGCGCGGTGCCCGCGGTCGTCCTCGTCGTCATCGGGCTGCGCCGCGACCGCGACATCCGCCGACTGCTCTCCGCCTGGGGCGGGTTGGACCGCGATCCGGTGCGCGACGCGCGGTTGAGGATGCCGGGCGTCAGCCTCGTCTGGCTGCTGTCGTCCTTCGCGCTGTGCGTGCTCGGGCTGTACACCTGCATCGCGGTCCCGGCGACCGACAAGGCGGTCCGGGGCGGTTTCGGCCTCGCCGCCCTGTTCATGGGACTCGGGATGACCTGCTGGCTCGTCGGACTGATCGGCGTCACCAAGGCCTTCGCCCACCGCCGTTGGGTGCTGCGGGTACTGGTAGGGGCGCCCGCCCCGGAGCCGCTGTTCTCCGCCGGGGGCGGCGCGCACCGCTGACGACCTCGCCCGCGATGGTCGGCGGTGTCGCGGCGTCCGGGGCTTCCGCCTTGGATTCGAAGGCTCCGGACGACGCTCCTTCTCCCGCCGCCAAGCGTGGGCGAGGGCGTGGGCCCGGACCTATCCTGGCCGGATACATGAGTCACGCAGGGGGAGGAGTGTCGCATGGAGTGGTACTGGTGGGTGCTCATCATCTTCTGGACGGGCGGCTTCGGATGGGCCGTCGACAACGTCCGTACCGCGCTGCGCAACCGGCACAGCCGCAAGCTGGAGCTGCTGGAGGCGGCCAGGCAGGAGCGGCTGGCCGTCGAAGCGGCCCACAAGCCGCCGGAGCCGGTCTGCGGCTGCACGCACCATCTCGCCAAGCACGACAAGCGGGGCAGGTGCCATGAACGGGTCGAGGTGCCGACGGCCTGGGACGAGGCCAAGAAGCCGGTCCGTTTCGAGGCGGGCCAGTGCAACTGCCAGCAGTACGTGGGTCCTCAGCCGCTCTCCCAGGTGTACGCCGAGGACCTGACCGACCTGGCCTGACGGCCGGTCCCGCCGGTCAGGCGGGACCGGTCAGCGGGTGGCCGACCAGCATCGTCGGTGCTCCGGCCACCCGGGTCAGGAAGACCGTCGCGGCGTTCGGTCCCTGGAGCTTCATCCTGCGCCGCAGTTCCTCCGGCTCGACGGCGGAGCCACGCTTCTTCACCGTCAGGACGCCGACCTTCCGCTCCCGCAGCAGCGCCTTCAGCCTCTTCATGTTGAACGGCAGCCGGTCGGTGATCTCGTACCCGGTGGTGTACGGGGAGTCGTACGGCGCGTCGCTCGTGATGTACGCGATGGTCTCGTCGATCAGGCGGCCGTCGCACCGCGCCACGATGTCGGCGACCAGATGGGCGCGGATGACGGCGCCGTCCGGCTCGTACAGATAGCGGCCGACCGGGCCGACGGGCGGGGCGGGCAGCGAGGCCGCCGACCACAGGGCGGCACCGGCCGGCAGCACGGTGGCGCGGTACGAACCGGCCGTGAAGCCCTCGCCGAACCAGAGCACCGCCTCCTTCACATCGCCGCCGTCCGAGATCCACTCGGCCTCGGCCCGCGCCGGGATCGCCTCGTGCGGGATGCCGGGGGCGATCTTCAGCGCGGCGTGCGGGGCCCCGAGCGCCGCGCCGGTCGCCCAGGAGAGCGGCGGCGAGTACGCCTCGGGGTCGAAGATCCTGCCCCTGCCACCGCGCCGCGCCGGATCGACGAAGACCGCGTCGTACGGCGAGGTGTCGATCCCGGTGACGTCGGCGCGGCGCACCTCGATCAGACCGTCCAGACCGAGCGCGGCGGCGTTGGCGCGGGCCACCTCGGCGGTCAGCGGATCGCGGTCCACGGCCAGGACCGAGATGCCCGCCCGCGCGAGCGCGATCGCGTCGCCGCCGATCCCGCAGCAGAGATCGGCGACGCTCCGCACCCCCGCCTCCACGAACCGCCGCGCGCGATGGGTGGCCACCGAGGTGCGGGTCGCCTGCTCGACGCCGTTCGGCGTGAAGAACATCCGGTACGCGTCCTCGGCACCGAATTTCGCCACCGCCCGCTGCCGCAGTCGCGCCTGCCCCAGCGCGGCCGACACCAGGGAGGCCGGGTGGGTGCGGCGCAGCCGGGTGGCGGTGGCGAGCTCCTGGGCGGGGTCGTACGAGCGCAGCCCGTCCAGCAGCGCCGAGCCCTCCGGGGTGCGCAAGGCCATGAAGGCGGCGAGCGGGTCGTCGGCGTCGGACGGGCCGGGGGCGTCGGGCGGGTCGTTCGGGGCGAGAGCGTTCACCCGTCCCATTGTGAGCCAGCCGGGTTGACCGGCGGACCCGGCGGCGGTGTCGGACCCCGGGGCCCCTCACGGGCTGGCAGGATGCGACGCCGTATTGCTTATGCGACAAAAGGAAGAATTAAACATGGAAAGGCGAGAATCGGGCACGTTCGACATCGGTGCGCGCCGGGCTTCCGGCGGGCATCGCTCGGCCCGCGTGGTCCTGGCCGCACTCCTGCTCGCCGCGGTCGGCTCGGGCTGCGCGTCCGGGACCGGCGGCCGGGGCGACGCGGACACCGAGCACCGGGCCCGACCCTCCGCCGGACACCCGGGCGGTCCCGGACAGAAGGCGGGCCCCGGGCAGGCGGCCGAACAGGGCCGCGCACCCGCCGGATCCCATGAGAACGCGAGGCTCGCCCCGGCCGTGCGGGCGGCCCTCGCGAAGAAATGGGGACTGGACGGGCCACCGCTGGTCGCACCCCCGCCGCCCGGGGTGAAGCCGCACCTCACCACCCGGGAGGGGTTCGAGGTCAAGGGCGGCGACGACTCGCTGCCGCCGGTGTTCACCACCGTCCCGACCAAGGACCGGGTCGTCTTCCTGACGATGGACGACGGTTCCGAGAAGGACCCCGAGCTGCTGCGGATGATGGACGAGCTGGACATCCCGTACAGCGCGTTCCTCAGCGACTACGAGGTGCGCGACAACTACGGGTACTTCGGCGAGGCGCAGCGACTGGGCGTGTCCCTCAACAATCACACGCTCAACCACCCCTATCTGCCCGGCCTCTCCCACAGCGAGCAGAAGCGCGAGATCTGCGACCAGCAGGACATCATCGAGAAGCGGTTCGGAAAGCGTCCCACCCTCTTCCGTCCGCCGTACGGCAACTACAACGGGGACACGCTGCGCATCGCGAAGTCCTGCGGCATCAAGGCCGTGCCGCTCTGGAACGCGGAAGCGTTCCCGGACCACATGGAATGGCGCGAGGGGGACCAGGACCTGCACCCCGGCGACATCATCCTCACGCACTTCCGGGGCCGGAAGGAGTGGGGAGCCGGCATGACCGACCTGGTCCGGGCGGTCATGAAGACCATCACGGACAAGGGGTACGCCGTGGCCCGGCTGGAGGACTACGTATGACAAGGGCGCACCGGCTGCTCGCCGGACTGCTGACAGCAGGTGCGCTGCTGACCGCCACCACCGCGTGCGCACAGTCGGTGGACCCGATCGAACGGCTGGGCCGCAAGGCCGCGCAGAAGATGACCCGGCCGCGGCCGGCGCCGGAGGCCGGCCCGCGGGCGCGTCCGCACGGCGATCACGGGGCGCCGGGGTCGCTGGTCGTCGTCGCCTGCCCTCAGCCGCCGGAGTCCAGGCACTCGCGATTGTCGCCGCCGCTGAGGCACTGGTGGCCGGACCGTCCGGGATCGTACGAGGGGGCGGGGGCCGGTGCGGGGTGCGAACGGCGGTAGTCCTCGTGCCCGGTCAACACGGTGGCCAGGCACAGCAGCAGTGCGGCCAGGACCTGGATGCCACCCGCCCAGGGCCAGTTCGAGCGGATCAGGACCACGGCGAACAGGGAGACCACCGCGGCGAACCCGCCGAAGACGAGGACCGGCGTCCAGTCCATGGGCGGCGGACCGGGCGTCTCCCGGCCGCCGAGGTCCAGTCGCGAGACCGTCAGGGAGTAGGCGGCGACCGCGCAGATCAGCCCCTCCAGGGCCACCAGCAGCAGACCGAGCAGCACGTCGAGGCAGCCGTTGACGGTGCGCGAGTGGTGCTGCGCGGTCGAAGGGCGGGGCGAGGGCGGGGGCGGGGGGCCGTACGGAGGTCCGGGCATGCACCCACGGTCGTACGGAACGGTTCGGTCCGTCCCCGCGTTGTCCTCATGGTGTCCGGACTGTTGTCCGGACTGTTGTCCGGACTGTTGTCCGGACTGTTGTGCGGTCGACCGCGCGGGGGTGGCGAGCGGCGGGGGCGGGCAGGGGTCTCGGCACGCCACGACTGGCTGAATTGGCACTCCGCTTGACCGAGTGCTAATCCCGGTCATAGTCTCGGTGCTGGCACTCACCACTGGAGAGTGCCAGCAGTACTGCGCGACTGGCAGGTCCGGCACCCGCGACGACGGATCCACCTGGTCGCCACCCAAAGACTCTTAACCCCGTGAGATCTCCGAAGGGGGAGACCGGATCGTGTCGACCGCCAGCACCAAGGTTGCGATCAAGCCGCTCGAGGACCGCATTGTGGTCCAGCCGCTCGACGCCGAGCAGACCACGGCCTCCGGCCTGGTCATTCCGGACACCGCCAAGGAGAAGCCCCAGGAGGGCGTCGTCCTGGCCGTGGGCCCGGGCCGCTTCGAGAACGGCGAGCGCCTGCCGCTCGACGTCAAGACCGGCGACGTCGTGCTGTACAGCAAGTACGGCGGCACCGAGGTGAAGTACAACGGCGAGGAGTACCTCGTCCTCTCGGCTCGCGACGTTCTCGCGATCATCGAGAAGTAATTCACCCACGTTTGCTTCTGTTCTGCGCCCCTGGCCCCCTGCGAACTAACCAGCCGGGCGGTCGGGGGCGCAGTTCATTTGAGAGGAAAGCTCAGCTCCCATGGCGAAGATTCTGAAGTTCGACGAGGACGCCCGTCGCGCCCTTGAGCGCGGCGTCAACAAGCTTGCCGACACGGTCAAGGTGACGATCGGCCCCAAGGGCCGCAACGTCGTCATCGACAAGAAGTTCGGCGCTCCCACCATCACCAACGACGGTGTCACCATCGCGCGCGAGGTCGAGCTCGACGACCCGTACGAGAACCTCGGCGCCCAGCTGGTGAAGGAAGTGGCGACCAAGACCAACGACGTCGCGGGTGACGGTACGACCACCGCCACCGTGCTGGCCCAGGCGCTCGTCCGCGAGGGGCTGCGCAACGTCGCCGCGGGTGCTTCCCCGGCCGCCCTGAAGAAGGGCATCGACGCCGCGGTCAAGGCCGTGTCCGAGGAGCTCCTCGCGACCGCCCGTCCGATCGACGACAAGACCGACATCGCCGCCGTCGCCGCGCTCTCCGCGCAGGACCCGCAGGTCGGCGAGCTCATCGCGGACGCGATGGACAAGGTCGGCAAGGACGGTGTCATCACCGTCGAGGAGTCCAACACCTTCGGTCTGGACCTCGACTTCACCGAGGGCATGGCCTTCGACAAGGGCTACCTGTCCCCGTACATGGTGACCGACCAGGAGCGTATGGAGGCCGTCCTCGACGACCCGTACATCCTGATCCACCAGGGCAAGATCGGCTCGATCCAGGAGCTGCTCCCGCTGCTGGAGAAGGTCATCCAGGCCGGTGGCTCCAAGCCGCTGCTGATCATCGCCGAGGACGTCGAGGGCGAGGCGCTGTCGACCCTCGTCGTCAACAAGATCCGTGGCACCTTCAACGCCGTCGCGGTGAAGGCCCCGGGCTTCGGTGACCGCCGCAAGGCCATGCTCGGCGACATCGCCACCCTCACCGGTGCGACCGTCATCGCCGAGGAGGTCGGCCTCAAGCTCGACCAGGCCGGTCTGGACGTGCTGGGCACCGCCCGCCGCGTCACCGTCTCCAAGGACGACACGACGATCGTGGACGGCGGCGGCGAGCCCGGCGACGTCAAGGGCCGGGTCAACCAGATCAAGGCCGAGATCGAGGCCACGGACTCCGACTGGGACCGCGAGAAGCTCCAGGAGCGCCTCGCGAAGCTGGCCGGCGGCGTGTGCGTGATCCGTGTCGGTGCCGCCACCGAGGTGGAGCTGAAGGAGAAGAAGCACCGTCTGGAGGACGCCATCTCCGCGACCCGCGCCGCGGTCGAGGAGGGCATCGTCTCCGGTGGTGGCTCCGCCATCGTCCACGCCGTCAAGGTCCTCGACGGCAACCTCGGCAAGACCGGCGACGAGGCCACCGGTGTCGCGGTCGTGCGCCGCGCCGCGGTCGAGCCGCTGCGCTGGATCGCCGAGAACGCGGGCCTTGAGGGTTACGTCATCACCTCGAAGGTCGCCGAGCTCGACAAGGGCCAGGGCTTCAACGCCGCGACCGGCGAGTACGGCGACCTGGTGAAGGCCGGCGTCATCGACCCGGTCAAGGTCACCCGTTCCGCGCTGGAGAACGCCGCGTCCATCGCGTCGCTGCTGCTCACGACCGAGACGCTGGTCGTCGAGAAGCCGGCCGAGGAAGAGGCCGAGGCCGGTCACGGTCACGGCCACTCGCACTAGCGTGTAGCGCCACCCGGCACCGAGGCCCGGTACCCCTTGGGTTCTAACGGTCCTCGCAACACCCGCGATCTGTGGGAGTTGCGAGGACCGTGGGCGTTGAGCGGGTTGATCTTGCGGGGTTGAGGGAGCG
>NZ_JBIURS010000002.1:0-677123 GCF_044740965.1 Streptomyces sp. NPDC088252 | reverse complement strand
GTCGAAGATGCTCGGCGAGTACATGACCACCGACAACACCCCGGTCAAGGCCCGCAACATCAAGTCCGCCGGAGCTGTCCTCAAGGGCTACTACGTCCTCGATCTTCACGACGCGTGGCAGCGCTACTGCCCCCCACCCCCCTCAGGAGCCGCTACCTCCGCTACCTCCGCTACCGCGCAGGTCAGCGGCCCGGAAACGGTAGCGGCAGAGCTCTTCCCGTCCGCTACCTGAGCGCTACCCGCTACCGGTCCCGTGCCCTTCAGGGCCGGGCCGGTAGCGGATTCATCCGCTACCGCTACCCCTATCCGCTACCTCGATCACGCCCCTGACCAGGGCGGTAGCGGAGGTAGCGGAGGTAGCGGACCTGACAGGAAGGGGCCAGACGGCCCCGAGCCACCTCACCGAGGAGTGCACCGCCATGGCCCGCCCTCAGATGCTCAAGCTCCCCGAAGTCCTCGCCGAACTCGGCATGAGCCGCGCCGCCTTCTACCGCATGCGCGCCCGCGGTCTCGCCCCGAAACTCATCAAGCTGCCCAACAAGCAAATCCGCGTCCGCCGTACCGACCTGGACGCCTGGCTGAGCCAGTACGAGCAGACCGCCGCCTGATCCGCCCCCACTTTGAGAGGGTCCGCCGTTTCGGTGGGCCCTCTCCGTTCCTGGAGAGCCATGCTCACGTACGACGTAGACATCTGGTCGATCAGGCAGCGCAAGGGCCGTCCAAAGCCGTTCGAGGTGCGGTGGATCGTCGGCGGGCGAACCCATTCGCGGAGTTTCAAGCTCAAGCCGCAGGCCGAAGGCCGAGTCTCGGAACTGATGGCGGCGATTCGCAAGCGGGAGCAGTTCGACAGGGACACCGGTCTCCCTGTCTCCGAGTTCGAGGCGCTGAACAGTCCGACATGGTTCGAGCACGCCACGGCCTACATGCTGATGAAGTGGCCGAAGGCGGCAGCCAAGCACCGTGCCAGCATCGCCGAGACACTCGCCACTGTTACGCCCGCCTTCCTCTCCACGTCACGTGGGGCGCCCAAGGACAACGTCCTGCGAAAGGCGTTGTACGGGTGGGCGTTCAGGGCTGTCGCAGGCCCGGACGACACACTGTGCCCCCGCCACGAAATCGAGGAACCACCGGCGGATGTCGCAGCCGCCCTCTCGTGGATCTCGAAGAACACGGTCAAGATGACCGAGGCCAGCAGGTCGGAGCGGCTGCGAGCGGCCCTGGACGCCCTGTCGAAGAAGCTCAACGGGAAGCCCGCGGCCCCCAACACCGCGAACCGAAAGCGCATGGTTCTGAGCAACACCCTGCGCTACGCCGTTGAGCGTGGCACTCTCCCCTCCAACCCTCTGGGCCGGGTGGACTGGTCGGCTCCTGACAAGGACGACGAGGTCGACTTCCGGTATGTCCCCAACCCGGACCAAGCCGCAGCCCTCATCGACGCCGTGCGGCAGCTCAGCGAGCGAGGCGCGCACATGGCAGCATTCTTCGGCTGCCTGTACTACGCATCCATGCGCCCCTCTGAAATCGCCGCTCTCCGAGACTCGGACTGCGCGCTCCCCGAGACCGGTTGGGGCGAACTGATCCTCGCCGGGAGCCGTCCCGAGGTCGGTGCGGGCTGGACCGACGACGGGCAGTCGTTCGAGCAGCGAGGGCTCAAGCGCCGGGCCCGGACTGCGACCAGGTCAGTGCCCATCCCGCCGGTGCTGACGGCGATGCTCCGGGAGCACAAGGCGAAGTACGGGATGACCGAAGACGGGCATCTCTTCCGGGCAGCCATGGGAGGGCGGGTGCGGTCTACGGAGTACTGCGCTCTCTGGGACGCGGCGCGGCTCAAGGCCCTCTCAGCGACGGAAGCGGAGTCGCCTCTGGCGGACGTGCCCTACTCGCTTCGCCATGCCGGGGTGTCGCTGTGGATCAACTCGGGTGTCGACCCGGTAGAGGTTGCCCGCCGCGCCGGCCACAGCCTCACCGTGCTCTTCCGGTTCTACGCCAAGATCCTGCGGGGCCAGCAAGACCGTGCCAACGCCCTGATCGAGCAGGGGCTCACCGGCAGATGAGTGCGTGAGTCTGGCCCACACATGGCCCAAACGCACTGGTCAGAACCGGGATACAGGTGATCCGGGGTGAGACAGGGTGAACGCAGACGGCGGGTCTCCGATTCGGAGACCCGCCCTCTGACCTGCTGCTTCTTTGACCTGGCGGTGGGTGTGGGATTTGAACCCACGGTGACATCGCTGCCACGACGGTTTTCAAGACCGTTCCCTTAGGCCGCTCGGGCAACCCACCCCGCTCCCTCGGCCCACGGACCGAGGTTGACGAGAGGACAGCCTAGCCGGTCAGCTGTCGCCCTTGCGCTCCCCCAGGGTGACTTCGGCGGTCGCTGTCCGGCCGTTGCGCTTGTAGGTCAGCGTCACCTGATCACCGGGCTGGTGGGTCCAGATCTCGCCGATCAGGGTCGGGCCGCTGTCGATCACGGTGTCGTTGAACTTCGTGATGACGTCGCCCGCCCTGAGGCCCGCCCTGGCCGCGGGGCCGTCCTTCGCCACGGCTGCCGTACCGGCCGCGCCCTGGTCGGAGATGACCGCGCCACCGGTCTTCTCGTCCATCGTGACCGTCGCGCCGATCACCGGGTAGACCGGCTGACCGGTCTTGATCAGCTGCTGGGCGACGTTCGTCGCCTGGTTGATCGGGATGGCGAAGCCGAGGCCGATGGAGCCCGCCTGGGTCTGGCCGACACCGCTGCCGGTCGACTGGATGGCCGAGTTGATGCCGATGACCGCGCCGCGCGAATCGAGCAGCGGGCCACCGGAGTTGCCCGGGTTGATCGAGGCATCGGTCTGCAGGGCGCTCATGTACGAGTTGCTGCCGCCGGAACCGTCGCCGGAGGCGACCGGTCGGTTCTTGGCGCTGATGATGCCCGTGGTCACCGTGTTGGAAAGACCGAACGGGGCGCCGATCGCGATCGTCGAATCACCGACCGCGACCTGTTCCGAGTTGCCGAGGGCCAGCGGGGTGAGCCCCGGGGGCGGATTCTTCAGCTTCAGAACGGCGACGTCGTAGCCCTGCGCCCGGCCGACCACCTCGGCGTCGTACTTCCTTCCGTCGGAGAACGTCGCCGTGAGCTGGCCGTTGTCCGCCGCGGAAGCCACCACGTGGTTGTTGGTGAGGATGTGGCCTTCCTTGTCGTACACGAAGCCGGTGCCCGTACCGCCCTCGCCGTCACCGGCCTGCGCGTCGATGGTGACCACGCTGGGCAGCGCCTTGGCGGCCACACCCGCGACCGTGCCGGGGTCTCGCTTGAGGTCATGCGGGTTGGCCGACGCCGCGACCGTGGTCGAGCCGCCGGAGGTGGTGCCGTTCCGGTCGGCCGCCCAGTACCCGAGGGCACCGCCGATACCGCCCGCGATCAGCGCCGCCGCCGCCACCGCGGCCACCAGTCCGCCCATGCCGCGCTTGCGCGGGCCCACCGGGGAGTGGAGCTGGTCCGGTGCGCCCCAGACCGGGCCGCCGCCGTCCGCGCCGTGGTGCGCGTACGCGGGGACGGTGGGAGGGGGTGGGGGCCAGTTGGCCTCGGCGGCCGACCGGACCCCGGGGGGAGGTGTGTCCGGAACGGAAGGCATGGAAGTGGTGGGGGCCGGTTCCCCCGTCGGAGGGAACGGCTGCGCTGCTTCCGTGTCCGGCCCCGGCGAGTACGCCGGGGAGGGTGGGGGCGCGGGTGTGCTCCCAGACGGCCCCCGAGGAGCATCGGCCGGCACTGGAGGTGCGGACGGAACGGCCTCGGCCGCAGTGCCCTCGTTGCCCTCGTTCTCTGTGCTCACAGCTCTTTACTCCTCGGTTCCACATCATCTTCGGCAAGAGATCCGCTGTGTACGTGTCATGGGACAGCTTTTCCCAAGGCACGTCAGGCCACTGTAAGCAGGACCTGTGCATCCGCACGCCAATCTTTACATCCGGCAAAACGGTCTCCCGGCGCAAGGCGCGGCGCGCGGCGCGCACAGCGGCGGCGCAAGGCGTGGTGCGAGCCGTGGTGCGAGCTGCCGCGCAAGCCGTGGTGCGGGGCGCACGCCGCCTCGGCGCACTGTAGGGAGCGAGGCGCGGTCGTCCGCGGCACAAGCTCTACGCGACTGTCGCCTCTCGGTGTCACCATGACGCAGTGACCCATGCACGGCAGCAATCCATGCACCATCCCATCCAGGTCGTCGCCCACCGAGGCGCCTCCGACGACGCCCCCGAGCACACCCTGGCCGCATACCGGAAGGCGATCGAGGACGGCGCCGACGCCCTGGAGTGCGACGTACGACTCACCGCCGACGGCCACCTCGTCTGCGTGCACGACCGCCGGGTGAATCGCACCTCCAACGGGCGCGGCGCCGTCTCCGCGCTGGAGCTCTCCGAACTCGCCGCCCTCGACTTCGGCTCCTGGAAGGACCGCGAGGAGTCCGAGTCCCCGGACTGGGATCCGGTGCCCGGGGAGCTCACCTCCGTACTCACCCTGGAACGGCTGCTCGAACTGGTCACCGAGACGCGGGCCGCCGGGCGCCCGCTCCAGCTGGCGATCGAGACCAAGCACCCCACCCGCTGGGCGGGTCAGGTCGAGGAACGACTGCTCCATCTGCTGAAACGTTTCGAGCTCGACGCCCCGCCGGCCGACGGCCCCTCACCGGTACGGATCATGAGCTTCTCGGCGCGCTCCCTGCACCGTATCCAGGCCGCATCCCCCACCCTGCCCACCGTCTACCTGATGCAGTTCGTCTCGCCGCGCCTGCGTGACGGGCGGCTGCCGGCCGGGGCGCGCATCGCCGGTCCGGGGATGCGGATCGTACGCAGCCATCCCGGCTACATCGAGCGCCTGCACCGTGCGGGACACCGCGCGCACGTCTGGACGGTCGACGAACCGGAGGACGTCGCGCTCTGCATCGACCTCGGCGTCGAGGCGATCATCACGAACCGCCCGAAGCAGGTTCTGTCACAACTGGGACGCTCTTAACATCAGTGACACGGAGTACACCGGCGCATTCGAACCGTATTCGATCGTCACGAGTGCGTCACTGGCGGGCGATTGGCCGGTTTCCGGTCCAGTCCGGGAGGGCATCCACTCCGTGGCGTGGGGCAAAGGAGGTCTCGGGGGTGGCGTTGGTGGTGGCACAGGAAGTGCCCACGTCGTCGAGCATGGCCGTACCCCATGGCCCTGCGGGCGTGGGTCAGGCGCGGCACCGGATGCGCGAGCAGTTGCGCAGCCACGGGGTGCCGGATTCGGTCGTCGACGATGCTGTATTGATCCTTTCCGAACTGCTCAGCAATGCCTGTCGGCACGGCAGGCCGCTGGGACGACACACGAATGTGGGTGACGGCGACATCCGCGCCGCGTGGCGCGTGGACGGAACCGGCGGGCTGACCGTGGAAGTGACGGACGGTGGCGGCCCGACCCGCCCCATTCCGGCCACACCCTCGGTGACGGCGCGCGGCGGCCGCGGACTCAACATCATCAGCGCGCTCGCCGAGGAGTGGGGCGTGCGCGACAGTTCGTCCGGCGAGGTCACCGTCTGGGTCCTCGTCAACGAGGGACACGGCCGGGTCCCCGGGATGCCGGGCATGTCGGGCTCGTCAGGTGGGCCGGGCGTGTCGGGCATGCCGAGCAGCCCGGGGCTCGAAGGTCTGGGTCTCGCGGACGCCTTCGACGACGTGGGCTGACGTCCCCGCGCGGGAACGGATCTCAGCCGTCACGGCAGGTACGAACACCTGGCGGTACGAGATCCGGGCGGCACGGGCACCCGTACCGGCACACATACCGGCGCACGTGTGTGCGCCGCCGGGCGGATGCACCGCTGGCGGTGGACGAGGCGTACGCGCCATGGGCGACGAGACGTACGCACCAGGGTTCCGCACCCCCGTTCCGCCAGGCGCGCGGGCGTGTGTGTCCCGGACGCGACGGGGGCCGCTAGGCTCGCGGGCCAGACCGCACTGTCGCAATCGGGAGAAAGCCCACCATGGCCAAGAAGCGCCCTCAGACCAAGGCCGGGAAGCAGCAGCTCAAGGATGGCGAGATCCCGGTGGTCGGGGCTCGTGAGCCCTGCCCGTGCGGTTCGGGCCGCCGCTACAAGGCGTGTCACGGCCGTGCCGCCGCCCAGGCCGTGACCGAGCTCGTCCACCGCCCCTTCGAAGGACTGGCCGGCGAGTGCGACTGGGTCGCTCTGCGCGAACTGGTGCCCGCCGCCACGGTCGGGCTGACGCTCAAGGGCGGGCTGCCCGAGGGCGTCCCCTCCGTGACCCTCGCGACCGTCCTGCCGATGGCCTGGCCGGCTCTGCGCCGGGACGACGGCTCGGTGCTGCTCGCCCTGCAGAACGACACCTCGTCCGGCGACCTCAGCCGTGACCTCGCGGACATCCTTCAGCGGGCGCTGGCCTCCGAGCCCGGCTCGCCCGTGGCCGCCCGGCGCGTACCGGCCGACGGTCCGCGGCTGCAGGATGTGCTCGACCCCGGCGCCGCGTTCGAGCCCGTCGTCCACTCCGGGTTCGAGTTCTGGGTTCCGGACGCGGAGAACGCCACGCCCGAGGTGTCCGCCTCCCTGGAGCGCGCGAACGAGGCGGCGCTCCCGACGACGCGGCTCTCCGGCGTGGACGCCGCGTACTGGTGCGAGACCCCGGAGAAGAACCACCTGCGGTGGGTCATGCCGCACCCCGAGGAGCAACTCCTGGACGCGCTCGCCCGGCTGCACGCCGCCGGCACCTCCTCGCTGGGCGAGGGAACACGGCTCGTCGGCTCCTTCCGGGCGCACGGGCTCATGGTCCCGGTCTGGGATCTGCCGAGCACGATGGGGGCGGCGGAGTGCGAGAAGCCCGCGGCCGAGCTCGCGGAGCGGCTGGCCGCGGCACTCGCCTCGGACGCGCCGCTCACCGCGGAGGAGCGGCGGGCCCGCGGCGGGCTCACCAACCGCCAAGTGACGCTCAGCTGACAGTGACGGTTCCCGGCCCCCTTCCGTGACTCGCGTCACAACTCGCCGTACCAATGGGTAAATCGCTGTCCGAATACGCGAGATCGAATTTGCGAACGGCAGATCTCTTGTTACCGTTCTAGAAGCCCGGTCGCTGGTGCATCCCCCGTCGCCAGCGATCGGGCATCCTCATTTCCGGGCGTGGCGCACAGCGCGCAACGCGGCGCACGAGCCGACGTACGGCCCCCTCGTCGGCACACACTTCCTGCCGCCGGCCCCCTCCCGCTCCGGCCGCCCCCGGCCCCTCAGAACCTGCGCTCCACTGCCAACACGGCACGACAGGGCCCGGATTGACGACGTGCCCTCATCGGCGACGACGCCCCTTCCCTCCGGCGCTCCGCGGGCTCCACCGGAACGACCCGTCTCGAACGGATCGCGGACAGCCCCCCGGCCACTGGAACTCCCGTACGAATATCACTCCCGTGAAGTCATTCGAATAAATCTTCGAAAAACTCTTCGCGGGACTTCCGGAAGGCCCATCAGAAATACCTTCGCGGAAGGGCTTTGCAGCGGCAGACTTTGCATCGACCGGCAGGAGCCGGGACCGGAAGAGGTACCGCGAGAGCGGGCGGGAGAAGAGCGCGAACGGAAACCGGAGCCGGTGCGCGCCGACACGCTGTCACGCCGCGCACACCCGCGACACCGATCACGCGAAGAATCGCGCGGCAACATCCACCGGCACCTTCGGAACCTGACGGCCTCACCCGAATCCCTGATACTCCACCGAATGCCCCGCCGGAGATATCGAGAATGCCAACACCCCGGTGCCGCGCGTCTCCGTGCAGGGACGCTGGTCGACTCGCGCCCGGACGGGTGAGTCGACCACCTGTCAGTAGGCGAGCCGACTGCCGCCGTCCGGCGCGCCGTTGCTCGCCTCGACCAGCGCGTCGAGCACCGCTCCCACATCCGGCAGCCACGGCGAAGCCGGTCCGGGGACGGGCCCTCCTCTGTTCGAGCCCCGGCCGGGGACCGGTGCGGGAGCCCGTTCCCAGCGCACCTGCCCCGCCCCCACCTCGGACGGCGGAAGGACGAGATAGCCGCCCTCGCCGTGAAAACGCAGCGAACTGGGCACCCGGTCCTGGGCGTGCAGCAGCTCACCGAGCCGTTCGAGGGTGTACGGGGCCACCAGCAGCGACCACCGGGTCGGCGTCGCCACCACGGGGCCGAGCCGCGTTCCCATCCGGTCCAGCTCGGCCAGCGCCCGGGCGCCCGCCACGGCCGGCAGGCTCAGCGCACACGGGGCACGCCCGCCGGTGGCCAGCACGATCGGCGCGGTAGGCCGATTGGTCCACCACCAGCGCACCATGCGCTCGTCGGTGGTCGCCGCGAGGAGACCGGGATCGAAGGGGTGTGCGCCGGGAACGGCGCACTCGGGATCGGGGCAGGCACAGCCACGGCCACGGTCACCGCGACCACCGGCCGCCTCAAGTCCCACTCCGGGGAGCACGGGCCACTGCCATGCGGTGGCACAGGTCAGGACCGCGTCGAGCTGGACGGGCCTTGTCCTGCGTCGGAGCCGGAGCCTGCGTCGCCTTCCGAGGATCTCGCGCATGAGCGCTCGTTCCTTTCCGTTGAACGCCGAGGGACCACATCACACCACGCGTGTGTCACACTGCGTGCATATCTCTTCACTGTGCGTACATGCTCTTCAGGATCACGGTACGGGTGGGTCATCGGTACCGAGCATGAGCTGAGCCGGGTCGAGCAAGGGCGAGGCGGGTCCGGACACAAGCATGGCGAGGAGCAGCGCACGTGTCGCGCCGGCCGTCTCAAGGTGCAAGCCCCGCCACTCGGGGGTGGGGGCGTAGCCGTCACAGGAGAGGACGCCTGGGCCCGCTGCCAGGTTCCGGGGCGATCAGAACTGCCCCTGGTCATCATCGGATTACGTACCCAGCATGCCCGAAATGACGCTCCCTCTGGGACTTCACCCCGAGAACACCCCCTGTCGAGCACACCCAGTCGACCGCAAATCACCGCCACCAGGTGCATTTTTTAGCCAACTTTGCAGTTACTTGGACACCACAATTCCCGCAGGGACAATGCTGGACATCGCCTTACTTGTGCGTGTACATGTGGATGCTACGTGTACATGTGGATGCACTGATAGCGGCGCAGAATGACATGGGGGTTTGCGATGCTATTCGACGAATCGCACCGGTGGGGAAGCCGACTGTCATGAGCGCCCCGCACCTGCCGAAAGTGGCCGGAATCGATCCCATGGTTCCTGTTTCAGCTCACACTGCCGGATCTCTGTCCGAAGTACCGCCCGCGCCCGGAGCGTTCATCCAGGACCGGCTGGCCGGCTGGGTCTCCGACCTCACCACCCTGCACGAACTCACCGAGCGGCTCGCCAGGACCAGCGCGCTCGACGACGCGCTGCACGAACTGCTGAGCGCCGGAGCGGCCCTGGTCGGTGCCCGCCGCGGTCTGGTCGTCTTCGAACCGTCCGACCGCCGCGGCCCCGTCAGTACCATCGGCCTCGGGCTCGCCCACGCCGAGCTCGGGCACATCGAAACGATTCCGCGCCGGGCCACCTCCTACGGCCGGATCCTGGAAGGTCTCCCGGACGCCGAAGGAGCGCAGACCACCCCCGATCTGCTCGGCGACACCACTCTGGACCCCCACCGCCGCGAGGTCGCCGCCCGGCTCGGATACGCCGCCAGCTACACCCTGCCGATCAGCGCCGAGGCGACCGGCAGGCTCGGTGCCGCCGTCTGGCTGTACGACGAGCCCGCCGAACCGCTGGAACGCCGACGCCATCTCGTCGGCCTCTACGTCGGATTCGCCGGCGAGCACCTGGCCAGGCTGCTGGAGCTGGAGCGGGCCAGGGCGGATGTCGCCACGGTCACCGAGGAACTGCTGCCCAGCCGGCTGCCCCGGATCGCCGGCGTCCAGTTGGCCGCACGCCACCGCACGGCGCCCCAGGGCGGCGGCGACTGGTACGACGCGCTGGCCCTGCCGGAAGGCGCGCTCGGTCTTGCCGTGGGCTCGGTGAACGGCTCCGGACCGAGCGCGCTGGCCGCCATGGGCCGACTCCGTGCCGGTCTGCGGGCGTACGCGGTGATGGAGGGCGAGGATCCGGTCGCCGTGCTCTCGGATCTGGAACTGCTGCTGCGGCTGACCGAACCCGCCCGTTCCGCGACCGCCCTCTTCGCCTACTGCGAACCCGCCCGCCACAAGATCCTGCTGGCCGGCGCGGGCCACACCCCGCCGCTCGTGATCGGCGACCGGCGCACCCAGTTCGTCGAGACCTCGGTCTCCGCGCCGCTGGGCATGCTCGCCTGCTGGGAGGCGCCCAGCGTGGAGATCTCCCCGGCGTCCGGCGAGACCGTGCTCCTCTACACCGACGGACTGCTGCGCCGCACCGGCGACTCGACGGACCGGGCGTTCGCACGGCTCCACTCGGCGGCGGCGTGCGTACCGAAGGCGCTGCGCGACGACGCCGGGGCCGTCGCCGATCACGTGCTGCGGACCGTGCTGCCGGACGGGCTCGACCAGGGCGGCGACACGGAGGACGTCGTCATCCTGGCCGCACGCTTCGACTGAGCCGCGCCGCCCGCCCCGGCCCGGTCGTGTAACAGGTCTTCCGGCCCTGTGCCCCCTTCCGTACGCCCGTACGATGGATGAGGTCCAGTGTCGTATCAAGGAGAGACAAGTCGTGGCTGAGGAGCTCACCCCGGAGAACCCGGAGACCGAAGCAGAAGAAACGGTCAAGCAGCGGAAGAACGGCCTGTACCCGGGCGTCTCCGATGAACTCGCCGCGAACATGAAGTCCGGTTGGGCCGATACCGAGCTGCAGGGCCTCGCACCGATCGCCCAGGCCGCACACACCGCCGCCCGCCGCGCCGCGCTCTCCGCGCGCTTCCCCGGTGAGCGCCTGGTCATCCCCGCGGGCAACCTGAAGACCCGCTCCAATGACACCGAGTACGCCTTCCGCGCCTCCACCGAGTACGCGTACCTCACCGGCGACCAGACCCAGGACGGCGTCCTCGTCCTGGAGCCGACGCCGGACGGGCACGAGGCGACCATCCATCTGCTGCCGCGCTCCAACCGCGAGAACGGCGAGTTCTGGCTCGACGGCCAGGGAGAGCTGTGGGTCGGCCGCCGCCACTCCCTCGCCGAGGCCGAGCAGCTGCTGGGCATCCCGGCGAAGGACGTGCGCGAGCTCCCGGCCGCGCTGGCCGAGGCCACCGGCCCGGTGCGCAACGTCCGCGGCCACGACGCGGGCATCGAGGCCGCGCTGACCGACAAGGTCACCGCGGAGCGCGACGAGGAGCTGCGCGTCCACCTCTCCGAGGCCCGGCTGGTCAAGGACCCCTTCGAGATCGCCGAGCTGGAGAAGGCCTGCGACGCCACCGCACGCGGCTTCGAGGACGTCGTGAAGGTCCTCGACAAGGCCGAGGCGACCAGCGAGCGCTACATCGAGGGCACCTTCTTCCTCCGCGCCCGCATCGAGGGCAACGACATCGGCTACGGCTCGATCTGCGCGGCCGGTCCGCACGCCACCACCCTGCACTGGGTGCGCAACGACGGGCCGGTGCGCTCCGGTGAGCTGCTGCTCCTCGACGCCGGTGTGGAGACCAATGACCTCTACACCGCCGACGTGACACGCACCCTTCCGATCAACGGCACGTTCACGCCGTTGCAGCGGAAGATCTACGACGCGGTGTACGAGGCCCAGGAAGCGGGCATCGCGGCCGTCAAGCCCGGCGCCGACTACCGCGACTTCCACGACGCGGCGCAGCGCGTGCTCGCCGAGAAGCTCGTCGAGTGGGGCCTGCTCGGCGACCTGTCCGTGGACAAGGTCCTGGAGCTGGGGCTCCAGCGCCGCTGGACGCTGCACGGCACCGGCCACATGCTCGGCATGGACGTCCACGACTGCGCCGCTGCGCGCACCGAGACGTACGTCAACGGGACGCTGGAGCCCGGCGTCTGCCTCACGGTCGAGCCGGGTCTGTACTTCCAGACCGACGACCTGACCGTCCCCGAGGAGTACCGGGGCATCGGCGTCCGGATCGAGGACGACATCCTCGTCACCGAGGACGGCAACCGGAACCTCTCCGACAAGCTGCCGCGCCGGGCCGACGAGGTCGAGGCGTGGATGGCTCGGCTCAAGGGCTGATCCGGAGGGTCCGGCGACGGGCCTCCCGCACGCCGGAGGGCGCCCCGCTCAGGAAGCCATGAGCAGGGCGCCCTTCCGCCATTTAAGGACCTTGTCGAAGCTCACCACGGCGCCGCGGCCGGGACGGTTGCCGAAGTGGACGTGATCGGCGAGCTGCTCGATGATGCAGAGCCCCCTGCCGTCCTCCGCGCCGAGCGGCGGGTACTGCTGGGGCTCGTGCTGCGGCGCCGACGCGCGCAGCATGCGACGGGCGGGGAAACCGGGCCCCGAATCGGCGACTTCGATACGGCACTTCTCGCCGTCCAGATAGGCGGTGACCCGGTACTCACCGGAGGCCGTCCCGGGCAACTCGTCCCATACGTCCCACGGATCGCGGCCGACGCTCTGTTCGTCCCGGCTCCTGTGGTCGCCGCCGTGTTCAACGGCGTTCGCACAGGCCTCGCTGAGCGCGACCGACAGGTCGAAGGAGATGTCCGGGTCCACGCCCGCGGTCTCCATGGCGCCCAGCAGGAAACGCCGGGCGAGCGGAACGCTCGCAGCCTCGCGCCGCAAATGGAGGGACCACCAGATGCTCATGCTCCAGCCTCCTGGCTGCGGCTCGACATACCGATACCTATTGCCGCACTGGACCATTCGTAAGCACGGACCGGATGTGAGACCGCTCATTCGGCGGATACCCGCACGCCGTACATCCCGTGTATGCCGGACCGGGCCTGCGGATCCGCCCGTGGCCCGGTGATCTCCCCACACGGTGCCCGGCCCCGGCCACACCGGTGACGGCCCGCGTCCCATCGGACGGAAGCCGACCTTCCGGACCTGCCGTACCCAAGTCGGCGGTGCGGTGCGATGATGGCCCCGCCATGTCTATGCCTGTCGCACGCGCCGGAGCCGGTCTGCGGCTCCTGAGGGCCGCGGTGTTCACCGCGGTCTGTGTCGCGCTGTCCGCGGCAGGCCACTCCCTGGCGTCCTGCGCGGCCGTCCCCTGGTGGACCCTGCTCGCCGGACTCCTGGGGGTCTTCGCAGTGGCGGCACCGCTGGCCGGACGCGAACGCTCGCTGCCGTCCATCGCAGCCGCACTGGCCGGCGGACAGATCGCCCTGCACACCCTCTTCGGCGTGGGAGCGCATGCCACGCCGACCGGAACGACGACGGGCGACGACCCGCTGATCCGGTTCGCGGCGAGCCTTGTGTGCGGCATGGGACCCGCCCAGTTGAACGCCGCCGAAGCTCGCCGCATCGTCACCACGGCGGGCATCGACCCGGCGTCGGTGACGGCCGCCGGCCATCAGCACATGGCGTCCGCGACCGGCGCGGATCCCGTCGGCCTCGCCGGTCTGCTGCCCGGCCTGCCCATGCTGCTCGGCCACCTGCTGGCCGCCGTGGCCACCGGCTGGCTGCTGCGGCGGGGCGAGATCGCGCTGTTCCGGCTCGCCCGGCTCTCCGCGCACGGCGTCCAGCAGCTCGCGGCCGGGGCCCGGCTGCGCGCGCTGCGCGCCGCACTCTCACTGGTGAACGCCTTGCGCGCCGGCCTGCCCGGGGGTCCGACGACCGGGCCGCGCATCCCGCGTACCGGGGCCGACACCCCGGTCCCCGCCACCGGGGAGACGTTGCAGCACATGGTGATCAGGCGCGGGCCGCCCCCGGCGTACGCGCTCGCAGCCTGACGCGACACCCACCACACGACGCACGCCCGACTCGACGCCCGGAACCGACCGGTGCCCGGCGAGTCGGCGTACGCACGCCACGTGAGGCAGAGGTGTCGCGATGCCGCCGCGCACCCGCGCGCCGGACCACCTTTCCTTCGTGTTTCCGTGGAGTGATCCCTGTCATGAACGTTTCCCGTATCGCCCTCGCCGGCGGCATCGCCGCGTCCACCGTGCTGATCCTCGCCGGCACCGCCTCCGCGCACGTCAGCGTGCAGCCCCAGGGCGAGGCCGCCAAGGGCGGTTACGCCACCGTCAACTTCAAGGTCCCCAACGAGCGCGCCGACGCCTCGACGACCAAGGTCGAGGTGAACTTCCCGACCGACCACCCGCTGGCCTCCGTCATGCCGCAGGCCGTGCCCGGCTGGGACGTCGAGGTCACCAAGAGCAAGCTGGCCAAGCCGCTCGAAATGCACGGCGAGAAGATCAACGAGGCCGTCTCCAAGGTCACCTGGACCGCCAAGGGCGACAAGAACGACCTCGGCATCCGTCCGGGCAACTTCCAGCAGTTCCCGCTCTCCATCGGGCAGCTCCCCGAGAACGCCGATCAGCTGGTCTTCAAGGCCATCCAGACGTACGACAACAAGGAGGTCGTCCGCTGGATCGAGGAGCCGAAGGACGGCGCCGCCGAGCCCGAGAACCCGGCACCGGTCCTCAAGCTGACCGCGGCGTCCGCCGACGAGCACGGCGCGGGTACCACCGACAAGGCCGGTGCCGACGCCACCGGACAGGCAGCGGACAAGCAGACGACGGCCGTTTCGGACACGTCCGACAGTGACACCACGGCCCGGGTTCTCGGCATCGTCGGCATCGTCGTCGGCATCGCGGGAGTGGCCTTCGGCATCCTCGCCGGCCGCCGTCGCACTGCCTGAACCACAGCCCCACCCGTCCCACCGACCCACCAGGAATCAGTGCTCCATGCGTAAGAAGACTGTGCTGGCCGCGGCGCTCGTCGCCGCGGCCGCGCTCTCGCTGTCCGCCTGCGGCAGCAGCGACGACAGCGCGAAGAAGCCGATCGCCGATGTGTCCGTCGAGGCCAAGACCAAGGCCGCGACGGTGCTCGACCAGCCGTTCACCAAGCCCGATCTCGTCCTCACCGACACCCACGGCAAGAAGTACGACCTCCGTGAGCAGACCAAGGGCAAGCCGACGCTGATCTACTTCGGCTACACCAACTGCCCCGATGTCTGCCCGCTCATCATGAGCAACATCGCCATTGCCAGGAAGTCCCTCCCCAAGGCCGACCAGGACAAGCTCCAGGTCGTCTTCGTGACCACCGATCCCGAGCGGGACACCCCGTCCTCGCTGGGCGCCTGGCTCAAGTCCCAGGATCCCTCCTTCATCGGCCTCACCGGCGACTTCCCCACCATCCAGGCGGGCGCGCGCCAGATCGGCATCGGCATCGACGCGCCGAAGAAGGAGAAGGACGGCACGGTCGTCTCGATGCACGGATCCCAGGTCATCGCGTTCTCCCCGAAGACCGACAAGGGGTACCTCGTGTACAGCGAGGACACCTCGCCCGACGACTACACCAAGGACCTCCCCAAGATCATCAAGGGGGAGAATCCGTGAACCGCCGCACCGCCCTCGCCGGCGTCGTCGCCCTCACCACCGGGCTGGCGCTGGCGGGGTGCTCCTCCTCGGGCAGCAGGCCCGTGCTGAAGGTGACAGGCGCGTTCATGCCGCAGCCCGTCAGTGACATGGCGGCCGGCTTCCTCGTCATACGGAACAGCGGCGGCACGTCCGACCGGCTCACCTCGGTCACCAGCCCCCTCTCCGACGACGTCACGATCCACGAGTCGAAGAACCAGACGATGCGCATGGTGTCGTCCTTCGAGGTCCCCGCAGGCGGCGAACTGGATCTGGAACGCGGCGGGAACCACATCATGTTCATGAACCTCAAGCAACAGCCCAAGCAGGGCGAGAAGGTGTCCGTGGAGCTGCACTTCGAGAAGGCCGACCCGATAAAGGTCGACCTTCCCGTGAAGGAGACCACCCACAACCCGAAGAAGCAGTGAGGGACTGACTCGCCATGACAGCCACCGCCCCACACTTCGGAACGCCCCCGTCCACTCCCGTGCCACGACGACCGCTCGCCGCGGCCGCGCTCCTCGCCGCGCTTGTCGGCATGGTGTTCGGCCTGCTGCTGGGCGGTGCGGGCCCCGCGTCCGCACATGCCGCGCTCACCGGGAGCGATCCGCAGGACGGGGCGGTGGTCGACACCGCTCCCAAGGAGGTCACGCTCACCTTCTCCGAACAGGTCGCCATGGGCAGCGACTCCGTCAGGGTCCTCGACCCCCACGGCAAACGCGCCGACACCGCCGTCGCCCCCCGTGATCTGCGCAGCGGTTCCACCGTGAAGTACGGCGTCTCGCTGCACTCCGGGCTGCCCGACGGTACGTACACCGTCGCCTGGCAGGCCGTCTCCGCGGACAGCCACCCCGTCTCGGGCGCCTTCACCTTCTCCGTCGGAGCCCCCTCCGAGACCACGGTCGCCCTTCCGACGGAACAGGCCGGAGGCGGACTCGTCGGAACCCTCTACGACATCGCGCGCTACGCCGCCTACGCCGGTTTCATCCTGCTGGCCGGCGGCGCCGCCTTCGTGCTGGCCTGCTGGCAGCGCGGGGCAGGTGCACGCCCCTTGCAACGCCTGGTCGTACGCGGCTGGATGACCCTCACCGCGGCCACCCTGGCCATGCTGCTCCTGCGCAATCCGTACACCGGCTCCGGGAAGCTCGCGGACGCCTTCGACCTCGACGGTCTGAAGGCTGTCCTCGACACCAGGCCCGGGGCGGCGCTCGTATCCAGGCTGCTGCTGCTCGGCGCTTCCGCGCTCTTCATCGCCGTGCTGTTCGGGGCGTATGCCAAGCGCGAGGACGAGCGCGAGAAGAAGGACCTCACCTTCGGACTGGCCGTCGGCGGCACGGTGATCGCCGCCGGGATCGCCGGGACCTGGGCGCTCGCCGAACATGCTTCGGCAGGGATCCAGCCGGGCATCGCCATGCCGGTCGACATACTCCATCTACTGGCCGTCGCGGCCTGGCTGGGGGGGCTGGTGGCCCTGTTGGTCGCGCTCCACCGGACGCCGGACATCGGAGCCACGGCCGTACGGCGCTTCTCCCGCATCGCTTTCGGCAGCGTGCTCGTGCTCACCGCCACCGGGATCTATCAGTCCTGGCGCCAGGTCGGCACCTGGTCCGCGCTCACCGGCACCGAGTACGGGCGACTCCTGCTCGTGAAGGTGGGACTCGTCGCCGTCCTGGTCGGGATCGCCTGGTTCTCACGCCGCTGGACCGCACGCCTGGTCTCCAACGGAGCCGAACGCCTGGTCGCGAACGGAGCCGCTGCGGAGAGGAGCGCGGAAGGAGCCGGGGCGCAAACCGATGCGACCGAGGTCGGGACCGAGGTCGGAGCCGCGGTCGGAGCCGCGGTCGGAGCCGAGGTCGGAGCCGCGATCGAGAGGCCCGGGGCCGGGACGGAAGACGGGGCCAGGACGGAAGACGGGGCCAGGACCGAAAAACCCCGGGCCGAAGGCGCACCGGCGTCCCTGGCCGAGGACCCCGCGCGGGCGGCGCAGCTCGCGCGGCAGCGGGCCGCCGTGGCCACCGCCGAGAAGAAGCGGATCCGCGACGCCGACCCCGAGCGGTCCGGGCTGCGCCGCTCGGTGCTGGCCGAAGTCACGGTCGCCGTGGCGCTGTTGGCCGTGACGACCGTGCTGACCTCGACCGAGCCGGGACGTACGGAGGAAGAAGCGGCCCGTGGCACCACGACGGCCACCGCTCCCGCGGCCGAAGGCCCGGTCAATCTGACGCTGCCCTTCGACACCGGCGGTCAGAACGGCAAGGGAACGGTACGGATGGACATCGACCCCGCCCGTACCGGCACCAACGAGCTCCACATCTGGATCGACAGCCCCGACGGCAAGGCCATGGACGTCCCCGAGCTGAAGCTCGCCTTCACCCTGGAGTCCAAGGACATCGGCCCGCTTCCCGTACTCCCCGTCCGACTCACCGAGGGTCACTGGACCGCGAGCGGCGTCCAGATCCCGATGGCGGGCACATGGAAGGTCGCCGTGACCGTGCGTACGTCGGACATCGATCAGACGACCATCGACAAGAACGTGAAGATCGGCTGAGCAGGATCGTGAGCGGAAACAGCAGCAAGAAGAGCTCCCCCCGCAGCAGAAGGACCACTGCGGGGAACGGCAGGACCTCCGTCGGAGACGGGAACGGAAAGGGCGGAGCCGGTCGCAGCAAGGGCAACGCGCCCAGCAAGGGCGACGGGACTCCCGGCAGCGGTTCCATCTCCCGACGGCGGTTGCTCGGCACCGCGGGCGCGGCCGGTGCGACCGGGCTCGTGCTGGGTGCGGCGGGCGGTGCGACCGGCTATGCCGCGGCCCGGCCCGATGAGCGCACCGCTCTGACCACGGTCGGCGCCGCCCAGGTGACGTTTCACGGGAAACATCAACCGGGGATCACCACTCCGCTTCAGGCACGGGGTCATCTGGTCGCCTTCGACCTGGCGCCCGGCGCTGGACGGAAGGAGGCGGCCGTCCTGATGCGCCGGTGGTCGGACGTGGCCCGGCGCCTGATGGCCGGCGAACCGGCCGACAGCGGTTCGGCGGACGGCACGGCCCATGACACCGGGATCGCGCTGGATGCCGGGCCTTCTTCGCTGACCATCACCTTCGGCTTCGGCGGCACCTTCTTCGAACGCACCGGCCTGGTCGACCACCGGCCACCAGGGCTCGACCCGCTGCCGCCGTTCTCCGCCGACCACATCGACGCCAAGCGCTCCAACGGCGATCTCTGGGTACAGATCGGCGCCGACGACGCACTCGTCGCCTTCCACGCACTGCGTGCCGTACAGAAGGAGGCGGCCCCGGCCGCCCGGGTCCGCTGGCAGATGAACGGCTTCAACCGCTCCCCCGGCGCCACCGCGCAGCCGATGACCGCTCGCAATCTGATGGGGCAGGTGGACGGCACGAACAACCCGAAGCCCGCCGACAGCGACTTCGGTCGGCGTGTCTTCGTCCCGGCCGGGACGGACACGAAGTACGACTGGCTGGCCGGCGGCTCGTATGCGGTCGTCCGCCGGATCAGGATGTTGCTCGACGACTGGGAGAAGCTCCCGGTGCAGCGACAGGAGCAGGTCATAGGGCGCCGCAAGAAGGACGGCGCTCCGCTGAGCGGTGGCACCGAGACCACCGCGATGGACCTCGACCGGGCGGGCCCCGACGGCAAGCTCCTGATCCCGGACAATGCCCACGCCCGGATCTCCTCCCCGGAGAAGAACAGCGGTGCGGCCATGCTGCGGCGCCCCTTCTCGTACCACGACGGCATCGCGGCGGACGGGTCTTTGGACGCCGGGCTGCTGTTCATCTGCTGGCAGGCGGATCCACTGCGTGGATTCGTACCGGTGCAGCGAAAACTGGACCGGGGAGATGCCCTGTCCCCGTTCATCCGGCACGAGGCCAGTGGCCTGTTCGCGGTGCCGGGCGGCGCGGCGGACGGCGAGTACGTGGGTCAGCGGCTATTGGAGTCCTGAGCGTCCGGGGCAGATTAGGGTGACGGTATGTCCGCCACGCGCTACGCATATCTCGGCCCTGAAGGCACCTTCACCGAGGTCGCCCTCCGTACGCTCCCGGAAGCCGCCACCCGCGAACTCGTGCCGATGGTCTCCGTACCGGTGGCTCTGGACGCGGTGCGCAACGGGACCGCCGCGGCGGCGCTCGTACCGATCGAGAACTCCGTCGAGGGCGGCATCACCGCGACGCTCGACGAGCTGACCGCCGGCGAACCGCTGATGATCTATCGCGAGGTGCTGCTCTCCATCACCTTCGCGCTGCTGGTGCGGCCGGGCACCAAACTGTCCGACATCAAGTCGGTCACCGCGCATCCGGCCGCGCAGCCGCAGGTGCGCAACTGGATGGCCGCCCACCTCCCGGACGTCGTATGGGAGTCAGCGGCCTCCAACGCCGACGGTGCCCGGCTGGTGCAGGAGGGACGGTACGACGCCGCCTTCGCAGGTGAGTTCGCCGCAGCGACCTACGGTCTCGAACCGCTGGTGACCGAGATCCATGACGCGGAGAACGCGCAGACCCGCTTCGTCCTGGTCGGCCGCCCGGCCCGGCCTGCCGCGCCGACGGGTGCGGACAAGACCTCGGTGGTCATCTGGCTGGGCGAGGACCACCCCGGAGCGCTGCTCGAACTGCTCCAGGAGTTCGCTGTCCGCGGAGTGAACCTGATGCTGATCCAGTCGCGACCGACGGGGGCGGGCATCGGGAACTACTGCTTCGCGGTGGACGCCGAGGGGCACATCTCGGACCGCCGGGTCGGCGAGGCGTTGATGGGGCTGAAGCGGATCTGCCCGAAGGTGCGTTTCCTCGGTTCGTATCCGCGGGCCGGAGTGGCACTGCAGGACGTACGGCCGCTGCGGGCGGGGACGTCGGACGCGGAGTTCACGGAGGCCTCCGACTGGCTGGCCCGCAACCTGGACGGCCGGGGCTGACGGCGGTACGGAGCCGACGGCCCCGGGTTCCCCCGGCTTGCGGCCGAGCCGCTCGGTCGCGTCCCGCCGCCCCCGCATCGCTGTTGCTATCGGCCGATTTTCGTCATCCACAAAGTTATCCACAGGCATGGTTCGCAGCCTGGGGACAAGTCGACATCCCGATGGGACATCGTCGACATATCACCCCAGGCATCCCAGATGCATCCACAGGGCGGCAGGTCACCCGAGTCGCATCGCGTCGCCTCAATTCCATTGATCAACTCTTCAGTAGGGCGAATTCCCACCCGAACGAGCGTCTGAAGCGGGTTTGAGACGTCATTCCAGGAGCCCTCACACGCTTTTCGGAATGATCGCTTCCGGCATCCACAGATCTTCTTCACAGCCTGTGGATAACTTCGCGAAGCAGCAACACCTGTGGACAAGTGACGACCAACTCCCCTTCCAGGCAAGGCTGATACGTCAAGACAGTCGGCACCTTCTGCCCCGTTTAGGGGAGTAAACTCTTTTTATTGACGGTCGAGATCGACCCAGACCTGTAATGCTCTTCAGCATTATCAATTCAGGCAATTCGGGCAAAGTGACACGCTTGGCGATATCGGTTCGAGCTGGAGAAGCGCTCACCGGTAGCCTGGAGAGGTGATTGACCTTCGCCTGCTCCGTGAGGACCCCGACCGTGTTCGCGCCTCCCAGCGCGCCCGTGGAGAGGACGTCGCGCTCGTCGACGCCCTTCTCTCCGCCGACGAGCGGCGCAGGATGTCCGGCGTCCGCTTCGACGAACTCCGCTCCGAGCAGAAATCGCTCGGCAAGCTCATCCCCAAGGCTTCGCCCGAGGAGCGCGCCGAGCTCCTCAAGAAGGCAGAGCAGCTGAAGGCCGACGTCAAGGCTGCCGACACGGCGCAGGACGAGGCCGACGCCGAGGCCAAGAGGCTGATGCTCCAGCTCGGCAACATCGTCCACGAGGACGTGCCGGTCGGCGGCGAGGAGGACTTCGTCGTCCTTGAGACGCACGGCACGATCCGTGACTTCGGCGCGGAGGGCTTCGAGCCCAGGGACCACCTGGAGCTCGGCGAGAAGCTCGGTGCCATCGACATGGAGCGCGGCGCCAAGGTCTCCGGTTCGCGCTTCTACTACCTGACGGGTGTCGGCGCACTGCTGGAGCTCGCCCTCGTCAACGCGGCGATCGCGCAGGCCACCGAGGCGGGCTTCGTCCCGATGCTGACGCCGGCGCTGGTGCGCCCGCGTGCCATGGAGGGCACCGGCTTCCTCGGTCAGGCCGCGGAGAACGTGTACCACCTGGAGAAGGACGACTACTACCTGGTCGGCACCTCCGAGGTCCCGCTCGCCGCCTACCACATGGACGAGATCATCGAGGCCGACAAGCTGCCGCTGCGGTACGCGGGCTTCTCGCCGTGCTTCCGCCGCGAGGCCGGCACGTACGGCAAGGACACCCGGGGCATCTTCCGCGTCCATCAGTTCGACAAGGTCGAGATGTTCTCGTACGTCGACCCGGCGGACGCCGAGGCGGAGCACCGCAGGCTGCTGGACTGGGAGAAGCAGTGGCTCACCGCTCTTGAGCTGCCGTTCCAGGTGATCGATGTCGCCACCGGCGACCTGGGTGCCTCGGCCTCCCGGAAGTTCGACTGCGAGGCGTGGATCCCGACGCAGGGCAAGTACCGCGAGCTGACGTCCGCGTCGAACTGCGACGGCTTCCAGGCGCGCCGCCTGTCCGTCCGGATGCGTGACGGTAAGAAGGTCCAGCCGCTGGCCACGCTGAACGGCACGCTCTGCGCCGTACCGCGCACGATCGTGGCGATCCTGGAGAACCACCAGCTGGCCGACGGTTCCGTACGGGTGCCCGAGGTGCTCCGTCCGTACCTGGGCGGGCGCGAGGTGCTGGAGCCGGTCGCCAAGTGACCTTTCCGTACAAGCTCGTCGCGACCGATCTCGACGGCACGCTGCTGCGTAACGACGACACGGTCTCCGAGCGCACCCGTGCGGCGCTGGCCGCGGTCACCGAGGCCGGCGCCGCACACATCATCGTCACCGGCCGCGCGGTCCCGTGGACCCGGCACATCCTGGATGACCTGGGCTACGAGGGCCTCGCGGTCTGCGGTCAGGGCGCACAGGTCTACCACGCGGGCGAGCGCAAACTGCTGACCTCGCTGACGCTGGACCGGCAGCTGGCCGGTCTCGCGCTGTCCAAGATCGAGGCCGAGGCCGGTCCCCTGGCGCTGGCGGCGAGCCGCGACGGGCTCGACGGCGAGGTGCTGGTCGGCCCCGGCTACCGCGTGCAGGAAGGGCCGCTTCCGACCCTCGTCGTCGAGGACCCGGCCGAATTGTGGTCCGCCCCCTTGAACAAGGTCTACATCCAGCACCCCGATCTCGACGACGACGCACTGGCCAAGGCCGCGCGGGCGGCGGTCGGCAATCTGGTGGACGTGGTCATGGCCGGCCCCGGCGTGGTGGAGATCCTGCCACTGGGGCTGAGCAAGGCGACCGGACTCTCGCTGGCCGCACGCCGGCTGGGGGTGAAGGCCGCGGACACGCTGGCCTTCGGTGACATGCCGAACGACATCCCGATGTTCGCCTGGGCGCAGCGGGGTGTGGCGATGGACAATGCGCACGCCGATCTGAAGGCCGTGGCCCAGGAGATCACCGCGTCCAACGAGGACGACGGCATCGCCGTGGTGCTGGAGCGGTTGCTCAGCCGTACCCCCACGGCTTGACGGACACGTCCGGCTTGACGGACACGTCTCTGCCGGGCGCCCTCGCAGGCACGTCTCCACGGAACGTTCGTGCAGGTACGAGTACGGGCCGGCTGCGGAAAGAGCGGTCGGCCCGTACTCGTACCCGGCACTTTCGCTGCGGAGGATGCGCGGATCGAACGCGCGCGGGGACTACGGCCCCGACGACGGCTTAGCAAGCCGCTGCCTTTCCACTCGGCCAATCCTCCGGGAGGGCGGCCGCGCGATGCGCGAGAAAGCCGCCCCGGGCGTCCTGCGCCGATCGGCACGGCGGGGTCGTCGGTGACTACTCCGGTGCCGGCTCGGGCCCGCCACGCTGGGAACTCGACGGACTCGGACTCTCGGTCATCGTCGCGCTCCTCTCCCGGTTTGCGGCGTGCGGTTGTTGTCGTCGGTGCGCACTGCGCCAACCACTGTGCCCGGGACGGCCTTTCGGTGCCACCCATTTTCCGGGCAGCACCGAATGACCTCCATCAACCCCGGATCAGCGCTGCGTTGCGGCGGTTCAGGTCCTTCAGGTGGCGGGCGAGATCATCCATCCTGCCGTCGATTCGGACGATGTCCTCGGACAGATGGCCAGCCGCACGCTCATGGCGCCGACGACCTGATGTACGACGTCCAACCTCCGGTCGAGGCTGTCGAGCCGGTGCGACATCCGGTCGAGTACGGGACCGAGCTCCTGAAGGGCACCGCCCACTCCGGCGAGGCAGGTCTCGACCCGGGTGAGGCGGTGTTCGAGCGACGCGTAGCCCGCACGCAGGTCCCGCTCAACAGCGAGCAGATACGTACGGACACATCGCGCGATGTCGCTGTCGCGAAGAAGCATCGCGACGTCGAGGACGGTCCTGCGGGTGTAGATCCTGAGCCGGGTCGCCGCCTGTGGATAACTTTCCGGCACTTCGCCCGCCCATAGCGACAGCACGTCGCTATGGAAAGAGCGCAGCTCAGCGCCACGCAGCACGTGCATCCCGTTCTCTACGAGCTCATCCTGATGGCGGTCCGTGAGCCTCCTGACCGTGGTTGTGCATACTTCGAAGTAGCGAGCCACGTCCTCTGTGCGAAGGTGAATTCCGTCCGGGAGCATGACAAGACTCTCGACCTTGTCGAGGGCATCGAGGCGCCCCATCTGGCTCGACGCGCAGCGCACGCGATTCGAGCAGGGCGACTTCCGCGGGCATGGACATGCCTTCCGATCGTGAAACCGACGTTGGACAGCCCCGTCCCGGGCTTGAGGGGCGGAGGACGCTCACGGTTGCCACTCACTCAATGGCCCGGCGGGCACTGCCTCGCCGGCATCGGCAATCCCTGTTTCACGAAAGCTGCGACGCCACAGATCCCAGTTGCCTCCACGCACTCTGCCCGACGAACCGATAACCGTACAGTTACGCGTACTACTGTCCGAACTGCGTCAACCCCCGTCCACAGGACGAGGGTTGACGCAGTTCTGAGCGGTCAGGGACGAAGTGCGGAGGAGGTGTCGGGCGGGAACCTCCCGGTCACTCCTCCCCGGCCAGCTTCAGCGTACGCAGCTTCTGCCCCGCGTACCAGGTCGCCACCACCGTGACCGCCGCCAGAAGGACCGTCGCGACCGGCAGTCCGACATCGGAGGTGATCGCTCCGGACCCGCCGACCTTCTCGGCGACCGCGAGGGACCACTGCTGAACACTGAGCGTGCGCGCCCCCGGCACAAGGCTGCCGAACAGGGCCTCCCACACCAGCGCGTAGACGAGTCCGAAGACAACCGCGTGCCGGCTGACGGTGCCCAGCAGCAGGAACAGCGAGCTGTACGCGATCGACGCGACCAGGGCCGCGACGGTGTAGGCCACCGCGATCTGCTGGCCGTTGCCGTTGAGGATCAGCCCCGCGATCAGTGTGGGCAAGGCCGAGAAAACCATCGTGACGGCGATGGCCACGATCAGCTTGGTGAAGATGATCGTCGGCCGCTTCACCGGCTTGGCCAGCAGATAGACGATCGAACCGTCGTCGATCTCGGGACCGATGGCTCCGGTTCCGGCGATCACGCCGATCAGCGGCACCATCGTGGCGATGGCGAAGCCGCCCAGCACGTCCGAGGCGACCTGGTCATCGGCTCCGGCGAACATCCGTACCGCCACGGCGATGACCACCAGCAGTGCCGGCAGGACGAAGAGGATGGCGGCCCGGCGTCGGCCGAGCAGGGCCCGGTAGGTGAGCCGGGCGACTGTGGGGTCGTACATGACGCTTCACAGCTCCTTTCAGGCCACTACTCAGGCCGCTACGAGATAGGAAAAGACCGATTCGAGGGACTCGTCGGACGGCGAAACGGTCAGAAGACGAATTCCGTGGTCGCGTGCGACCTTCGGCAGCAGTTCGGTGAAGCGTCCGAAGTCGACCGCCTGGATGCGCAGGGCCTGTTCGCCCAGGTCCACTTCGATGCCGGCCGTCGACGGGTCGGCGATGAGCGCGGCGGCGAGGGCGCGGTCGTCGCTGGAGCGCACGAGATAGCGGTGCGGGCGGTCCGTCATCAGTCGGCGGATCTTCCGGAAGTCACCGGACGCAGCGTGCCGTCCCGCCACGATCACCTCGATGTGCGAGGCGAGTTGCTCGACCTCTTCGAGGATGTGGGAGGAGAAGAGCACGGTGCGGCCCTCCGCCCCCATCCGTCGCAGCAGCCCCATCAGCTGCATCCGCTGACGCGGGTCCATTCCGTTGAACGGCTCGTCGAGCAGCAGCACGGACGGTTCGTGGACCAGCGCGGACGCCATCTTCACGCGCTGGCGCATGCCCTTGCTGTAGGTCGAGATCTTGCGGTCCTGCGCGTACTCCATCTCGACCGTCGCCAGCGCCTTCCGCGCCGCCGCGTCATCGAGTCCCTGCAGCTCCGCGTTGGCGACGACGAATTCGCGGCCGGTCAGGAAGTCGTACATCGCCTCCCGCTCCGGCACGATCCCGATCTCCTTGTACACCGCTTCATTGCGCCAGATCGGCCGGCCGTCGAGCGTGACGGTGCCCGTCGACGGAGCCAGGAACCCGGCCATCATGTTGATCAGCGTGGACTTTCCCGCGCCGTTGGGGCCGAGCAGCCCGGTGACGCCCGGTCCCACCGTCATGCTCACGTCGTTGACGGCGACCACATTGCCGAACCAGCGCGAGGTGTGATCGATCTCGATGGTGGTCACAGCCCGACCTTCCGGTAGCGGCGCATCAGTACGGCGTACGAGCCGGCGAGGAGCGCGAGAACAACGATCAGATAGACCACACCGGCCCCTGCCCCCGGGCCTGCCCCGCCGGGGAAGGCCGAATCGGCTCCGAGGAACGCGGTCTGCACACCGCCGATCAGCGTGATGGGGGAGAAGAGCCCGAGCCACTCGATGGCCCCCTCGGAACCCGTCTGCCAGGCGATGGCCTGGACCGTGGAGACCGCGCCGTAGGAGATGGTCAGTACGGCGATCACCGCGGCGACACCGAAACCGCGGCGCGGCGTCAGTGCGGCCATCACCAGTCCCAGTCCGGCGAAGAGCACGGAAAGCAGCGCCACCGACACCAGTCCCTGTCCGAACCCCTTGGTCTGCTCGACGAAGTCGAACTTCCCGAGCAGCGCGCCCACATAGAGGATGACGAGTGGCGCCCCGGTGAGAATGAAGAGCGCGGACGCCATGGCCGCCAGCTTCGCGACGACGTAGTCGACCCGTTCGATCGGCCGGGAGAAATACAGCGGCACACTCTTGAATCGCAGGTCCCGGGAGACCGACTGCGGTGCCTGCGAGGCCAGGAAGAGGCCGATGAGTGCCTGCATGTAGATCGCGAACGCCGTGTACTTGATCGGGAGAGCCGTGGTCCCCGGGGTGGCGATGGCGACGGCGACGATGATCGCCGAGATCATGCACATCACGCCTGAGAGCAGCATCGGCAGCACCTTGGACTTGGCGGAACGCCCCAGTCCGAAGGATCCCCGCAGCGACTGCGAGTAGAGCGAGCGCCGGGCGTACCCGCGGCCCAGCCGCTTGCCGTCGTAGGAGCGGTACCCGATGTTGTGGATCCGGGAGATGTCGCTTCCGCTCACGGTCTCGGTACTCATCACGACCGCTCCCCTTCTGCTGCAAGGCCCTTTTGCTGTACGACCCCGAGGGCCGCGGGCACGGTCTGTGCGGCGGCTGCGGCCTCCGGTTCCCCTTCGGTGCGGAAGACCTCGGCGATGTGGTGGCGCCGCTGCTCCATCCGTACGAGACCGAGTCCGAGTCCGGCGACGGCGTCGCGCACGATGTCGTACGTCTCCTCACCGGCCGCCTCGACCAGCAGGATGTGACCCGCACCGGGCAGCCCCTGCCCGTCGAGACCGTCGTGACCCACGAGTCCGACCCCGGCCCGGGTGAGGGCCTGCCTCAGCGCGTCGGTGCCGTCCGGATGGGCGTCGCTGTCGGTGACCTCGACCGCCAGGGTCGTGGTGGTCTGGGTGAAGTCGCTGGTGGAACTGGAGCGCAGCAGTGCGCCGCCGTCGATGACGACGACGTGGTCGCAGGTGCGTTCCAGCTCGCCCAGGAGATGCGAGGTGACCAGGACCGAGATGCCGAAGTCCGTGTACACGCGGCGGATCAGCCCGAGCATCTCGTCACGGCCGACCGGGTCCAGACCGTTGGTGGGCTCGTCGAGCAGGACCAGCTGCGGGTCGTGGACCAGGGCCTGGGCCAGCTTCACGCGCTGCTTCATGCCGGTCGAGTAGCCGCCGATGGGGCGGTAGCGCTCCTCGTACAGGCCGACGTGGCGCAGCGTGTCGGCGGTGCGCTCGCGCGCCGCCGTCGGCGGGAGTCCGGACATCCGCGCCATGTGGACGACGAACTCGGTGGCCGAGACGTCCGGCGGCAGACAGTCGTGCTCGGGCATGTAGCCGACCCGCTCCCGGATGGCGGCGCCATTGGTGGCGACATCGAGCCCGAGTACCGCGGCCCGGCCTTCGGTGGCGGGGGACAGACCCAGCAGGATCTTGATCAAGGTGGACTTGCCGGCTCCGTTGGAACCCACCAGGCCGGTCACACCGGGCCCGATGTCCAAGGAGAGCCGGTCAAGCGCGGTCACCCGGGGGAACCGCTTGCTCAGGCTTTCGGTCGCGATCACAGTCACGTCTTCGAAGATAGTGGCGCGCGCCACAGCAGACGTCAGCCCTGGCGGCTGGATGCGCATCAGACTCCAGATGTACGAACCCGTAGGGGGACCACCACAAGGGAGGAGCTCCCCCGTCGGGGGAGGGCGTCCCCCGAGTTGTCCACAGGTCTCCCCGCCCCTCTTGACGTGACCGCCGGACATTGTCACATTCATCAGTGTCACGTTACGGGCACGTACCGCACACGGCAGGGAACGGACGGTAGCATGACCTCGGCAGTGAAGGACGAACGGGCCCCGGAACTGCGGGGGTTCAGGAAAGTACAGCGCCTCGCCTACGACTGCGCCCAGGCGGTCTCCGGCCGGCTCGCCCCGGGGGTCACCGAGCGCGAGGCGGCCCGGATGCAGCGCGACTGGCTGCGCGAGCGCGGCGTGCGGGACTGGTTCCACCTCCCTTTCGCCTGGTTCGGTGACCGCACCGCCTTCGCCGGGTTCAAGGTGCCCCTGCAGTTCTTCCCGACCAACCGCGAGCTGGAGCCGGGGATGCCGTTCATCCTCGACATGGCACCGGTGTACAAGGGCTTCACGGCGGACATCGGCTACTCCGGCTGTCTCGGGCTCAATCCCCTGCACGACAGGCTCCTGGCCGACCTGGAGGTCCACCGCGAGCTCATTCTGCGCGAGGTACGGGAGCGGCGTTCACTGCGCGAGATCTACGAGGACGTCGAACGCCTGATGATCAGGCAGGGGTACGCCAACAGGCATCGCGCCTATCCCTTCGGGGTGATCGCCCACAAGATCGACCGTGTCACCGAGCGCCGGTGGTCCCCGCATGTGTTCGGCTTCGGCACCCAGTCGCTCAAGGGGCTGCTGAGCGACGCGCTGCACGGCCACCGGGACGGCTGGTCGCCGCTGTGGAGTCCGTACCGCTTCTCCGACCATCCCCCGCAGCCCGGACTGTGGGCGGTCGAACCGCACCTCGGATTCCGGGGTACCGGCGCCAAGTTCGAGGAGATCCTGGTGGTCACGGACTCCAAGGACCCCGAACAGAGCGCCTTCTGGCTGGACGACGATCTGCCGCATGTGCGGCACTGGGCCGAGGAGAGGGTGGCGGCATGAGTCCGCAGAATCTGCCGGGGGCGCGTGAGCGCCGGGTGCGTACGGGCGGGATCGAGCTGTGCGTCGTCGAGTTGGGGGACGCGTCACGGCCCACGGTCGTTCTCGTGCACGGCTACCCGGACAGCAAGGAGGTCTGGACGGACGTGGCGAGGCAGCTCGCCGACCAGTGGCACGTCGTGCTGTACGACGTCCGCGGCCACGGCCGGTCCACTGCTCCGAAACCACTGCGCGGCGGCTTCACCCTGGAGAAGCTCACCGATGACTTCCTGGCCGTCGCCGACGCGGTGAGCCCGGACCGTCCGGTGCATCTGGTCGGGCACGACTGGGGGTCGGTCCAGTCCTGGGAGTTCGTGACGGTCGAGCGGACCGAGGGCCGGATCGCCTCGTTCACCTCGATGTCCGGGCCCTGTCTGGATCACTTCGGGCACTGGATCAAGCAGCGGATGATCCGGCCCACCCCGCGCCGGATCGGCCAGCTGCTCGGCCAGAGTGCCAAGTCCTGGTACGTCTACATGCTGCATACGCCGGTCCTGCCCGAGCTCGCCTGGCGCGGCCCGCTCGGCAGGCAGTGGCCGCGGATTCTCGAACGGATGGAGAAGGTGCCCGCGGGCGACTATCCGACGTCCTCGCTGCCCAGCGACGCGGCACACGGCGCCTGGCTCTACCGGGACAATGTCCGGGCCCGGCTGCGTCGGCCGCGTACCGATGCCTATGCGCATGTTCCGGTCCAGCTCATCACACCGACCGGCGACATCTTCCTTTCGGAGAAGCTGTACGACCAACTGGAAATGTGGGCTCCGCAGTTGGTACGCCGCTCATTGCCGGGCAAGCACTGGGTGCCCCGCACCCGGCCGGACCAACTCGCTGCCTGGATCAGTGAGTTCGTCGCCGCCAACGAGGCGGCGCGGGCGGATGGCCGGCCGGTACAGGACACCGCGCCGTCGGGGGCGTACGCGGACCGGTTCGGCGGACAGCTGGTCCTGGTGACGGGCGCGGCCGGCGGCATCGGCCGGGCCACGGCCTTCGCCTTCGCCGAGGCGGGTGCCCGGGTGGTGGCCGTGGACCGCGACGCGGAGGGGGCGGCCAGGACGGCGGAGATGGCCCGGCTGATCGGCTCCCCGGCCGCCTGGGGCGAGGCGGTCGACGTCAGCGACGAACAGGCGATGGAGAAGCTCGCCGAGAAGGTCGCCGCCGAGTACGGCGTCGTCGACGTCCTGGTCAACAACGCCGGGATCGGGCTGTCCGGCTCCTTCCTGGAGACCACCAGCGAGGACTGGAGGAACGTCCTCGACGTCAATCTGTGGGGTGTCATCCACGGCTGTCGGATCTTCGGCCGGCAGATGGCCGAACGCGGCCAGGGCGGCCACATCGTCAACACGGCTTCCGCCGCCGCCTACCAGCCGTCCCGGGCGCTGCCCGCGTACAGCACGTCCAAGGCGGCCGTGCTGATGCTCAGCGAGTGCCTGCGGGCCGAGCTCGCCGACCGGTCGATCGGGGTCAGCGCCATCTGTCCCGGCATCGTCAACACGAACATCACCGCGACGGCACACTTCGCCGGTGCCGACGCGGCGGAGGAGAAGCGTCTGCGCAAACGGACCAGCCGCTTGTACGGGCTCCGCAACTATCCGCCGGAGAGGGTCGCCGACGCGATCCTCAAGGCGGTGGTGCGCGACCAGGCCGTCGTACCGGTGACGCCGGAGGCACGCGGGGCCCGGTTCCTGTACCGGGTCAGCCCCGGTGCGCTGCGCGCCATCGCCCGACTGAAGCCGCCGCTGTGAGCGGCCCCGGGCAGTCGTCGGCAAAGGAGCACCGGGCCGCCGCCGAGTACCGGATCGAGGACCTGGCGCATGCGAGCGGCACCACGGTCCGCACGATCCGCGCCTACCAGGACCGCGGTCTGCTGCCGACGCCGGAACGGCGCGGCCGGGCCAATGTGTACCGGGACACCCACCTTGCCCGGCTCCGGCAGATCGCCGATCTGCTGGACCGCGGTTACACCCTGGCCAGCATCAAGGAGCTTCTGGACGCCTGGGACGCGGGCCGCGGTCTGGGCGGCGTGCTGGGGCTTGTCGCGGAGGTGCACGGCCCCTGGACGGACGAGCAGGCCGACCGGATCACCCGGGCCGAGCTGAACACCAGGTTCGGCACAAGCCCCGACGACGACGCGATCGCCGAGGCGGTGGACCTCGGCGTACTCGAACCCGTGCCGGGGAGGGACGACGAGTACCTGGTTCCCAGCCCGCAAGAGCTCGCCGTGGCGGTCGAGTTGTACGCGGCCGGGGTTCCGCTCAGCGCAATCTCGGGGCATCTGAGGGAACTTCGCGGTCGGGTCGAGCAGATCGCCTCGCGTTTCCTGGAGTTCACCACCGAGCACGTTTTCGCGCGTTATCTCGGTCATCGCCCGCCCACCGACACGGACGCGGCGGAGGCGGCCGCCATGGTGCGCAGACTGCGTCCGCTCGCCCAGCAGACCGTGGACGCAGAACTGGCCCGCGCCATGCGCATGTTCGCCACCCGACATCTGCGACACCATCTCGACGCTGACACCCCGTTCGCCTTCCGGTCAACAGCACCGACGACCCGACAGATCGCTCTGCCCACGGGGACAATTGACGCCGTGCAGGAGTTGGTTGGTCCGGGCAACGTGCCCGCCTTCGTCACCGCCGCCACGGAACGCGAGGTCCAGGCAAGGATGTTGGACGCACTCGCCTCATCCACCCCTGAAAACAGGCATATTGATCAAGCTGGCTGATATCGAACCGACTTGTCCACAGAATCTTCAATTACCCTGTGGATAAGTCGAGTTGGCTGTGGATCAAACCTATGGACGAAAATTGCTTCAGCGAATAAAATTGCTGAAGTGAATCGGTAGGTGAAATCCGGATGCACACGAAAGACCGCTGCGGGCACTCTGACGGGATGGACGAAAGACGCACCGTCAAGGTGTCCAAGTACCTCTCCAAACATCTGCGGCACCAGCCGGAACGAATCGGGATCGCCCTCGACGCCAACGGCTGGGTGGCGATCGATGAACTGCTGCGCGCCATGGCCCGCAACAACTTCCCCATCAGCCGGACCGAGCTCGACCACGTGGTCGGCGTCAACGACAAGCGGCGTTTCGCCGTCGAGAACGGCCGTATCCGTGCCAGCCAGGGGCACACCGTCCCGGTGGACCTCGCCCTCCCGTCGGCCGAGCCGCCCGCATACCTCTACCACGGCACAGTGGGACACGCACTGGACGCGATCCGCAGCGAGGGCCTGCGTCCCATGAACCGAACGCATGTCCATCTCTCGCCCGACCGCGAGACGGCGACCAGGGTCGGTGCGCGGCGCGGCCGTCCCGTCGTCCTGTCCGTGGACGCGAGCGCGATGCACCACGCGGGCCACACCTTCTACGTCAGCGCCAACGGGGTCTGGCTCACCGCTGCCGTACCACCCGCGTTCCTGCGTCTGCGCGGCTGACCCCACGGCCGGTCCCGCCGAGGCCCCCGCGCCGCCACCCAGCGGATGCGCCTGGGCACTCCCGTCACCTCAGGCGAGCCTCGTTCGCCCATCGCAGCCTGACCAGCGGTTGGCCTCTCCACACAGACGCTCAGCGCCGTCCCGCACCGAGCAGCTCACTCAGGCGGTCGCCGATGACGGACACCCCGGGGCGCGGCTCGCTCTCGTAGTACCAGGGCTTGCGGCGGCGCAGCAGCGCATCACCGTGCTCGCTCCAGGTGAATCCGGGTTTCCGCAGGAGCTTCCGGAACACCACGTCGGCTGCATCCGGGTGGGCGTTGGCCAGTCGGCGGATCGGCAGTGGCGTGATCGACTCCTCGCGCAGGTACGTACGCAGCAGGTCCTGGTGCTCTCTGCGTCCTGCGAGGGCAGGGTCCTCGAAGAGGTCCCGCAGCATCCCGTAGTCCGCGTAGAAGTTGAGCCCGTCGACGTGATCGTAGATGACACCGATGGTGTCCGAGTCCGCCAGTTCCCACGGCAGTTCGAAGAGGGGCAGGCCCGGACCGGGGAGCCGCCTGCCCCGGGCACGGCCGGACTGTCCGTCGACAGTTGCGTCCTGGCGCCGGCGGTAGTAGGCGTTGAGTCGTTCCTCGGCTTCGGCAGGCGGAAGGACCAGTTCGTCGCTGCCGCAGAACTCGATGAATGCGGCTCGGTCCTCCCGCATCCGCTGCCATCCCTGCTCGATCTTCGCGGGGTTATGGAAGACCAGCTCGGGTCGGCTGGTGGCAAGGCCGAGGGCGGCTTGGGCGATCTCGACGGCACTGGACCTGGGGTAGTACGACATCGCCCCGGACACCAGCCACGCCCCGTCTGTCGAGTGCACGGGTACCAGGCAGGTATGGAGGAACCCTCCCTTGGACACTCCACGGAACGCGGTCCGCCCGACGTTCGAGTACGTGCGAAACTCCAGGTCATTGACCAGGTTGAGCAGGACGACACCATCCCTTTCCCTGCGCCGGATCTCGAAGACGCCCTCGACCGGGTCACGCCAGCCGAGCAGCATCTCCCGGTCGAAGGCGGTCAAGTCCTTCCGTGCGGCGACGAACCGGTCCACCACCGTCGAGCCGCCCGGCAGGCGGTGTCGCAGGATGAAGTGGTCGGTGATCCGGATCGCCTCGTCCTCGTCCAACTGCCGTTCAGGCCCCGCGGCCTCCAGCAGGAGGGGCGTCAACCAGCGGTCGAAGCGGGCGCTCTGCGCGAAGGCGACCAGTCGCTCCTTCAACGTGGCGCTGCGCTCGATGAGATCCGTCAGCGACGGTCCGTCGGCGCCCTGATTCGCGCCCTCTACGAGGTCAGCCATGTCCAGCCCCTCGCCTCGTCGATCATGGCTTCAAGTTCGGCTTCGCCCAGCATGCCCATGAGGCCACGGTAGCGGCCTCCATTGCGACGCCGACGCGGCTTCCTGGCTCTGGCTCCGGGTTCTGGCTCCGGCGGCACATCCATGGCAGCGGAAAGCCCCGCGTATCGTCTGAGGCATGCGTCTGAGCACTGTGATTCTTCCGATCCACCGCTGGAACGAGGGCCAGAAGTTCTGGCAGCGCGCCGAGGACATGGGGTTCCACGCCGCCTACACCTACGACCACCTGTCCTGGCGGACGTTCCGCGACGGACCCTGGTTCGGCGCGGTGCCGACTCTCACCGCCGCGGCCGCCGTCACCCAGCGGATGCGCCTGGGCACTCTCGTCACCTCCCCCAACTTCCGGCACCCCGTCACGCTGGCCAAGGACCTCATCACGCTGGACGACGTCTCCGGCGGACGGATCACCCTCGGTATCGGCGCGGGCGGCAACGGCTTCGATGCCACGACGTTGCGCCGGAGCGACGAGGAGGCGTGGACGCCGCGCGAGCGGGCAGACCACTTCGACGAGTTCGTGCCGCTGCTCGACCAGTTGCTCTGCGAGCCCTCGGTGACGTACGAGGGCCGGTTCTACGCGGCGAACGAGGCCCGGAACATCCCCGGCTGTGTCCAGCGTCCCCGGCTGCCGTTCGCGGTGGCCGCCACCGGGCCGCGCGGGATGAAGCTGGCCGCGCGGTACGGCCAGGCCTGGGTCACCACGGGGGACCCCAAGCTGTACGAGACGGGGACCCCGGAACAGTCCGTGGAGGCCATGCGGGGGCAGATCACCAAGCTGGGCGCGGCCTGCGAGTCCGTCGGCCGGGACGTCGACGGGGTGGACAAGATCCTGCTCACCGGTTTCACCCCGGACCGACCGCTGCAGTCCGTCGACGCCTTCGTGGATTTCGCGGGCACCCACTTCGCTCTGGGCTTCACGGAGATCGTCGTCCACTGGCCGATCCAGGACTCCGACTTCGCGGCGGACGAGAAGATCTTCGAGCGCATCGCCGCCGAGGGCCTGGCCCAGCTCGCCCCCTGACGGACCCGACGCGACCACCGACGTGTCCGGCCCGGACCTCCCCTGGCGGGCCCTGCACAACCGCGCACCGGGCCGTCGCCGTGGCCGATCGGCCCACCGTCACAGCCGATCGGCCCGGCACCACGGATCCAAAACCACTGGCATATGCACGAGGCATGTTCCCCGGTCGGGGGTGCACATCCTCATATGTGCGCCCCTCCGCACGCCCGTGCGGCTTCGTACGCGAGAATGAGCGTGTGACCTCAGCTACCGACTCGCCATCGCCTGCCGCTCCCCGGCTGATCGCCACCGACCTGGACGGCACCCTTCTGCGTGACGACAAGACCGTCTCGGCCCGTACGATCGCCGCGCTCGCCGCCGCCGAGGAGGCCGGTATCGAGGTCTTCTTCGTCACCGGACGCCCGGCCCGCTGGATGGATGTCGTCAGCGACCACGTCCACGGCCACGGCCTGGCGATCTGCGCGAACGGCGCCGCTGTCGCCGATCTGCACGCGGACGGCAAGCTGGTCAAGGTCCGACCGCTGCTGCGGGACATCGCCCTGGACGTCGTGCACACCCTGCGCGCCGCCGCACCCGGTACCTCCTTCGCTGTCGAACTGACCACGGGCATCCACTACGAACCGGCCTACCCGCCCTTCCACCTGGACCCCGGCGCCACCGTCGCCGTCGCCGAGAAACTGCTCAGCGAGGAGACGCCCGGCAGCGGCGCTCCCGTGCTGAAGCTCCTCGCCCACCACGACGAACTGTCCCCGGACGACTTCCTCTCCCTGGCCCGCGCAGCGGCCGGCGACCGCGCCTCCTTCACCCGGTCCAGCCCCACGGCCCTGCTGGAAGTCAGCGGCCCCGGAGTCTCCAAGGCCAGCACCCTGGCGCTCTGCTGCGCCGAGCGCGGCATCTCGCCCGCCGAGGTCGTCGCCTTCGGTGACATGCCCAACGACGTGGAGATGCTCAGCTGGGCGGGCACCTCGTACGCGATGGGCAACGCCCACCCGGCCGCACTCGCCGCCGCCTCGGGCCGGACCGCCACCAACGGCGACGACGGCGTCGCGGTCGTCATCGAACAGATCCTCGCCGAACGCCGGATGCGCGACACGGCAAGCTGAAAGGCCTGCGCCCGACGCCGGATGCCCGACACGGCAGCTGGGACCTGCGCCTGCCCGCGACGCGGCAGGCGGGGTCCGCCTCCGGCGCCGCCCAGCCGCCTTCACCCCGCACAACGTGCTCGGCCTCCTCGGCCGGATGACGCCGTGCGGCCGCGCCCCCGCGAAGCCGGACCCCGAGCACCCCGCCACCGGCTCAGATCGGCGCCTCCCACACCACCGTCGTGCCGCCCCCGTCCTCCCTGATGCCGGGCCCGAACCAGCTCGCACCCCCCAGCGACTCCGCCCGCCGTGCCAGGTTCCGCAGCCCACTGCGCCGGCCGCCCTCCGGGATGCCCATCCCGTCGTCGGCGACCGACAGCCGCACCGCGTCCCTCCCGTCGGGCAGCGCGACGGTCGCGTCGACGACCACGTCGATCGACGAGGCCTCGGCATGCCGGAAGGCATTGGACAGCGCCTCCCGCAGCGCGGCGATCAGGTTCTTCCCGGTCAGTTCACCCACCAGCGAGTCGACCGGGCCGAGGAAGCGGTGCGAGGGCTTGAAGCCCAGCGGGACCGCCGCCATATTGATCTCGCGCAGGACACGGGTGCGCAGCCCGGACGGTGCCTCCGCGGGTTCCTGCTGCAGCGCGAAGATCGCGGTACGGATCTCCTGGATGGTCACGTCCAGTTCGTCGACCGCCCGGCCGACACCGGTCTGCACCTCGGGCACGTCCGACCTGCGCTGGGCGCTCTCCAGCATCATTCCGGTGGCGAACAGCCGCTGGATGACCAAGTCGTGCAGATCGCGGGCGATCCGGTCACGGTCCTCGTAGACGGCGAGCCGTTCCCGGTCCCGCTGGGCCTCGGCCATCATCAGCGCCAGTGCGGCCTGCGAGGCGAACTGGGTGGCGAGGGTCCGTTCCGTCTCGGTGAACGGCCTGTCGCCCCGGGCGCGAGGGGTGGCGAGCGCGCCCAGCACCCGTCCACCGCTGTGCAGCGGCAGCAGCATGCTGGGGCCGAAATGGTGGGCCAGCTTGGTGACCATGCGGGAATCGGTGGCCGAGTCGTCCACGAAGACCGCGTCTCCGCCCAGCAGCTTCGCCACCACCGGGCTCTCCGGCCCGATGATCACCCCCAGCGGGGCGGATGCGTTGTCGTCCGCGGAGACCGCGACGATCTCCAGACCGCCTCCCTCCGCCGGCAGCAGCACGATCCCGGCGGCGGACGCGGCGAGATGACGGGCCTGTTCGGCGACGACGGAGAGCGCGTCATCGGCGTCGCCGCCGGAGAGAAGGGCGGTGGTCACGGCCACCGAACCGTCGATCCAGCGCTCGCGCTGACGTGCCGCCTCGTACAGCCGGGCGTTGCCGATGGCGATCCCGGCCTCCGTGGCGAGCACCCGCACCATGTGCAGGTCGTAGTCGTTGAACTCGCCTCCGTCGTCCTTCTCGGCCAGATAGAGATTTCCGAAGATCTCTCCCTGTACGCGGATCGGAACGCCGAGGAAGGTCCGCATCGGCGGGTGGCCGGGCGGGAATCCGGCGAACCTCGGATCGGCCGTGAGATCGGCGAGCCTCACCGGACCCGGATCGTGGATCAGCGCTCCGAGCAACCCCCGGTGTCCGTCGGGGCGGCGCCCGATCTCGCGCGCCACTGCGTCCGGCACTCCGTACGTGACGAAATCGGAGAGCCCCGCACCCTCCTCGTCGACGACGCCGATGGCGGCATAGCGGCAATGGGCGAGTTCGGCCGCGGTCTCGCAGATCCGGTCGAGGGTGGAGTGCAGTTCGAGGCCCGTACCGACGGAGCGCATGGCCTCCAGCAGCTGCGGCACCCGAGCGGTGAGTTCGGTGGACAGGCCCTGCAGGCTGCGGGTCGCCCGCGTCGCGGCTTCGAGTGAGTCCTTCGGGTCCTGCTCTGGCATACCCCGAGACTAGTTAGTCCCTATTGGTGAGGAAAGTTGGCTATTGTTCCGTCCGGCTCACGCCGGTACGCCCACGGCTGTCCCGGCCTCCCGTACGGTCTCCCGCTCACGCTCCAGCATCCGGCGCAACGGGCCCTCCCCGGCGGCAAGATCGGCGTACGGACCGCGCTGCACGATCCGGCCGGCATTCAGCACCACCACCTCGTCGACGGCTTCGAGTCCTTGCAGGCGGTGGGTGATCAGCACCGTCGTACGTCCCTGGGTGGCGGCCAGCAGGTCCGCCGTCAGGGCATCCGCCGTCGCCAGGTCGAGGTGCTCCGCGGGCTCGTCCAGAACCAGTACGGGGAAGTCGGCGAGGATCGCCCGGGCCAGCGCGAGGCGCTGTCGCTGGCCGCCGGAGAGGCGTGCTCCGTGTTCACCGACGAGGGTGTCGAGCCCGTCCGGCAGCGCCTCGGCCCAGTCGAGCAGCCGTGCCCGGTCGAGAGCGGCCCGCAGTTCCTCGTCCGTCGCATCGGTGCGGGCCAGCCGCAGGTTCTCCCGGATGGAACTGTCGAAGATGTGGGCGTCCTGGGCGCACAGCCCGACGAACCGCCGGACCGTATCCCCCTCCAGCGAGGCGGCCTCGACCCCGCCGATCCGGTACGTGCCCGCTCGCGCGTCCAGGAACCGGAGAAGGACCTGCGCGAGCGTCGTCTTCCCGGAGCCGGACGGGCCGACGACGGCGATCCGGCGGCCCGCGGTCAGCCTCAGGTCGACGGAGTCCAGGGCATCCCGCTCCGCGCCCGCGTACCGGGCCGACAGCCCCCGCACCTCCAGCGGGAAGGGCGATCCCGGTGCCGCTGCCGGGCTGTCCGGTTCGCTCACCGGCAGCGGGGTGTCCAGCACCTCGTACACCCGCTCCGCACTGCGCTTGACCCGCTGCCGGTACTGGACGGCGAGGGGCAGACCGGTCACGGCCTCGAAGGCGGCCAGCGGCGTGAGCACCACCACCGCGAGCTCCACGCCGGCGAGTCGCCCGTCGTGCACGGCCGGGAGGGCGACGAGTGCCGTGACGACGACGGTGAGGCCGCCGATCAGAGCGATGAGACCACCGCCGAGCGCGGTGGAGGTCGCCGCGCGGGCGGCGATACGGGTCAGGACTCCGTCGGCCTCCCGGGCACGCGCCCGGCGGTCGGACAGGGTCCCCGCAACGGTCAGTTCGGCGGTCCCGCCGAGCAGATCGGTGATCCGGACGGCCAGGTCGGCACGCGCGGGGGCCAGCCGACGTTCCGCGCGGCGGGAGCAGGCCCCGCTGACCAACGGCACTCCCACTCCGGCCAGCAGCAGTCCGGCGGCCAGCACCACGCCCGCCGCAGGCAGCAGCCAGCCGATGAATCCGGCGGTCGCCGCTCCCACCACGACGGCGGTCCCGGCGGGCAGCAACCAGCGCAACCAGTAGTCCTGGAGGGCGTCGACATCGGCGACGAGCCGGGAGAGCAGGTCACCGCGCCGGGTCCGGCGCAGACCCGCCGGGGCGACGCGCTCCAGGCCCCGGTAGACCGCGACGCGCAGCTCGGCGAGCATCGTGAGCACCGCGTCGTGCGACACCAGACGCTCGGCGTAGCGGAAGACGGCCCGTCCGAGACCGAAGGCACGGGTCGCGGTCACGGCGACCATCAGATAGAGCACCGGGGGCTGTTCGGAGGCGCGGGAGATCAGCCAGCCGGAGACGGCCATGAGCCCGACGGCCGAACCCAGGGCGAGGCTTCCCAGCAGCAGCGCGAGTGCCAGCCGTCCGCGCTGCGCCCCGGCGGCCTCCCTGACCCGGGCGAGGACCTGCCCGGAGCGGGCCGCGGTCTCCCGCAGCGCCTCGCGGTCCGACGGCGCGTCGCTTCCGTCGGCGGCTGCGCCCGTGGGCCGTGGCATCGCGACGGATGGCTCGGGCTTCTCCGGGCGACGGGTCACGCCCGGTTCCAGCGTCACCACCCGGTCGGCCACCGAGAGCAGCGCCGGGCGGTGCACGACCAGCAGCACGGTCCGCCCCGCCGCCAGTCTCCGTACCGCCTCGACGATTCCCGCTTCCGTCTCGCCGTCCAGGCTCGCGGTCGGCTCGTCGAGCAGCAGCAGCGGCCGGTCGGCGAGGAAGGCCCGCGCGAGCGCGAGCCGCTGACGCTGACCGGCGGAGAGACCCGCACCGTCCTCACCGAGGAGTGTCCGGGCACCGTCCGGCAGTTCCGCGACGAAGTCGTACGCGCCCGCGTCGCGCAGCGCCTCGGTCACCGCGTCGTCGTCCGCGTCCGGCCGCGCCAGCCGTACGTTCTCCGCGATCGTGCCCGCGAAGAGATAGGGACGCTGCGGCACCCAGGCGATCCGCTCCCGCCAGCGCTCGGGCGCCAGCGTCGCCAGATCGATGCCACCGACCCGCGCCCGCCCCTCGTCGGGCGCCGTGAATCCCAGAACCACATCGAGCAGGGTGGACTTCCCGACGCCGCTCGGGCCGACCAGGGCGACGGTCTCCCCCTCGTCCACCACCAATGAGGCCCCGTCCAGAGAAGGTTCGGTACGGCCCTCGTGCCGTACGGTCACCCCCTCCAGCTCCAGCCGCAGCGACGTCGGGATGCCCGCGGTGCCGCCGGGCCGGGGTTCGGTCTCCAGGACCGAGAAGATCTCCTCCGCGGCCGAGAGACCCTCGGCGGCCGCGTGGTACTGCGCTCCGACCTGCCGGATCGGCAGATAGGCGTCGGGTGCCAGGATCAGCACCACCAGGCCCGTGTAGAGGTCGAGTTCACCGTGCACGAGCCGCATACCGATGGTGACGGCGACGAGAGCCACCGACAGGGTCGCCAACAGCTCCAGGGCGAAGGACGACAGGAACGCGATCCGCAGGGTCCGCAGGGTGGCCCGGCGGTACTGAGAGGTAATGGCGCGGATGGATTCGGCCTGCGCCTTGGCACGGCCGAATACCTTCAGTGTCGGCAGTCCTGCGACCACGTCGAGGAAGTGTCCGGAGAGCCGGGACAGCAGCCGCCACTGGCGGTCCATCCGTGACTGGGTGGCCCAGCCGATAAGGATCATGAAGAGCGGGATGAGCGGCAGCGTGACCACGATGATCGCCGCCGAGACCCAGTCCTCGGTGACGATCCTGGCCAGGACCGCCACCGGCACGACCACCGCGAGACCGAGCTGGGGCAGATAGCGCGCGAAATAGTCGTCGAGCGCGTCGACCCCCCTGGTGGCGAGCGCCACCAGGGAGCCCGTGCGCTGCCCGCTCAGCCAGCCGGGGCCGAGCGCGGCCGCCCGCTCCAGCAGCCGACCGCGGAGTTCGGACTTGATCGCCGCGCCGGCCCGGTACGCGGCCAGTTCGGTCAGCCACGAGACCAGCCCCCGGCCGAGTGCCACCGCGGCGAGCAGAATCAACGGGGTCCGTAGCCCCGAGACGGTCAGTCCGTCCTCGAACCCGCCCACCACCACTTCGGCGACGAGCATGGCCTGGGCGATGACCAGCGCCGCACCGACAACTCCGAGTGCCACCAGGGCTGCCAGAAAGAGGCGGGTCGCTCGGGCGTGGCGGAGCAGGCGCGGGTCGATCGGTTTCACGTGAAACAGCTCCCAGTGGGCTCGGTCGGCGGACCAGTTGTGCTCAGTGCGCTTCGGCGATGTGCTGCGTACCGATGCGCTTGCGGAACACCCAGTACGTCCAGCCCTGGTAGAGCAGGACGACCGGGGTGGCGATCCCCGCACACCAGGTCATGATCTTCAGCGTGTACGGGGTGGACGAGGCGTTGGTGACCGTGAGGTTCCAGGCGTCGTTCAGCGAGGACGGCATGACGTTCGGGAAGAGCGTCAGGAAGAGCATGGCCACGGCGGCCGCGACGGTCACGCCGGAGAACGCGAACGCCCAACCCTCGCGTCCCGCAGCGATCGCACCGATCGCGGCGACCAGTGCCACCGCGGCGATGCCCATCGCCAGCAGGCTCCAGCCGTCGCCGTTGTCGCGCTGGGTCCAGATCATGAAGCCGAGGGCGAGCACCGCGGTGACGGGCCCCAGCTTCAGCGCCAGCTTGCGCGACCGCTCCCGGATGTCCCCGACCGTCTTGAGTCCCGCGAACACGGCACCGTGGAAGGTGAAGAGGGTGAGCGTGACCAGTCCGCCGAGGATGGCGTACGGGTTGAGCAGGTCCCAGAAGTTGCCCACGTACTCCATGTCGGCGTTGATCTTCACGCCGCGCACGATGTTCCCGAAGGCCACGCCCCAGAGGAGCGCCGGGATCAGCGAGGTCCAGAAGATCGCGTGTTCCCAGTTGGTCTGCCACTTGTCCTCGGGCCGCTTCGCCCGGTACTCGAAGGCGACGCCCCGCACGATCAGACAGACCAGGATGATCAGCAGCGGCAGGTAGAAGCCGGAGAACAGGGTGGCGTACCACTCGGGGAAGGCGGCGAAGGTCGCACCGCCCGCGCTGAGCAGCCACACTTCGTTGCCGTCCCAGACGGGGCCGATCGTATTGATCAGAACCCGCCGCTCCTTGCGGTCGCGGGCCAGCAGCTTGGTGAGGACACCGATTCCGAAGTCGAATCCCTCCAGGAAGAAGTAGCCGGTCCAGAGGACGGCGATGAGTACGAACCAGACGTCGTGGAGTTCCATCTCTCAGCTCCTCTGCTCTCAGTAGGAGAAGGCCATCGGCCGGTCGGCGTCGTCATGGTCGTCGCCGCCGATCTTGGTGGGCGGGTTGAGGTCGGCCTCCGTGAGTTCCGGCGGTCCGGCCTTGATGTACTTCACGAGCAGCTTGACCTCGATCACCGCGAGCGCGGCGTAGAGCAGGGTGAAGCCGATCATCGAGGTGAGCACCTCGCCCTGCGAGACGCCGGGGGAGACCGCGTCGCGGGTCTGGAACACTCCATAGACGACCCAGGGCTGACGGCCCATCTCGGTGAAGATCCAGCCCCAGGAGTTGGCGATCAGCGGGAAGAGCAGCGTCCAGAGCGCGACGATCCAGTAGCACTTGGCGAGCTTGGGGCTGAGAGCCTTGTTCTTGAAGAGGACCAGGTGGGGCACTTCGTCCTCGCCGGTCCGCATCCCCGGCGGCAGCATGAACTTCTTCCGCGTCAGCCACAGTCCGAGGAGGCCGAGGGCGAAGGACGCCATCCCGAAGCCGATCATCCAGCGGAAGCTCCAGAAAGCGACCGGGATGTTGGGCCGGTAGTCGCCGGGACCGAACTTCTCCTGCTCGGCCTTGTTGATGTCGTTGATGCCGGGGACGTGCGAGGTGAAGCTGTCGTCCGCGAGGAAGGACAGTATCCCCGGGATGGAGATCTCCACGGTGTTGTGGCCCTTGGCCACGTCGCCGACCGCGAAGATCGAGAAGGGCGCCGCGTCCTGACCCTCCCAGAGCGCCTCGGCAGCGGCCATCTTCATCGGCTGCTGCTTGAACATGACCTTGCCCAGTTGGTCACCGCTGATGGCGGTGAGGAGCCCGGCGATCACCACGGTGACCAGGCCGAGCCGCAGCGAGGTCCGCATCACCGGGATGTGCTTCTTGCGCGCCAGGTGGAAGGCGGCGATACCGACCATGAACGCACCTCCGACCAGGAAGGCGGCGGTGATGGTGTGGAAGAACTGGGCGAGCGCGGTGCTCTGGGTGAGCACATGCCAGAAGTCGGTCAGCTCGGCCCGGCCGCGTTCCTTGTTGATCCGGTAACCCACCGGGTGCTGCATCCAGGAGTTGGCCGCCAGGATGAAGTACGCGGACAGGATGGTGCCGATGGAGACCATCCAGATGCAGGCGAGATGGATCTTCTTCGGGAGCTTGTCCCAGCCGAAGATCCACAGCCCGATGAAGGTGGACTCGAAGAAGAAGGCGATCAGCGCCTCGAACGCGAGCGGGGCACCGAAGATGTCACCGACGAACCGCGAGTAGTCGGACCAGTTCATGCCGAACTGGAACTCCTGGACGATGCCGGTGACGACGCCCATGGCGATGTTGATCAGGAAAAGCTTGCCCCAGAACTTCGTCGCTCTGAGGTACTTCTCCTTGTTCGTACGCACCCAGGCGGTCTGCAGGCCGGCGGTGAGCGCGGCGAGAGAGATCGTCAGGGGGACGAACAGGAAGTGGTAGACGGTGGTGATACCGAACTGCCATCGCGCCAGGGTTTCCGGCGCCAGAGCTAGCTCCACGTCGTCTTCTCCTTACGTCGCCGTAGTCGCACCGGCAATTTGCCCTTTAAATCCGACTAATCACGGGATGAAACAGGACAGGCTTGTGAACGCGTTCACATTCACAAGCAATTATGGCGCACGGACTTTCGGGACGTTCGGGCGGGGTACCCCTCTTGGGATGTTCCGATCAATCCCCCCGAAGCAGACACTCCGAAGCAGACACCCCCGGACCGCCGCGGTCCGGACTCCGCCCGCGGCCTCGAACACGAAGGCCCCGCACCTCGGCGAACGAGGTACGGGGCCCGGGGCCTCGCATGCGCGCGGGTGGCCGCGCGCCGCTCTACAGGTCCTTGCGGTACGACTCCGTCACCTTCAGGAACAGATCGTTCGCCTCGTCCTCCCCGATCGAGACCCGCACGCCCTCGCCCGCGAACGGCCTGACCACCACACCGGCCCGCTCGCACACCGCGGCGAAGTCGGCGGTACGGTCCCCGAGCCGCAGCCAGACGAAGTTCGCCTGGGACTCCGGCACCGTCCAGCCCTGCTCCGCCAGCGTCCGCTGCACCCGGTCGCGCTCGCACACCAGAGAGCCGACCCGCCCCAGGAGTTCGTCCTCGGCGCGCAGCGAGGCCACCGCCGCGTCCTGCGCGAGCTGGCTGACCCCGAAGGGCACCGCCGTCTTGCGCAGGGCCGCCGCCACCGGCTCATGGGCGACGGCGAAGCCGACCCGCAGACCTGCCAGGCCGTAGGCCTTGGAGAACGTCCGCAGCACCGCCACATTGGGCCGGTCCCGGTAGATCTCGATGCCGTCCGGCACCTCGACGTCGCGGATGAACTCCTTGTACGCCTCGTCGAGCACCACCAGGACATCGCTCGGCACCCGGTCCAGGAACCGCTCCAGCTCGGCACGGCGCACCACCGTGCCGGTCGGGTTGTTCGGATTGCAGACGAAGATCATCCGGGTGCGGTCCGTGATCGCGTCCGCCATCGCGTCGAGGTCGTGCACCTCACCGTCGGTCAGCGGAACCTTCACCGAGGTCGCACCGCTGACCTGCGTGATGATCGGATACGCCTCGAAGGAGCGCCAGGCGTAGATGACCTCGTCGCCCAGCCCCGAAGTGGCCTGGAGCAGCTGCTGCGCCACACCGACCGAGCCGGTTCCGGTGGCGAGATGGGAGACGGGCACACCGAAACGGTCGGCCAGCTCGTTCATCAGACCGGTGCAGGCCATGTCCGGGTAGCGGTTGAAGTTCGCAGCCGCGGCGAGGGCGGACTGCATCACACCGGGCAGCGGCGGATACGGGTTCTCGTTGGAGGACAGCTTGAACGCAACCGGTCCGTCGGCAGCAGCCGGCTTGCCCGGCACATAGGCGGGGACGCCGTCCAGCTCGGCGCGCAGCTTGGGGCTCGTCTCGCTCACCGCAGGTCCTCCTCGACCGTCTGTACACATCAATACTGCTCACCTTATGAGGATTGGGCGCTGCTGCGAATGGTCGAAGCGTCCAATCGTCCGGTGCGACCGGGAATCGGGGGGAGCGCTTCTCTCCTTGACGTGCGCCGGTGGCTCACGCCGTGGCGCGCGTCCCCCGAAGAGGTGAGATGAGACCTCTTCGAGACATCAGCCGTTTAGTAGGCCCAGCGGGTTCGATGCATGACACATAACGGTGGATCCAGCCAACACTCTTGGTTTGCAAGGCATTTGACGTCTAATGATCATGCAAAAACGTGCCTGCCGGTGAGTGAATATGCAGCCGGGTCAACCGCCCGTCCGAGCCCTACTATCGGCTCGCCATGACAGCAGCAGGGAAGCACCAGGTGAGCCGGACGGAGACACCCCGGCGCGGCGGTCGGCAGGGACGAGCGGGAATCCGGGATGTGGCCGCCGCCGCCGGCGTCTCCATCACGACCGTCTCCGACGCGCTCAACGGCAAGGGCAGGCTCCCGGACGCCACCCGCCGCCATGTCCGTGAGGTCGCTGAGCGCCTGGGCTACCGCCCTTCCGCCGCGGCCCGAACCCTCCGTACCGGCAAGTCCGGCCTCATCGGCCTGACCGTGACGACGTACGGGGACGAACCCTTCACCTTCACGGAGTTCGCCTACTTCGCCGAGATGGCCAGAGCCGCCACCTCCGCCGCGCTCGCCCGCGGCTATGCCCTCGTCATCCTGCCCGCCACCTCACGCCACGACGTCTGGTCGAACGTCGCTCTCGACGGCACCGTCGTGATCGACCCCTCCGACCAGGACCCGGTCGTCACGGAGCTCGTACGCCAGGGTCTGCCCGTCGTCTCGGACGGCCGGCCGGCCGGAACGCTCCCGGTCACCGCATGGGTCGACAACGACCACCGGGCCGCCGTGCTCGACCTCCTCGACCATCTCGCCGCCGCCGGGGCCCGCCGCATCGGCCTGCTCACCGGCACCACCACCGACACGTACACCCGGCTCTCCACCACCGCCTACCTCCACTGGTGCGAGCGCGTGGGCCAGGATCCGGTGTACGAGTCCTATCCCGCCCACGACCCGTGCGCGGGTGCGGTCGCCGCCGACCGGCTGCTGGCCCGCCCCGACCGCCCCGACGCCGTCTACGGGCTCTTCGACCCCAACGGCACCGATCTCCTGGCGGCCGCCCGCAGATACGGCCTGCGCGTCCCCGAGGACCTCCTGCTGGTCTGCTGCAGCGAGTCCACGGTGTACGCGACGACCGAGCCCCCCATCACGACCCTGTCGCTCAAGCCGCGCAGAATCGGCACGGCGGTCGTCCAACTGCTGATCGACGCCATCGAAGGCGTCGATCACGACGGACCGGTGGAGCAGGTGATACCGACGGAGCTCATCGTCCGGACGTCCTCGCAACGCCGTCCACCCCGCACCACGGTCAGCGCGCCCCGCTCCCCCGCAGGGGATTGATCAGGCGATTTCGGACCAATCGGCCGGTGAACCTGACGTGCGCCCGGATTCACCACCCCTGGTGCGTCACAGAGCACGATTCGCATTCCTATGATGGGCGCACGACACCGCGGACCACCCCGACCAGCAGGGCCCGTCAGGTGTACGGCGGCGCGACGGTGGTGGAGGGGTCGATGACACAGGGGGCCGGTCAGGAACCCGTGGTGCGGACTGCGACGTTGCGTGACTTCCGCGTACCGCCCTATGCGCAGACCCCGGTGCCGCCTTCATCGCCGCACCCGGGCCACGCGGTACCGGAAGACGAACTGCCTGAGGGGTACACGCCCACCGAGCGCGATCTCCCCGTGATCAACCGCGGTGACACCGTCCAGGTGCGGGCCGTCCCCGACCCCCGGCCCGTCCCGGAGCCGGGGCTCGGACCGCTGTACGTCGTCGGCGATGTCCACGGCTATCTGGACGAGCTCCACGCCGCGCTCGCCGAACAGGGCCTCATCGACGCCGAGGGCAACTGGTCCGCGGGCAATGCCCGGCTCTGGTTCCTCGGCGACTTCACCGACCGCGGCCCCGATGGCATCGGCGTCATCGACCTGGTGATGCGTCTCTCCGCCGAGGCAGCGGCCGCCGGCGGCTACTGCAAGGCCCTGATGGGCAATCACGAACTGCTGCTCATCGGCGCCAAGCGGTTCGGCGACACCCCGGTGAACTCCGGCGCGGGCACCGCCACCTTCCAGGCCGCCTGGCTGCTCAACGGCGGCCAGAAGAACGACATGGAGCGGCTTCAAGATGTCCACCTCCAGTGGATGTCCCGGCTCGACGCGATCGTCGAGGAGGACGGGCATCTGCTGATGCACTCCGACACGACGGCGTACCTCGACTACGGCACCAACATCGAGGACGTCAACGACACCGTGCACGCCATTCTCACGCGTAACGACGCCGACGAGTGCTGGGACCTGTTCCGGAAGCTCACCAAGCGGTTCGCCTTCCGCGACGAGGCGGGTCCACAGGCCGTCCGGGAACTGATGTCGGCCTATGGCGGACATCGCATCGTCCATGGTCACAGCCCCATTCCGTACCTTCTCGGCGAGGTCGGCTCGGAGGACGGAGAGGACGGTTCCGGCCCCGTGGTCGAAGGGCCGCACGTCTACGCGGACGGCCTCGCCATCGCCATGGACGGCGGAGTGACCATGGCCGGAAAGCTACTGGTCGTCCAACTGCCCCTGCATGTCTGACGTTCCTCCGGGAAGACGCTTCCACGACCTGACCGCGCCGATCACTGGGCCTATTTCCGGAAACCCCCTGTCACCCCGTGCCGTGGGCGCTCTACCATCGGCGTATCAGTAGCAGGCTCTCCTCCGTTTCCGCCCAACTGCCCGGCCCGAGCGGGTACTCAGGCCCAACGGAGCATCGGGGGATGCACATGAAAAGCGCTCCGCACCTGCTGACCGAGGACCGCCCCGAGTACGAGCGGATCCTCGACGACGCACTGCGCCACGCACATGAACGACCGGATCTGGCCGCGGTCGGCGAGCGGCTCAATGCCGTCCAGTTGCGCACCATGGCGCTGGACGCCACGGCGCTGATCACGGCCACGGCCGCCACCGAGTACGAGCACTATGTGAAGGCCCGGCAAGAGCTGCGTGGACCGGTCGAAGGAGCGGGCGAGGATTCGGGTGTCGGTCCCGGCACGGGCCGTCAGAACCGGTCGGGCGCCGGCATAGGGGCTGTCATAACGGTTCTGGCGCCTGTGCTCGCCGGCACCGCCGCCTTCATATTCCTGCTGGCCGGCTATCTGCTGAAACTGCTCAGCCCGCCGCCGTCCTTCGCCTCCACCATGGTCACCGCGGGCTGGTTCTTCGCGGCGGTGATGGCCGCCGCGATCCTCGCCGCCGCCGTCGGACTGCTCATCACCGCGCTGCGCAACGGCTCGACGTCGCAGCCCTCCGAGGACGCCGAGGACGAGCTGCCGGAGGATGTGGCACGCGCCCGGGAGGCATGGCGCCACGCGCTGCTGGAACGCGGCATCCTGCCGTTCCTCAGGGACGCGCTCGCCGACCCCGAGGCCGGCCGCGCGTCGCGCACACCGCATCGCTCGGCGAACCGCATCCCGAAGATCGGCTACAGCAGACCGGACTTCACGAGCCCGGACGAGGGCCCGGCGGCAGGCCCACGCCCGACGTTCACCAGCCCGGACTTCACCAGCCCCGACTTCGGCGGGCCCGAGCACGAACCGGACTGACCGGGTCCGGTCGTATCGACGACCACCGGTAACGGCCTGATCGACCCTCTATCGTGCACCAGGCCGTAAGTCCCTTACTACAGCGCGATCCTGATGATCAGTCGCCTCCTGCGCCGCCCCGTTCGCCGACTCTCCGACGCCACCGCGCCCCGGTCCCGCCGCGCGCCCGGAGAGCGGCGGACGGGTGGCGAAAGTCCGCGAGAAGACCTTCGCCACCCCCGGCGCCGTGCGACGGGCTCAGTCCGCGATCGGCAGATAGACGCGGTTGCCCGCCGCCGCGAATTCCCTGGACTTCTCCGCCATGCCCGCGTCGATCTCGGCCTGGGAACCGCCGTGTTCACGACGGATGTCCTGGGAGATCTTCATCGAGCAGAACTTCGGGCCGCACATCGAGCAGAAGTGCGCCGTCTTCGCAGGCTCGGCCGGCAGCGTCTCGTCATGGAACTCCCTTGCCGTGACCGGGTCGAGAGCCAGGTTGAACTGGTCCTCCCAGCGGAATTCGAAGCGGGCGTCGGAGAGCGCGTCGTCCCAGTCCTGCGCCCCCGGATGCCCCTTGGCGAGGTCCGCCGCATGGGCCGCGATCTTGTACGTGATGACGCCGGTCTTCACATCGTCCCGGTTGGGCAGGCCCAGGTGCTCCTTGGGCGTGACGCAGCAGAGCATCGCCGTGCCCCACCAGGCGATCATCGCCGCGCCGATGCCCGAGGTGATGTGGTCGTACGCCGGAGCGACATCGGTGGTCAGCGGGCCGAGCGTGTAGAACGGCGCCTCCTCGCAGATCTCCTGCTGCAGGTCGATGTTCTCCTTGATCTTGTGCATCGGGACATGGCCCGGCCCCTCGATCATGGTCTGCACGCCGAACCGCTTGGCGATCGTGTTCAGCTCACCGAGCGTGCGCAGTTCGGCGAACTGGGCCTCGTCGTTGGCGTCGGCGATCGACCCGGGGCGCAGCCCGTCGCCCAGCGAGTACGTCACGTCGTACGTGGCGAGGATCTCGCAGAGCTCCTCGAAGTGCTCGTACAGGAACGACTCCTTGTGGTGCGCGAGGCACCACGCCGCCATGATCGAGCCGCCGCGGGAGACGATGCCGGTCTTGCGGCGGGCGGTCAGCGGAACGTACAGCAGGCGCACGCCGGCGTGGACCGTCATGTAGTCGACGCCCTGCTCGGCCTGCTCGATGACAGTGTCCTTGTAGATCTCCCAGGTCAGCTCCTCGGCCCTGCCGTCGACCTTTTCGAGGGCCTGGTAGAGGGGGACGGTGCCGATCGGCACGGGGGAGTTGCGCAGAACCCACTCACGGGTGGTGTGAATGTTGCGTCCGGTGGAAAGGTCCATGACCGTGTCGGCGCCCCAACGCGTCGCCCATGTCATCTTCTCCACCTCCTCCTCGATGGAGGACGTCACCGCGGAGTTGCCGATGTTTGCATTGACCTTCACCAGGAACCGCTTGCCGATGATCATCGGCTCGGTCTCGGGATGGTTGACATTGGCCGGCAGCACGGCCCGGCCCGCGGCGATCTCTTCGCGCACCACCTCTGGTTCGACGTCCTCCCGGATCGCCACGTACTCCATCTCCGGAGTGATCTCGCCCCGGCGGGCGTACGCGAGCTGGGTGACCGGCCGGCCGTCCCGGCTGCGGCGGGGCAGCCGCGGGCGGCCGGGGAAGACGGCGTCGAGGTTGCGCAGCCCGCCACGCGGCGAGGTGTGCTTGAGCCCGTCGTCCTCGGGGCGGGCCGGGCGGCCCGGGTACTCCTCGGTGTCGCCGCGCGCGATGATCCAGTTCTCCCGCAGCGGTGCGAGACCGCGACGGACATCGGTCTCGGTGGTGGGATCGGTGTACGGCCCCGACGTGTCGTACAACGTCACGTCCTTGCCGTTGGTGAGGTGCACCTGACGGACCGGCACCCGGAGGTCCGGGCGTGAGCCCTGGACGTACCCCTTGTGCCAGCCGATGGACTTCCCGGCCTCGTCGCTCTGGTTCGAGGCAGGCGTGCGTGCGTCCGATGTGGTCATGAGACCTACTCCCTACGCCGGCATTACCCGGTAACAGGTTCGGCGGTCGGCGCAGCCTGTCCCGTACAGATGTACGGATATCAGCGCCCTCTCAGCCCGGTGCTCCGAGCTCCCGCGTGTGCAAAGGTCCCCCCACGCTAGCGCCCTGTCCGGCGGAATGAACAGAGGGCCCTTTCCTTCTTGCGATGATCGGCCGGTGACGTCCCCCCAGCACGACCCCGACCCGCAGGGCCATCAGCACGGCCATTCCCACGGCCACGGCCCTGCAGCGCCCGTCTCCAAGCATCTGCGCAAGGTCATCGCCGCCGTACTGATCCCGTTCGCCACCGCGGTCGTCGTCGGCCTGGTGGCGCTCTGGCCGGGAGGTGCGCCCTCGCACGAGCGGACCGGTGTCGGTTTCGACCGGCAGACCCAGCAGGCCAAGGTGGTGAGGATCGACAAGGTGGACTGCAAGGAAGTGAACGCCGCCCAGATGCCCACCAGTGGCGACACCACGACGCCGCCGGGGAACGGGGCGGGGTTGTGCGAGAAAGCCACCGTCGAAGTGACGACCGGTCATGACACGGGCCGGACTTTCCTCGAGATCGTCCAGCCCGACGCACCGCGTCAGTTGCGCGAGGGACAGGGAGTGGTCGTGGCGTACGCCCCCGACGCCCCCCGTGATCTGCAGTACTCGGTGACGGATGTGAACCGGAAGTTCCCGATGACGCTGCTGGCCGGGATCTTCGCCCTGGTGGTGGTCGCGGTGGGCAGGATGCGCGGCGTGATGGCACTGGTCGCGCTCGCCGTGTCGTTCGCCGTGCTGACCCTGTTCATCCTCCCGGCCGTCCTCCAGGGCTCGAATCCACTGCTCGTCGCAGTGATCGGGGCCAGTGCGATCATGCTGATCGCGCTCTACATGTGCCACGGCCTGACCGCCCGCACCTCGGTCGCCGTCATCGGCACCCTGATCTCCCTGCTGCTGATCGGGCTGCTCGGATCACTCTTCATCGGCTGGGCCGCCCTGACCGGCAACACCGATGACAGCACCGGCCTCATCCACGGCCTGTACCCGCACATCGACATGAGCGGTCTACTGCTGGCCGGTGTGATCATCGGCTCGCTCGGGGTGCTCGACGATGTGACGGTCACCCAGACATCAGCGGTCTGGGAACTGCACCAGGCGAACCCGACGATGGGTGCGCGGGGTCTCTACCGGGCAGGGATCAGGATCGGGCGCGATCACATCGCCTCGGTCGTCAATACGCTGGTGCTGGCCTACGCGGGTGCCGCGCTGCCGCTGCTGCTGCTGTTCTCGATCGCCCGGAGCAGCGTGGGGACGGTGGCCAACAGCGAACTGGTGGCGGAGGAGATCGTACGAACGCTGGTCGGCTCGATCGGACTGGTCGCCTCGGTACCGGTGACGACCGTGCTCGCCGCGCTGGTCGTCTCCGCGGACCGCACGGGGCTCGGCGCGGAAGCCGTAGCTCCAGCACCCGTACGGACCGGGAAGGGCCGCCGTCGAAGGGCGAGGGCTTGAACGCCTCCACACGGAGAGCGATTCACCCATTCGGCGGGTGTCGTGTTCGACCGGCGGGCCGACCTGCGGCGCCGCGCTCTTCAGCCGGCGTTCTGTTCCTCAGTGAGGATCCGGCCCAGAGCCTCTTCCAGATTGCCCTCGAAGTCACCCAGCGTGCACTCCTGCCCGAGAGGCACGAGTTTGTCGGTGCGGTCGAGAAAGGCCACGAGCGGCGCCGTACCGGCCCTGAAGAGGGCGCGATCCGTGCCCACCTGGAGACGGATGTGTACATCGGACAACCCTTCGGGCTCCGTGGGCCCGATGTGCACATCGCCGTCCCCACTGGGGCTGTTGAGGCCGTCGAGCAGCAGCTCACGGCCGAATGCCCAGGTGACGGGGGCGTCGCCGGGCAGATGGAAGGTCATCCGGATCGCATATGGATCGCAGACTTCGTACCGGAGCTCCACCGGGATCCTAAAAGAGAGCTCCTCGGAAACGAGGAAGCTCATCATGACCTCAGCTTGAACCGACTCGCGCATCGTTCAACCCCGCAGTAGATGAATCTGGCCAGGAATGATCCCCCGTGGCCCTATTGACGCCATCGTGGTGCACGCGATAGCAGATCACAAGGAGTGATTTTTCAGATACTGATAGAGAACACGAACGAGCGCAAGAGGCTGGCCACTTCGCAACGTAGTTGTTCGACTGCGGGGAGCAACCGATCTTCTTGCTCCAGGGGTACGGAAATCGCCATCGCTGCGGCGGTGAAACCGGCGGCGATCGGGATGGCCGCACAGACCGTCCCCAGGGCGTACTCCTGTCGTTCGATGACAGGTTCCATTCGTTCCAACGACCGCAAGCGCTCCAGAAGCGCCGCGCGGTCCCGCACCGAATAGCGGGTCAGCGGCCGCACCGGGTGCCGGTCCAGATGATCCTCGCGGGCCCTCTCGTCGAGCCGGCTCAGCAGACACTGGCCGATCGCATGGGCGTGGCCGGTCTCCCGGAAGGATGCCCACTCGTCCACCGCGGGTGTGGCGGGGTCGTCGGCGACCGCGACGAGTTCGATCTCGCCCTCGCGGTAGACGGCGCAGTACACCGGTGCGCCGATGGTGTCGCGCCAGCGGCTCAGCGACTCCGTCATCCGGCTGCGACGATTCCGCAGCGCTCCCCGGCCGACCAGGCGCTCCGCGGCGGCGCCGAAGAGGAAGACGCCGCTCTCCCGGCGCAGATAGCCCTCATGGGTCAGGGTGCGCAGCAGGTGGTAGGCGGTGGGAAGGGGAAGACCCGCTTCCCTGGCCAGCTGCTTCGCGGGCGCCCCGTCTCGATGGGCGCCCACAGCTTCCAGCAGCCTCAGCGCTCGCTGTACCGAACCGATCAGCGTCGGGACAGCAGTGCTCGATGCCGTGGTCAACGGTCACCCCCAGGCATGGTGACGGACTGTCAGCCCGCCTGTGGGGGCCGCCCCCACGAACCGCCGCATGTCTGGGGTCCGGAGACCGAACGCCGTACAAACCACTGGCCAGAGTGGTGACGAACAGTCAATTCCCAGGTGGCGGCAGCGGATTTCCACCATATCCGCCGTATCCGCCAGAAGTGTCGTTTCGTCTTGTACTTAGCTCAGCTGGGCTAATCCTCCGCCCGGTTTCCGATCTTCCTACCAGTCGCCGCGCGAGGAGGAGGACGACATGAACTTGCGTACGACGAAGACGAGTCCTCCGACCAGGATCACGAAGACCAGAACCTTGAAGAGCAGGCCGATCACGAACCCGACCACGCTGGCGATCAGACCGCCGAACACGACGATCGCGATGACCGGCACCGCGATCCACTTCACCCACCAGGGCATCCCAGCGAATATCTCCCGCACCGCCATCGTCCTTACCTCGTCTCTGTGAGTTCCTGCTTTCGATGCTAGAGGCGCGGAGGGGGCCGGCGGGGGTTCCGCAGCCCTTGAAGTCCCCTGATCGACCCCCTAGGGACCCCTGAGACCGGAGTCCGGCCCTCCGTAGGAGCGGGCTCAGCTCTCCGGCGGGGAGAAGACAACCATGACCCGCAGGTCCTCGGTGATGTGGTGGAACTTGTGGGCCACACCGGCGGGCACGTACACCACGCTTCCTCTGCCCACCTGCGTGGTTTCCATGCCGACCGTGATCGAGGCGCGGCCACTGACGACGAAGTAGACCTCGTCCTCCTTGTGCGGCTGCTGCGTGTCCAGTTCACCGGCGTCCAGCGCATACAGGCCGACGGACATGTTGCGTTCCTTCACGAACTGCAGGTACGCGCCGTTGTTGGCGGCCCGCTCCGCCTCCAGTTCGTCCAGTCTGAATGCCTTCATGGCCCGTCCGCCCCTTGCCTCTGCTCTGCCGGTGTCAGCCACCGATCGTGTCTGCCACGATCAGACACATGAAGAATTTCGTAGTCAAGACGATCGCCAACGCAGGTGCGCTGGCCGTGGCCATCTGGTTGCTCCAGGACATCACGCTGAACGGCGGCGGCACCGGGCGCAAGGCGCTCACACTAATCCTGGTCGCCCTGCTCTTCGGCCTGGTGAACTTCGTGGTCAAGCCGATAGTGAAACTGCTCACCTTCCCGCTCTTCATCCTCACGCTGGGTCTGATCACCCTGGTGGTCAACGCGCTCATGCTGCTGCTGACCTCCTGGCTGGCCGGTCTGTTCGATCTCAGCTTCCATGTCCATGGCTTCTGGACCGCCGTACTCGGCGGCCTGATCATCTCGATCGTGTCGTGGGCGCTGAACGTGGTCCTGCCCGACGAGGACTGACCCGACACCTACTGAGACAGTGCAGGTCGGACCGGTGGCACACCGGGGGAGAAGCAAGGAGCGGTATGAGCACCATGGGTGACGGGACCCGGGCGGTACGGGCGGGGCTGCCCGAGCCGGAGCAGTTCGAGCCCACCCTGCCCGGGCCGGTCTTCGCCGCACATTTCCACCTCTCCGGTGAACCGGCCGGCCCGTACACCTACGGTCGGGACACCAATCCGACCTGGACCCATCTGGAACGCGCCATCGGCGAGCTGGAGGCGCCGGGGGAGCAGGTCGAGACCACCGTCTTCGCCTCCGGAATGGCGGCGATCTCGGCGGTTCTGCTGTCCCAGGCGCGCACGGGCGATGTGGTCGTGCTCCCCGACGACGGATACCAGGCGCTGCCGCTGGTGCGCGAGCAGTTGGAGGCGTACGGCGTCGAGGTGCGGACCGCGCCGACCGGCGGCGATGCCCAGTTGGCGGTCCTGGAGGGTGCCAGGCTGCTGTGGATCGAGACCCCGTCCAACCCGGGGCTCGATGTCTGCGACGTGCGCCGACTCGTCGGGGCCGCTCACGCGGCCGGCACCCTGGTGGCCGTCGACAACACTCTCGCCACGCCTCTCGGCCAGCGCCCGCTGGAACTGGGGGCCGACTTCTCGGTGGCCAGTGACACGAAGGGCATGACCGGGCACGGCGACATCCTGCTCGGCCATGTGACCTGCCGCGATCCCGAGCTGGCAGCGGGCGTGCGGCGCTGGCGCAAGGTCGTCGGCGCGATTCCCGGACCGATGGAGGCCTGGCTCGCACACCGTTCGCTGGCCACTCTGGAGCTGCGGCTCGACCGGCAGTGCGCCACCGCCCTGACCCTGGCCGAGGCGCTGGGCAGGCGCGAGGAGGTGACCGGGGTTCGGTATCCCGGCCTGCCCACCGATCCTTCGTATCCGAACGCCGTACGGCAGATGCGGCGCTTCGGCTCCGTGGTGTCGTTCGTGCTGCCCGACCGCGAGCGGGCCGAGCGCTTCCTCACCGAGCTGCGGCTGGTCGACGACGCGACGAGCTTCGGCGGCGTGCGCTCCACCGCCGAGCGGCGGGCACGTTGGGGCGGTGACGCCGTACCGGAGGGCTTCATCCGTTTCTCGGTCGGCGCCGAGAGCCCGGACGACCTGGTGGCCGATGTCGAACGGGCACTGGACGCCGCGCTGCGCAAGAGCTGAGCCGGCCAGTGGGACGGACGGTCCGAGCCTCCCCCCTCGTGGCTCGGACCGTCCCGGTTCCGGGTGTGAAGAACCGTCTGAACAAGGCTAATTGACTCTCTGTCAGAGTCCAATCACGCTAGCGACAGCGACCTATCGACATATTTATAGTTGTACGGTTCGAAGCATCGCGAGTGTGGGAGGCGGCGGGACATGGACCTGGCCCTGCTGCGTACATTCGTCACGGTGCACCGGGCCGGCTCCTTCACCCGGGCCGCTGCCCTGCTCGGCCTCTCCCAGCCCGCGGTGACCTCGCAGATCCGCACCCTGGAACGGCAGCTGGGTCGTCCGCTCTTCCTGCGCAGGGCCCGTGGTGTGACCCCGACGACCATCGGCGACGAACTCGCGCACCGGGCGGCGCCCCATCTGGACGCACTGGTCGAGATCGCCGAGACCGAGCTCGACGAGGAGTCGGGCGTCCGGACACTGCATCTGGCCGGGCCGCCCGAATTCACGTCGATGCGGGCCCTGCCCGCGCTCACCCCTCTCATCGCCCAGGGCCTGGCTGTGCGCAGTTCGTTCTTCGCAGGCGCCGAGAAGACTCTGGAGGGGCTGGCCGCCGGACATCACGATCTGGCCCTTGCGACGGCCCGTCCGCGCGGCGGGCTGCTCACCGCGACCCCGCTCTGCGACGAAGAGCACGTCCTGATCGCCGCACCGCGCTGGGCCGGGCGCCTGGGGCCCGGGGCCTTGCGGCACAAAGGGCCCGTGGTGCTGAACGAGCTTCCGGTCGTGGAGGTCCACGAGAGCCTGCCGCTCGTCTCGCGCTACTGGGCCGCCGTCTTCGACCGCCGGCCCGCCGTTGCGGGAACGGTCATTGCACCGGATCTCCGGGCGGTCCTGGAGTGCGCGGTGGCGGGTGCCGGGCTCGCCGTACTGCCGCGCTATCTGTGTGAGGCCGCACTGGAAAGGGGCGAGGTGGTAGCACTTCTCGACCCTCCCGTACCTCCCCTGCGCACCTATTTCCTGGCCGTGCGGACCGGCACCCTCGCGCTGCCCCACATCGCGCGGGCGCACGAGTGGCTGCTGCGCGCCGCCGCCGACTGGTGAGCGCAGGACGGCCCGGCACCGCTCCGGTGTTTCAGAACCGGTTCGGTGGGCCACGCTCTTGCCATGACCGAACGTCCTGTGGTCAAGCGCACCGCACGCGCCATCCTGCTCGACGGCGACGACCTCGTCCTCATCAAGCGCACCAAGCCCGGAGTGGATCCCTACTGGCTCACACCGGGCGGCGGGGTCGAGCCCGAGGACGCGACGGTCGTCGACGCCCTGCACCGCGAGCTGGACGAGGAGCTGGGCGCCAAGATCACCGATGTGGTCCCCTGCTTCGTCGACACCGTGGAGCACATCGAGGGCGGCGGGGTGAAGGGCGTCAAAGTCCAGCACTTCTTCGTCTGCCGACTGGAGTCGATGGACCTGTCCCGGCGCCACGGGCCCGAGATCGACGACCCCTGTGGGGAGTACGACGTCGTTCGGGTGCCGTTCAGCCGGATGGGGATCGCTGCGGTCCATCTCGTACCGCTGTCGCTGCGGCACTACCTGGACGGCAACATCGAGGGTGTACGGGCGATGCACGCACCCGACCTGGGCTGACCCCGCCGCTCCCGCGGGGCAGGGCTCAGCCGTCGTTGCTCCTGCGGGGCAGGCCCTGCCGGCAGCACGCCCGCGATCAGGCGGGGCCGGTGGCCGCCAGTTCCTCGACGGCATCGTGTCGGATGTTCTCGGCGGGCATGCCGATGCCCCTGAGTACGTCCACGCCGCTGCGGATCATGCCGGGCGGGCCCGAGAGATAGGCGTCGTATTCGTACCACGGGCCGCACTCGCGCACAGCCTCGGGCAGCAGTCCCTTCAGACCGCCCTCCGTTCCCGGGCCGGTGGAGACCACTGGCCGCACCGCGAGCCAGGGATAGGTCCGCTGGAGCCGCATCATCGTGTCGATGTCGTACAGGTCGTGACCGCTGCGTGCCCCGTAGAAGACCTCCACCGGACGCCGGTCGCCGTGCTCGGCGACATCCTCGACGAGCGCCTTGATGGGCGCGATGCCCGTGCCACCGCCCAGGCAGAGCAGACTGCTGTGGGTGGAGTGGTCGACCGTCATCGAGCCGGTGGGCGGGCCGAGGCGCAGGATGTCACCGGGCCGGGCCCGGTGCACCAGGGCGTTGGAGACCCAGCCCGCCGGGACCGCCTTGATGTGGAAGGTGAGCAGACCGTCCGGACGGGGCGCCGAGGCGAAGGAGTAGTGGCGCCAGTTCCGGGGCCACCACGGGGTCTCCATCGCCGCGTACTGGCCTGCGCGGAAGGGGTAGGCCTGGTCGGGACGGACCGTGAGGACCACTATGTCGCGGGTCCTGAGGTCGTGGGAGACGACCTCCGCGTGCCACCGGGCGGGGGTCCGCACCTCGTCCTCGGCGGCAGCATCGATCATGATCTGCGACATCGCGGTGTAGGCACGGACCCACGCCGCTTCGGTCCCGGTGTCCCAGGTGCTGTTCGCGTAACGGCTCAGCGCACCGAGGAGCGCCTCCCCCACGGCGGGATAGTGCGTGGGCAGCGTGCCGTACTTGCGGTGTCCCCGGCCCAGTCCGCCGAGGTACTCGGCCAGCGCACGAGGGTCGTCCAGCCGGTCGGCCGCGGTGAGGATCGCGCGGAAGAGAAGGTCGCGCTGAACATCCATGGCGACCGGGAACAGATCACGCAGGTCGGGGTGCCGGATGAAGAGCAGGGCGTAGAAGTACGAGGTCGCTTGGTCTGCGACCGGCGAGATCTCGGTCAGAGTGCGGTGGATCAGAATCGCGTCGGGGGATCTTCCCGTTCCGTCTTCGGTCCGCCCGGTGGCCGGAGCATCCATACTGTGCCTCGCCTAGAACGTCTTCTGGTCGCCTTGTGCACCCGCACGGCTGCGGCCCCCGTCCACGGACGCAGTCGGGTCCCCCCTGCGGTCGCCGACCGGTTCCTGCTCGCGGTTCCCTGCCCAGCATGCCCTGCCGTGGACGCAGGCCGGACAGACAGCGGGAACCCCGAGTATCCGAACCGGCTCGGCCATGACGTTCCATTGCCCCATGTCCGAGCCGTGAATCCACGGTCGTCCGCCTCCCGCGTCCACGCGGGACCGCGTACCGGCCGGCCCACCGAGAAAGCCGCCGCGGGGTGCTTCCCAACGAGTCCGGCCCACAAAGCCGCTGGAGCGCGCGTCGTACGCCGAGGCTAGTACGTGCGATTACTCCCGCTGTCAGACGCTCGACTTCCTCGTTCCCGGCACCGTGTTTCACGTGAAACCACTCAACCGCTCCGCCCGCCGCGGCCTCCTCGTCGCGCATGTTTCGATATCCGTGAGCTGGCTGGGACTGACCGTCGGCCTGCTGGCGCTCGGAATCACAGCCTTCCTCACCGACGACCCCGCCACCGCACAGGCCACCACCCGCGCCATGAAGGTTTTCGGAGACTGGCTGCTCGTACCCGTCGCCCTTCTCTCCCTGTCCAGCGGACTCGTGCTGGCGCTCGGCACGCCCTGGGGGTTGGCCAGACACCGGTGGGTCTGGACGAAGTACTGGCTCACCCTGATCACCACGGCGCTGTCGATCTTCTCGTTGCGCCCCGGCATCAACGAGGCGGCGCTGCGCGGCTCCCTCGACATCGACTTGGTGGTCGCTCCGTCGGTGGCGACGGCGACGTATCTGTTCATCACCGCGATATCGGTACTGAAGCCCTGGGGACCGACCCGGCGCGGCCGGAGGTTGCGAGTCTCGGTCGGTAAAGGGGTGGACGAGCGATCGCCGCGTCGGACAGCCTGACCCTCATGTCCTCCCCACTGCCCCGTCCGCTCACCGATCTGCCTGTCCGACGCCTCACCCTGGGCGACCTGGTCGCCTGCGCCGACCTCTGCGAGGACCGCGGCTGGCCACGCGACGAGCACAGATGGGGACTGCTCCTCGCCGCGGGAACGGGCTACGGCGTGGACGACCCCGAGGGCAAGGGACTGATGGCAGCCTGTGTGGTGACCTCCTACGGTCCGAGCCTGGCTGCCATCGGCATGCTGCTCGTCGCCGAACGGCATGCGCGACAGGGAGTCGCCCGGCGTCTGATGCGTCATGTCATGGCCGAGGCCGACGGGACGCCCCTCAGTCTGTACGCGACCTCCGCGGGACGACCACTCTATGAGCAGCTCGGTTTCGCGGTCGTGGGCCGCGTCGAGCGGGTCACCGGGTTCTTCCGGCCGACCGGTGAGAGAGCGTCCGCCGTGACCGTTCGTCCGGCCGCGGCAGAGGACCTGCGATCCATCGTCCGGCTGGACTCGGACGTCTTCGGCTCCGACCGGACACACGTCCTTGCCCGGCTGCCCGCGTACGCCGACCACATCCGGGTCGCGGAGCTCGAAGGAAGACTCACCGGTTACGCGGCGGCCTGGCCGAGCGACCGTACGCATGTGGTCGGCCCTCTGATCGCGCCCGACACCGCCACGGCTCAGGCACTCATCACCTCACTCGCGGAAGCGACCGATCTGCCCTTGCGCGCGGATATCGACGCGCGCCATGCGCAACTGCTCGATTGGTTCGGGCAATGCGGTCTACGGAGCGGTTCCGAAACCACGGTGATGACGTACGGGACCCCGGACCTGCCGGGCGACTGGACCCGTCGCTACGCTCCGCTGACCGTGGCGACGGGCTGACTCACTCAAACCTCGCCCCGCAGGCGGTGAAGGCGTCAGTCGAGTGCCTTCACGGCAGCCGTCACGAAGCCGCCGACGGAACAGCAATTGCGCGCGCGGGTTAATTACATGCGCTGGCTATTGCGGTAGTCGCCTACCCTGGACACAAGCGGCTCCACAACGGAGGAGAGACCATGACAGCGACGGACCCCGCACTGACCGCCCTCTCCCAGGGCTGGTGCGCCCTCTCCTTGCTTCACGGGAAGATCGAGGCCCGTATCGAGCGGGCGTTGCAGAGCGGGCACGGACTCAGCGTGCGCGAGTACTCCCTGCTCGATGTCCTCAGCAGGCAGCACAGCGGTCCGGGTGGTCATCTCCAGATGAAGCAGGTCGCAGACGCCGTCGTGCTCAGCCAGAGCGCCACCACCCGCCTGGTCACCCGCCTCGAGGACCGCGGACTGCTGACCCGGTATCTCTGTGACACCGATCGCCGCGGCATCTACACCGATGTCACCGAGGCCGGACTCACGCTGCTCTCCGAAGCCAGGCCGACCAATGACGCAGCGCTGCGCGCCGCACTCGACGAAGCCGCCAAGAACCCTGAACTGGCCCCGCTCATCAGAGCGGTCGAAGAGCTGAAAGTCCCCGTCAAGACCGCCTGAATCGCCGCGCAGCCGCGGCCGGTCACCGCACGGTCTCGACGATCTCCCGCGCCACCGTCACGGACTGCGTACTCTGCCGATCATGAGCGATCTGGAAATACGCCCTGCGACACTCACCGACATCATCGCGATCGTGGCCATGCTCGCCGACGATCCACTGGGTGCACAGCGTGAGTCGCCGGATGACCTCACCCCGTACCGCGTCGCGTTCCAGCGCCTGGCGGATGACCCGAACCAGCACCTGGTCGTGGCCGTGCGCGAGGGCCGCGTCGTCGGGACCCTGCAGCTGACAGTGATTCCCGGGCTCTCGCGGCGCGGCGCGACCCGTTCGCTCATCGAGGGCGTCCGCGTCCACGCCGACGAGCGCGGCAGCGGCCTCGGTACCCTGCTGATCGAATGGGCCGTGGACGAATCCCGGCGGCAGGAATGCCAGTTGGTCCAGTTGACGTCCGATGCGACCCGGGTCGATGCCCATCGTTTCTACGAGCGGCTGGGGTTCACGGCCAGCCATGTGGGCTTCAAGCTCGCGCTCTGACCGAGGCCCGGAACCGGAGAGGATGTCTGTGCACCACATCAGTGACGAACAGCGCAGGATCAGGCTCGGGCGGCGACACCTCCTGGCCCCGTCGGTACGGGCCGTGTCCCCGGTGTCCGTGGCCGACGCGATCGTCGCTCTGCACGCCACGGATGCCGCCACGGTCTTCCTCTCCACGTGTGCCCGGATGTCCGAGGCAAGCGTCGCCTCGGTCGAGCGGGCTCTCTACGAGGACGTCTCCCTGGTCCGGCAACTCTCCATGCGCAACACCCTCTTCGTCGTACCGCAGGAACTCGCTCCCTGCGTCGACGCGTCGAACGCCCGGGCCGTGGCCGCCAAGGAACGCCGTACCTTTCTCAAACACCTGGCAGATGACGGCAATGGACTGGACGAGCGCTGGCTCGCCGACACCGAACTCAAGGTGCTTGCCGCCCTGACAGCCAACGGTCCCGCCACCGGCAGCGAACTCTCCGCCTCCGTGGCCGCTCTGCAAACCAAGATCACGGTCTTTCCCGGCAAGAAGCAGGAGACGGTGCAGGGCGTCGCCTCCCGTGTCCTCCGGGTCCTGGCAGCCGAGGGCCGCATCCGGCGGGACCGGCCGCGCGGTTCCTGGACGTCCAGCCAGTTCCGCTGGACCGCGTCCGAGCCCTGGCGCTCCGAGGACCCGACACAGGCGCAGGCCGAGCTGGCCCGGCGCTGGCTCCGGTCGTACGGTCCGGCGACCGAGGCCGATCTCAAGTGGTGGACGGGCTGGGGGCTGGGCCCGACCCGCAAGGCCCTGGCAGCCGTCGAAGCAGAGGAGGTCCGGCTCGACAACGGTTCCGTGGGACGGGTCCTGCCGGAGGACCTGGAACCTGAACCGGCCCCTGAGCCCTGGGCCGCGCTGCTTCCGGCTCTGGACCCCAGCGCGATGGGCTGGGCCGATCGTGACTTCCATCTCCCGGCCGAACACCGGAAAGCACTATTCGACCGGTCCGGCAATATCGGCCCGACCGTGTGGTGGAACGGCGAGATCGTGGGCGGCTGGGCGCAGCGTGCCGATGGCGAGCCGGTCTGGCGACTGCTGTCCGACGTCGGCCGGGATGCCACCACCGCGGTCGAGGCGGAAGCGTCCCGGCTGTCGCAGTGGGTGGGTCGAGCGCGGATCACCCCGCGCTTCCGAACCCCACTGGAGCGGGAGCTGACGGCCTGAGCCGGCCGCCCTCTGCCGTTTCACGTGAAACGCGGCACTCAGGCCCGAAGGCCCCGCCAACCGCCCTCGTCCACACCACCGGGAACGGCCGCAGCGGGGTCGTAAGGCTCCCGCGTGAAGACGAACGAACCCAGATCGAGATGGTTCACGCTGCCGTCGCCGTTTCGGACGATGCGCAACGTCTCCCCCGCGTAATACCCGTCGAGACCGGTCCAGGTGCCGTCGGGCTGTGCCGTGAACCGGGCGCCGCGGCCACTGCCCCGCAGGGGCTGAAGCTCCAGCCCGCCGTCCGCAGTCAGTCTCAGGATGTTCGCGCGCGTGCCCCAGTACCAGGGACCGGTCAACGCGAGCAGTTCGGTGTCCACCTCGGGCAGCGGTCGCCAGGGCTCCGGAATACGGGGCTCGGCCTCGGCGACGATCTTGACGAGGTCGGCGGCCACGTCACCGATCATCAGCCCCGACGTGGTGTTGGTGAGGACAACAGCCGTCACATCGTCCGCGACGCTGATCCACAGGGCGGCCAGGAAGCCGGGCAGCGAACCCGTGTGCCCGAAGAGGCTGCGGCCATCGTTCCGTGCACACTGCACGCCCAGGCCGTACGCGGAATCCCAGGCACCGGACTCGGTCGGCGCGGACGGTTCACGCATCTGCTCCACGGAGGCCTCGCAGAGCACTCGGTCATCCCCCTCCGTCAGAAAGGCCGCGAAGCGGAGGAGGTCGCCCGTGGTGGACCAGAGCTGGCCGGCCGGAGCCATCAGCCCGAGATCCTCGGCCGGTTCGGGCAGCATGGCATCGGCCCAGGGGTGCACGGCCCAGCCGCCTGCGTGCGGTGCTTGCGGCTGGGGGCTCGTACGGTGCATGCCCAGCGGTTCGAGGATCTCGCGCCGTAGCACCTCCGCCCAGCTCTCCCCGCGCACCTTCTCGATCAGCGCGCCCAGCAGTGTGTAGCCAGGGTTCGAGTAGTGATGGAGGCGGCCCGGAGTGTGCATCCTCGGCTGCTCACCGAGTACATCGGCAAGCTCGGGCCGCAAGGTGCCCGGAGTCCTCTCCCACCAGGGCGCAGGTGACTCGGCAGCCAGTCCTGCGCTGTGACCCAGGAGTTGGTGGACAGTGACTCCACCGACGCCCGTACCGGGCAGGTGCTTCTCCAGCGGGTCGTCCAGGTCCAGAAGGCCCTCGTCCCGCAATCGCAGGACCAGCACTGCCGTGAATGTCTTGGTGATCGAGCCGATCCTGAACTGCGTGTCGGCATCGGGCGCGTGGCCGTCCACGCAGCTGCGGGAGCCGCTCCAGACGGTCCGCCCCTGCCTCTGTACCGCGGCGACGAGTGAAGGCGCCCGGCCTTCCGACTGTGCGGTGGCAATGCGGTGCAGCAGGGCGCGCCGCGTACCGGGGAGCAACTGTTCAGATGGGGAGGTCATCCTCAACAACTACCCGGAGAGCCCGAGCCGTGGCGAACGCATTTCACATCCCCGGGCCGCTCGCGCCTGCGATCAGGACGCGAACACGAGACCCAGCGGCGGCCGAGCCCGTGTGGGTTCTCAGGTCCTTTGTCCTGTGGCGGTGTTGTGACCTGCGGCGATGACCGGCGGCCTGGTTCGCATCGGTGTCGATGTGCTCCGTCAGAACCAGAACCTTCCACAGTGCCCACCCACGGGCCCACACCTGCGATGTTCTGCCGACGGTGAAGACCGGCCCGCTCGGGCGCGACGATCACTACAGTCCGGTCTCATGACGACGGTCACAACGCGCACGGTCGAATACCCGGGGCCGACGGCCTGACGATGATCGGGCACCTCGCGCTCCCCGCCGGTGTCGACCGCCGGCCCGCAGTCCTGATCGGGCCCGAGGGGCCGGGGCTGAACGACTTCCAGCGCCGCCGGGCCGACGCCCTCGCCGAACTGGGTTACGTGGCGCTGGCCTTCGACCTCCACGGCGGGCGCTGGTTCACCGACCCACAGGAGATGCCGGCGCGCGTGACTCCCCTGCTCGCCGACCCCGACCGGATGCGGGGCATCGGCCACGCGGCACTCGACGTGCTGCGTGCCGAACCGCGGACCGACCCCGACCGGATCGCCGGTATCGGCTACGGCACCGGGGGCGCGATCGTGCTGGAACTCGGGCGCGACGGCGTCGACCTGCGGGCGATCGGGACGGTCAACGCACTGACCACGGGCCGACCGGGCGAGGCGGTGCGCATCCGTTGCCCCGTGTGGGCCGGGCTCGGATCGGAGGACCCGATCATGCCCGCTGAGCAACGGGACGCCTTCGTCGCCGAGATGCAGGCCGCGGGCGTCGACTGGCGCCTCGTGGTCTACGGCGGAGCCCTGCACGCCTTCCACCACCCGCCGGTCGACCAGACCGTGCTCCCCGGCGTCGGCTACCACCCGCAGCACGCGCAGCGAGCCTGGCGCGACGTCGTCGACCTGCTCGCCGAGTGCCTGCCCGTAACGGAGTGAGCCGGGACCTCTCGACTGCCATTGTCATGACACGACAGCGGAGAAGATGACATGGAGCCTGAGAACCCACAGCCCGCGTGGGAACTCGCGGCTCATGCCCCAGGGAGCGGCCCCTGGCCGGTGGGATTCGGGTGGTCCCACACCGTGGCCGGATGCTCTTGTCTCAGGACGGGTGCTTTTTCTCGCGTCCCGTCAGAAGTCACGACGGCCGGGCTGTGATCCTCCGACGGGCCGTGTCCCGGAGCTCCTCGGTGACCTTGTGCCGGGCCGGCCCCATACGTTCGATCGGGGCCGGCCCAGCAGCGTCGATGGCCGCCGTGATCAGACGGCGATGGCGGCGAGATCGCCGGGCTCGTAGGCGCCGCCCCGGTTGTTGAGGATCACGCCGAGCCGGTTGGTTGCGTTGATCATGGCGATCAGAGAGACCAGAGCGATGACCTGGTCGTCGTCGTAGTGCTTGCGCACCCTGTCCCAGGTCTCGTCGGAAACACCCTCGTAGCCGTCGATGATGCGGGTGCCCTCCTCGGTGAGGGCAAGCGCGGCCCGCTCGGCCTCGGTGAACACGGTGGAGTGGCGCCAGACGGCGACCAGGTTCAACCGGGCCGAGGCCTCACCAGCGGCCGCAGCGTCCTTGGTGTGGATGTCGACGCAGAAACCGCAGCCGTTGATCTGGCTGGCGCGCAACTGCACCAACTCCCGGGTCGGCTTGGGCAGCGACGACTCCTGGATCACCTGGCTGACGGCGAAGATCCGCTTGCCGATCTTGGCGCCGATCTCGCGAGCGAACAGGTTCATACGAGGTTCCATCACAACGTCCTCGCTTGTGAAGTCGTGTGCCGCGCGGATCGTCCGCGCAGCGTCCTGACGCTCACGAGGCGCCGGCCGCCGCGGCCCTGTGACACCCCGGTGGTGTGATGAAGGCCACCGATTCTCTGTGTCACAGGAGAAGTGAGGGCGGCGTCTTGTGCGCGACACGGATGAAAGACGCAACAGGCAGGAGCCGACCATGGACGAGCGCCCAGAGCGGGCGAAGGGCGAGACCGGACACGGCCCGCGCGCCGGGGGGACGGACTTCGCCACCGAGGCGTTCGTCGCCCACCGCAACCTGTTGTTCACCGTTGCCTACGAAATGCTCGGCTCCGCCGCCGACGCCGAGGACATCCTTCAGGAGACCTGGCTGCGCTGGGCGGAGGTCGACCACGCCACGGTGCGGGAACCGCGTGCCTTCCTGGTCCGCATCACCACGCGCCAGGCACTGACCCGTCTGCGTACGCTGCGCCGGCGCAAGGAGTCCTACGTCGGCCCCTGGCTGCCCGAACCCCTGCTGACCGCGCCCGATGTCGCCGAGGACATCGAGCTGGCCGACAGCGTCTCCATCGCGATGCTCCTGGTACTGGAGACACTCGCGCCGACAGAGCGGGCCGTGTTCGTGCTGCGCGACGTCTTCGATCTCGGGTACGACGAGATCGCGCAGGCCGTCGGCAAGACCCCTGCCGCAGTCCGGCAGATCGCCCACCGCGCGCGGGCCCACGTCACAGCGCGCCGGCCACGCGAGGTCGTGTCCCCGGCCCAGACACGCAGCGCTCTCGCCGCCTTCCAACAGGCCGTCGAAACAGGCGATTTGCAGCGCCTGCTCGACATGATCGCCCCGGACGTCGTGCTGCTGACCGACGGCGGCGGAGTCGTACGGGCCGCACTGGAGCCCGTCGTGGGCGCCGAAGCGGTGGCCGACGTGCTCAGCAGGCTCGCGTCCGCGACCTTGCGGCTGGCACAGGTCAACGGCCATCCGGCCCTGATCCTGCGCAGGGGCGGCCAGATCGACACCGTCCTGGCGGTACGCCTCGAAGGCGGCCTCATCAGCGGGCTCTACGCCGTCCGCAACCCCGAGAAGCTGTCACGCATCGACCGGGAAACCGCGGTGGGCCGATGATCCGGCCACGGCCCATACAGCCAAGGTATCGGCGCCGCATCCCTCGAAGGGACGGACAAGAACCACCGTCGGCGAGTCTCACAACGGCGACATGAGTACCACCGTTGTGCCATCGCGGCTGAGTTCGTGCCGCGAAATTTGAGGCCCCACAACACGGCCGCTCAGGTCTGTGCCATGTCCACGAAGCGCGAATAGTGGCCCTGGAAGGCCACGGTGATCGTCGCCGTCGGGCCGTTACGGTGCTTGGCCACGATCAGGTCCGCCTCGCCGGCCCGGGGGGACTCCTTCTCGTACGCGTCCTCTCGGTGCAGCAGGATCACCATGTCGGCGTCCTGCTCGATGGATCCGGATTCACGCAGGTCGGAGACCATGGGCTTCTTGTCCGTGCGCTGCTCGGGACCACGGTTCAGCTGGGAGAGCGCGATCACGGGGAGCTGCAGCTCCTTCGCGAGCAGCTTGAGGTTTCGGGACATGTCCGAGACCTCCTGCTGGCGGCTCTCGGCGCGCTTCGACCCACCGGACTGCATCAGCTGGAGATAGTCGATCACCACGAGCTTGAGGTCGTTGCGCTGTTTGAGACGACGGCACTTCGCCCGGATCTCCATCATGGAGAGGTTCGGGGAGTCGTCGATGTACAGGGGAGCGGCCGAGACGTCCGGCATTCGGCGGGCCAGCCGTGTCCAGTCCTCGTCGGTCATGGTGCCGGAACGCATGTGGTGGAGCGCCACCCGTGCCTCGGCCGAGAGCAGTCGCATGGCGATCTCGTTGCGCCCCATTTCAAGGGAGAAGATCACGCTGGGCAGGTTGCTCTTGATCGAACAAGCGCGAGCGAAGTCGAGCGCCAGCGTGGACTTACCCATGGCCGGACGAGCCGCGATGACGACCATCTGGCCCGGGTGCAGTCCGTTCGTCAGGGCGTCGAGGTCGGTGAAACCGGTCGGAACCCCGGTCATCTCGCCGCTGCGCGAACCGATCGCCTCGATCTCGTCGAGAGCGCCTTCCATGATGTCGCCGAGCGGCAGGTAGTCCTCGCTGGTGCGCTGCTCGGTGACGGCGTAGATCTCGGCCTGTGCGGAGTTCACGATGTCGTCGACATCGCCGTCGGCCGCGTATCCCATCTGCGTGATCTTCGTCCCGGCCTCGACGAGCCGCCTCAGGACCGCCCGTTCATGAACGATCTCCGCGTAGTACGAAGCGTTGGCCGCGGTCGGCACCGACTGGACGAGGGTGTGCAGATACGGGGCCCCACCCACCTTGCTGATCTCACCGCGCTTGACCAGCTCGGCCGCCACCGTGATCGGGTCGGCCGGCTCGCCCTTGGCGTAGAGATCGAGGATCGCCTGGTAGACGGTCTCGTGCGCGGGGCGGTAGAAGTCGTGCCCCTTGATGATCTCCACGACATCGGCGATGGCGTCCTTGGACAGGAGCATGCCGCCGAGGACCGACTGCTCGGCATCGAGGTCCTGGGGCGGGACCCGCTCGAAACCGGGGGGACCGTCCTCCCACCCGCCGCGTTCCCTGCCGCGTTCGTGCTGCTCGCCGCGGTCCCGGCCTTCACCTCGGCGCTGGCGGGTGACGGGCAGACGGTCACTGGGACCGGTGTCGGCCCAGGGGTCGTCCAAAGGCTCGGGAATGCTCACCGGGCCACCTCCTCCCGTCCGCTCCGCGGACCTCGCCGTGCCACTCTTTCTTACGGCACAGCACCGACAAACAAGACGCCCGACTCCGGTTCCGGCGCATCGAGTTCTACGGGTTCCAGGGCCGGAACGGGCTGCGGGCGCCGGACCACGGTAGGCCGCTATGCACCGTCAGCCAATCTGGTTATCCACAGGGCATGTGGACGACAGACCAGATGCTGTGGAGAACTCCGCAGAACCTGTGCACGGAGCGGGGGACAGCACTGTGGACAAACTCATAGCACCCTCCCCATCAGCCCCCTGACCTGCACTTTCTCCGTCCACGGGCTGTGGGGGAGAAAAACTTTTCAACTCAGCTCAAGATCACGACAAACAGCACGCAGGAGAACCCCGCCCGCTAGCAAATGTAAGGATTGCCAGCGCATTGCATCCATTACCTGTGGAAGATTAGATTGGCCCCCATGACCCAGGCCCCGGCAACCTCGCCGCCCAGTCGTCGACGGCACGACCGCGAGATCATCTCGCTCGCCGTCCCTGCCTTCGGCGCACTCGTCGCCGAGCCTCTCTTCGTGATGGTCGACAGCGCCATCGTCGGTCATCTGGGCACACCGCAGTTGGCCGGTCTGGCCGTCGCCGCGGCGCTGCTGACGACCGCCGTCAGTGTCTTTGTCTTTCTCGCGTATGCCACCACCGCGGCAGTGGCGCGTCGGGTCGGAGCGGGCGATCAGGCCTCCGCGATCCGACAGGGCATGGACGGAATCTGGCTGGCCCTTCTGCTCGGCACAGGTGTCATCGCCGTCGCGCTCCCCACGGCCCCGTGGCTCGTGCACGTCTTCGGCGCCTCCGACACCGCCGCCCCTTACGCGATCACCTATCTGAGGATCTCCAGTCTCGGTATCCCGGCCATGCTCGTGGTGATGGCCGCGACCGGCGTACTCCGTGGCCTGCAGGACACCAGAACCCCGCTCTATGTCGCCGTCGGGGGCTTCGCGGCCAACGGGGCCCTCAACGCGGGACTCGTCTACGGTGCCGGGCTCGGCATCGCAGGATCGGCCTGGGGAACAGTGATCGCCCAGATCTCCATGGCCGCCGCCTATCTGATCGTGGTGGTCCGGGGGGCACGTCGACATGGGGCCTCTCTGCGTCCCGATGCCGCCGGCATCAGGGCCAGCGCCCAGGCCGGCGTCCCACTGCTCGTCCGCACGCTGTCGCTCCGTGCCGTCCTGATGATCGCCACAGCAGTGGCCGCCCGCCTCGGCGACACCGAGATCGCCGCGCACCAGATCATTCTCTCGCTCTGGAGCCTGATGGCCTTCGCGCTCGACGCCATCGCCATCGCAGGGCAAGCCATCATCGGTCGCTATCTGGGAGCCGACGACGCCCGGGGCGCACGAGAGGCGTGCCGCCGCATGGTGCAGTGGGGCATCGCCTCCGGAGTGGTGTTCGGGGCGCTCATCGTCCTTGCCCGACCACTGTTCGTGCCCCTGTTCACGGATGACCAGTCCGTTCAGGGCACCCTGCTCCCGGCGCTGCTGGTGGTGGCGCTGTCCCAGCCGATCGCCGGCGTGGTCTTCGTCCTGGACGGGGTGCTGATGGGCGCCGGGGACGGTCGGTATCTGGCATGGGCCATGCTCGTGACTCTGGCCGTCTTCGCCCCGGTCGCCCTGCTGGTACCAAGCTTCGGCGGCCTGACTGCCTTGTGGTGGGCGATGGCGCTGATGATGGCCGTCCGCATGATGACGCTCTGGCTGCGCACTCGGTCGGGCAAGTGGATCGTCACCGGCGCCACCCGTTGAGCACCACCGAGCGGCACCCCCGTTTCACGTGAAACCGCCGAACCGCCAGACTGCAGAACCGTGCAAGAGCGGAGACGCGCACCAACGAAGCCGAACAGTGAAGGGCCGCACCCCGCGGGGTACGGCCCTTCACCTGCTCTGGTGAGCTGTGCCCTTAGGCAGCAACAACCTCGATGCCGAGGTTCGCAGCGACCTCGGGGTGCAGACGCACGGACACCTGGTGCCCGCCGAGCGTCTTGATCGGCGAGCCGAGCTCGACGCGACGCTTGTCGACGTCCGGGCCACCGGCAGCCTTGATCGCCGAGGCGATGTCGGCCGGGGTCACGGAGCCGAAGAGGCGACCGGCTTCGCCGGAGCGAACGGCCAGGCGGACCTTGACGGCCTCAAGCTTCGTCTTGACCTCGTTGGCCTGCTCGATCGTGGCGATCTCGTGGATCTTGCGGGCGCGGCGGATCTGCGCCACGTCCTTCTCGCCACCCTTGGTCCAGCGGATGGCAAAGCCACGCGGGACCAGGTAGTTACGGGCGTACCCGTCCTTGACGTCGACGACGTCGCCCGCAGCGCCGAGGCCGGAGACCTCGTGGGTGAGGATGATCTTCATGTTTCTGTCACCCTTCCCTTATCGCGCGGTGGACGTGTAGGGCAGCAGCGCCATCTCACGGCTGTTCTTGACTGCCGTGGCGACGTCACGCTGGTGCTGCGTGCAGTTGCCGGTCACGCGGCGGGCACGGATCTTGCCACGGTCGGAAATGAACTTCCGCAGCATGTTCGTGTCCTTGTAGTCCACGTACTGGGTCTTGTCCTTGCAGAACGCGCAGACCTTCTTCTTAGGCTTGCGCACAGGCGGCTTCGCCATGGTGATTCTCCTGTGTGATCAAGAAGTGGGGGTACGAGCTGCCCTAGAAGGGAGGCTCGTCCGAGTAGCCGCCGCCGGAGCCGCCGGAGCTTCCGCCCCAACCGCCTCCTTGCTGGCCCCCGCCCTGCTGACCGCCGGACGGCGCGCTCGTGGCCCACGGGTCGTCGGCGGGAGCGCCGCCACCACCCTGCTGGCCACCGCCGCTGGGACCGCCGCCCCAGCCGCCTCCGCCCTGCTGGCCACCGCCGTATCCACCCTGGCCGCCCTGACCACCGCGACCGGTGGTCTTGGTGACCTTGGCCGTGGCGTTCTTGAGGCTGGGGCCGACTTCCTCGACGTCCAGCTCGTAGACCGTGCGCTTGACGCCCTCGCGGTCTTCGTACGACCGCTGCTTCAGCCGGCCCTGCACGACAACGCGCATGCCTCGCTGGAGCGACTCGGCGACGTTCTCCGCCGCCTGCCGCCAGACCGAGCAGGTGAGGAACAGGCCTTCGCCGTCCTTCCACTCATTGGTCTGCCGGTCGAAGATGCGGGGAGTGGACGCGACACGGAACTTCGCGACCGCCGCACCGGACGGGGTGAAGCGCAGCTCGGGGTCGTCGACGAGATTGCCGACGACCGTGATGACGGTCTCGCCTGCCATGGGTGAACCTCTCGGCGGGGATTGCTTCTGGCTGCTTGCTGCTACTCGAACCCGATGACCACTGAGCTAGATGCTCAGTGGATCTCGGGACGGAGGACCTTGGTCCGGAGGACCGACTCGTTCAGGTTCATCTGGCGGTCGAGCTCCTTGACGACCGCAGGCTCGGCCTGCAGGTCGATGACCGAGTAGATGCCCTCGGGCTTCTTCTTGATCTCGTAAGCGAGACGACGACGGCCCCAGGTGTCGACCTTCTCGACCTTTCCGTTGCCCTCACGGACGACGGAGAGGAAGTTCTCGATCAGCGGGGAGACAGCGCGCTCCTCGAGATCGGGGTCGAGGATGACCATCACCTCGTAGTGACGCATGTGGAACCCACCTCCTTTGGACTCAGCGGCCACGGTCGTTCCGTGGCAGGAGGGTCGTGATGCGTGAGCAACAGTGTCTCCGAGTAGAACAGCCACCACTGACAACGCCCTCCTCCTGGAGGGGGCCGCAGTGCTGGCCTGGGCAGACACCGGTGCAGACGTTACAGACTACCCGCACACCCGCTTCCGGTTGAAATCCGGTGCTCAGGAGACGCAATCTGGACACATCGGGTGTGAGCGGCGCCACAGGGCGCCGCCTTTCGGCCAGGAGGTACTCCATGGCACAGGCAGTTCGACCCCGTCCCCGCGTCTCCCTTCTTGCCACGGACGGCAAGAAACATCCGCTCCAGGAGACCCTGGTCGCGGTGACCCTGGTGCTCGGTGCGCTCGCCTTCGTGACGGCGATGTTCTACAACCTGCACCTGATCAGTTCGTGGGCCGGGCTGATCGGAATCCTCACCGCCGCGTACGGGCAGTACGTGTCGGCAACCACGCGCGAGAGGTTCCCGCTGATCATCGGCATGGGCGCGTCCGCCATCGGGTTCTTCCTGGGCATGGCTCACGGCGGCCTCTTCGGCGGCATAGTGGGCTGAATCAAGAAAGAAACAACCACACACAACCAGACAGATCCGGACAGATGAGTCGGCGCGAGGGCCCTCGCAGGGACTTGGCGCCGCTCCCCGTGCGAGGGCCCGGCCACCCGGGTTCCGGCGGGACGAATCGGCAAGGTCGTACAGGGCCAGACGGGGCGCTCCCCGGTCGCAGTAGGCTTCGGCGCGAGAGCCGGAGCCCCTGACCGATGGGGACACACCTGCCGAGGAGCGCCCCGCATGAGCCTGACCCTGAGGACCATCAGCCGAGAGCAGCATCTGGCTTACATCCAGAATCTGCCCGCGGCGAGTCACATGCAGGTCCCGGCATGGGCAGATGTGAAAGCCGAGTGGCGCTCGGAGAGCCTGGGCTGGTTCGACAAGAACGAACAGCTCGTCGGCGTCGGCCTGGTGCTCTACCGGCAGCTGCCCAAGATCAAGCGGTATCTCGCCTATCTGCCCGAGGGCCCGGTCATCAACTGGTACGCCCCGAACCTGGACGACTGGCTGCAGCCGATGCTGACGCATCTCAAGCAGCAGGGCGCCTTCTCCGTGAAGATGGGCCCGCCTGTCATCATCCGTCGCTGGGACGCGGCCGCCATCAAGTCGGGGATCCAGGACCCGGACGTGAAGCGGCTGCGCGATGTCGAGGCCACCCACATCGAACCGCGTGCCTTCGAGGTCGCGGACCGGCTGAGGAAGATGGGCTGGCAGCAGGGCGAGGACGGCGGCGCCGGATTCGGTGACGTACAGCCGCGCTACGTCTTCCAGGTGCCGCTGGCGAACCGGTCGCTCGAAGACGTCCACAAGGGCTTCAACCAGCTGTGGCGGCGCAACATCAAGAAGGCCGAGAAGGCCGGCGTCGAGGTCGTGCAGGGTGGCTACGCGGAGCTCGCCGAGTGGCAGCGGCTGTACGAGATCACAGCGGAGCGCGACCACTTCCGGCCGCGGCCCCTGGGCTACTTCCAGCGCATGTGGACCGCCCTCAACAACGAGGACCCCAACCGGATGCGGCTGTACTTCGCCCGGCACGAGGGCGAGAACGTCGCGGCCGCGACCATGCTGATCGTCGGCGGCCACGTCTGGTACTCGTACGGCGCGTCCGCCAACCACAAGCGCGAGGTCCGGCCCTCGAACGCGATGCAGTGGCGGATGCTGCGCGACGCGTACGCCATGGGGGCCACCGTCTACGACCTGCGCGGCATCTCCGACTCGCTGGACGAGACCGACCACCTCTTCGGTCTGATCCAGTTCAAGGTGGGCACCGGTGGGCAGGCTGCCGAATACCTCGGCGAGTGGGACTTCCCGCTCAACAAGCTGCTGCACAAGGCGCTCGACATCTACATGTCGCGTCGCTGATACGCGTCGTCCCGCTGACGAAACCGGCTTCATTCGTTTCAATGGGGACTTCGGCCCGACAGGCACCCCACAAAGCCCCGCACACCTCTGATCCACCGCAGCCACCAGAAAGGTTCCGGACCGGCCATGGCGCTCTCCCTCTACGTCGACACCGCGCGCTGGCGGGCGCACCAGAAATCCGTCCTCGACCAGTTCCCCGGCCTCGTCCCGGTCTGCAAGGGCAACGGATACGGTTTCGGTCACGAGCGTCTCGCCGACGAGGCCATCCGCTTCGGCTCCGACACGCTCGCCGTCGGCACCACCTACGAGGCGGCCCGCATCAAGGACTGGTTCAGCGGCGATCTGCTGGTCCTCACCCCGTTCCGCCGGGGCGAGGAGCCGGTGCCGCTGCCCGACCGTGTCATCCGGTCCGTCTCCTCCGTGGACGGAGTGCACGCCCTGGTGGGCGCGCGGGTCGTCATCGAGTGCATGAGCTCGATGAAGCGCCACGGTGTCAAGGAGGAGGAGCTCGGGCTGCTGCACGCCGCCATCGAGGACGTACGCCTCGAAGGCTTCGCCCTGCACCTGCCGCTGGACCGCACGGACGGCTCGGACGCGGTCGAGGAAGTGATCGCCTGGATGGACCGGCTCCGCGCCGCCAGGCTGCCGCTGCACACCATGTTCGTCAGCCATCTGCGCGCCGAGGAGCTGGGCCGGCTGCAGCAGCAGTTCCCGCAGACCCGCTTCCGCGCCCGCATCGGTACCCGGCTGTGGCTCGGCGACCACGAGGCGACGGAGTACCGGGGCGCCGTTCTGGACGTCACACCGGTCGTCAAGGGTGACCGCTTCGGCTACCGCCAGCAGAAGGCCGCCTCGGACGGCTGGCTGGTGGTCGTCGCGGGCGGTACGTCGCACGGTGTGGGGCTGGAGGCCCCGAAGGCCCTGCACGGTGTGATGCCGCGCGCCAAGGGCGTCGCACGGGCGGGTCTGGCCACGGTCAACCGCAACCTGTCCCCGTTCGTCTGGGCGGGCAAGCAGCGCTGGTTCGCCGAACCGCCGCACATGCAGGTGTCGATCCTGTTCGTTCCCTCGGACGCGCAGGAGCCGAAGGTCGGTGACGAGCTGGTGGCCCATCTGCGGCACACGACCACCCAGTTCGACCGCCTCGTCGACCGCTAGGAGGGTTCCGACGGCTCTCTCCGTGGGTTCCGGACCCCGGAGAGAGCCGGATCAGTCGGCGGCGGGGCCGTGCGTCGCGCCCCAATCCACCCGCGACCCTTCGACGGCGGGCTGGGCAAGCCGCGGCGGATGCACCGCCCGCCCCAGCACGAATACGTCCGGGGAGCCGTCGAGCACCCCGCCGGACGGATCGTCCGACCCGTCGCGCCGTACGACGTCCCGCTCCGGCACCAGAATGTCCCGTACGACCACGGCGCAGAGGTACAGCGTGCCCAGCAGATGCAGGGCGATCGCCAACTGATACCCCTCCGTGGGCAGACCCTGGTGCTTGTCCCCGCTCGTCGTGTAGGCGAGGTACATCCAGATGCCCAGGAAGTACATGACCTCGCAGGCCTGCCAGATCAGGAAGTCGCGCCACCGCGGCCTGGCCAGGACGGCCAGGGGAATCAGCCACAGCACGTACTGCGGTGAATAGACCTTGTTGACGAGGATGAACGCGGCGACGACGAGAAAGACGAGCTGCGCGAGGCGCGGCCTGCGCGGAGCCGTCAGCGTCAGTGCGGCGATGCCCGCGCACAGCAGGACCATCACCAGTTCGGAGACGTGGTTGACCGTCGATGTCTCGATGGACATGCCGGTGCGCTGGGTGATGATCAGCCAGAAGGAGCCGAAGTCGACGCCCCGTTCCTCGCTGAACGTGTAGAACTTGCTCCAGCCCTCGGGCGCGGAGATCATCACCGGCAGGTTCACCACCAGCCAGGAGCCTGCCGCCCCGAGCGTCGCCAGGCCGAACTCCCGCCACTTGCCCGCCCGCCAGCACAGCACGAGGACGGGCCCCAGCAGCAACAGGGGATAGAGCTTGGCGGCCGTGGCGAGCCCGACGAGGACGCCGAACGCCAGCGCCCGCTTCCGGGACCACATGAGCATCGCCGCGGCCGTCAGTGCGACGGCCAGCAGGTCCCAGTTGATCGTGGCGGTGAGCGCGAAGGCGGGCGCGAGGGCGACCAGCAGCCCGTCCCAGGGGCGGCGCCGGTGGGTACGCGCGACACAGACGGCGATGATCACGGCGCAGACCATCAGCATGCCGGCGTTGACCATCCAGTACATCTGCTCGCGGTGCTGAACGTCTCCGCCCGGCGTCAGCCAGGACGCGATCTGCATGAACACGCCCGTCAGAACGGGGTACTCCAGGTACTGCATGTCGCCGGCCAGCCGGTCGAAGTACGGGACGAGGCCGTCGGAGAAGCCGCGTGCGACATAGAGATGCGGAATGTCCGAGTAGCAGGCGTGCGTGTACTGCGAACCAGCGCCCCTGAACCACGCCCAGTCGTAACAGGGCAGCTTCTGCACCATGCCGAGCGCGAACATCCCGACAGCCACCAGCGCAATGACGCCCACGGGCGTGAGTGCCGTGGCGCCGAGCCGTGTCCAGCGCCCCGACCGCCCGCCGATCAGCTCGCTGCCGGCCTCGGCGATCTCGTCCTGGTGCGTGGGCCGCACAACGGGCCGTGTCTGGTCCACACTCGTGTCTTCTCGGCTTGGCATGCCGCTCATCCTGCCGTACGGGGCTGTGGAAACGTCGAGGGCCGCCGCACCATGGGGTGCGACGGCCCTCGACGGGAATCCAGCCGGCTGGATCGCCTGTCTACCCGGCAGAGGAGCCGCTAACCGGCCGGGCCTCCGAAGATTCCACCGTTCCCGTTCCCGTTGCCGTTGCCGTTCCCATTACCGTTCCCGTTGCCGCCGACCGGTGGCGTGGCGGATGTCGACGGGTCGGGACCGGGGTCGCCGCCGTCTCCGCCGTTCGCAGCACCGGTACTGGTTCCGCCGTTGCTGTTCTGGCAGTTCGGGTCCCATGCGCTGCAGGTCTCGCTGGGGTCGGGCGCGGGCGGGGACGGGGTGTTCGAGGGCGACTCGGACACCTCCGTGGTCGGCGTGGGCGACGTCTCCATCGTGGGCGTCGGCCTGGGGCTCGGCGCGCCGCCACCGTAGACCGTCTCACCGATCGGCGTCGGCTCCGGGAAGGTCAGGACCGGCTGACCCTTCAGCGCGCCCGCCATGTAGTCGTGCCAGATCTGCGCCGGGAACGAGGCACCGTGGATCGTCTTCTCACCACCCGTCCCGTACATCTTCTCGAACTTGCGGTTCGCGTTCTTCTCGTCGTCGTCCAGCCGGTACATGCTGATGGCCGTCGACAGCTGCGGGGTGTAGCCGACGAACCAGGCCGACTTGTTGTCGTCCGTCGTACCCGTCTTGCCCGCCACGTCGCGGCCGGGGAGCTGGGCAGGGGTACCGGTTCCCTTCTCGACGACGTTCTTCAGGACGTCGGTGACGTTGTCGGCGATCTCCGGAGCGAAGGCGCGCTTGGGGGCATCCTTGTGCCGGTAGATGACTTCGCCCCGGTGCTTCACCTCGGTGACCGAGTAGGGATCGCGCTGCATACCGCTGTCGGCGAAGGTCGCGTACGCGCCGGCCATGCGGATCGCACTGGGCGAGGACGTACCGATGGAGAACGACGGCACATTCGAATTCGCCATGTTGTTGTCGTCCTTGAGCCCCGCGGCGATGGCGACGTCCTTCACCTTGTCGGTGCCGACGTCCATGCCGAGCTGTACGTAGGGGGAGTTGGCGGACACCTGCATCGCCTCACGGAGGGTGATGTTGCCCTCCGACTTATGGCCGTCGTTGGCCTGCAGCCACTCCTTGCCGTTCTCGTCCGTCCAGATCTCGCCGTTGTATTTCTTGATCTTCAGTTTGTCGTCGCCGTTGTAGATGCTCAGAGGCGAGACCTTCTCACGCTGCGAGTCGGTCTGGTCCGCAGGGAGCGAGGGGTCGCGCCTGCCGTACTCCATCGCCGCCGCCAGCACGAACGGCTTGAAGGTCGAGCCGACCTGCGCACCGGTGGGGTCGGCGTTGTTGGTGTAGTGCTTGGTCGCGTCCTCACCGCCGTAGATCGCCACGATGGCACCGGTCTTGGGATCCACCGACCCGCCACCGAACTGGACGTGGGTGTCCGTCTCGGGGCGCTGCTTCGGCTTGATCTTGCTGTCGTAGACCTTCTGGACCGCGGCGTCGAGCTCCTTGACCTTCTTCTTGTTGAAGGTGGTGTGGATCTCGTAGCCGCCCTGGGCGAGCTTTTCCGCTGTGACGCCCTGGTCGTTGTTGTTGAGGAAGTACTTCTTGGCGAGGTCGACCAGGTAGCCGGTCTGACCGCCCAGCTGGGCGTTCTTCTGCGGCGGCTTGGGCATCGGGAACTCGGTGTACTTGTCGCGCTCCGTCGCCGAGAGACGGTTGTCCTTCACCTCTTCGTCGAGGATCCACTTCCAGCGCTTCACGGCCCGTTCGGTGTTCTTCGCCTTGCTGGCCTGCACTTCATCGATCTCGGGAACACCCGCCGGGTCGAAGTAGGTCGCGCCCTTGAGCAGCGTGGCCAGGAACGCGCACTGGCTCGGGTTCAGGTCCTTGGCGTCCTTGTCGTAGTACGTACGGGCCGCCGCCTGGATCCCCCACGCACCTCGCCCGTAGTACGAGATGTTGAGGTAGTCCCTGATGACGTCCTTCTTGTCCATCTCGTTGGCGACCTTGAGCGTGATGAAGAGTTCTTCGAACTTCCGGCTCAGGGTCTGCTCCTGGGACAGACGCGAGTTCTTCACGTACTGCTGGGTGATCGTCGAACCACCCTGGGTCTGGCCGCCACTGGCCATGTTGTACAGGGCACGGGCGATGCCCATGGGGTCGATGCCGTGGTCGTGGTCGAAGGACTTGTTCTCGGCCGAGATGACCGCGTTCCGCATGGCTGCGGGGATCTGCTCGTAGCCGATCTCCTGACGGTTGACCTCACCGCCGGTGGCGACCATCTGCGTGCCGTCGTCCCAGAAGTAGACGTTGTTCTGCGCTTTCGCGGTGGCCTTCACATCGGGCATGCCGACCATGGCGTAGGCGAGACCGGCGACCCCCATGAGCAGACCGAGGAAACCGACGCAGAGGCCGGAGACCAGCTTCCACGACGGCATCCAGCGCCGAAAGCCGTACTTCCCGGCGCGCGGGTAGTCGATGAAGCGCTTCTTGGCAGGACCCTGGCCGCCCCGGCCACGTCCCCTGCCCGGGCCCTCGTGTCCACCGTCGCCGCCACCACGACGACGGCCACCGCCGCCGCCACGGCTCCCGCCGCCGCGCTGGGCGGCTCGTCTGGCCGCTGCGCGCCCGCCGTACGGGCTGTCACCACCATCCGCACCGGAAGGTGATCCTGATGTTACTCCGCGTGACGGAGCGGCGCGGCGTCCTGAGGACTGCTGGGCGGCTCGTCTGGCCGCTGCGCGCCCCCCACCTTGCGGTTGCGGCGTTTTGCGACGGTGCTCGCTCATGGAACGACTACTCCTCGGGCAGGCGAGAGCGCCTGGAAGCGGCAGTTGAGATCCGGTCCCCCGAATTGCGGACCAGCCCTGCGACGGGCTCGTCCACAGTGCATCCGGCTAGTCCGCGAAAACCGACGCGTATGCGCGTCTCGCGGTTCCCGGTGGTCTGCATGCCGGACAGACTACGCACGGCCAAAACCCCCCTAGGGCCGAACTTCACCTCAAACAGCGCAAGTCGGTGCCTACGAATTCACGATGTGACGCCGTTCACGATGGCCCCTCTTGTCGCAGAGCGGCGACCGATCTATCGTCGTGATGTATCGAGTCGATACATCAGCTCGGTACATCAGCTCGGTACATCAGCTCGGTACATCGACTCGACACAGGGCTCCGCAGGAGCACTCGGTGAAGCGCGGAGAAGGAGGAGGCGAACTTGAGCAGACGCTCCGGCATCCTCGAATTCGCCGTTCTCGGTCTGCTCCGCGAATCCCCGATGCACGGGTACGAGCTGCGCAAACGCCTCAACACTTCGTTGGGGATCTTTCGCGCCTTCAGCTACGGCACCCTCTACCCCTGCCTCAAGACGCTGGTCGCCAACGGCTGGTTGATCGAGGAGCCGGGCAGTACCCCGGCCGATCTTCCGCCCGCCGCCGGCCGCTCGGTCGCCCCCGCCTCCTCACTGGCCGGGCGCCGCGCCAAGATCGTCTACCGGCTGACGGCAGAAGGTAAGGAGCACTTCGAGGAGCTGCTCTCGCACACCGGCCCCGACTCCTGGGAGGACGAGCACTTCGCGGCTCGTTTCGCCTTCTTCGGTCAGACGGAGCACGAGGTGCGGATGCGGGTGCTGGAAGGCCGGCGCAGCCGACTGGAGGAGCGCCTGGAGAAGATGCGCGCCTCTCTGGCCCGCACGCGCGAGCGCCTCGACGACTACACGCTTGAGCTGCAGCGACACGGCATGGAATCCGTGGAGCGCGAAGTGCGCTGGCTGAACGAGCTCATCGAGAGCGAGCGGTCGGGACGGGATCAGCGACGATCCTCGCCCGGGAGCGAAGCTCAGCAGAACACAGCAGGAGAGACGGACGGCCTGCCCCGGCACCGGGGTGACACCCCGCCGGATCCGTCCGACGACACCTCAAAGTGAGGTCCCCGCAGAACCGCGGGGCTTCATCGGGAACATCCATTACACACAGGGAGCAACCGGAATGGGTTCGGTTCGCGTAGCCATCGTCGGCGTGGGCAACTGCGCCGCCTCGCTGGTCCAGGGCGTCGAGTACTACAAGGACGCCGATCCGGCCGGCAAGGTGCCCGGTCTGATGCATGTCCAGTTCGGCGACTACCACGTGCGCGACGTCGAGTTCGTCGCCGCCTTCGACGTCGACGCGAAGAAGGTCGGACTCGACCTCGCGGACGCCATCGGCGCCAGCGAGAACAACACCATCAAGCTCTGCGACGTGCCGAACGCCGGCGTCACCGTCCAGCGTGGCCACACCCACGACGGCCTGGGCAAGTACTACCGCCAGACCATCGAGGAGTCGGCCGAGGCCCCGGTCGACGTCGTCCAGGTCCTCAAGGACCGCAAGGTCGACGTTCTCGTCTGCTACCTGCCGGTCGGGTCCGAGGTCGCCGCGAAGTTCTACGCCCAGTGCGCCATCGACGCCAAGGTCGCGTTCGTCAACGCTCTCCCGGTCTTCATCGCCGGTACCAAGGAGTGGGCGGACAAGTTCACCGAGGCCGGTGTCCCGATCGTCGGCGACGACATCAAGTCGCAGGTCGGCGCCACCATCACGCACCGCGTGATGGCGAAGCTCTTCGAGGACCGGGGCGTCATCCTGGACCGCACGATGCAGCTGAACGTCGGCGGCAACATGGACTTCAAGAACATGCTCGAGCGTGAGCGCCTGGAGTCGAAGAAGATCTCCAAGACGCAGGCCGTCACCTCCCAGATCCGCGACCGCGAGCTCGGTGCGGACAACGTCCACATCGGCCCGTCGGACTATGTGGCCTGGCTGGACGACCGCAAGTGGGCGTACGTGCGCCTTGAGGGCCGCGCCTTCGGTGACGTTCCGCTGAACCTGGAGTACAAGCTGGAGGTCTGGGACTCCCCGAACTCCGCCGGTGTCATCATCGACGCCGTCCGCGCCGCGAAGATCGCCAAGGACCGCGGCATCGGTGGCCCGATCCTCTCCGCTTCCTCGTACTTCATGAAGTCCCCGCCGGTCCAGTACTTCGACGACGAGGCCCGCGAGAACGTCGAGAAGTTCATCAGGGGCGAGGTCTCCAACTGACGCGACCGGACACGGCGCGTCGGCGTGAACGGTGATGAGCGGCAACGCTCCTCCCGTTCCGAACCGTTGAGGGTCCCTGGGTAATCCGCCCGGGGACCCTCAACGTATGTGACTCTTGAGCACATGCCCGTCGTAGGTGATCTGCGCGTACTTCTGCGCCTTCGGAACTTCCGTCGTCTGCTCGCCGTACGACTTCTTTCCCAGTCGGCCGACGGCGTCTACCAGGTGGCGCTGGCGGCGCATGTCGTCTTCTCCCCGGAGAAACAGGCATCGGCGGGGGCCATCGCCTCCGCGATGGCTGTGCTGCTGCTGCCCTACTCGCTCGTCGGCCCGTTCGCCGGCGTCCTGCTGGATCGCTGGCCACGACGCCAGGTCTTTCTGTACGGCAATCTGCTGCGCGCCGCACTCGCCTGCTGCACCGCACTCCTGATCCTCGGCTCCGCACCCGACTGGCTCTTCTACACCTCGGCGCTGTGCGTCACCGCGGTCAACCGTTTCGTGCTGGCCGGACTCTCGGCCGCACTGCCGCGAGTCGTCGACAGGGACCGGCTGGTGCTGGCGAATTCACTCTCACCGACCGCGGGCACGCTCGCCGCCACGGCCGGCGGCGGACTCGCCTTCGTCGTGCGGCTGGTACTCGCCGATTCCGATGCGGCGGTGGTGTTGCTGGGCGCCGTGCTCTATCTCGCTTCGGCACTGGTCTCGTTGAGCCTTGCCACCGGGCTCCTGGGCCCGGATCAGGACGGGCGCCGCATCCGGCTGGGGAAGGCGCTGGCCATCACCGCCCGGGGGCTTGCGGACGGGCTGCGCCATCTGGCGGAGCGGAGACAAGCCACCCGGGCACTGGCCGCCATGACCGTGCTCCGCTTCTGCTACGGAGCGCTCACCGTGATGGTGCTGATGTTGAGCCGGTACGCCTGGTCCGACAGCGAATCCGAGGGCCTGGCCCTCCTCGGGCTGGCGGTGGGGATCTCCGGAGCGGGATTCTTCGCGGCGGCCGTGGTGACGCCTTGGGCGGTGGGGCGGCTCGGCCGGTTCCGTTGGATGGCCGTGTGCGCGGCAACGGCGGCCGTCCTCGAACCCGCACTGGGGTTGTGGTTCGTTCCCGCACCGATACTCGCGGCGGCGTTCGTCCTCGGACTCGTCACACAGGGGGCGAAAATCACGACGGACACGGTGGTGCAGACCTGGGTGGACGACACCTTTCGCGGCCGGGTCTTCTCTCTCTACGACGTGCTGTTCAACGTGGCATTCGTGGGCGCCGCCGCAGTCTCCGCCCTGATGCTGCCTCCTGATGGGCAGTCGACCGTGCTGGTGACCGGCGTGGCCGTTCTCTATGCGGTCGCCGCCCTATTGCTCTTCCGCTGGAGCCGAGCCGATAGGACGCTCTAGTTGTTCCGGTCGCAGCGCCGGCGTTCAGGTATGACGAGGGGCGCTGTTTCACGTGAAACAGCGCCCCTCGTCATACCGGGTCCCGGTCGTGTTCGTGCTCATGTTTCACGTGAAACATGAGCACAGCCGCCGTACGGCCTCTGACTGCACCGCCACCGGCCTCAGTTCTGCCCGGCCCACCATTGCTTGAGCTTCCCGACCGCCTCGTCATGCTCCATGGGCCCATGCTCCAGTCGCAGCTCCAGCAGGAACGCATATGCCTTGCCGATCACCGGCCCGGGTCCGATCCCCAGGGTCTTCATGATCTCGTTGCCGTCCAGGTCGGGCCGGATGGCGTCCAGCGCCTCCTTCTCCTGGAGCTGAGCGATGCGCTCCTCAAGCCCGTCATAGGTCCTTGAGAGGGCAGCGGCCTTGCGCTTGTTGCGCGTGGTGCAGTCCGATCGGGTCAGCTTGTGCAGCTGCTCCAGCAGGGGGCCCGCGTCACGTACGTACCGGCGCACCGCGGAGTCGGTCCACTCTCCGTCGCCATAGCCATGGAAACGCAGATGAAGTTCCACGAGCTTCGAGACGTCCTTGACCATGTCGTTGGAGTACTTGAGCTCGGTCATCCGCTTCTTGACCATCTTGGCGCCCACCACCTCGTGGTGGTGGAAGGAGACGCGCCCGTCCTTCTCGAAGCGTCGCGTCCTCGGCTTGCCGATGTCATGAAGGAGGGCGGCCAGGCGCAGCACCAGATCGGGACCGTCCTTCTCCAGGTCGATCGCCTGCTCCAGCACGGTCAGCGAGTGCTCGTAGACATCCTTGTGACGGTGATGCTCATCACTCTCCAGACGGAGGGCGGGGAGCTCGGGCAGTACCTGCTGTGCCAGCCCCGTGTCGACCAGCAGCGCCAGTCCCTTGCGGGGGCGGGCGGAGAGAAGCAGCTTGTTGAACTCCTCCCGGACCCGCTCGGCGGAGACGATCTCGATACGCCCGGACATGTCCGTCATCGCCGTGACCACATCGGGGGCGACGTCGAAGTCCAGCTGCGCCGCGAAGCGAGCAGCGCGCAGCATGCGCAGCGGATCGTCCGAGAAGGACTCCTCGGGTGTGCCGGGAGTGCGCAGTACACGCTCGGCCAGGTCCTGAAGACCGCCGTGAGGGTCGATGAAGTCCTTCTGCGGGAGCGCGACGGCCATCGCGTTGACGGTGAAGTCACGACGGACGAGGTCTTCCTCGATGGAGTCGCCGTAGGACACCTCGGGCTTGCGCGATGTCCTGTCGTACGCCTCCGACCTGTATGTCGTCACTTCGATCTGGTAGCCGTCCTTCTGGGCGCCCACCGTGCCGAAGGCGATCCCGACCTCCCATACCGAGTCCGCCCACGGACGGACGATCTTCAGCACCGCCTCGGGGCGGGCGTCGGTCGTGAAGTCCAGGTCGTTCCCGAGCCTGCCGAGGAGCGCGTCCCGGACCGAGCCGCCGACCAGGGCGAGACTGAATCCGGCATCCTGGAAACGGCGGGCGAGGTCGTCGGCGACCGGTGACACCCGCAGCAGTTCGCTGACTGCGCGGTGCTGCACCTGGGTCAGGGCACTGGGGCTGTCTTCATTGGCGTTCGACACAACAGAAAAGGGTACGTGCCCGGACCGGCCCGGTCGTCCTGGTTTCGTCCCGCCCTGCGAGACTCTTCCGATCATGTAGCGGACTCCGCAGCACTTGGTGCCCGCGCACATCGTTACCATGCGGGGACGCAGCAACCGACAACCATCGACACCAACCGACGACGACGAGGGACGGGTAGGCGCGTGGCCGAGGCGGCAGACATCCAGGAGATCGGTCCGTCTCCTGCCCGTCGATGGCTGCGGCGCACAGCCTCCTTGATCATCGGGGCGCCGCTCGTCGCCGCACTGCTGGCCGGTACGGCGGCACCCGCCGCATCGGCCGGCGGGACGACCCGGGCCCCCACCGGCTCGGAGACGGCCAAGGTCTCCCTCGACTCCCTCGCTCCGAGCGCACCGGTGAAGGGGGACACCCTGACCGTCTCCGGCACCGTGACCAACCGCGGCAAGGAGACGATCACACAGGCGGAGGTCGACCTGCGGGTGGGCCCGAAGCTCTACAGCAGGGCGTCGATCGACACCGCCGCCAAGCGCACCGGGTACGTCCCCGGCACCGACCCTGCTCCGCTCGGCGGGAAGTACACGGTGAAGTTCGCCAAGCTCCCTGCCGGAATCAGCCAGGACTTCACGCTGTCCGTCCCGGTCGACAAATTGGGGCTCGGCGACGACGGCGTCTACCAGCTCGGTGTCTCGCTGTCGGGACAGACCTCCCGTGCCCGGTACGACCATGTGCTGGGGATCCAGCGCACCTTCCTGCCCTGGCAGGAGGAGCAGCGTGATTCCAGGACGAAGATCACCTATCTCTGGCCGCTCATCGCGTCGGCCCATGTCACTGCAGAGACCGGTTCCGACGATCAGCAGACCCCTGTGTTCGCCGACGACGAACTGGCTGCCGAGCTCGCTCCGGGCGGCCGTCTCGAGCAGCTGGTGTCGTTGGGCAGCCAGTTGCCCGTGACGTGGGTCATCGACCCGGATCTGTTGGCCAGTGTCGACGCGATGGCGCGGAACTACCGCGTCAAGTCCGGCGACACCACCGTCGCCGGGAAGAACCAGGCCGTCGCCAAGAAATGGCTCGCCTCGCTGGAGGCCGCGGTGTCGGACGGCAAGGTCGTCGCGCTGCCGTTCGGCGACCCCGACCTCGCCTCCATCGCACACCGCGGCAAGAACGTGTCGGGCACCCTCAGCCACCTGCAGACCGCCACCGAGGTGGCTGGGACGACGGTGGAGACCATCCTGCACGTGAAACCGTCGACGGACTTCGCCTGGCCCGTCGACGGGGCGATCGACCCCTCGATCGTCGATGTCGCCACCTCGGCCGGCGCCCACAAGGTGATCGCCCGCAGCGACAGCCTCCAGGAGACCGGCGGTCTGCCGTACACGCCGACCGCGGCCCGTCCGATCGGTGGCGGCACCACCGCGGTGGTCTCGGACGCCCGGCTCTCCACGGCCTTCCAGGGCAACATGTCGACGGCGGGGAACTCCACCCTCGCCGTGCAGAAGTTCCTCGCTCTGACCCTCGCTCTGACGGAACAGGACACCGACACGGAACGGAGCATCGTCGTCGCACCGCAGCGGATGCCGACGGTCGCCCAGGCCCAGTCGATGGCCACCGCCCTGCACGCCCTCGACGACGAGCGCTGGACGCAGCCCCTCGGGCTCGTGGACGCGGCCGAGGCGAAGCCCGACGCGGACGCGACGACCGGCGTCCCCGGGTCGTCCCAGTACCCGAAGAAGCTCCGCGGCCAGGAACTGCCCACCCAGGCGTTCCAGGACATCAAGTCCACCCAGGTCTCGCTCAACGACTTCCAGGTCATCCTCACCCACCCCGAGCGGGTGGTGACCCCCTTCGGCAATGCGATCAACCGGTCCATGTCGACGTCGTGGCGCGGCAGCCCGCTGAAGGCCCAGCAGTACCGGGACTCGGTACGCACCTATCTGCAGGGTCTCGTCAACGAGGTCCAGCTCATCTCGAAGTCGGACGTCACCCTGTCCGGCCGCAGCGCCACGATCCCGGTGACGGTGCAGAACCGGCTGTTGCAGGGTGTGGACCATCTGGTCCTCCGGCTGAAGTCGGAGAACGCCACCCGGCTCAAGCTGAACAACGGCGGAGCCGTGGCGGAGCAGCCGATCCGGATCGCCGGCGGTCACAGCCAGTCCGTGAAGTTCGACGCCGCGGCCAACGTCAACGGCCAGGTGCAGATGACCGCACAGCTCTACACCGAGGACGGCACGCCGTACGGCGAAGAGATGACCTTCACCGTGAAGGTCTCCGAGCTCACCCCGACCGTGCTGCTGGTGATCGCCGGCGGGCTGCTGCTTCTGGTTCTCGCGGGCATCAGGATGTACACCCACCGCAAGCGTGCCAACGCGGGCGGCGCGGCCGGAGACAACGGCAGCGGACCCGAGCAGCCGAGTGACCCGGCGCCGGACACCGGTCCGGAAAGCGGGGCGCCGTCGGGCCCGGGTGAGAAAGTGGAACGTTGAGCGATGTCTGTCGTGGCCGGTCGGCCGGGGACGATGAGGTGGGGTTTCGATGAACGCGCCGTACGACGGTGACCGCGGTCAGGGTGCGGGCGGAGCCGGGTCTGCCGATGGGCCCGCGCCGCCTCCCGGACAGGGCCAGGTTCCGCCGACGCCCGATCCGTACCTGCAGGCCGCGTACGACTACGACCCCTACCGGGCCCAGGATCTGTCCGTCCAGGACCCGGTGAACGAGGCGCTGTACGACCGCGCCGCGCACCCGCCGCCACCTCCTGGCACCTACCAGCAGCCCCAGCCGCTGTACCAGCAGCCGCCCGCGGCGCAGTACGCACCCGACCCGCGCATCTGGGCGCAGACCCCGCCGCCCGAGCCCGACGGGCCGTCGCGGCACCTGCCGTACGGCGACAACCCGGCGACCACCCAGTTCGTCGGGATCGACGACCTCGTCAGCCAGGCGTCCGACGACCGGGAGCAGCAGGACGCCTTCGCGCACCTGTTCCGGGACCAGGAGGGTCCGGCCGGACCGCCGTCCGTTCCGGCCGAGCCCGAGCCGGCCCCGGCACCCGCACCGCCCAAGTCCGGCGGCCGGGCGTCCGGCCTGCTGAAGTCCAGTGCCGTGATGGCGGCCGGCACGCTCGTGTCCCGGCTCACCGGCTTCGTCCGCAGCCTGGTGATCACCGCCGCGCTCGGTGCTGCCCTGCTGGGCGACAGCTTCACCATCGCCTACACACTGCCGACGATGATCTACATCCTCACCGTCGGCGGCGGGCTGAACTCGGTCTTCGTTCCCCAGCTCGTCCGTTCCATGAAGGACGACGAGGACGGTGGCGAGGCCTACGCCAACCGGCTGCTGACCCTGGTCATGGTCGCGCTCGGTGTCATCGTCGCCATCGCCGTCTTCGCCGCTCCGTGGCTGATCCACATGATGTCGCCGACGATCGCCGGGGACGCGGCCGCCAACAGCGTCGCCGTGACGTTCGCCCGGTACTGCCTGCCGACCATCTTCTTCATGGGCGTGCACGTCGTGATGGGCCAGATCCTCAACGCCCGTGGCAGGTTCGGCGCGATGATGTGGACCCCGGTCCTCAACAACATCGTCATGATCTTCACGTTCGGCATGTTCATCTGGGTCTACGGCACCTCCGCCGAGTCCCAGATGGGTGTGCAGACGATCCCGCCGGAGGGCGTCCGGCTCCTGGGCATCGGCACCCTGCTCGGTCTGATCGTCCAGGCCCTGGCCATGATCCCGTATCTGCGCGAGGCCGGCTTCCGCTTCCGCCCGCGCTTCGACTGGAAGGGACACGGGCTCGGCAAAACGGTCAAGCTGGCCAAGTGGACCGTCCTGTTCGTCCTGGCCAACCAGGCCGGGGTGATCGTCGTCACCCAGCTCGCGACATCGGCGGGCAAGCTGTCCGGCAAGGACGGCACCGGCTTCCTCGCGTACTCCAACGCCCAGCTCATCTGGGGCATGCCGCAGGCGATCATCACCGTGTCGGTCATGGCGGCCCTGCTTCCCCGTATCTCCCGCGCCGCCCATGACGACGACCCGGGCGCCGTCCGCGACGACATCTCCCAGGGGCTGCGGAACTCCGCCGTGGCGATCGTGCCGGTGGCCTTCACGTTCCTCGCCCTCGGCCTGCCGATGTGCACCCTGCTGTACGCCTCCGCGGGCACCGAAGCCGCCCGCTCCATGGGCTACATCCTCATGGCCTTCGGTCTCGGCCTGATCCCGTACTCGGTGCAGTACGTGGTGCTGCGTGGCTTCTACGCCTACGAGGACACCCGGACGCCCTTCTACAACACCGTCATCGTCGCCGCGGTCAACGCGGCCGCCTCGGCCCTCTGCTATGTGGTTCTGCCGGCCCAGTGGGCCGTGGTCGGCATGGCCGCCTCGTACGGGCTCGCCTACGCCGTCGGCGTGGGCATCGCCTGGCGACGGCTGCGCAACCGGCTGGGCGGTGACCTCGACGGCGCCCATGTCGTACGCACCTACGCCCGCCTGTGCCTGGCCGCCGTCCCGGCGGCCGTACTCGGTGGTGGCGTGGGCTTCGCGGTTCTTCTGGGCCTCGGCGAAGGAGCCTTCGGGTCACTCGTCGCGCTGATCTGTGGTGGGGCCGTTCTGCTGGGCGTCTTCTTCGTGGCCGCCAAGCGGATGCGGATCGAAGAGATCAACGGCATGGTCGGCATGGTCCGAGGACGTCTCGGGCGCTGAGGATCACCGGCCGCACAACCATCACCGCCCCTGGCGTGTCGTGCATAGCGTCGGAGTGTGGGCACAATTGGCGTGACTGTGCAGGGCTGGCTGGCATCGCGCAACGGATGGGGAGGCAGGAACGACGGTGGCGGAACGTAGCACGGCTGCCGTCGACGTGGCCGACAACAGCGGTGATGAACCGCTGACCGCCAAGGCGGACGAGGCCACGACCGACGGGACGGCAGAAGCTCAGGACACGACGGGCACCGAGCCGCAGGACACGGACGGAGAGCGCATCAGCTCCGAAACCACCCTGCCGACCCCTGATCTGCACAGTGGGCACAAACTTGCCAGACGTTACCGGCTCGAGGAGTGCGTCACCCGTCTGGACGGATTCAGCAGCTGGCGTGCTGTCGACGAGAAATTGCGCCGCGCGGTGGGCGTTCATCTGCTCCCGGCCGATCACCCCCGCGCCCGCTCCGTGCTGGCCGCCGCCAGATCCTCCGCCCTGCTCGGCGACCCGCGCTTCGTGCAGGTACTCGACGCGGTGGAGGAGGACGACCTCGTCTACGTCGTCCATGAGTGGCTCCCCGACGCCACCGAGCTCACCTCTCTGCTGGCCTCGGGGCCGATGGAGGCGCACGACGCGTACCAGCTCGTCAGCCAGGTCTCCCAGGCCATGGCAGCCGCGCACCGAGAAGGGCTCGCGCATCTGAGGCTGACGCCCGGGGCGGTGCTGCGGAGCTCGACCGGCCAGTACCGCATCCGCGGCCTCGCGGTGAACGCCGCCCTGCGGGGCATCACCTCCGAAAGCCCCCAGCGTGCGGACACCGAGGCGATCGGTGCCCTGCTCTATGCCGCGCTGACCCAGCGCTGGCCGTACGAGACCGACGCCTACGGCCTGTCCGGGCTGCCCAAGGGAATGGGGCTGATCGCCCCCGACCAGGTGCGGGCCGGCGTGCATCGGGGCCTGTCCGAGCTCTCCATGCGCGCACTCGCCAATGACGGCGCCACTGCCTCCCGGCAGGAGCAACCGTGCACCACCCCGGACGAACTGGCCAAGGCCGTTGCCGCGATGCCCCGCATCCGCCCTCCGGAGCCCACCTTCACGGCGCCTCCGGAGTACCAGCGCACGACCTACCAGCAGGGCTCCTACGGGCGCCCGTCCGCCCGTCCCGGCGTATCCGTGACCAAGCCCATGATGGCCGCACCCCCGGCACCGCTCCAGAGCCGCACCGGCAAGGCCCTCAAGTGGGCCGTTTCCGCATTGCTGATCGCGGCCCTGGGCCTCGGCAGCTGGCAGCTCGCCGAGACGCTGCTCAACAACGAGTCGAGTGACCCCGGCAGCACACAGACCGACCCGAAAAGCGGTGACGACGGCAAGAAGAAGCCCACGGGCCAACTGCTCACGATCAAGGACGCGGTCGAGTACTTTCCGGATGGAAAGGCACAGCACCCCGACGACGTCCACCTGACGTATGACGGCGACAGCTCGACGTACTGGCGGTCCAAGAGCTTCATAGGCGGCCCCAAATTGGCTCCCTTCAAACAGGGCGTCGGCATCGTGTATGAACTCGACTCTGCTCAGTTCATTTCGTCAGCCTCCGTAAGCCTTCAATTCGGTGGCGATCACACCACCGCCTCGCTCTACGCGGCCGACTCCCTCAACTCATCAACGCCGCTGACGTCGATGAAGAGAATCGCAACGACCGAGACGACCGGCACAGAAGCGAAACTGCAGACGAAGAACCCGGTAAAGACCCGGTTCGTTCTCGTATGGCTTACGGACATGCCGAAGTCACCCGCCGATCGCTACAGTGGCGCAGGCTACAAACAATCCATCACCGAAGTTAAATTCATGGGCTGACCGCCTGCTCGCGTGTCATCACACTCGCCCCCCTGTTCACCGATGCCGCACATTGCGAAGGTGAGGCCGATCGTGTCGGTGAGGATGCCCCGGCTTCCCGCCGACGATCGTCTTCCCGGCGTCTGCTCCCTGGCTGGCCAGGGGCACGTTGCTCGGGGTCTTCGTGCCCCTCCCCGACAACCTGCGGGACAAGGACACCGAGCTCCGACGGCACCTCACCGCCGCCTGCCCCGAGATGGCCGAACTCGCCCGTCTGATCCAGGAGTTCTCCGAACTCCTCACGACGAGCCCGGCGGCTTCCACAACCCCCGCCGCATCCAGAAACGGCTCGGCCACCTCAGCCCGCTCGAGTACGAAGAGAAGCACTGCGCCAACCAGGCAGCCACCGAACCAACGAACCTGAAGCCATGCCAACCCGCCGTGACCAGGGCTCTGCTCAGTTGCTGAGGCGCTTGATGACCTCATCGGCATTGCTCATCTTGCGCTTCTGGAAGGAGCGCAGCCTGTTCAGCGTCGAGGATTTGCTCTTGACCATGCGTGTCTGAATCTCGGTCTCGACCGCGCCCCAGGTCTTCAGCAGACCCACCTCGGTCTTGCAGTCCATGTCCGCCAGGGCCACGGCCCTCTCCCGCTGGGTCGGTTCCTCGGTGTCGAAAGCCCGATCGCTCACGGACGCCATGGGGTCTTGGTACCGGTAGCCGTGGCGCTCCACGCACGTCGACCACACACGGAAAGCCTGTCCGACTCTCTTGTCGTCCAGGGAGCGTTTGAAGCTCTCCTTGTCGATGGTCGCCGCGACGGCAATGTCTGACTCGGGGAGCGGTCCGCCGTTCAGCTGGACCTCGGCGTCCCCGTAACAGCCGCCGGGTGGAATCGTGCGGCCGTCGGAACTTGTCGTCTGTTGCTCTCCCTCGCGATTCGTTCCGAACAGGATCGCCTTCTGTGCCTCGGTGGGCTGCTTGGCAACGTCTGCCTGTCCGGCCTGTGGGGGCAGGTGGTATCCATGGTCGCGGGCGACCTCACGGTCCGCTATCCCGTAGCGCCTGCTGGATTCGACAACCAGCGGTGAAGGCTCCGGTATCCGGTAGTCGAGACCGAACCCTCGCAGACACTCGTTGGCCAGGAGCACCTTGGCACGCTCGACCGTGTGGGACTCCTGGGCAGTGAGAGCGAACTTCTCAATCGGCAGGGAAGCACTGGCAGAGGGTGCTGCCGAGGAGCGAGCCATGTCTTGACCACCGGACTTGCCGCCAGTACCTACTTGAGGGGCCGAGCAGGCGGTCGTCGCCATGAGCACGGTCGCCACGAGCGCAAGAGCACGTGACGTCACGACCGGCAAGTCCTGTCTCGCCATGGACACTGCACACTCCTCCACAAGAATGGGGCGGCCGTATGGAACACGTCCGCCCCGAATGCATGACCCTGGTCAGCTGAAGTTGACGCAGCCCTGGCTGACCTTCGCGCTCCGGAAGAGCACCGACGCGTTGTTGTTGTACGTCTTCGAGAGCTGGTAGGCAGCCGGCCGTTCGTTCGTGTGGAGCTTGTCGCAAGGGCCTGCGTAGCCGCTGTTGTAGTAGATCGTCACGCTGGAGTCGATACTCCAGATACGCGCCTTCGCCGAGGCCGCGTGGTTCTTCAGGCTCATTCCCTGCCCGGAACCGGAGCCCAGGAAGGTGTACGCGGCCAAGTCGCGGATTCCCTCGCTGCCGGTACCGGTGGAGCTGAACCTCGTGTACGAGCCCGCGTATCCGGTGTTGTAGAAGAGAACCAGGCACTGGGAGTCACAGCTGGTGCTGCTGGATGAGTCGGTCCAGACCGATGCGCTCGCCGGAGAAGCCGCGACAAAGGCGCTGGCAACGGCCGATATCGCTACTGAAGCAGTGACAAGTGCCTTACGGACAAAAAGCATTGACTCCCCATTTCAAGATCATTTTCGGCGCTCGTCAGCGTACACCCAAATGTGAACAGACCCCATGATGCAGTCCCGTTTCCATGCTCGTACCCGCGTCCGCCCCGAGTGAGCGAACGCGGAAGGTGTGTCAGAGCGGCCGAAGGGAACAGCCTTTGGACCGTCGTTGCGGCGGCGTCACTGCTTAGCGTCAATACCGGTGGCTGAAGGACGTGGGATCGGCGCGCTTACGGTCCTTCGTGACGACGATCTCCGACAGGTACGAGCTGTCGGAAAGTTCCTCGCGCGCCGGCAGGATCTGATGCGAGCAAGTCCGCCGCAGCAGGTCCGCGCCGCCGGCCGAGCCCGCCCGCCACAGCTCCACCCCCGGTGAACCCACGGTCGTCCAGCAACGGATCCCCCTCGCCGAGATGACCGAACAGCCCACGAGCCAGGGCCGGTTCGGAGGACGACAGCGGTCCCAGGGCTGCGGTGACGGCGTGGGTGCCACACTCGAGCCAGCGCCACCACCCGCGGCGTCAGCAGCCGAGCGCGCAGGCCAGAGCGGCCGCACTCAGCGAGCACCCGGTCCACCAACTCCGGTGAAAACGTGCCTGTCAGCAGCCATTGGTATGGTGTTCAGCCTCGGTATCGGCACCCACTTCCATACCCACAACCTCGACCCGGGCCGCAAGAGCCGCGGCCTCACCCGCCAGCTCAAGGCCCTCGGCCACGGCGTCACCCTAGTCCCGGCAGCCGCCCGACAGCACACGCCACCGGCGGCTGCTTGGCAAGGTCCACCTGACCATGGAGTTTTCCGATCAGGGGCACCTTCCGCTTTCCTGATCAAGCCTTGGACGACCCACTTCGCGAAAGCCCGAGGTGAAGTTACTTTTAGGCATTTAGGGGTATCGCGTGGCTGCTGAATCCTTAGAACCCGACTCTAGCGACTCAGACCTCCTCGCTCGCCATGTGGCCGGTGAACCGGACGCCTTCGGTGAGCTCGTACGGCGCCACCGCGACCGGCTGTGGGCCGTGGCGATACGGACCCTGGGGGACCGCGAGGAGGCTGCGGACGCCGTTCAGGACGCCCTTGTCTCCGCCTTCAGGGCCGCCCATACCTTCCGCGGTCAGTCCGCCGTCACCACCTGGCTGCACCGCATCACGGTCAACGCCTGCCTCGACCGGGTCCGCAAGGCGGCCAGCCGCAGGACCGCGCCGATCGATGACACCGAACGGTTCGAGCAGCTCTTGGAACCGCATGAATCAGCGGAGGCACCGGCGGAGCGCCAGGACCTCCACCGCGAGCTCCTGGCCGCGCTCGCCACCCTGCCCGCCGAGCAGCGGGCCGCACTCGTCCTAGTGGACATGCAGGGCTATCCCGTGGCCGAGGCAGCACGCATTCTCGACGTACCGACAGGCACCGTGAAGAGCCGCTGCGCGCGGGGGCGGGCCCGGCTGGCGCCGCTGCTCACTCATCTGCGCAGCGAGGTCGCGGGAGCCGACGAGTCGGCCACAAGGAACCGGACGCCGCGTACATCCGTCCCACCGGCATCGGGGCCGAGAGACGCGGCCACAAGCGATCCCGCTTCAGCGAAGGGCGGAGGTGGGCGCACATGACTTCAACGGCCGACACGACCCAGCATCCGGATGTCACGGAGATCTCCGACCTGACGGAGGAGCTGCTCCCACCATCACGGGCGACAGAGGTACGCGACCATGTGGACGGCTGCGCACTCTGCGGTGAGGTCCATGCCTCTCTCATGGAAATCCGCGAGCTACTCGGCACCGTGCCCATGCCGCAGCGCATGCCGGACGACATCGTGGACCGTATCGACGCCGCACTCGCCGCCGAAGCGGCTCTCGGCACCACGCCACCATCCGGCTCGCTGCATGTTTCACGTGAAACAGAGCCGCTGGCAGCGGAGAGGCCGAAGGCAGAGCCCAGCCTCTCGGACCGTCCCGCAGGGCGCCCCCGGGCGACCACCGGCCCCGGCCGCCGGCCGCTCCGGCGCCGTCGTCGCACAGCCATGCTCGGGGCCGCTCTCGGCGCGGCCGTGGTCGGTGTGAGCGTCTTCCTGCTGCAGAACGTCCATCCGTCCCAGAATTCCGGGAGCCTCAAAGCAGCGGACCGCAGTTCCAGCGCCGGGGAGAACGGCGGAGGGACGTTCTCGGAGTCCACTCTTGAGGACCAGGTACACGCGCTTCTTCTGAGCACCGGCTCGAAGCCGTCGAAGTCGGCAGACGGTGTGGGAGCCGAGGAGCAGACGCCGTCCACCGGGGCGCACTCGACGCCCAAGACCGCCTCCGCCGGGTCCGAGTCGCCCCAGACCCCACTGCGCGCACCCACCGTGTCCATCCCGCCCTGTGTGGAGCAGGGCATCGGGCGGAAGGCCGCGGCCCTCGGCATGGAAGAAGGCAGCTACGAAGGAAAGCATGCCTTCCTGGTCGTGCTGCCGCACCCGTCCGACGCGACGCGTGTCCAGGCGTATGTCGTCGACGCGGCCTGCGTCGGGGAGAAGCCCGCCGTCAAGGGGAAACTGCTGCTGACCCGCGCCTACACGCGCCCTTGAGAATCGCGCCGTACGCCGCTCGGCACGGCGGGAATGCATCCCCCGTAGGATCCGTTGGGTGGGGTGAGAGTCGTTGAACCGGCCCCAGTAGGCGTGGACAGTAGGCAGTCTGCAGAGACGAGGAAGAAACCCGTGAGCGACGTCCGTAACGTGATCATCATCGGCTCCGGCCCCGCGGGCTACACGGCCGCCCTTTACACCGCACGCGCCTCACTGAAGCCGCTGGTGTTCGAGGGCGCCGTCACCGCCGGTGGCGCGCTGATGAACACCACCGACGTGGAGAACTTCCCGGGCTTCCAGGACGGGATCATGGGCCCCGAGCTCATGGACAACATGCGCGCCCAGGCGGAGCGCTTCGGCGCCGAGCTCGTCCCCGACGATGTCGTCTCCGTGGACCTCACCGGAGACATCAAGACGGTGACCGACACGGCCGGGACGGTGCACCGCGCCAAGGCCGTGATCGTGACGACCGGCTCCCAGCACCGCAAGCTGGGCCTGCCCAACGAGGATGCGCTCTCCGGTCGGGGCGTCTCCTGGTGTGCCACCTGTGACGGCTTCTTCTTCAAGGACCAGGACATCGCCGTGGTCGGCGGTGGTGACACCGCGATGGAGGAGGCGACCTTCCTCTCCCGCTTCGCCAAGTCGGTCACCATCGTCCACCGCCGTGACTCGCTGCGGGCCTCCAAGGCCATGCAGGACCGCGCCTTCGCCGACCCGAAGATCAAGTTTGCCTGGGACAGCGAGGTTGCCGGGGTCCACGGTGAGCAGAAGCTGTCCGGTCTGACCCTGCGGAACACCAAGACCGGCGAGACATCGGAGCTCGCGGTGACCGGGCTGTTCATCGCTGTGGGCCACGACCCGCGCACCGAGCTCTTCAAGGGCCAGCTCGACCTCGACGACGAGGGCTACCTCAAGGTCGACGCCCCCTCGACACGCACCAACCTGACCGGTGTCTTCGGCGCCGGTGACGTAGTCGACCACACCTACAGGCAGGCCATCACCGCTGCCGGTACGGGCTGCTCGGCCGCTCTCGACGCCGAACGCTTCCTCGCTGCGCTCGCTGATGACGAGAAGGCCGCTGCGGCCACCGTCTGACCCACGACTCTCTCACCACCCCACACCCCAAGTAGTTAAGGAGGCCGCCGTGGCCGGCGCCCTGAAGAACGTGACCGACGACTCCTTCGACGAGGTCGTCCTGAAGAGCGAGAAGCCCGTACTGGTGGACTTCTGGGCCGCTTGGTGCGGTCCCTGCCGCCAGATCGCGCCGTCGCTGGAGGCCATCGCTGCCGAGCACGGCGACCAGATCGAGATCGTCAAGCTCAACATCGACGAGAACCCGGCCACGGCCGCCAAGTACGGCGTCATGTCCATCCCGACCCTGAACGTCTACCAGGGCGGCGAGGTCGCCAAGACCATCGTCGGCGCCAAGCCGAAGGCCGCGATCCTCCGCGACCTCGAAGGCTTCATCGGCGAGTAGGACCGCGGTCCTCTGTTTCACGTGAAACGGGTCCATCCCTCGGGGGGATGGACCCGTTTCACGTTTGTCCTTCGGTCACAGCGGCCGCAGCGCCGGTTCCTTCTGGACGGCACCCAGCAACCGGTCCAGCGCCAGCTCAACGTCTTCCTTCCAGGAAAGCGTCGTACGCAGCTCCAGTCTCAGCCGTGGATAAGCGGGATGCGGCCGTACGGTCTTGAAGCCCACCGCCAGCAGATGATCCGCGGGCAGCACACAGGCGGGTTCCTTCCACCGGGCATCCCCGAAGGCCTCGATCGCCTTGAATCCCCGACGCAGGAGATCCTTGGCGACGGTCTGCACCATGACCCGCCCCAGACCCTGTCCCTGGTAACCCGGCACGATCCAGGCAGTCATCAGCTGCACGGCATCGGAGGAGACGGGACTCGTCGGAAAAGCCGTCGAGCGCGGCACATAGGCCGGCGGCGCATAGAGAACGAACCCCACCGGCACATCGTCGACATAGACGACGCGACCGCAGGAGCCCCACTCCAGCAGAACGGCCGAGATCCAGGCCTCTTTCTCCAGCTCGGGCCTTCCTGCTTTTACCGCAGCATCCCCGCTGACCGGATCAAGCTCCCAGAAGACACACGAGCGGCAGCGCCTGGGGAGATCGGAAAGGTTGTCCAGTGTGAGCGGTACGAGCCGACGCCCCATGAAGGCTGTTCCTCGCTTCCTTCGCCCGCCGTATCGCGTACGGCAGTCAGTGCACTCCGTTCGAGGAGCAGGCTGCCGAAGAACCCTCCGACAGCCCCCAGGCCCAGCCCTACTGTCACCAGTCGGCTGCGGCTCACTGATCGCATGGCCCTCCCTCCGCCGAGTTGACTCAAGCCGGATGTGCCATACCAGAACGCATCGTATCCACCCAGAGATGAAGCCGACACCGAGAGAAAGCAAAGGGCGGGCCGTGTTCCGGTATGCACCCGGACACAGCCCGCCCCTCAGCCCATCCGACAGAGGTCAGCCCTTGTCACCGTCAGCGGGATCGTCGGACGGTCCCTGATCCAGCACTCGCCCCTCACCCGGTGCCAGGCTGCCGAGGATGCGGTCCAGATCCTCCATCGACGCGAACTCGACGACGATCTTTCCCTTCTTCTGTCCGAGGTCGACCTTCACCCGGGTCTCGAAGCGATCCGACAGTCGGGAGGCAAGATCAGTCAGTGCTGGCGACACCCGGCCACCGGCTCGGGGCCCCTTGGGCTTGGTGGGACTCGTGGACCTGGACCCCATGAGAGTCACGATCTCTTCGACAGCCCGCACCGACAGCCCTTCGGCCACGATGCGATGCGCCAGCCTGTCCTGCTCCTCCGAGTCGTCCACGGACAGCAGCGCCCGCGCATGACCGGCCGACAGAACCCCGGCCGCAACCCTGCGCTGAACCGGAGGCGACAGCCTCAGCAGACGCAGCGTGTTGGACACCTGAGGGCGCGAACGCCCGATCCGGTCGGCCAGCTGGTCATGCGTGCACTTGAAGTCTTTGAGCAGCTGGTCGTACGCAGCCGCTTCCTCCAAGGGGTTCAACTGAGCCCGGTGAAGATTCTCCAGGAGCGCGTCCAGGAGAAGCTTCTCGTCGTCCGTGTCCCGGACGATGGACGGGATCCGTTCCAGACCCGCCTCACGGCAGGCCCTCCAGCGACGCTCACCCATGATGAGCTCATAGCGATCCGGACCCGTCTTCCGCACAACCACTGGCTGGAGAAGACCCACCTCCTTGATGGAGGTCACCAGCTCGGCAAGTGCGTCCTCGTCGAACACCTCACGGGGCTGACGCGGATTCGGAGTGATGGAGCCGAGTGGAACCTCGGCAAAGTACGCACCGGCAGCTCCTGCCGACTCCACGCCGGCTTCGGGTGCCCCAACCGACGCACTCGGCTCCGACACAACCGGCGCGGACGCGAGAGCGGTCACCTTCGCAGCGGCCACCCCCCGCTCTGCCGTCAAGACAGGACCCGCCCCAGGAGACACTGAACCCGCCCCCGTGGACGGCACCTGCTTCTCCTGGGGAGCGGCGGGGATCAGGGCACCCAGCCCACGCCCCAACCCTCTTCGACGCTCGCTCACTGAATCCCCTCCGAAATGCTCTGCTGACTGTTCCCATTGCCCGTGTGGGCATGCTGGGCCTCGTACTGGACACCGACACCCCGCAGGGCGATCTCACGCGCCGCTTCGAGGTACGAGAGCGACCCGCTCGAACCCGGGTCATAGGTCAGCACGGTCTGCCCATAGCTCGGTGCCTCCGAGATCCGTACCGACCGCGGAATGCTCGTCCGCAACACCTCTTTGCCGAAGTGGCTGCGCACCTCCTCCGCAACCTGCGAAGCGAGCCTGGTCCGGCCGTCATACATGGTGAGCAGGATCGTCGACACATGCAGAGCGGGGTTGAGATGGCCCCGCACCAGGTCCACATTGCGCAGCAACTGCCCCAGTCCTTCCAGGGCGTAGTACTCGCACTGGATGGGAATCAGTACCTCGGCACCGGCGACCATGGCATTGACCGTCAGTAGACCGAGAGACGGTGGACAGTCGATCAGGATGTAGTCCAGCGGCTGCTCGTACGCCTGGATCGCCCGCTGCAGTCGACTCTCCCGCGCCACCAGCGACACCAGCTCGATCTCCGCACCGGCGAGATCGATGGTGGCGGGGGCGCAGAAGAGGCCTTCGACGTCCGGGACAGGCTGGACCACCTCGGAGAGCGGCCTGCTCTCCACCAGGACGTCATAGATGGAGGGAACTTCGGCATGGTGATCGATGCCCAGAGCTGTAGAGGCATTGCCCTGCGGGTCAAGATCGACCACCAGAACGCGTGCACCGTGGAGCGCGAGCGAGGCGGCAAGGTTGACCGTCGTGGTCGTCTTGCCCACCCCGCCCTTTTGATTGGCCACCACCATGACGCGCGTCCGGTCAGGACGAGGCAGGCCCTCGCCGGCGCGGCCAAGGGCCTCGACCGCCAGCTGGGCCGCGCGACCGATGGGTGTGTCGTCCATCGGCGGCGGTGTTTCACGTGAAACACCCTCCCCCGCCGATTCGGTTCGGGGACCGGGGACCGGATCGGTCATCGGTCCCGCAATGTTGGCGTCGGACCGCAAGGATTCACTCTCCTCGACTTCAGGCTCGCAATGAACAGAGCCTGCCATGCTTTCGGGGTCGTGAACCAGCGAGGCCCGCTCTTCTGTGGATGAATCCACTTCTGTGGACAACTCCGTAGTCCTATCGGGCCCGCGATGCCGCGGTGCGGCAGCCGCACGACCGCGGCTGATGATCCCATGCAGCAGAGAGCGACGTTTCACGTGAAACACGATGCCCCTGCAGCGTAGCTACAGGGGCACGACACTCCGCACGGGGCATGTAAGGCTACTTGCCGGGATCATTACCAACAGACGGCACAAACCGTACGTAGTGGTTGAGCCCACAGCGCGACCAAGCGGGTCAGCGGCGCCGCCGCGTACGGCTCGTCCTCGCGGCCTTGGCCCTCTTTGCGGCGAACCTCACACCACCCGGGCTCTCGCCGACCACCACACGCACCACCGTGGACATCGGATCGACGATGCCCTCTCCGACATGCAGCACCTCGGTCTCCACCACACCGAGCTTACTCAGGGCCGCGCGCGCCCCGGCGATCTCCTCCTCGGCGGTATCCCCCTTGAGCGCCAGCATCTCCCCGTACGGACGCAGCAGCGGAACGCCCCAGCCAGCAAGCCGGTCGAGCGGCGCCACGGCCCGAGCCGTCACCACGTGAACCGGCTGCAGCGTTCCCAGGACCTCCTCGGCCCGGCCACGCACGACCGTCACATGGTCCAGCCCCAACAGTTCGACGACTTCCTGGAGGAAGTTCGTCCGACGGAGCAGGGGCTCCAACAAAGTGATCTTGAGATCCGGACGCACCAGCGCCAAGGGGATACCCGGTAGACCCGCCCCCGAGCCCACATCGCAGACCGTGACCCCTTCGGGCACGACCTCGGAAAGCACCGCGCAGTTCAGCAGATGCCGCTCCCACAGGCGCGGCACCTCACGCGGGCCGATCAGCCCGCGCTTCACCCCGGCATCCGCCAGCAGTTCCGCGTACCGGACAGCCTCCGGGAAGAAATCGCCGAAAACCGCCCGCGCCCCTTCGGGCGCCTGGGGAAGCTCTACTTCCGCCGTCACGGGAACCGTCCTTCCATACCGCACTACCGCACTGTGGGTGGCTGACTATCAGGCTGATAAAGATCGGCCCCGCCTGCGAACAGACGGGGCCGACAGAACAAGGGTCCGGTCAGGCCGGGAGAACGACGACGAAGCGCTGCGGCTCCTCGCCCTCGGACTCACTGCGCAGACCGGCGGCCGCGACCGCATCGTGCACGACCTTGCGCTCGAACGGCGTCATCGGGTCCAGCTTCACCGGCTCACCGGTGCTCTTGACCTCATCAGCGGCCTTGGCGCCCAGCTCGGCGAGCTCGGCCCGCTTCTTGGCCCGGAAGCCCGCGATGTCCAGCATCAGCCGACTGCGGTCACCGGTCTCCCGGTGCACAGCAAGCCGCGTCAGCTCCTGGAGCGCCTCCAGCACCTCACCGTCGCGGCCCACGAGCTTCTGCAGATCACGTGCCGAATCGCTGATGATCGAAACCGCGGCCCGGTCCGCCTCGACGTCCATGTCGATGTCGCCGTCGAGATCGGCGATGTCGAGCAGGCCCTCAAGATAGTCCGCTGCGATCTCGCCCTCCTGCTCAAGGCGGGTCAAGGTGTCGCTGCCCTCAGCGGCCGTGGAGGTGGTGCCTTCCGTCACGGATGGACTCCTTCTTACTTCTTGGACGGGTGCTTGGGCCGCTGCGGACCCTTGCGCTGTCCGGACTTGGCTTGGCGTGAGGAGCCGGACGCGGACTTGCCCTCCGGCTTGGGCTTGTCGTCCTGCGATCCGTCCTGCTTCTGCAGGGAGGTCTTGGATCCCGACTCGGTGGAGCCGGCGTCCTTGGCGCCACCGGTCTGACGCTGGGCCTTGGTCTGGCGCTTGGGCTGCTGACGCCGCCCCGCGGCTCCGCCCTCGGTCTCGGCAAGAGCCGTGTCGCTCTTGATCACCGTGCCGTCCTCCTGGGCGGCGAGGCCCAGCTTGGCCAGCCCCGTGATGAACTTCCGCTCGATGTCATTGCGGTCCGGGCCCTTGGACACGATCCGCTTCACCGTATTGCGCTTGGTCCTGCCACGGACTTCACCGTGAGCGGTGACGCTCTTCAGCAGACGTCCCAGGTACTGGTCCTGCGCCTTGCTGCCCGGCGTCGGGTTCTGGTTGATCACGTACATCTGCTGACCCATGGTCCAGACGTTGGTGGTCAGCCAGTAGACGAGGACACCGACGGGGAAGTTGATGCCCATGACGGCGAAGATCACGGGGAAGATGTACATCAGCATCTTCTGCTGCTGCATGTACGGCGTCTTGACCGTCAGGTCGACGTTCTTCGTCATCAACTGGCGCTGGGTGAAGAACTGCGACGCCGACATCATCACGATCATGACCGCGGTGACGACCCGGACGTCGAGCAGAGAGGCACCGAGAGCGCTGACGTCCGACGCGCTGTCCATGAACTTGGCAGCAAGCGGAGCACCGAAGATGTGTGCCTTACGGGCACTGTCGAGCAGCGGCTGGTCGATGACGCCGATCGTCTTGCCCGAGGCGATGGCCGACAGCACGTGATACAGGGCGAAGAAGAACGGCGACTGCGCCAGGATGGGAAGGCACGAGGAGAGCGGGTTGGTGCCTGTCTCCTTGTACAGCTTCATCATCTCTTCGGACTGACGCTGCTTGTCGTTCTTGTAGCGCTCCTGGATCGCCTTCATCTTCGGCTGGAGCACCTGCATGTTCCGGGTCGACTTGATCTGCTTAACGAAAAGCGGGATCAGGCAGATCCGGATCAGCACCACCAGGGACACGATGGACAGGCCCCAGGCCCAGCCCGTGTCATCGCCGAAGATCGCTCCGTACAACTTGTGGAACTGGACGATGACCCATGAAACGGGCCAGGTGATAAAGCTGAACAGACTGGCAATCGTGTCCACTAATCAGGCTCCTTGAGCTTTGGGCGAAGTCTCTGCGGCCGGGCTCGGGGGTTCGGAAGCCGACCCCCCGGGAGGCACATCAACGACGGAGTCCCCGCCCTTGCTGCCACGTATTGCATTACGCAGCAGTTCGTGCCAACGCGGGCGTTTGCGTGGCGGAACGTGATCCACGCCGCCGGGTGACCACGGATTGCACCGAAGGATGCGCCAGGCCGTCAGCGCAGTTCCCTTGATCGCTCCGTGCCGGTCGATCGCCGTATATCCATAGTGGGAACACGACGGGTAGTAACGGCAGACAGGCCCGAGAAATGGGCTGATCGTCCACTGGTACAGCTTGATAAGAGCCAGCAGCGGGTACTTCATCGCGCGCCACCTCCCAGCAGCCGCTGCAGAGCGGCGTCCAGGTCTCGGGCCAGCTGTTCATGGTCGGCGTCGCCCGCACCGGGCAACGCTCGTACGACAACCAGGCTACCGGGGGGCAGCAGGGCCAGCCGTTCGCGGACCAGGTGGCGAAGCCTGCGCTTCACCGCTGTGCGCACAACCGCTCCACCCACGGATTTGCTGACAACGAAACCCGCACGCGGCGGGGGAGCGTTCTCCCCAGTCACGTGCGGGTCCGTTGCACCGCTGCGTAGATGAACGACGAGTAGCGGGCGGCCGGCCCGGCGTCCTCGACGTACTGCGGTCGCGAAGTCCTCGCGCCGCCTCAGCCGATTCTCGGTAGGCAGCACGTCATGACCTGTAAGCGATCAGGCGGACAGGTTGGCGCGACCCTTGCCACGGCGGGACGCGAGGATCGCGCGGCCGGCTCGGGTGCGCATACGCAGCCGGAAGCCGTGGGTCTTCGCGCGACGACGGTTGTTCGGCTGGAAGGTGCGCTTGCTCACTCGGGGGCTCCAGAAATGACTCGTGTGTTGGCGGGACATCGCCTGGCTGTCACCGTGCGCCCACGAGGAACTCGCGTAAACGCTCTAGTGCACCGCTTCACAATCACAGATCGTGATCTTTGCCCATCGGAGGCAGGCGGCAGCAGCCATCGACAACTCGACCTGGTCACGGTACGCGCGGCTACGCCATCCGGTCAAACCGGCTCCGCAGCACCCCGCACTGTGCACAGCCTGTGGACAACGACTTGAACCACGCGGGTCGGCCTGACTACCGTGGCTGAACTCCGGTTCTTTTTCTTCCTGCCTGCCGGTCCTCACCCATCCCGACCCATCCCGTCCCGAGAACCACACATTCGTGGGACCAGCGAGAGAGCGTGCCTTGTGGCTGATGTACCTGCCGATCTTGCCGCAGTGTGGCCACGCGTGCTGGAGCAACTCCTCGGAGAGGGCCAGCAGGGCATCGAGCCGAAGGACAAACAGTGGATCGAGCGCTGCCAGCCGCTCGCACTGGTCGCCGACACGGCGCTGCTCGCCGTACCCAATGAATGGGGCAAGCGCGTCCTGGAGGGCCGGCTCGCGCCGCTCATCAGCGAGACGCTGAGCCGGGAGTGCGGCCGCCCGATCCGCATCGCGATCACCGTCGACGACTCCGCAGGCGAGCCTCCGAGACCGCCCGCGCCTCCGATGCACCAGTCCCAGCAGCCCCAGCAGCACCGCTATCCGGGACCGCAGCACGACGAGCGTCAGCACAACGACGCGTACGACGGATACGGGCACCGGCCCTCGGACGACGGCATGCCGACCGCGCGTCCCGCCTACCCCGACTACCAGCAGCAGCGCCCCGACCCCGGTGCGTGGCCACGCGCCCAGGAGGACCTCTCCTGGCAGCAGCCGCGGCTCGGTGGATTCCAGGACCGCGACACCTCCGCGGAGCAGTGGCGCGAGTCGTACGGCGGCGGCCGCCCCCAGCAGCCGCAGCACGACTACCGGCCGCAGCCGCCCGAGCGCCAGGGCTACGAACAGCAGCGCCCCGAGCACCACGACATGCAGGAGCCCCAGCACCGGCAGGGCGGCGCGGGCACCGGCCGGCCCGGCGGCGGCACCGGGCCGATGGGCGCACAGCCCGCCCCCGCACCCGGCCCCGGTGAGCCGGCGGCACGGCTGAATCCGAAGTACCTCTTCGACACCTTCGTCATCGGTGCGTCCAACCGGTTCGCGCACGCCGCGGCGGTCGCGGTGGCCGAGGCACCCGCGAAGGCGTACAACCCGCTCTTCATCTATGGGGAGTCCGGACTCGGCAAGACCCATCTGCTGCACGCCATCGGGCACTACGCCCGCAGCCTCTACCCGGGCACGCGGGTGCGGTACGTGAGCTCCGAGGAGTTCACCAACGAGTTCATCAACTCGATCCGCGACGGCAAGGGCGACACCTTCCGCAAGCGCTACCGCGACGTGGACATCCTGCTCGTCGACGACATCCAGTTCCTGGCGAGCAAGGAATCGACGCAGGAGGAGTTCTTCCACACCTTCAATACGCTCCACAACGCGAACAAGCAGATCGTGCTGTCCTCCGACCGGCCGCCCAAGCAGCTGGTGACTCTGGAGGACCGGTTGCGGAACCGTTTCGAGTGGGGTCTGACCACCGATGTGCAGCCGCCGGAGCTGGAGACGCGGATCGCGATCCTCCGCAAGAAGGCGGTACAGGAGCAGCTCAACGCCCCGCCGGAGGTACTGGAGTTCATCGCGTCCCGAATCTCCCGGAACATCAGGGAGTTGGAGGGGGCACTGATCCGGGTCACGGCCTTCGCCAGCCTCAACCGTCAGCCGGTGGACCTCGGGCTGACCGAGCATGTGCTGAAGGACCTGATTCCGGGGGGCGAGGACTCGGCTCCGGAGATCACGGCGACGGCCATCATGGCGGCGACCGCCGACTACTTCGGTCTGACGGTGGACGATCTCTGCGGAACCTCGCGCAGCCGCGTGCTGGTGACGGCCCGCCAGATCGCCATGTACCTCTGCCGGGAGCTGACCGATCTCTCACTGCCCAAGATCGGGGCACAGTTCGGCGGTCGCGACCATACGACGGTGATGCACGCGGACCGGAAGATCCGTGCGTTGATGGCGGAGCGACGCTCCATCTACAACCAGGTCACCGAGCTCACCAACCGCATCAAGAATGGCTGACGGCCGGCAGTACACGCTCTGTACGCGCCACAGGGGCGCTCGGACATCCCTCACAGGGCTCTCCGAGCGCCCTTCCGCGTTGTCCGGCTCCTACCCGGAGCCTGCCCTACCCGGAGCCTGCCCGGAGCCTTCCTGGAACTCCCCGGGCGGCTCCGGGGCTTCCCCGAGCTCTCCCTGAGCCGCCCAAGATCCGCCCTGGGGACCATCGGACGCCGCCGCGGAACCCGCATGAAGGCCCTCTCAGCACCTCAGGCCGCTTCCTGAGACCCTCCCGAGCTCCGAAAACGCCCTCCAGAGCTCCCCGAACCTCGCCGCCGGCCCCCTCCGAAACCCGTTCCCGGGCCTCCGGCGCGGTCGCGGTGTTCGAATACCTGCCGTCGACCGTCCGTTCTCCACAGATCTGGGGAGAATCCCCCCTCCACAGCCTGGGGATTGGGAAGTTGTCCATATTGCTTCCACAGGGGCGACTGTCGATACTCCATCAGGCCAGGTCAAGGGCTTGGGGATTTGTGGTCAACAGTGATCCACAGGCTGTGGACAACTTCTTCGTCCACAAGGAGCCGATGATGTTGTCCACCAGCGGCCCACAGCCCGGCCTGTGTTGTCCCCAGCTTGGTTGAGCTTCTCCACACCTCTGTCCACTGTTCGGCAACGCAACACCGCCTTTCACTGTGCAGAGTGAAAGGCGTCACACCAAGAAGGTCGGTTGGGCTGTGGGGAACCTGGGTAAAGCTGGGGACAGCCCTGGGGAGAAACCCCCCTGCCCTGTGCATCGGGTGTGCAGAACTTTCGCGTGTCCACAGAACCACCGGGTTGTCCACCGGTGCCACCCACAGGGTCGGTGGACAAAAAACTGGGCCTGACCTGGGAAAACGACGTTATCCACGGTTTCCACAGGCCCTACTACTACTGCCACCTAGAGTTAGCCCGGAATCCGCTTCGAAGTGGAGCCTGTGCACAACTCGGCGCCGGAGCGCTCCGAAGCTCTTGTCGCGACTTGACCCCGAGCAGCACCGAGTGTCGGTGCCGTACGTCAGACTGGTCCCCGGCGTCCTCCCGCTCTCATCGGCGGGGCGACCCGATCAGACGACGAAGGCCAGCAGGGCGAGCGAGCAACAGCAGGAGGCGGTTCCGGTGAAGATCCGGGTGGAGCGCGATGTACTCGCGGAGGCTGTGGCCTGGGTGGCCCGTAGCCTCCCGGCCCGTCCGCCGGCGCCCGTTCTCGCGGGCCTTTTGCTGAAGGCTGAGGACGGCGCCCTCAGCTTCTCCAGCTTCGACTACGAGGTCTCGGCCCGGGTCTCGGTGGACGCCGAGGTCGAGGAGGACGGCACGGTGCTGGTCTCCGGCCGGCTGCTCGCCGACATCTGCCGTGCCCTTCCCAACCGCCCGGTGGAGATTTCCACAGACGGTGTACGGGCGACCGTGGTCTGCGGCTCCTCGCGATTCACCCTCCACACCCTTCCTGTGGAGGAGTACCCGGCGCTGCCGGAGATGCCGACCGCGACCGGCACGGTCCCCGGTGAGGTCTTCGCCTCGGCCGCCGCCCAGGTCGCCATCGCAGCGGGCCGCGACGACACGCTGCCGGTCCTGACCGGCGTGCGGATCGAGATCGAGGGCGAGACCGTCACCCTGGCCTCCACCGACCGCTACCGCTTCGCGGTCCGCGAGTTCCTCTGGAAGCCGGAGAACCCGGATGCCTCGGCCGTCGCCCTGGTGCCCGCCAAGACGTTGCTGGACACCGCCAAGGCGCTGACCAGCGGTGACACGGTGACTCTGGCGCTTTCCGGCTCGGGCGCCGGTGAGGGGCTGATCGGTTTCGAGGGCGCGGGCCGGCGTACGACCACGCGACTGCTGGAAGGCGATCTGCCCAAGTACCGCACGCTGTTCCCCACCGAGTTCAACTCGGTCGCGGTCATCGAGACCGCTCCGTTCGTCGAGGCCGTCAAGCGTGTGGCCCTCGTCGCCGAGCGGAACACCCCGGTGCGGCTCAGCTTCGAGCAGGGCGTGCTGATCCTGGAGGCGGGGTCCAGCGACGACGCACAGGCTGTGGAGCGGGTCGACGCGGTGCTGGAGGGCGACGACATCTCGATCGCCTTCAACCCGACCTTCCTGCTGGACGGGCTGAGCGCGATCGACTCCCCGGTCGCCCAGCTCTCGTTCACGACATCCACCAAGCCCGCGCTGCTCAGCGGCCGCCCGGCCGTGGATGCCGAGGCGGACGACACGTACAAGTACCTGATCATGCCGGTGCGTCTCTCGGGCTGATCCGGCCACCGGTCCCGCAACGGCAGGTCCCGACGGGCACGCTCAGCGCCGAGCATGCCCGTCGGTCTGTCCCCGGCCGGGCGTAGGCTCGACTGTGGGTACGAATCGGCACAACGCTTAAGGAATCTCTGATGGAGCTCGGTCTCGTCGGCCTCGGCAAGATGGGCGGCAACATGCGCGAGCGCATCCGCCGCGCAGGCCACACCGTCATCGGTTACGACCGCAACCCGGACGTCTCGGATGTCCAGAGCCTCGAAGAGCTTGTGGGCAAGCTGAAGGGCCCCCGGGTCGTCTGGGTGATGGTTCCGGCCGGTGCCCCGACCCAGGCCACCATCGACGAGCTGGCCGGGCTCCTCTCGCCCGGTGACATCGTCGTGGACGGCGGGAATTCCCGCTGGACGGACGACGAGAAGCACGCGGTCGAGCTCGGCATCAAGGGCATCGGCTTCGTGGACTGCGGAGTCTCCGGCGGTGTCTGGGGCCTGGAGAACGGCTACGCGCTGATGTACGGCGGCGACGCCGAGAACGTGGCGAAGGTCCAGCCGGTCTTCGACGCGCTGAAGCCCGAGGGCGACTTCGGCTCCGTCCACGCGGGCAAGGTCGGCGCCGGTCACTTCGCGAAGATGGTCCACAACGGCATCGAGTACGCCATGATGCAGGCCTACGCCGAGGGCTGGGAGCTCCTGGAGAAGGTCGACTCCGTCACCGATGTGCGCGAGGTCTTCCGCTCCTGGCAGGAGGGTACGGTCATCCGTTCCTGGCTGCTCGACCTGGCGGTCAACGCACTGGACGACGACGAGCACCTTGAGAAGCTCCGTGGTTTCGCCGCCGATTCCGGTGAGGGCCGCTGGACGGTCGAGGCCGCGATCGACAACGCGGTGCCGCTGCCCGCGATCACAGCGTCGCTCTTCGCGCGTTTCGCCTCGCGCCAGGACGACTCCCCGCAGATGAAGATGATCGCCGCGCTGCGCAACCAGTTCGGTGGCCACGCGGTCGAGAGCAAGAAGTAGCCGAACGAGGAGCGGGCCGGGCCGAGGGGTCCGACCCGTACTACGGAGCACGGAGCAGGAAGCCGGGAAGGTCGGCGTACACCCATGCATGTCACGCATCTCTCGCTGGCCGACTTCCGCTCGTACGCCCGGGTCGAGGTACCTCTCGATCCGGGCGTCACCGCTTTCGTGGGGGCCAACGGCCAGGGCAAGACGAATCTGGTGGAGGCCGTCGGCTATCTCGCGACGCTCGGCAGCCACCGGGTGTCCTCCGACGCACCGCTGGTGCGGATGGGCGCGGACCGGGCCGTCGTCCGAGCCGCGGTCACACAGGGCGAGCGTTCGCAACTGGTCGAGCTGGAGCTCAATCCGGGCAAGGCGAATCGAGCCCGGATCAATAGATCGTCGCAGGTCAGGCCGCGTGATGTGCTGGGGATCGTGCGTACGGTGCTGTTCGCCCCGGAGGACCTGGCGCTGGTCAAGGGGGACCCCGGGGAGCGTCGGCGCTTTCTCGACGAGCTGATCACGGCGCGTTCGCCGCGGATGGCGGGTGTGCGTTCGGACTACGAGCGGGTGCTGAAGCAGCGCAACACCCTGCTGAAGTCGGCGGCGATGGCGCGCAGGCACGGTGGCCGGTCGATGGATCTGTCCACGCTCGATGTGTGGGATCAACATTTGGGCCGGGTCGGTGCGGAGCTGCTGGCGCAGCGCCTGGATCTGATCGCGACTCTGCAGCCGCTGGCCGACAAGGCGTACGCGGATGTGGCGCCGGGGGGTGGGCCGGTGGCGTTGGAGTACCGGAGTTCGGTCGGCGCGGGGGTGGATTCGGCGCGTACCCGTGAGGAGCTGTTCGAGCAGCTGATCGCGGCCCTGGCGGAGGTCCGCAAGCAGGAGATCGAGCGGGGTGTGACGTTGGTCGGCCCGCACCGCGACGATCTGTTGCTGGGGCTGCGCGGCATGCCCGCCAAGGGTTATGCGAGCCATGGTGAGTCCTGGTCGTACGCGCTGGCGCTGCGGCTGGCCTCGTACGAGCTGTTGCGCGGCGAGGGCAATGAGCCGGTGCTGGTGCTGGACGACGTCTTCGCCGAGCTGGACGCGCGTCGTCGTGAGCGGTTGGCGGAGTTGGTGGCGCCGGGTGAGCAGGTGCTGGTGACGGCCGCGGTGGACGACGACGTTCCGGGGGTTCTGGCGGGCACGCGGTATGCGGTGTCCGCAGGTGAGGTGGAGCGGCTGTGAGCGGTCGTGGTGAGGCGTCCGGGGAGCCGGCGCAGGCTCGGCCGGAGGAGGGCGGGCAGCCGGAGCCGTCGGGCGTCGATCTGGCGCGGGTGGCGTTGCGGGCGGCGAAGGAGCAGGCACGGGCGCGTGGAGCTGCTGCGCAGCAGAAGAAGCAGGCCAGGCGGGGCGGTGGGCTGCGTTCGGGGGCGCGGGCGGATGGGCGTGATCCGCTGCCGCTGGGGGCGGCGATCAATCGTCTGATCACCGAGCGTGGCTGGGAGACGCCCGCGGCGGTGGGTGGGGTGATGGGGCGCTGGCCGCAGATCGTCGGCGCGGATCTGGCCAATCACTGTGTGCCGTTGCGGTACGACGAGGATCCGGACGAGCGGGTGCTGACGGTGCAGTGCGATTCGACGGCGTGGGCGACGCAGCTGCGGTTGCTGGCGCCTCAGCTGGTGGCCCGGCTGAACGCGGATCTGGGACAGGGCACGGTGAGGTTGATCAAGGTGTTGGGGCCGGGGGGCCCGCAGCGTCGGTTCGGTCCCTTGCGGGCACCGGGGAGCACGGGGCCCGGCGATACGTACGGCTGAGTCTGTGAGCTGGGCTTCTTCCCGTTTCTGAGCGCGGTGGGGCGGTGTTCCGGGTGGAGCGCCGGCCCTGTCCGGGCTCTCGGCGGCGCTGTCCGTCGCATCCGAGTCGTGACGGTATGTGGTAGTTGCAACCGGACGGGAGGAGTGGGGCGTCCCTCACGGTAGCGGGAGGTTGACAGGCCGAAGCGCTCAATGCCCGTTTGAACGTCTTGGGGGGCCTTCCTGAATATGGGGAGTCGTCAGGCGCTGGTTCAGGGCGGCACATGCGTACTCAGGTACCCGCAAACCCCCATTCGTGTCAGTGCTACCGGTAGACTGGTGGACAATCCCGCATACCTGCGGGAGTCGTCGATACAAGCCGAACGACGCAGCCGCTCCCGTTTGCCCGGAGAACGGCCTGTGCTGTGCCAGAAAGGGCGCTTCGTGGCCGATTCCGGCAACCCCAACGAGAACATTCCGTCCACCCCCGGTGAGAGCGGCGAGGTCATCGCCTCGGGCGAGGTCTCCGCCTCGTACGACGCCAGCGCGATCACCGTCCTTGAGGGCCTGGACGCGGTCCGTAAGCGACCTGGCATGTACATCGGCTCGACCGGTGAGCGAGGCCTTCACCACCTCGTGCAAGAGGTTGTCGACAACTCGGTCGACGAGGCGATGGCCGGGCACGCGGACACGATCGACGTCACGATCCTCGCCGACGGCGGGGTCCGTGTGATCGACAACGGCCGGGGTATCCCGGTCGGCATCGTGCCGTCGGAGAAGAAGCCGGCGGTCGAGGTCGTTCTGACCGTCCTGCACGCCGGCGGCAAGTTCGGCGGCGGCGGTTATGCCGTCTCCGGTGGTCTGCACGGTGTCGGTGTCTCCGTGGTGAACGCGCTGTCGTCGCGTCTCTCCGTGGAGGTCCGGACGGACGGATACCGCTGGACCCAGGACTACAAGCTCGGTGTGCCCACCGCTCCGCTGGCCCGCAACGAGGCCACCGACGAGACAGGGACGTCCGTCACCTTCTGGGCCGACGGGGACATCTTCGAGACGACCGAGTACTCCTTCGAGACCTTGTCGCGCCGCTTCCAGGAGATGGCGTTCCTCAACAAGGGCCTGACCATCAAGCTCACCGACGAGCGCGAGTCGGCGAAGGCGACGCTGGGTGCCGAGGTCGCCGAGGTGGCCGAGGGCGCCGAGGCGGAGCAGGTCCGCACGGTCACGTACCACTACGAGGGCGGCATCGTCGACTTCGTGAAGTACCTGAACTCGCGCAAGGGCGATGTCATTCACCAGTCGGTGATCGACATCGAGGCCGAGGACAAGGAGCGCCTCCTCTCAGCCGAGATCGCGATGCAGTGGAACACGCAGTACAGCGAGGGTGTGTACTCCTTCGCGAACACGATCCACACGCACGAGGGCGGTACGCACGAGGAGGGCTTCCGTGCGGCGCTGACCACGCTGGTCAACAAGTACGCCCGTGAGAAGAAGCTGCTGCGCGAGAAGGACGACAACCTCACCGGTGACGACATCCGTGAGGGTCTGACGGCGATCATCTCGGTGAAGCTGGGCGAGCCGCAGTTCGAGGGGCAGACGAAGACCAAGCTGGGCAACACGGAGGCGAAGACCTTCGTCCAGAAGGTCGTCCACGAGCAGCTCACGGACTGGTTCGACCGCAATCCCAATGAGGCGGCCGACATCATCCGCAAGGGGATCGCGGCGGCCACGGCCCGTGTCGCGGCCCGCAAGGCGCGCGATCTGACCCGTCGCAAGGGGCTCCTGGAGAGCGCCTCGCTGCCGGGCAAGCTGAGCGACTGCCAGTCCAACGACCCGACGAAGTGCGAGATCTTCATCGTCGAGGGTGACTCCGCCGGTGGTTCGGCGAAGTCCGGCCGCAACCCGATGTACCAGGCGATCCTGCCCATCCGGGGCAAGATCCTGAACGTCGAGAAGGCCCGCGTCGACAAGATCCTGCAGAACACCGAGGTGCAGGCGCTGATCTCGGCCTTCGGTACCGGGGTCCACGAGGACTTCGACATCGAGAAGCTCCGCTATCACAAGATCATTCTGATGGCGGACGCCGATGTCGACGGTCAGCACATCAACACCCTGCTGCTGACGTTCCTCTTCCGCTTCATGCGTCCGCTGGTCGAGGCCGGGCACGTCTACCTCTCCCGCCCGCCGCTCTACAAGATCAAGTGGGGCCGGGACGACTTCGAGTACGCGTACTCGGACCGTGAGCGCGACGCTCTGGTCGAGCTGGGCAAGCAGAACGGCAAGCGCATCAAGGAAGACTCGATCCAGCGCTTCAAGGGCCTCGGCGAGATGAACGCCGAGGAGCTGCGCGTCACCACGATGGACGTCGACCACCGGGTCCTCGGCCAGGTCACGCTGGACGACGCGGCGCAGGCCGACGACCTCTTCTCGGTGCTGATGGGCGAGGACGTCGAGGCGCGGCGCTCGTTCATCCAGCGCAACGCCAAGGACGTCCGCTTCCTCGACATCTGAGTCGGCCGCACCAGCAAGCCGCCGCTCGAAAGGACTTTGACCAGCAATGGCCGACGAGAACACCCCTGTGACACCTGAAGAGGAGCCCACCACCGCCGGTGTGGGCATGCGTGTCGAGCCCGTGGGGCTCGAAACGGAGATGCAGCGCTCCTACCTCGACTACGCGATGTCCGTGATCGTCTCGCGTGCGCTGCCGGACGTACGGGACGGTCTCAAGCCCGTGCACCGCCGGGTGCTGTACGCGATGTACGACGGCGGCTACCGGCCCGAGAAGGGCTTCTACAAGTGCGCCCGTGTCGTCGGGGACGTCATGGGTACGTACCACCCGCACGGCGACTCGTCGATCTACGACGCACTGGTGCGACTGGCGCAGCCGTGGTCGATGCGCATGCCGCTGGTGGACTCCAACGGCAACTTCGGTTCTCCGGGCAACGACCCGGCCGCGGCCATGCGGTACACCGAGTGCAAGATGATGCCGCTGTCCATGGAGATGGTCCGGGACATCGACGAGGAGACCGTCGACTTCCAGGACAACTACGACGGCCGCAACCAGGAACCGACGGTTCTGCCGGCGCGCTTCCCGAACCTGCTGGTCAACGGTTCGGCGGGGATCGCGGTCGGCATGGCGACCAACATCCCGCCGCACAACCTGCGTGAGGTCGCGGCCGGTGCCCAGTGGTACCTGGAGCACCCGGAGGCCTCGCAGGAGGAGCTCCTGGACGCGCTGATCGAGCGGATCAAGGGGCCGGACTTCCCGACGGGCGCGCTCGTCGTGGGCCGCAAGGGCATCGAGGAGGCGTACCGCACCGGCCGCGGCTCGATCACGATGCGCGCGGTCGTCGCGGTCGAGGAGATCCAGAACCGGCAGTGCCTGGTCGTGACGGAGCTTCCGTACCAGACCAACCCGGACAACCTCGCGCAGAAGATCGCCGACCTGGTGAAGGACGGCAAGATCGGCGGGATCGCGGACGTCCGTGACGAGACCTCGTCGCGGACGGGTCAGCGCCTGGTCGTCGTGCTGAAGCGGGACGCGGTCGCCAAGGTCGTGCTGAACAACCTGTACAAGCACACCGACCTGCAGACCAACTTCGGTGCCAACATGCTGGCGCTGGTCGACGGTGTGCCGCGCACCCTCTCCATCGACGCGTTCATCCGCCACTGGGTGACGCACCAGATCGAGGTCATCGTCCGCCGTACGAGGTTCCGTCTGCGCAAGGCGGAGGAGCGGGCCCACATCCTGCGTGGCCTGCTCAAGGCGCTGGACGCGATCGACGAGGTCATCGCCCTCATCCGGCGCAGCCAGACGGTCGAGGTGGCGCGTGAGGGCCTGATGGGCCTGCTGGAGATCGACGACATCCAGGCGAACGCGATCCTGGAGATGCAGCTGCGCCGGCTCGCCGCGCTGGAGCACCAGAAGATCACGGCCGAGCACGACGAGCTCCAGGCGAAGATCAACGAGTACAACGCGATCCTGGTGTCGCCGGAGCGCCAGCGGCAGATCGTCAGTGAGGAACTGGGCGCGATCGTCGAGAAGTTCGGCGACGACCGGCGTTCCAAGCTGGTGCCCTTCGACGGTGACATGTCCATCGAGGACCTGATCGCCGAGGAGGACATCGTCGTCACGATCTCGCGCGGCGGCTATGTGAAGCGTACGAAGACGGACGACTACCGCTCGCAGAAGCGCGGCGGCAAGGGCGTGCGGGGCACGAAGCTCAAGGAAGACGACATCGTCGACCACTTCTTCGTGTCGACGACGCACCACTGGCTGCTGTTCTTCACGAACAAGGGCCGGGTGTACCGGGCGAAGGCGTACGAGCTCCCGGACGCCGGCCGTGACGCCCGTGGCCAGCACGTCGCCAACCTGCTGGCCTTCCAGCCGGACGAGCGGATCGCGCAGATCCTGGCGATCCGTGACTACGAGGCCGCGCCGTATCTGATCCTGGCCACGAAGGGCGGTCTGGTGAAGAAGACCGCGCTGAAGGACTACGACTCACCTCGGTCCGGTGGCGTCATCGCCATCAACCTCCGGGAGATGGACCACGGCGCCGAGGGCACGGCCGACGAGCTGATCGGTGCGGAGCTGGTGTCGGCCGAGGACGATCTGCTGCTGATCAGCAAGAAGGCGCAGTCGATCAGGTTCACTGCGACGGACGATGCGCTGCGCCCGATGGGCCGTGCCACTTCGGGTGTGAAGGGCATGAGTTTCCGCGAAGGCGACGAACTGCTCTCGATGAATGTTGTCCGGCCGGGTACGTTCGTGTTCACTGCCACCGACGGTGGTTACGCGAAGCGGACCGCCGTCGACGAGTACCGCGTTCAGGGTCGTGGCGGCCTGGGCATCAAGGCCGCCAAGATCGTGGAGGACCGGGGCTCGCTGGTCGGCGCGCTGGTGGTCGAGGAGTCGGACGAGATCCTCGCCATCACGCTCGGCGGTGGTGTGATTCGTACGCGAGTCAATGAAGTCAGGGAGACGGGCCGTGACACCATGGGCGTCCAACTGATCAATCTGGGCAAGCGCGATGCCGTCGTCGGCATCGCCCGCAACGCCGAAGCCGGCCGTGAGGCCGAAGAGGTCGAGGGGTCCGAGGACGCCGAGGCCGCCGAGGCCGCGACGGCGGAGGCTGCCGAGAGCACGGTCGAGGGCAATGTCGAAGGCACGTCGCCTTCGGCCGGGGAGCACGAGGAGTAGAGCGTGAGTGGAGCCACGGGCGCCGGTTCGGCCGCTTCCGGAGCTGGAGCGAACGGTGCCCGTGGCCCTGCCACGGACTCCCAAGGGGGCACTGTGACGGACACCCGGGGGCCTCAGCCCCAGTACGAGGGTTACGCGGCCGGGCCGTTGCCCGGTGAGCGGGAGCCCGCACCGGGGCAGGCGAGCGGGCCGTACCACCCGCCGCAGGCGTATCCCTCGCCCGCGGGCGGGACCCAGGGCGGCCGGACGCACGGCGCGCAGGGCGCCGGCGCCGCGCAGGCGGCCCGGCGACCCCGGACGGGGGCGCGGACGACTCCGCGTACCCGCAAGGCGCGTCTGCGGGTGGCCAAGGCCGATCCGTGGTCGGTGATGAAGGTGAGCTTCCTGCTCTCCATCGCGCTCGGCATCTGCACCGTGGTGGCGGCCGCGGTGCTGTGGATGGTGATGGACGCGATGGGCGTCTTCACCACCGTGGGCGGCACGATCAGCGAGGCCACCGGCTCGAACGAGAACAACGGCTTCGACCTTCAGTCGTTCCTGTCGCTTCCGCGGGTCCTCATCTTCACCTCGGTCATCGCGGTGATCGACGTGGTGCTGGCGACCGCGCTGGCGACGCTGGGCTCCTTCATCTACAACCTGTCGGCGGGTTTCGTGGGCGGCGTCGAGCTCACCCTGGCCGAGGACGAGTAGGGCTCGGAGTATCGATTTTGGGACTGGCCCCGACGTGCGCTAATCTTCAGAAGTCAGCGCGCAGCGCGGCGGGGCTATAGCTCAGTTGGTTAGAGCGCATCCCTGATAAGGATGAGGCCACAGGTTCAAATCCTGTTAGCCCCACCAGCACGAAGGCCCCTCACCGGAAACAGTGGGGGGCCTTCGGCATCTGCGGCCGACATCAGCCGATCAACGGATCTTCCGGCAGCTCCGCGAGCATCGCCGCGGCTTCCCGCTCCCTGTCGCCCACCGCATGGGTCAGGAAGGCCGGCGGGGTGGCCGCAGGTGTGCCGAGCGAGCCAGGTGCTCCTCCAAGGCGCGGGCGCAGAACTCGGGCAGCGGCAGCACGGCATGCGAGGACGCGAAAGCAGCTCCAGCCCACAGCCGCTCCACCGACCTCACACGGCCGGCGCGCCCTCTGCCGGACTGATGTCAGCGATCGGGGTGTGGCTCAACAGGGGGACACATGGTGATTCTGGTGGGGGCATTCGTCGGCATCCTGGTCGCCGCGCTCTGGGGTGCTGTTCCCGGCATTCACGGTCTGCTGCTCGGACGAGTGCCCGGACGCCGGCTGCAGCGCCTCGTCACGCGGCCAAGGGTGTGGGGGCCGGCGCCCTGCTACTCGTCGTCGGTGCCTTCTGGTCATCGACCGTCGCTGTCATCGGAGTCGGGCTCCTGGCCATCGGCCATGTCGGTGTGGCGGGCACGTGATCGGCCGGCCGCAGGGCCCGTTCTCGGGGAATGCCGAGAGGGGTGACTGGTGATGACATCAGTGGCTGACGCCTACGGCGCCGCACATCCGCGATCCTGGGCGGTCTGACACGGCCGGTGAATCCGTGGCCGGGCGTGGTGCACCCCATGCCACTGGAGCGCGGGTGCGCCCGGCTCCCGTGCCGGGACGAGCGGGGGCGGGGCGGGGCCCGAGCGTACGAAGAAGCCCCCGTCCGGTGTGAACCGGCCCGGGGGCTCTGTGCGTCACTTGCGCCGCTCTCACGGCGGCAGGAGGGACACGTCCCCCACCGGGGCCCCGTGGGTGGCGCGGGCGGCGCTTCTGGTATCCATGGCGTTCGTCGTGTCCGTGGACAGTTGCCGGGCGGCGGGCGAGGAGCCGTGTGCCTCGGCCCGGATGCGCTGCTTCATCGTGGGTGGCAGCGCCCGGTCACGCGGAAGGGTCCATCGCACCGACGGGGTGGTCGCGGTTGCCGCGGTCGCCCCCGTGTGCTCCTGGTTCGTGGTCGTCGGCTCCGGGGCGCTCTGCTCCGTGGCCGCCGCCGGGCTGCTCATGAGCCCCAGTGCGGCGAGGAGGGCGAAGAAGGCGGTGACGAAGGCGGTCCAGATGCTCTTGGGCTTGAAGGTGCTCATGGCCCCTCGCTTTCGGGCGGTCCGGTTTGCTTACCTTTCCGATGATGTGGATGCCGCTCGCGATTTCATGGACCGACGCCGCAGATCGGTCGATCTTCAGATGAACACCACTCGTATGGTTCAACCGGCCTTGACGGGCTTGTCCTGCCCGGGACGAACGGTGTGGCCGTGCCCGCCGGCCGGAGCGATGCTCGTGACGGATCCGGGAGATCGCTCTTCTCCGGGCGCCAGTTGGGTCGCGGGCAGGTCACCGATCGATATCGGTCGGTGTGTATAGTCGGGCGGCAGAAGTCCCCTACGTCAAGGAAAGACGAGGTCGCGCGGTGAAGAAGCTTCTCCTGGTCGCACTGGCCGCCATCGGCGGGCTCCTCGTGTACCGCCAGATCCAGGCGGATCGCGCCGAGCAGGATCTGTGGACGGAGGCGACCGACTCCGTGCCCGCAGGTTCGGGTGTGTGAGACAGAACAGCCTGATTGCGGGCCCCGGTCGCTGAGCGGCCGGGGCTTCGTGCTGTTGCGGGACCGTGACACCTGTGCTCTTGAGTTCACCTAAGCAAATCAATAGGTTGCGGGAGCAAAACACCGGAGTTTTCGGTCGAGGGGGCACGGGTGAAGGCACGGGACCACCATCGGCGCACCGCTGCTGCGGGGGCATGGATCGGCGGGGCGCTGCTCGCCCTGGTGGCGGGCGCGATGCCGGCCGTGGCGGTGGCACGGGGCGGCGCGCCCGCCGCTTCGGAGGCGCCCGGCCGCGCGTCGGCCGGCAGCCTGGTCATGGTGCTCGACTCGTCCGGCTCCATGGCGGACGACGACGGTACGGGACGTACCCGGATGGAGAGTGCCCGTACGGCCGTCGGCACTGTCGTCGACGGCCTTCCCGACGGGTATCCGACCGGGCTGCGGGTGTACGGGGCCGATCGTCCCCGGGGCTGCGCGGACACCAGGTTCGTCCAGCCGGTGCACGGACTCGACCGGCCGGCCGTGAAGCGGGCCGTGGCGGCTGTGGAACCCAAGGGTGACACCCCCCATCGGACTGTCGCTGCGCAAGGCCGCCGAGGACCTTCCCCGGCCCGCGGGCGGTGCCATCGGCACGCGCACGATCCTGCTGATCTCCGACGGCGAGGACAACTGCGGCACGCCGCGGCCCTGTGAGGTCGCCGCGGAGCTCGGCAGGGAAGGGGTCGGGCTGCGGATCGACACCGTCGGCTTCCAGGTGCGGGGTGAGGCCCGCCGGCAGCTCGAATGCGTGGCCGCGGCGGGCAACGGCCGCTACTACGACGCGCCGGACGCCAGGTCGCTGGTCCGGCAGCTGCAACGGGCGTCGCGGCTCTCCGCGGACGGCTACCGGTTCAGGGGCGAGCCGGTCGGGGGCGCGGCGACGGGCGCGGGCGCGCCGGTGCTCGCACCCGGGCAGTACCTGGACACCATCGGGCCCGGTGAGAAGCGGTACTACGCCGTCGACCTGGACGCCGTTTCGACGGTGGACTTCTCCGCGACGGCGGTGCCGCAGCCCGGGGCGGCCGTCGACGCGTTCGACGCGTTGCACACCAGCATCACGTACGGCGCCGACAGCTCCTGCGGGACGGACACCGCGCACTTCCTCCAGAAGGAGGGCGCGACGCCGCTGACTTCGGCGCTGGCCCGTATCCCCACCGAGCGCGGCACCCCGCTCCTGTCGAGGCCAAGAAGGTGGACAAGGGCGGCAATTCGACCAGGGCCGCAGACAGCGGCGGTACGGGCGGGGCAGGATGGACCGGCATCGTGGCCGCTGCCGGGGCGGGCGCCGTGGTGGCGGTGATGGCGGGGCTCGTTTTCCTACGTGGGCGTCGTGGGCGGGCCGCACAGACGACGAGGGGAAGCGCGTGATGAGGCAGCGCAACAGGGGCCGGGTGGCGCTGGCCGCGGCTGCGGTGATCTGCGCGGCGGCGGCGCTGCCGGGGCAGGCGTACGCGGCCGGGGAGCCCGCTGCGTACGCCTTCGACCCCGGGGCGAAGGCGGTCGATGGCGCGGAGGTCAGTACCGAGGCGACGGCGCTCACGCCCGGATCGGTCTACAAGAGCTCGATCGAGCGGGGCGAGAAGCTCTACTACCGGCTGAACCTGGACGCGAAGACCAACGGGTACGTATCGGCGGTGGTCGTGCCCAGGGGCGGCGGGCAGGTGGCCTACGGGGACGGCATCAAGGTCAGCATCAGGGACAGCACCGACCTGCAGTGCAGTTCGGAGTACGCACGGTTCGAGTCGGCGGAGTTCCCGCGTCCGATCGCGGCGTACGCCTACCGGATCGCGGACAAGGACAGCAGCACCTGCCAGGAAGCCGGTACGTACAACGTCCTGATCGAGCGGGAGAGCAAGGCCACCTCGACGCCCGACGCGTGGGATCTGGAACTGCGCTACGAGTCGGAGCCGCAGCTGAAGCAGGGCGGTTCGACGCCGACCGAGGCGCCGGACAACTGGCCGTCGGTGTTGCCCGCGCCGCCCACCGACGCCCCGCAGAGACGGTCGGGCGGCACCAGCTACTACGACGCGACCAGCCTGCAGACCGGCGAGTGGCACGACACCATCGCACCCGGACAGACCCGTTTCTACCGGGTGCCGGTGGACTGGGGGCAGCAGATCTTCGCCACCGTCGACCTGGGCAACAACAACGCCTCGGACAAATTCATCGGCAGCGCGCTCGCGCTCTCCCTCGACAATCCGGCACACGGCCATGTCGACAGCGCGACGCCGCTGTCGTACTCCGGAAAGTCCGCGTCCGTATCGCTGGATCCGCTGCCGCCGGTGGCGTACGAGAACCGGTACGACTCCAACAGCAGCGTCAGCGGCATGCGATTCGCCGGCTGGTACTACCTGTCGGTCGCGCTCAGCCCGGAAGTCGCGAAGTCGTACGGCGACAAGGGGATTCCGATGATCCTCAAGGTCAAGGTGGACGGTACGGCGACGAAGTCGCCGTACACGGGTGACACCGGCATCTTCTCGGTCACGCAGAACGACAAGGACATGGCGAGGAGCGGGAAGAGCGACCCCGAGGCGGCCAGGAGCGACACCATGAGGATGGTCGGTGTGGCCGGGATCGGCGTGGGAACGGTGCTGGTGCTCGGGCTGGGCGTGTGGACGCTGCTGGCGCGGCGCCGCGCCGTGACCGCCCCGGCGGGTCCGGTCGGATCGAACGGCCCGGCGGGTGTGGTGGGTCCGGTCGGATCGAACGGCCCGGCCGCGGGAGGCCCGGCCGGGGGCGGGCAACCGCCGTACGGAGGCCCGACACAGACCTGGTGAACGGGCCGGAGCCGCTGCCGCACACGGCGACGGCTCCGGCCCCGCCACGGTCAGCTCAGGGCAACGAGGCGGGCTCCGGCCCGCAGGCTCAGCTCTGGGTCAGCGCCCAGATGCCCACGGCGAAACAGATCAGCGCCAGCAGCAGGACCGGGACCGCCACCTTCGTGGACGGCCCCGGACGCTTCTGCGGAGCCTGCGCCGGAACAGCGGCCGAGAGGTGCGGGGAATCCCCTGGTCCGGGGGCGGGAATCTGCGGCTGCCCGGCGGTGTAGGCCCGGGTGAGGGCCGGTTCGTGCCACACCGCGGCCGTGGGGGCCTGCGAGGGATCCGGCGCGGGCGCGTGGAGGGGGGCGGCCGTATGCGCGGGGAGGGGAGTGGCAGGTGTGGACGGCTGCGTCGGCCGGGGCAGCGGTGTCGGCTGCTGCGGAGGCGGTGGGAGATGGAAACTGCCCGTCTCCGACATCGGCATCGGTGGCTGGGTGTGGGGCTGCTCCAGGGGCTGTTGGGCCGCCTGGTCCGTGTGAGCCGACCGTGAGTCCTGCGCGGCCGTCCGGGGGGCCGTGAGCGGTCCGGCGGGGCCGAAGCCGTCGGGCAGCGGGCCGAGTTGGTCGAAGACCTCCACCGGCTCGTCGTCGATACCGGGCTCGGGCAGCATGTCGACCGCGGCGGCCAGCGCCTTGCGCGCGCCCGTCGCCGTACGGAACCGGGCCTGGGGATCCGGCTGCAGCAGCCCCGCGAGGACCTGCCACAGTGGTTCGGGAATCCCCTCCGGGGCGCCGGGAGTTCCGTACGAGGCGAAGTGCTCGACGATGGCCTGCGCGTCCGGTTTCCTCCCCTGCAGCAGATAGAGCGCGACGAGACCGACCGCGAACAGGTCCGCGGGGAAATCCGGTTCCGCGCCCATCATCTGCTCGGGCGCGAAGTAACCCGGCGTCCCCACCACGTAGTTGGTCTCGGTGAGACGCGGCTCCCCCTTGCGCATGGAGATACCGAAGTCGGACAGGCGCAGATGCGGCCGCCCGGTGCCGGTGGCCTCCATCAGGATGTTCGCGGGTTTGATGTCCCGGTGCACGACACCCTCCGCGTGCACCGTCGACAGCCCGGACAGCAGCTGATCGAGCAGCGTGCAGACGAAACGGGGCGGCAGCGGCCCGTAGTCGCCGATGACATGGGCCAGTGAACCCCCGCTCACCAGATCCATGGTGAACAGGACCTTGTCGTCGTCCGCGGCCCAGCTGGCCGGGGCGAGCACATGCGGATGCTCGATCCGCAGCGCCTGTTCGCGGACGAAGCGCAGCAGCGTGTGTGCGTCGCTCTGCTGGAGGACCTTGGCCGCCACATAACGGCGGCGCCGGTGGTCCCAGGCGCGCCAGACGGCGCCGACTCCACCACGTCCGATCGGATCGATCAGTTCGTACCGACCGGCGAAGACCTCACCCATTGCGCTGCGCCCGCTCCAGTTCCTGTTTCGGCTCGTGCCCGGCTCTCGGCGGTAGTGCCCCGGGGTCTCTCGTTCGGATCATGCCGGGCTCGCGTGCTCCGGCACCGCGCCTCGCCGCGTCGTCGTCGGGTCGCCATGACTCCGCCATGACTCCCCCTCCGCCTCCACGGCACCGGGCCCCGCCCGCTGGTCCGGCCCGATCCGAACGAGGGGGCCTAGCTCTGGTGTCCTTCGTAGTGCGCCACCGCGTCCGCGGTGCGCCCCGCGCCGTACACCTTGAGGAACTCTGCCAGTTCCGGGTGGGTCGGGGCGAGGGAGTCGGCGGCATCGATGATGTCGCCGGCGGCCGCGACCGACCGCAGCAGCGACTGGATCTCACGTACCACGCGCCGGACGGTGGGGGCGCCGCCGGTGGTGGAGGTCTGGCCGGTGCCGGTGAGGACGGAGCCGCCCTGAGACTTCTTGATCTCTTCCATGCGGTCGGTGGCCTCCCCCGCGCTGACGCTGCCGTCGGCGACCTGACCGGCCAGTTCCTGGAGCGCCTGGACGCGCTGGACGACCGCGGGATTGCCGATCTTCGCCCGCTGGCCGCTCATCAGCTGGGAGAGCATGGGGGCGGACAGCCCGAGGACCGCGGCGAGCCGAGCCTGGTTCAGGCCGAGATCATCGATCAGCCGGCGGAAGAGCGCCCCGAGAGGTTCTCCGTACCAACTGCGCTGAAGCTCCCTGGCTCTTGCCGTTGCCTCTTGCTGAGCTGCATCCATGGCGTCTCCCCTTCGCTGCGGCTTCGCTGCTGCGAACCTCGACGAGCATCTTACGGAGAGTGGTCGTCCACCGGGAGTCCCTATCTTTTTGCAGGATTCCGGGGGGTACCCGGTACTCTGGTCTGCGACGGTTGCCGAGACGTCGAAGCGTCCGGTGCTGTCCCCTTTTCGGGGCCTTAGCTCAGTTGGTAGAGCGCTGCCTTTGCAAGGCAGATGTCAGGAGTTCGAATCTCCTAGGCTCCACAGAACAAGAAGCGGGCGCCGGAAGACTCAAGGTCTTCCGGCGCCCGCTTCCTTGTACGGGTCGGCTCAGCGCCCGTCGTCGAGATCGGTGCCGTCCACGCCCCCCGGGCCGTCCGTCCCCCCGGCCTCCCTGTCGGTCTGCCCGGCCTGGGCGTCGGGGCCGGGCGAGGTCGGGCCGCTGCCGTCCACCGAGGACAGCGGCGCGCGGTCGGACACCTCCGTGGGAGCGGGCGGCTCGACCAGCCAGTCCGGATTGGCCTGCCTGTCCCACCACCGCCACGCGGCGTAGGCGCCGCCCGCCACGATGCCGACCACGAGGAGGCCCTTGAACAGCCGACCGGCCTTGGCCCGCCGCTCGTGCTTTCTGGCCAGCTGCCTGATCTCCTTCGCGGTGACCTGCCCGCGCAGGGCGGCCAGCGCGGCGGCGCTGCGCGCCGAGGCCTCCTCGGCCATGGGCTGGGCGACGGACATCGCGTGCCCGACGCGCGGGACGGTGTAGTCGGCGGCGCTACGGGCGGCCCGGCGGGTACGGACCGCGGCACGCTGGGCCGCCTCGTCGACCTTGGGGGGTACATGAGCACGGGCCAGTTCGAGACGCGGTGCGAGATGCGCGTCGTACCGGACGCGGGCCTGCTGGGCTGCCTTCGACATCTTCGGCGCGAGCCGCGCGCGGGCCTCGCAGGCGAGATGCGCGGCCTGGTCCTTGGCCGTGTCGGCGTAGGGCGCCACCACTTCCGCGGCGTGCTGCACGCTGTCCTTGGCCGAGTCGGTTGCGGCGCGCACGCTGTCGATGCGGGTCACGGGATCCTCCTCCTTGGTGGCGGGTAGACACTCCGCCTTTCCACCCATTTCGAGATCATGCCCGCCGGAGACCCGTACGGCATGCGGGGGCGGGCATCCGGGTCATTCGGCCCATGAGTGATGCCTTGGGGCAATGCGGTGCAAGGGGAGCTTGCCGATGACAATGCCACGGTTCGGCTCAGCCCGCGCCGGGGCGTCACGCACTTGGCCGCATTTGTTCCTGCAGCGAGCGGACGGAAGGGTTTCGGACACGTCGCAGGCGAGCGGGGTGGAGCCGGCCTCGGGGCACGGGGCGCGGAATCGGGCAAGAAGGTGAGCGAGGCGCGTTCGGGGTGGCGGCCGGGCGCCGGAGCGGACGGCCCGTGCGAGGATCGGTGGACGGCATCGAAGACTTAACGTCACCGAAGACTTACGGAAGGCAGATCGTGGCTGAGCAGCTTTACGCCACCTTGAAGACCAACCAGGGCGACATCGAGATCCGGCTTCTGCCGAACCACGCGCCCAAGACGGTCAAGAACTTCGTCGAGCTCGCCAAGGGCGAGCGCGAGTGGACGCATCCCGAGACCGGCAAGAAGTCCACGGAACCGCTGTATGACGGCACCGTCTTCCACCGCGTCATCAGCGGCTTCATGATCCAGGGCGGCGACCCGCTGGGCAACGGCACCGGCGGCCCGGGGTACGAGTTCGGTGACGAGTTCCATCCCGACCTCAGCTTCAACAAGCCGTACCTGCTGGCCATGGCCAACGCCGGCCCGGGCACCAACGGCTCGCAGTTCTTCGTGACCGTTTCCCCGACCGCCTGGCTGACCGGCAAGCACACGATCTTCGGTGAGGTCGTCGATCCCGCCAGCCAGAAGGTCGTGGACGCCATCGCCGCCACCCGGACCAACGCCCGCACCGACCGCCCGCTGCAGGACGTCGTGATCGAGTCGGTCGTCATCGAGAACCGTTGATCACCGGTGGTCGTCACGTGATCACGCCCTGATTGTCCTTTCGGGGAACCAACAGCCCTGCTCGTCCGTACTTGTTACATAGCGGACGAGCAGGGCTGCGTTGTGCGTACTGCCGCCACGACGAGGACCGAAGGGGCCGGGAAGTGAGGGGACCGATGGACCAGCAGCCGCCGGGAGACCGGGACCGGACCGCCGCCACGGACGGCTCGCTCAGCTGCTACCGCCACCCCGGCCGCGGGACACACATCCGTTGCACCCGCTGCGACCGGCCGATCTGCCCCGAGTGCATGGTCAACGCCTCGGTCGGCTTCCAGTGCCCGGACTGCGTCCGCCAGGGGTCCGGTACGGGACACGGCCCGGCCGCGAACACGCCGCGCACCGTCGCGGGCGGCAGCATCACGGCCGATCCCCGGCTCATCACCAAGATCCTTCTCGGTATCAATGTCGCCGTGTTCATCGTGGTGTACGTGAAGGGGTCGCTGCTCCAGGACCTGACGCTCTTCGGCCGGGCCAACCTCTACTACGGCGGCCCACCGGAGGGTGTTGCGGAGGGCCAGTGGTACCGGCTGGTGACATCGATGTTCCTGCACCAGGAGGTGTGGCACATCGCGTTCAACATGCTGGGGCTGTGGTGGCTCGGCGGTCCGCTGGAGGCGGCGCTCGGCCGTGCCCGATACCTCGCGCTCTACATGCTCTCCGGCCTGGCGGGCGGCGCCCTCACCTACTGGCTCTCCGCACCGAATCAGGGTTCGCTCGGTGCCTCTGGAGCGATCTTCGGTCTGCTGGGCGCCACCGCCGTGCTGATGCGCCGGCTCAACTACGACATGCGCCCGGTCTTCGTGCTTCTCGCGGTGAACCTTGTCATCACCTTCAACCCCTGGGGCGGAATCGCCTGGCAGGCACATGTGGGCGGGCTGATCGCAGGCACGCTGATCGCGATCGGCATGGTGCACGCACCCCGAGAACGGCGCGCACTGGTGCAGTACGGCACCTGCGCCCTGGTCCTGGCGGCCGTGGTCGTCATCGTCCTTGCCAGAACAGCGGCGCTGACCTGAGCCGACGGAGCCGCGGGCACCAGGCCTGCGGCTCCGTCGGCTGTGGGCGCCGAAACGGTCACGGCCGTGGGTGCCGATGTGGACGTGGCCGGGAGCGCCGATGTCCGGTTGTTCCCTCGGTCAGTTGTCCACAGCACCAGTTGTCCACAGTGCGTACCGGATCTTGTGCATTCTGCGGGAACAACTGTGCCCCTTGTCGCTGAGCTGGGTTTTTCCAGCAGGGACAAGGGGCGTGCTGCCCCTGGATGAGGCAGGCTGCAGTCAGATCGGCGTCAACAGCCAGGGAGTTATCCACAGATCGTCTGACCTTTTCCCCCGCCTGTGGATAACGCTGTGGGTAACTCGGGGCAAGGCTTGCCGGACCGGGCTCGGCCGTGAGGTCACCTGGTCCGCGGCACTACTTCCACTGCGTGGAGACACCGAAGCCGCCGGCGATGAAGCCGAAGCCGACGACGATGTTCCAGTTGCCCAGCGACTTGATCGGCAGATCGCCGTCGGTCACATAGAAGACGACGATCCAGGCCAGACCGATCAGGAAGAGCGCCAGCATCACCGGCGCCACCCAGCTGCGGCTGGTCAGCTTTATGTTGGTTGCCTGCTTCGCCGGAGGAGGCGTGAAGTCGGCCTTCTTGCGGATACGTGACTTCGGCACGAGGAACTCTCCTGTCGATGCGCTGCGTGACCGCGCAGGGAACTGTGGCTGGCGCCGGGGCAGGGACGCGAGGGGGAATACTGCCTCCCCCGGGCGTCCGTTAGCGTAGTGCTTCCGTGGCGCCTAAGGAGATAAGGGTACGTTGAGCAATTCTGCCGACTCCCCCGAAGGACCGGTCCGGCGCTCCGTCCGGCACCCGGCCCGGGTGCTCACGGCTGCCGTCTTCGCCCTCGCCGGACTGATCTTCGTCACCAGCGCCAACACGGCCAAGGGCACCAACATCCGCACCGACTCCTCGCTGCTGAAGCTCTCCGACCTCATCCAGCAGCGCAGCGGCAAGAACGCGGAACTGGACGAGACCACCGCATCCGTCCGCGAGGACATCGACTCCCTCGTCCGGCGCGACGACGGCAGCACCAAGGCCGAGGACGCGCGGCTCAAGGCACTGGAGCGCGCCGCGGGTACGGCGAAGCTCTCCGGGCGGTCCGTGGCCGTCACCCTCGACGACGCCCCGCCCAACGCCACCGCCAACCCCGGCTACCCCGACCCGCAGCCCAATGACCTGGTCATCCACCAGCAGGACCTTCAGGCGGTCGTCAACGCCCTCTGGCAGGGCGGCGCCCAGGGCATCCAGGTCATGGACCAGCGGCTGATCTCCACCAGCGCGGTCCGTTGTGTCGGCAACACGCTGATCCTCCAGGGCCGGGTCTACTCCCCGCCGTACAAGATCACCGCGGTCGGCGACCCGGGCAGGCTCAAGCAGGCGCTCAACGACTCCCCGGCGATCAGCAACTACCTGCTCTATGTGAAGGCGTACGGGCTCGGCTGGAAAGTCGACGAGAACGAGGCGGTGACTCTTCCCGGCTACTCGGGCACAGTGGATCTCCACCATGCGGAGCCGGTGCGGTAGCGAGCAGCAGTGGGGAGGCCGACACGGTGTCGGTGCGACTGGTCGTGAGGACGTTCAGTGAACTCTGCATCACCGTCGGTGCCTTGATCGTGCTCTTCGTGGTGTACGTGCTGTTCTGGACCGGGGTGAAGGCCGCCGACGCGACCGACGGACAGATCGACACCCTGCGCAACCAGTGGTCCCAGGGGCCGGTGACCGCCCCCGCACCGGACAGATCTCCGAAGCCGACGGCGCCGCCCGCCCCGGCGGCGTACCGGGACGGCAAACCGTTCGCGATGCTCTACATTCCGCGCTTCGGCAAGGGCTGGGAGTGGCCCGTTCTGGAGAACACCGAGGTCCGGACCCTGCAGAAGGGGCTCGGCCACTACACCGGAACCGCCCGTCTCGGTGCGCAGGGCAATTTCGCGGTGGCCGGACACCGCCGCACGTACGGGGACCCGTTCAAGGACTTTCCGAAGCTGCGACCGGGCGACCCGGTGGTGCTGACGGACGGGACGACGTGGTTCACGTACCGCATCGACAAGAAGCCCTACCGGACGGTGCCGAGCGACACCGGGGTCATCGATCCCGTCCCCCGCGGATCCGGCTTCGACGGGCCCGGCCGCTATCTGACGCTGACCACCTGCGACCCCGAATGGGGCAGCAGCCACCGGCTGATCGCCTGGGCGCACCTCGACGCGACCCAGCCTGTGACCGACGGCAAGCCGGCAGCTTTCCACAGCTGACCCACGCTTCTGCCCCGGCCCTTTAGTCTGGTCCCGTACCGAATGGAGGGGACAGCATGTACGGCTGGATCTGGCGGCATCTGCCGGGCAACGCATGGGTGCGTGCGCTCATCTCGCTCGTGCTGGTGCTGGCTGTCGTCTACGCGCTTTTCCAGTACGTCTTCCCGTGGGCGGAGCCGCTGCTCCCGTTCGGCGATGTGACGGTCGACGGCTCGACCGGGACGGGGGCCGGCCAGTGAGTGCCCGCATCCTTGTCGTGGACAATTACGACAGTTTCGTCTTCAACCTCGTCCAGTACCTCTACCAGCTCGGCGCCGAGTGCGAAGTGCTGCGCAACGACGAGGTGACCACGGCACACGCCGAGGACGGCTTCGACGGTGTCCTGCTGTCGCCCGGCCCGGGGACCCCGGAGCAGGCGGGTGTCTGCGTCGAGATGGTCCGCCACTGCGCGGCCACGGGCGTCCCGGTCTTCGGGGTCTGCCTCGGAATGCAGTCGATGGCGGTGGCGTACGGCGGGGTGGTGGACCGGGCCCCCGAGCTGCTGCACGGCAAGACCTCGCTGGTGACCCACGAGGGCACCGGGGTCTTCACCGGCCTGCCGTCCCCCTTCACCGCCACCCGCTATCACTCGCTCGCCGCCGAACCCGACACGGTTCCGCCGGAGCTGGAGGTGACGGCGCGCACAGCCGACGGCATCATCATGGGGCTGCGCCACCGTGAACTGGCTGTGGAGGGCGTGCAGTTCCATCCGGAGTCGGTGCTGACCGAGCACGGCCATCTGATGCTGGCCAACTGGCTGGCGCGCTGCGGCGACACAGAGGCCGTGGCGAGATCGTCGGGGCTCGCGCCGGTGGTGGGCAAGGCCGCCGCGTGACCGCACTCCGCCCCGAGCACGACGCCGGACAGGACGGCCCGTACGAGCAAGGAGCGTACGAGGCCGCGGGCGCGTTCGAGGCGGCGGTCGACCGGCTGGCGGACCCGCTGAACGATCCGCTGCCGGGGCAGCATGCCTCACCGTGGTTCCGGTCGGGCAACATCCCGCCGGAAGGGGCGGGACAGGCCGCGGGGCGGGGCCGAGGGCAGCACCGGGCCCCGGATCAACAGCCACAGGCGCAGACGCAGGCACAGGGACCGGCACCGGCTCCTCAGGGAGCGCGGGGCCCCGAGGAGACCCTGCGGGAGTGGTACGACCCCGAGGGGTTCGAACGGGACTGGTACGGGCAACAGACGCCTTCCCCGCCGCCCTCTCCCGCACCCGTGACGGAGCCCGTCTCTCAGCCCCTCGCGCCGCTCCCGATGCACGACGCGACGGTCGGTCCGCGGGTGGCGGCCCTCCGGATCCCGGCCGGTCGGCCGGTGGCGTCCCAGCGGTCGGCCCCCGGGCCGGATTCCGGGTTCGGACCCGAGCCGGAGCCGGAACGGGAGCCGGGGGCGGCGAGCGACCCGGAGGGCTTCGCGGAACCGGGTGCCGGGCACGAGAGGACCGATCCGGAACCGCGTACCGGAGGCCGCGCCGAGCGCCGACGTGCTGCGAAGGGGCGCGGCCGTCGGCGTGCCGAACCGCGCCCGGGGACCACGGGGCCGACGACTGCGCCGGCCGGGAGGCCGATGTCGCGCGTCGAGGCACGGCGGGCGGCGCGCGCGGCCAAGGACAGCCCGGCCGTGGTCGCCAGCCGGGTCACCGGGGAGCTGTTCATCACTCTCGGTGTACTGATGCTGCTGTTCGTCACGTACCAGCTGTGGTGGACGAATGTGCGCGCCGACCAGTACGCCGGCAAGGAGACGCACAAGATCCAGGACGACTGGGCGAAGGGCGACCGCAATCCCGGTGTGTTCGAAGCGGGGCAGGGATTCGCCATCATCCACATCCCCAAGCTGGACGTGGTCGCTCCGATCGCCGAGGGCATCAGCAAGGAGAAGGTCCTCGACCGTGGCATGGTCGGCCACTACAGCGAAGGCGCGCTGCGCACCGCGATGCCGTCGGCCAAGCAGGGCAACTTCGCGCTGGCGGGCCACCGCAACACGCACGGCGAGCCGTTCCGCTACATCAACCGGCTGCGCCCCGGTGACCTGATCGTGGTCGAGACGCAGGATGCGTACTACACGTACAAGGCGACGAAAACTCTTCCGCAGACATCTCCGTCCAATGTCTCGGTGATCGGCCCGGTACCGCCCGGTTCCGGGTTCACCGGGCCGGGCCGGTACATCACGCTGACGACCTGTACGCCGGAATTCACGAGTACGTACCGTTTGATCGTCTGGGGCAAGATGGTCGACGAACGACCGCGCAGCAAGGGAAAGCCCGACGCGCTCGTCGGCTGAAACATCATCACGACAGGGACGGGTGCGGTGACAGCGAGGACCGAGCACGAAGAGCGAGTCGGTGAACCCGGGCCCCCACCACGGCGCAGCGACCGCCATCCCGTCGCGACCGCGGTCAGCTTCTTCGGTGAACTCCTGATCACCGCGGGCCTGGTGCTGGGTCTCTTCGTCGTCTACTCCCTCTGGTGGACGAACGTGCTCGCCGACCGGGAGGCCACCAAACAGGGGCACACCGTCCGCGACCGCTGGGCCGGCGGACCGGGTGCACTGGACACCAAGGACGGCATCGGCTTCCTGCACGTCCCGTCGATGAGGAACGGCGAGGTGCTGGTCAAGAAGGGCACCGACACGGAGAACCTCAACGACGGCATCGCGGGCTACTACACGGACCCGGTGAAGTCGGCTCTCCCCTGGGACGAGAAGGGCAATTTCACCCTCGCGGCACACCGCGACGGGCACGGTGCCAAGTTCCACAACATCGACAAGGTGAAGACGGGGGACGCGGTCGTCTTCGAGACCCGGGACACCTGGTACGTCTACAAGGTCTTCAAGGAGCTTCCCGAGACGTCGAAGTACAACGTCGACGTGTTGCAGGCGGTGCCGAAGGGCTCGGGAGCGAAGAAGCCCGGCCGCTACATCACGTTGACGACCTGTACGCCGGTCTACACGTCGAAGTACCGCTACATCGTGTGGGGCGAGCTGGTGCGTACGGAGAAGGTGGACAAGGAGCGCACGAAGCCGGCGGAGCTGCGTTAGAGCCTTCCGTTCGGATCACGCCCGGCCCGATCCGAACGAAACGACGCGACGAGTCGAGCCCGAAGTCGCAACCAGGCCTTGCGACTTTGAGCTGAGTAATAGTCAAAAGTCATGCATTACAGGGCTGTTCGGATGTTCCGGGCCGAGTCGGGTGCTGATCCGGGTCAGACCCGGCCGGTCATGCTTGATCGAAGCACAGGCAGAAGGGGGGTCCGGCGGGGTCGGACATCACCCGGACGTTCTTCTGCGGCTGGAACTCCGCCACGGTGGCTCCCAAGGCGACTGCCTCGGTGACAGCGGAGTCCAGATCGCCGACTTGGAAGTCGAAATGCATCATCGGGCGCGGTTCCCCGTCGATCGGAGGCCAGACCGGAGCCCGATAGCCATCCGCCTGCTGGAACACGAAGAACGGACCTTGCGGGGAGGCGGCGACAATGGCCGTTCCGGGCTCCTCGTGTCCGATATGCCACCCAAGGAGTTCGGCGTAGAACTTGGCCAGACCGCTGGGGTCCGGCGCCTCGACCGTCGTTCCCCACCACGTGCCACCCGATCACGATCTCGTCGTGCGTACGACCGAGCTGCATTGCTCCTTGGGGCGCTCTGGGTTGTCGTGGCCTGCCGGCCAGGCAAAGGGCCCCGGTCACCGTTGAGGTGCCGGGGCCCGATGGCGGTCGGTGCGGTTCGGGGTCAGTGCCGCCCGCCGGACGGGCCGCCGAAGATGTTGCCGTTCCCGTTGCCGCCTACTGTCGTGAGTGTGACGGGAGTGCTCGGGTCCACCTGGGTACCCGGCTGTGGGTCGATGCCGGAGACGATGGCGTTGTCGTCCGGGGAACTGCCGTTCGCGAACTGGATGTTCGTGAAGCCGGCCTGAGCCAGAAGCTGTTTGGCGTCGGAGACCTTCTTGGTCCTGACTTCGGGAACCGCTACCTGCGCCGGCTGCTGTGGTCCCTTCGAGACCGTCAACACGATCTGGGCGGTCAGCGGCTGCATCGAGTCCGCAGGCGGGTTCTGGCTGATCACCTGGCCCGCGGGCTTATCGGAATCGACGTCGGTCCTGGAGACGTTCTTGAAGCCCACGCCGTTGAGCTGCGCCACCGCGGCGTCGTAGTCCCGCTCGGCCACGTTCGGCACCTTCTGGGTGGCCTCCTTGGCGACCGTGATCGTGACCTCGGAGTTCTTCTCGGCCTTCGTGCCACCGTCAGGGTCCTGCTTGACGACCGTACCCGCGGTCTTGTCGGACTCGACCGCAGTGACGTTCACCGTGAAGCCCTTGGCCTCGAGGTCCTTGCGGGCGGTGTCCTCCGTCTTCTCCACGACGTCCGGGACCTCGACCTTGGGGGCACCGGTGGAGACGACGACCGTGACGGTGTCCTTCTCCGCCATCTTGTTGTCCGGGGTCGGGCTCTGGCTGCAGATCCTGCCCTTGGGCTGGTCCTCGCAGGGTTCGCGCGAGCCGACCTTGAGGACGACGCCGGCGGTGTCCGCGAGCTTCTGTGCTTCCTTCAGGGTCGAGCCGACCACGTTCGGCACATCGACCTTGCCGCTGTCGCCCTTGCCACTGAACACCGCCCGGCCGATCAGGATCGCACCGATCAGCACCAGGACGCCGGCGACGATCAACAGGATCGTCGAGGTGTTGTTCTTCTTCTGGCGACGCCGGTCCGGGCGGTCGTCGTAGCCGTAGCCGCCGTCGTCCGGGTTGACCGGGGGCAGCATGGACGTGGGCGCGCCGTTCTGGTCCGCGGCGCGCAGCGCGGTGGTGGGCTGGTCGTTGCCGTACCCCTCGTAGCCGCCGTAACCGGGCGCGCCCATCGCCGCAGTGGCGGCGACCGGCCGACCGTCGAGATAGGCCTCGATGTCGGCGCGCATCTCGTCGGCCGACTGGTAGCGGTAGTCGGGGTCCTTGGTGAGGGCCTTCAGCACGATCGCGTCCATCTCGGGCGTGATCTCGGGGTCGAAGTTGCTCGGCGGCTGAGGCTCCTCCCGTACGTGCTGGTAGGCCACCGCGACCGGGGAATCGCCGACGAACGGCGGCCGGACCGCCAACAGCTCGTAGAGCAGACAGCCGGTGGAGTACAGGTCGGAGCGCGCGTCGACCTGCTCGCCCTTGGCCTGCTCCGGGGAGAGGTACTGGGCGGTGCCGATGACTGCCGCGGTCTGGGTCATCGTCATACCGGAGTCGCCCATGGCGCGGGCGATACCGAAGTCCATGACCTTGACCTGGCCGGTGCGCGTCAGCATGACGTTCGCCGGCTTGATGTCACGGTGGACGATGCCCGCACGGTGCGAGTACTCCAGCGCCTGGAGGATGCCGACGGTCATCTCCAGGGTGCGCTCGGGCAGCAGCTTGCGGCCGGAGTGCAGAAGTTCCCTGAGCGTCGACCCGTCGACGTACTCCATCACGATGTACGGGATGGAGACCCCGTCGACGTAGTCCTCGCCGGTGTCGTAGACCGCGACGATCGCCGGGTGGTTGAGCGAAGCGGCGGACTGGGCCTCACGGCGGAACCGGGCCTGGAAGGACGGATCGCGGGCCAGATCGGCTCGCAGCGTCTTCACAGCTACGGTGCGGCCGAGCCGGGTGTCGTGTGCGAGGTAGACCTCGGCCATGCCACCACGACCGAGCACCGAGCCCAGCTCGTACCGGCCGCCGAGGCGACGCGGCTCTTCCATAGCGGTAGACCTCTCCCTGAACCGTCCACGTACGGGTGCCTGGAATACGGTACCCGTCGAGGCAAATCAAACCCGGCGCTGCCCGGAGCCGATACGCGACCGGTACAAACGGTCCTGCTCGGCGGGCGTCGGCGGGTGCGGGTCGTTGACATCCGCACGGGCCGTGCAGCGGCTCTGACCATGTCAGTTCAGAGATGATGCGGCTTTCACTACAGTCTCGTTGTATATGCGCAGTTTGTTTAATTGGTCGGTATTCTCATGGATTGAGCCGTTCTGGTAGTCCGTCTCCGTTGCGTACCAGACACCCACGACGTTGAACTTCTGCTTGCATTCCACGTCTGCCGTCGCTGTGGATTTCTCGGCAGTGGTCGGCGGTCCCGCGGCGGTTAATTCCTTCGCGGGGTCCATGGGCGTCTTGAAGTCGAAGCCCTTTTCCTTCATGCACCCGGACCAGGAAGCGAAGACCTTTTTGGCGCGCTGGTCTTCCATGGACCGTACGAAGCTTTCCTGGGAGAGGATCTGCGCGGCCATTCCATCGCCGATGTCCGGGGCACCCTCCGCCAGCTCTCGTTCCGCCGTGCCCACGCAACCGCGGTCGGAGTTCCCGAGAGTGGTCGCCTTCGGGCGTTCTCCCGGCTTGAGCCCGGTGAGCGCCTTGAATGCCTTGTCCGAGAGCCCCTTGTTCTCGGTCGGCGGCTTCTTCTGCGCGCTCGGATCACGTTCCGGTGGCAACCGGTACCCGTACGTGGCGGCGATCTTCGCGTCAGCGCTTCCGTAGCGCAACTCGATTCCGAGCGGTCCGGCCGGGGGGATGGGTTTTTCGGGAACGTAGTCGAATCCCTGCTCCCGCATGCATTTCTGCTTCAGCTCTTCGGTTGCCAGGAAAATTTGCCGGGACCGGGCACTGTCGATCATGTAGGTGTCGAGAGGAAGTTTCAGGTCCCGTGCCACTGGATTCTTGGGGATGGCCCGTACCGGCGCGGGATCCGCCTCCTCGACGACCGATGAGGCCCTTCGCGTGGGCTGGGCCGGGCCTTCCGCGTCGCCGCTGCTGCCGCACGCTGCCGCACGCTGCCGCACGCTGCCGCACCGACCATGAGAACGAGGGTCGTGGCGATCCGCCGGGTGATGGCCGGACGTGCGGTGGACCATCCTGCTGGAGCTGAGCGTGGCATTCCTGATTCGTGTCCCGGTCGCTGGGTGGGAACGACGCGTTGCCGCCGAGGCCGGCGGCAACGCGCCGACGGGCATTACGAAACGTACTGGGCGGACGCGTTGTTGTTCTTCAGCGTGCTGTTGAGCGGGCCGGCGTAGGAGCTGCTGAACACCTTGCCGAACGTCTGGTACGCACCCTGGTAGTTCGAGTTGTAGTAAATGCGGACGCTGCTGGAGTTGTTCCAGTTCACGATGTACGCCGCGTTGTTCTTTACGATCTGGGTGTAGCCACTGCCGTTGCCCCGGCACATGAAGTAGTCGTCACCGAAGCTGGGGTCGTTCCAGACCCACCCCTGCCATGCGCTGCTCTGGTTCGAGTTGAAGGAGAGCTCGTAGCCGCCCTTGTCCGCTCCGGACATGCAGGTGTCGGCAGCGGCCGGAGTGGCCGTCGTAATGGTGACGGCCGCAGCCGCGGAGACGCCGGCTATGAGCAGGGAAAAGCCTTCTTCATGTGGGTACCCCTCCCTGGACTGGCCAGTTTCGATGGAAAGCGCCGACCGTTTTGTGAACGGAATTCTTTGCCGTGTGCATCTCAACTGGTTGATCTTGGGGGCGTAACCAGCCCCGACCCCGCAGGGTAAGGAGTCCGCACTCGGTGTGACGGAGATCATGCGCGCACGCACTCGCACCCGGCCGTACGCGTACGACGACCGGGTGCGAGTGGGCAGGCAGGGTGCGAAAGGCTTACCTGCTGCGTGCCAGGACTGCCTTCATCACGTCCCGGGCGATCGGCGCGGCCAGGCCACCACCCGAGATGTCATCGCTGACCGCGGCGCCGTCCTCCACCACGACGGCCACGGCGACAGGGGATCCCGCCTTGGTCTTGGCGTAGCTGATGAACCAGGCGTACGGCTTCTCGCTGTTGTTGAGGCCGTGCTGGGCAGTACCGGTCTTGCCGCCGACCGTGACATTGGGGATCTGCGCGTTGCGGCCGGTGCCGTTCTGGACCACGGTCTCCATCATCTGCTGGAGTTTCTGAGCGTTCTCGGCCGAGAGCGGCTGGCTGAACTGCTCCTTCTCGTGGGTGTAGATCACGTCCAGATTGGGTGCCTGGCGTTGGGCGACCATGTACGGCTGCATCAGCTTGCCGTCATTGGCGACCGCGGCGGCGACCATGGCCATCTGGAGCGGGGTGGCACGGTTGGAGGCCTGCCCGATGCCCGCCATGGCGTTCTGCGGCCGGTTGTCCTTCGGGTAGACGCTCGCGACGGCGCGGACCGGAGTGAAGATCTCCTTGTTGAAGCCGAACTTGTTCGCTTCCTCGATCATCTTGTCGTTGCCGAGGTCGTCGCTCATCTTGCCGAAGACGGTGTTGCAGGAGATCCGAAGCGCCTCGCGGAGCGAAGCGTTCTCGCACGGGATGTTGCCCTCGTTGGCGAGGTTGTCGGTGGACAGCGGCAGCCGCCAGGGCAGCGGGGAGTCCGTCTTGGCGTCGATGTCGGAATGGAGGCCGTTCTCCAGGGCTGCGGCGGCCGTCACGACCTTGAAGGTCGAACCGGGCGGGTAGGTCTCGCGCAATGCCCGGTTGAGCATCGGCTTGTCCTTGTCGTTCAGGAGCTCCTGCCGCGCCTTGCTGTCCTTGTTGGAGTTGCCCGCGAAGACCGAGGGGTCGTACGAGGGGGTGCTGGCGAGGGCGAGGATCGCGCCGGTCCGGGGATCGAGGGCGACCACCGCTCCCTTCTTGTTGCCGAGCCCCTTGAAGGCGGCTTTCTGGGCGTCGCCGTTGAGAGTGGTGACGACGTTGCCGCCCTGCTTCTTCTCGCCCGTGAACATCGACAGCGTGCGGTTGAAGAAGAGCTGGTCGTCGTTGCCGGTGAGGATGCCGTCCTCAAGGCTTTCGAGCTGTGTCGCGTCGAAGGCCTGCGAGGAGTAACCGGTGACAGGGGCCCACATGGGGCCGTTCTTCCAGACCCGCTTGTACTTGAAGTCGCTGCCCTTGGTCTCGACGGAACCCGTGACGGGGTTGCCGTCGACGATGATGTTGCCGCGCTCGTGTGCGTAACGCTCGATGCGGACGCGGCGGTTCTCGTCGCGGCTGTTCAGTTCGTCGGCGCGGACGTACTGAAGGTAGTTGGTCCGCACGAGCAGGGCGAGGATGAGGACGCCACAGAAGATCGCGATCCGGCGGAGGGGCTTGTTCAAGGTCGGACCACCTGGGTCATCTCGGCGTCGGAGGACGGGGCGGGGGCCGGGGCGGGGCGACGGGCGGTGTCGCTGATCCGGATCAGAATGGCGATCAGCGCCCAGTTGGCCAGCACGGACGAGCCACCGTACGCAAGGAACGGCATGGTCATACCACTCAGCGGGATGAGCCCCATGACACCGCCGGCGACGACGAAGATCTGGATGGCGAAGGCGCCGGAGAGGCCGATCGCGAGGAGCTTACCGAAGGGGTCACGAGCGGCAAGAGCCGTGCGGATGCCCCGTTCGACGATCAGGCCGTAGATCAGCAGGACGGCCATCATCCCGGCCAGACCCAGCTCCTCGCCGACGGTGGCGAGGATGAAGTCGGCGTTGGCGGCGAACATGATCAGGTCGGAGTGGCCCTGTCCCAGTCCGGTGCCGAGCGTGCCGCCGGAACCGAAGGCCATCAGCGACTGGGCGATCTGGTCGCTCTGCGCCATCGTCGCCTTGGCGAACGGGTCGAGCCAGGCGTTCACCCGGGACTGCACGTGCGGCTCGAAGGACGCCACGCCCACTGCGCCCACCGCGGACATCAGCAGACCGAAGACGATCCAACTGGTCCGCTCCGTGGCGACGTACAGCATCACCACGAAGAGGCCGAAGAACAACAGTGAGGTGCCGAGGTCGGTCTCGAAGACCAGGATCAGGATCGACAGGGCCCAGATGGCGAGGATCGGTCCGAGGTCGCGTCCGCGTGGCAGATAAAGCCCCATGAAGCGTCGGCTGGCCAGCGCCAGCGCGTCACGTTTCACCATGAGATAGCCGGAGAAGAACACCGCGATCAGGATCTTGGCGAACTCTCCGGGCTGGATCGTGAACGGGCCGAGGCTGATCCAGATCTTCGCGCCGTTAACCGCGGGAAAGAACATCGGCAGGATCAACAGGACCAGCGCCACGGCCATCGAGATGTAGGTGTAGCGCTGAAGAATGCGATGGTCCTTGAGGATCACCAGCACAGCGACGAAGAAGGCCACGCCAATAGCTGAGTAGAGCAGCTGCTTGGGGGCGTCGGGGCTGTACGACCCGTACAGATACTCCGCACGTTGGATCAGCCTCGGCGACTGGTCCAGCCGCCAGATCAGCACCAGCCCCAGGCCGTTGAGCAAGGTCGCCAGCGGCAGCAGCAGCGGGTCCGCGTACGGCGCGAATTTGCGCACCACGAGGTGGGCGACGCCGCCGAGCAGGATGAGCCCACCCCCGTATCCGAACATGCCGGACGGGAGCTTGCCGTCCATGGCGAGTCCGACATTGGCGTACGCGAACACCGAGATGGCGATGGCGAAGACCATCAGGCCCAGCTCGGTGTTGCGGCGGCTCGGTGCGTCGATCGCGCCGATCGTGGTCGTGTTGGTGACAACGCTCATGGTGCTGAAGGCCCCCTACGGCTTTACTGCTTACCGCACTGCGGGACCAGCTTTTTCTCTTCCTCCGAGAGGCTGGGACCAGGAGTGGGAGTTGCGGTCGGCTTGGTCTTGGTGGTACCGGACGTCTTGGTGACGTCCGAGCCGGTACCCCGGGCTTGGCCCTCGTCGGAGCCGGCCTTCTCGGCCGCACGTCGCTGGGCGTCCTTCTTGCAGGCGGATGCCTGGACAGCGAGTTCGCTGATCTTTTCGCGGGCGGAGGCGATGTCGCCCTCGGCGATGGTCGCCTTGACCTGCTTGCGCTGGTAGGGCGGGAGGTACTTGAGTTCGATCTCGGGGTGGTCCTTCTCGACCTCCGAGAGCGAGACCCACGCCAGGTCCTGGCTGATGCCGCGGAACAGCGCCACGTGTTCGTTCTTCGCGCCGACGTAGAACTGGTTCTGTGTCCAGCGGTACCCGCCGTAGAGACCACCGCCGAGGACGGCGAGCGTGAGCACGATGTAGAAGGACCTCTTGAGCCACTTGCGGCCGCCACCGGGCTTGACGAAGTCGTCGTCGGTGTAGGCGTCGAAGGAGCCGTCCGGCATCCCGTCGTAGCCGACGCCGTCGCCGCTTCCGGGCGGGCCGAAGCCACCCGCGGGCGGCTGGACGGGGCGGCCGAGGCCGGCCGCTCGTCCGGCGGGTGTCTGCATGGCGGCTGTGCTTTCGGCGGCAGTCATCTGTGCAGCCTGGTTCTCGGCGACCGCGCCGACGATGACCGGGGTGTCATTGAGCTGTCCGGCCAGGGTGTCGTTGCTGTCGACATCGAGGACGTCGGCGACGATGCAGGTGATGTTGTCCGGGCCGCCGCCGCGCAGAGCGAGCTGGATCAGCTCCTGGATGGTCTCCTGGGGGCCCTGGTAACTGGCGAGGGTCTCTTCCATCGTCTGGTGGGAGACGACGCCGGAGAGCCCGTCGGAGCAGATCAGGTAGCGGTCGCCGACCCGGACCTCACGGATGGAGAGATCGGGTTCGACGTGGTCGCCACTGCCCAGCGCACGCATCAGCAGGGCGCGCTGCGGGTGCGTGGTGGCTTCTTCCTCGGTGATCCGGCCCTCGTCCACCAACCGCTGCACCCAGGTGTGGTCCTGGGTGATCTGGGTGAGTACGCCGTCGCGCAGCAAGTACGCGCGGGAGTCGCCGACATGGACGAGGCCGAGGCGCTGGCCGGTCCACAGCAGGGCGGTGAGCGTGGTGCCCATGCCTTCGAGCTGGGGGTCCTCCTCGACCATCATGCGCAGCTGGTCGTTGGCACGCTGGACCGCCGTACCGAGGGAAGTGAGGATGTCCGAGCCCGGGACGTCGTCGTCGAGCTGGACGAGTGTGGAGATCACCTCGGAGCTGGCGACCTCGCCGGCTGCCTGGCCGCCCATGCCGTCGGCGATGGCGAGAAGGCGCGGACCGGCGTAGCCGGAGTCCTCGTTGCCTTCCCGGATCATGCCCTTGTGCGATCCGGCGGCGAAGCGCAGGGAAAGACTCATACGCACCTCGCCCGTCGGCTCGGGGTACAGCCGGTCTCGAGCCACACTGCCCACCCTCCGGTCGGGAGCCGGGCCGGGTCCGTTGCCCGGGCCGCCGCGACTCGCTCGCTCCGCTCGCTCATTGTCGTACTACTTCCGCAGCTCGATGACGGTCTTGCCGATCCGGATCGGCGCGCCCAGCGGAACAGGTGTCGGGGTGGTGAGTCGGGTCCGGTCGAGATACGTGCCGTTGGTGGACCCGAGATCCTCGACGATCCACTGGCCGTCACGGTCGGGGTAGATCCTGGCATGCCTGCTGGACGCGTAGTCGTCGTCCAGGACGATCGTTGAGTCGTGGGCCCGGCCCAGCGTGATGGTCTGTCCCTGGAGCGCCACCGTGGTGCCGGTGAGGGTGCCCTCGGAGACGACCAGCTTTGTGGGTGCCCCCCGGCGCTGGCGGCCGGGCTGTTGGCGTTGCTGCGGCGGTGCCGCGGAATTCTGGCGCGCCTGGGGCGGTCGTGCGTCGGTCGCGGTGCGGCGTGAGCCGCGCTGCGTGACGCGCGTTCCGAACAGGTCGCTGCGGATGACCTGGACGGCCACGATCACGAACAGCCACAGAACAGCCAGGAAACCTAGCCGCATGACCGTCAGGGTCAGCTCTGACATTGCCCCCGCTTCACCCTTCGGCTTGCCGGTAAACGATGGTGGTGCTGCCCACGACGATCCGCGAGCCGTCGCGGAGCGTAGCGCGGGTTGTGTGCTGCCCGTCCACCACGATGCCGTTGGTGGACCCGAGATCCTGGATCGTCGAGGGCGTTCCGGTCCGGATCTCACAGTGCCGACGCGATACGCCGGGGTCGTCGATCCGCACGTCGGCTTCGGTGCTGCGTCCCAGCACCAGCGTCGGGCGGGAGATCTGATGGCGGGTGCCGTTGATCTCGATCCAGCGCCGCACCTGCGTGTTCGGCAGGGGGCTGGGTCCGGCCGGCGGGTGCCGGTCGGAACTGGGTGCTCCGGGCCTGCCGGCGCCCGGCGGCGGGGCCGCGGGCATGGGCGGGGCGGAGCTGGGCGGGTAGCCGTAGCCGCCGGTGGGCTGCGGGGTCCGCCCCGGGCCCGGGTAAGGGGGCTGGCCCTGCTGTCCCGGCCGGCCCTGGGGCTCCTGCTGCTGTGACGAACTCGACGCCAGGGTGCGGCTGCGTACCCGGTAGAGCCCGGTGTCGAGGTCGTCGGCCTTTTCCAGATGGACCTTGATGGGGCCCATGAAGGTGTACCGCTGCTGCTTGGCGTAGTCGCGGACCAGGCCGGAGAGTTCGTCGCCCAACTGGCCGGAGTACGGGCTGAGTCGCTCGTAGTCGGGGGTGCTGAGTTCGACGATGAAGTCGTTGGGGACGACGGTCCGCTCGCGGTTCCAGATCGTTGCGTTGTTGTCGCACTCGCGCTGGAGGGCTCCCGCGATCTCGACCGGCTGGACCTCGGACTTGAAGACCTTGGCGAAGGTGCCGTTGACCAGACCTTCGAGACGCTGCTCGAAACGCTTCATGACTCCCATGGGGCACCTCCTCCGTTGTAGTCGTCCCTGTACTGCTTACTGATCGTATCCACGCGTCGGGAAATCGGCTGGTTCCCCTTGTCTGCCCTGTGGATGAGTGTCACCTCTCACACGGATCGTAGAGGCGGCCTCCTGACAGTGTCCCGCACCAGGGGTGCACTGAGGAGGAGTGGGGGCTGCCGTTCGGCGTTCCCGGTTCCCGCCAGGCCTTCGGTGAAACAACGGATGTGAATCCACCCTGTCCAGCGTGCTAATCTTCCGGATGTCGCCAGGCGCTCGCACCAAACAGTGAGAGAGTCTGGAAACACCACTCTTGCGCGAGTGGCGGAACGGCAGACGCGCTGGCTTCAGGTGCCAGTGTCCTTAGGGACGTGGGGGTTCAAATCCCCCCTCGCGCACAAGAGAGAAGCCCCACAGGCCCAACGGCCCGTGGGGCTTCTTCGTTCCCCGGTGGACACCGATATTTCGTCGATGGTCGGCCACGTCCGTCGGCGCCGGGGTGCCGGTTGGCGTTCGTCGGTGTTCCTGGGTGCCCCGGGGCTTCTGTGCGGCGGGCGGGGGCTCAGCGGGGTGCGGGCTACTTTCGTCGTGGGTGGATGCGACGAAAGGGGGGCGCCGTGAGCCTGGGGGCTGCCTAGGGTGCGGGGCGTGTATGCGATATCGAAGCTCCGGGCCGGGTGGCAGTGGTGTGCGGCACCCGAACTGTGGTCCCGGCGCAGGACGGCCGGGGAGGCCGTGCTGGCCGTGGTGCTCGGGCTGCTCGCCGCCGGGACGGAAGAACTGATGCGCAGCGGTGAGCTGAGACTGTGGACGGTCTCGGCCCTGGTCGTGGTGCTGTCCCTGATGAGGCGACGGCTGCCGGTGACCGTGCTGGTGGCCACGGCAGCCCTGGCCGGGCTTTTCGATGGCTTCGCGCCGCTGCTGATGGTGGTGGCGTGGAGTTCCGGGCGTCGGATCGCCGGAGCCGGGCGGGCTCTGGGGGCCTTCACTGCTGCCTACGCGGTCTACGTCGGTCTGTCCGTCGTGGTGAACTGGGCCGGATTGCGGCCGCTGACCCAGGTGCTGTTCACCACCCTCTACTTCCTGGCGACGACACTCGTGCCCGGCCTCGCCAGTCGCTACTGGACGCAGCGCCGGACGCTGCTGCACGCCCTGCAGGAACGTAATGCCCAGCTCGTCCGGGAGCGGGTCATGATCGTCGGGCAGGCGCGACTCATGGAGCGCCAGCGGATCGCTCAGGACATGCACGACAGCCTCGGCCACCGGCTGGCACTCATCTCTGTCCATACAGGAGCGCTGGAGGTCGACCGCGAGCTGACGGCGCGGCAGCGGGAAGTGGTCGGAGTGCTGCGGGACGCCTCGGTCCATGCGATGCACGAGCTGCGCGAGGTCGTCGGCATCCTCCGCGACGGTGTCGAGAGGCCGTCGCAGGGCGGTGAGGGCGGGCAGCCCACGGCGCGGGGCACGGCGGGCATCGAGGAGCTGACAGCGACGGCGCGGGCCGCCGGCAGCGATGTGGAGCTTCGTCGTACGGGAACGGTCCGGACGCTTGCGGCGGCCTCGGACCATGCGGCGTACCGGATCGTCCAGGAGGCATTGACCAACGCGTACAAGCACGCGCCGGGTGCGGAGATCAAGGTCGAGCTGCGCTACGAGCCCGATTCCTTCGTCGTCGAGATCGTCAATGGTCCACAGCGGCAAGCGCGGCCGGCGGGCGAGGTGGTCAGCGGCGGCCAGGGGCTGCCCGGTCTGCACGAGCGGGCCCGGCTGGTCGGCGGCATGGTGCACACCGGCCGGATCGAGGGAGGCGGCTTCAGGGTGGCCGGTGTGCTTCCGTACGGCGCCGAGGGCATGCCTGGCGGGATGTCGGTCACGCCGATGGTTGACGCGGAGGACGACTTCCGGCAGCAGTCGCAGGGGGTCCTGCGGGGGAACGCTGGTCCGGTCATGGACGGGACTGTTTCCGAACGGGAGTTGGCGATGAGCGGCAGCGGAAGGAAGACAGGCGGCGGGGTCGCGCTGGGCTGTGGGATAGGAGCGGGAGCCCTGGTGCTCCTGGTGCTGGCCGGTGGCTTCGGTCTGTACCTCATGGTGAAGGAGATGGACAAGGCGATGATCGACCCGAGTCAGTACCGGTCGATCAGGATCGGCACGGCGGAGGACGAGGTGCGGGAAGAGCTGCCCGCGGGGGATACATTCATAGCGGCCGGGCTGGACGGCGAGGGGCCCGAGAAGCCGGCCGGGTCACGGTGTCTGGTTCTCATGTCCTCGGAGACGGGTGCGAACATCAACACCGAGCCGGTGTTCCGGTTCTGTTTCCGGGACGGCAAGCTCATCGAGAAGAGGTCCTACGAGATCGCCAGTAGGTGAGGCGTCCGGGACGAGCACGGGGGTACGAGTGACGGGTCGGCCGATCAGAGTCGTCATCGCTGACGACGAGCCCCTCATCAGGGCCGGGATACGCATGATCCTCACCTCGGACCGTTCCATCGAGGTCGTCGCGGAGGCGACGAACGGGCGGGAAGCCATCGAGTTGGTCCGTGCCCATGCGGCGGACGTGGTGCTGCTCGACATCCAGATGCCGGTGATGGACGGGCTCACGGCGCTGGCGGAACTGCGAACGGCGGCGCCGACGGCGCGAGTGATCGTGCTCACCACGTTCGGCGAGCGGGAGAACGTCCTGCGGGCGCTGGAGCAGGGGGGTGCCGGATTCCTGCTCAAGGACACCGCCCCGACCGAGCTGATCCAGGCGGTGCGGGCGGCGGCTGCCGGAGACGCCTATCTTTCGCCCGGTGCCACCCGTCATGTGGTGGATCAGCTGACCCTGGGACGGGCGGCGGTCCGGGGTGAAGAGGCGCGGCGGCGGGTGGCGGCGCTGAGCGGGCGTGAGTGCGAGGTGCTGGCGCTGCTCGGGGAGGGGCTCTCCAACGCGGATGCAGGACGGCGGCTGCACATGAGCGAGGCGACGGTGAAGACCTATGTGAGCCGGATCCTGGCGAAGCTGGGGTGCGAGAACCGGGTGCAGGCCGCGTTGCTGGCGAGGGATGCGGGGCTCTAGAAGGCCGCGGGGCGGGCTCGGGGGGTTGGGCCGTGTTTCACGTGAAACGCCCGATTGGAAGCGTTCCCGCGTGTGGGAAGTGTGCTCGTGTGCACGAGGGGGCCGGGGCGTCCGGAGTCGTTGACCGCCGGGCCCCGGCCCTCCTCGAACGGTTCAGGCGACGAGGCGGATGGCGAGAGCCTTGGCCTTCTCCGCAGCCGCGGCGAACGCCTTGTCGCGGGAGGCGTCGGCGAGCGGAATGAGGTCGGCCATCTCGGGCTTGGACCGGGCCAGCGTCAGTTCCGGAACGATGAAGTCGACCTCGGCACCGAACATGCTCGTCAGCAGCTTCTCCAGGTAGTTCTGGACGAACTCCGCATCCTCGCGCGGGGTGCCGGCGGCGTACGAGCCGCCACGGCTGGCGACGACGGTGATCGGGGTGCCCGCCACGGGGCCGTCCGGGCCCGCGTTGTGGCCGACGATGATCACTTGGTCGAGCCAGGCCTTCAGCGTGGACGGAATGCTGAAGTTGTACATCGGGGCGCCGATCAGGACGGCGTCCGCCGCCGCCAGCTCGTCTGCGAGCTCGCGGCGCAACGGGTCCTCGGCGCCGGCGGCGACAGCCGCGGCGCCCAGGTGGGGCAGCGGGGCGGCGGCGAGATCGCGGTAGACCACCTGCCCGTCGGGGTGCTGCTCGCGCCAGGCCTGCACGAAGGCGGCGCTGACGTCGCGTGATGCGGAGCCCTCGGGGAAGACGGCGGAATCGATATGCAGGAGTGTGGCCACGGGGGTCTCCACGGATGTCTGGGAGTGGCGGCGCACCGATGTGGTGAGCCTCTTTTTTATGCGTACCTAGTAATAACACAGGGGCTTACTATTCGTAAGCTTCGCACTCTGGCACAGTACCCTGGGTGTATGGCGGAGCACAGCGAGCAGGCGTGTCGGCGGGTCGATGTGGGCATCACCCGCGTGTTCGAGCTGTTCGGCAAGCGTTGGACGGGGCCGATCGTCTCCGTGCTGATGCAGCAGCCGGTGTACTTCGCGGATCTGCGGCGGGCGATTCCGGGCATCAGTGAACGCATGCTCTCGGACCGGCTTTCGGAGCTGGGTGCGGCCGGACTCGTGGTCCGAGAGGTCGACGAGGGGCCACCGCTGCGGGTCTCGTACCGTCTGACCCGGGCGGGTGCCGCGATGGAGCCCGCGCTCAAGGAGCTTGCTCACTGGTCCAGGACGTATTTGTCCTCCGATGGCCACTGTTGAGGCGCGCCCGGACGGTGCGGGTCGTTCGTTCGGGCCATGTCGGGCTCGCGTGCCCCGACGATCCGGTCTGATCCGGGCGAAGGGCCTTGGAGCGGCTTGAGGATGTGCGCTTGGGGTGAGTGGTTCGCGCGCTGTTCTGCCGGCTCAGGTCTTCGGTGCGTGCGGGGTGATTGTGCTCGTGCCGCCTGCCGAGTTGTAGCGCAGCAGGTACTCCGCGAACCTGGCGAGATCGTCCGCCGTCCAGTCCGCGAGGCGCTCCTGGTAGGCGGCCCGGCGGCTGGCCTGCGTCGAGGCGAGCGCCTGGGTTCCGGCCTCGGTGGGGTGCAGTACCTGGATGCGGTGGTCGTCCGGGTCGGGGTGGCGCTCGATCAGCCCCAATTTCTCCAGGGCGCCGATCTGTCGGCTGACTGTTGATTTGTCCAGCATGTAGTGCGCGGCCAGATCCGTAGCGCGGCAGCCTTTCCGGTCGTCGATGTGGGCCAGCAGTGTGTAGGAGACCAGGGGCAGCTCCGGGTGGAGGCGGGCCGCTGCGGCTCGCGCGCGGCGGGCGAAGGCGGTGAGCTCGCGCTGGATGACGTCCAGCGATTCTTCGCGTTCTCCGGGAGTGCCTGGCACTGATCCGCCTTCCTTCGCCTTCCTCGAGATTTCAGTTGTATAGTACAACAGATTAAGAGTTGTAAAAGCCAACTATTGGAGTGTTCCGCATGTCCTCAGGCCCGAGTGCCGCCGCCGGCTCCACCGCCGCAGCCCTGCGTCATGTGCTGAGCCATCTCGTCACACCACTGCTGATGTGCATCGGCATGGGGCTCGCCTACCTCGGGGCGTTCCACGCCCCCGAGCCGCATGATCTGCGGGTGGACGTGGTCGGATCCGGGCCGAGTGCGCGAGTACTCGCGCAGACACTGCAGGACAAGGGTGACGGGGCGCTGAGCGTGCGCACGGTCCCCGATCGCGCGGCCGCCGGGATCAACCTGAGGGACCAGGCGAGTTACGGCGCCTACCTGCCGGGGAAGCACCCCGAGCTGCTGGTGGCGAGCGCGTCCTCCGACACCAGCGCCACGGTCGTCGAGAAGGTCTTCACCAAGGTCGCGGCCGAGCAGGGGCACCCGCTGAAGGTGACCGACACCGCACCGACGGCCGCGGGCGATCCGACCGGCCAGGGCATCTTCTTCCTGTTGGTCGCGGTGAGCATCGGCTCCTACGCGTCGGTCGCGGTGATCGGCGGCGCGGGCGCGGTGCTGGGGCTGCGGATCAGGGCCGCACTGGCGGTCGCCGCATCCCTGGTGGTGAGCGTGATCGGGGCGGTTTTCGCCGGCCCGATGTTCGGCCTCGTGGATCACGGGCTCGGCGGTCTGTGGGCGATGGCATGGCTCTACTCGGCGGGCATTCTGCTGATAGGCGTCGGGCTGCACACCTTCCTCAAGCGGTGGACGACGCTCGGCGTGATGGTGCTCTTCGTGATGCTCAACTTCACCAGCTCGGGCGGCATCTTCCGGCCCGAACTGCAGCCCGGGTTCTTCGGTGCGCTGCACTCGTTCTGGAACGGTGCGGGCTTCGTCGAGGGCGTACGCAGCCATGTGTACTTCGGCGGACACGCGCTCGGCCGGCAGGTGCTGGTGCTGGCGCTCTGGTTCGTGGTGGGTCTGGCGGTGATGGGCCTGGCGGGGGCGGCCGAGGCGAAGCGGCGGAAGACCGCGACGGAGATGGCTCCCGCCCTCGCCGGATCCGTCGAGGCCGGGGGAGCGCAGGGACGGGGGCGGCACGTCAGGGCCGAAGCCCCGACCGGGGCGGGCGGTGCGGAAGAGCTGGAGGAAGAGCTGGAAGAAGCCGTCGCCGTCTGACCAGGGCAGAGAGTTGTCCGAACCACGTTGTCCACAGGTCGGTCGGTGAGTTCTCCACAGAGGCGGACGGCTTTCGGCGGACGGCGGTACCTTCGTCGCAATTGATCTGCGACAGGGCATCGGGCCAGGAACGCAGGACGAGGACGGGGGAGGCCGCGCGCCATGGGCGAAATCGAAGCGACAGTGCCTGTTCAGCGGGGTGTTGCAGGAGGTCCGCGCATTCCGGTCGTGCCCGGATTCGCGCGGCGAGCGGCTGTGGCGGGCGGAAGCGCGTCGCAGTCGCCCAAGGGGGCGGGCAAGGCGCTGCGCGAGAGGGTGCCACGGGCCTCTCACTCCTCCCTGGTCCTTCCGGCGGGCCGGCCCGATGCCGTGCGGGCGGTCGAGGAGTCCAGTCGGGGCAGGGTGCCCGCTCTCGCCCCGATCCGGGTCGGGCGGATGGCGGCCACACCGTTCGCCTTTCTGCGCGGCTCGGCCGGGCTGATGGCCCATGACCTGACGGGCTCACCGGTCAGCGGGGTGGGCGCGCAGCTCTGCGGCGATGCGCACGCGGCGAATTTCGGGTTGTACGGCGATGCGCGGGGCAGCCTGGTCATCGATCTGAACGACTTCGACGAGACCGTCTTCGGCCCCTGGGAGTGGGACCTCAAGCGGCTCGCGGCCTCGATGGTGCTTGCCGGCCGGGAGGCCGGGGCGGACGAGGACACCTGCCGCCGGGGCGCGTACGACACGGTGGGCGCGTACCGGCGGACGATGCGACTGCTGGCCAGACTGCCCGCGCTCGACGCCTGGAACGCCATCGCTGACGAGGAGTTGGTCTCACACACGGACGCGCGGGATCTGCTCGGCACCCTGGAGCGGGTCTCGGAGAAGGCACGCAACAACACCAGCGCCCGTTTCGCGGCCAAGTCCACCGAGGACTCCGGGGACGGCGGACGCCGCTTCGTCGATGCGCCGCCGGTGCTGCGGCGGGTGCCGGACGAGGAGGCGGCGGCGGTGGCGGCGGGGCTCCGCGACTACCTGGGCACGATCTCCGAGGACCGGGTGCCGCTCCTCGCCAGGTACGCGATCCACGATGTGGCGTTCCGGGTGGTCGGCACGGGGAGCGTCGGCACCCGGTCGTACGTGGTGCTTCTGCTCGATCACCGGGGTGAGCCCTTGGTCCTGCAGGTGAAGGAGGCACGGCCCTCCGCGCTGGCTCCGTATCTGCCGGCTGTCGGGTTCGATGTGCCGGAGGTGGCGCACGAGGGACGCCGGGTGGTGCTCGGGCAGAAGCGGATGCAGGTCGTCAGCGACATCCTGCTGGGGTGGGCCACCGTCGGCGGGCGGCACTTCCAGGTGCGGCAGTTCAGGAACCGGAAGGGCAGTGTGGATCCGGCGGCTCTGACGGCCGACCAGGTCGACGACTACGGCAGGATGACGGGTGCGCTGCTCGCACGGGCCCATGCGCACAGCGCGGATCCACGGCTGATAGCGGGCTACTGCGGCAAGAACGAGGAGCTGGACGAAGCGGTGGCGGCGTTCGCGGTGATGTACGCGGACCGTACCGAGTCGGACCACGCGGAGTTGGTGCGGGCCGTCGGAGCAGGGCGAATAGCCGCCGAAACGGGCGTGTGAGGGACATCGGGCCGACCGTGCGTCCTCGGGGCGTGGGTGGTGGCCATACGCTGGACGGGTGACCCACGAAGCCGCCGGGGTGCCGACCACCCGGAACGACGAAGACCGGCAGGACAACGACCGGCAGCACGAGCACCACGAGCAGGATGCGCACCATGTGCGGCCGGGCGGTGCTGGTGCCGGTTCCGAGGCGGACGCTGCCGCTGGAACTGCCGAGGAGACGGGCGGGGCTGCCGGCGGGACCGCCGATGGGGCCCGGCCCGAGGCTCGGCTCGCCAAGGCCGTGCGGGCGGCGGAGCAGGCGCTGATCGAATTCGAGATCGCGGTGGAGACCTTCCGGGTCGAGGTCGAGAATTTCTCCCGGTTGCACCATCAGAAGCTCGGGCCGATGTACGCCCGCCTCGATGAGCTCGATGCCCAGATCGCCGAGGCCCGCGCTGCCCGGACCGGTGACCCCGAGGACCTCCGCAAGGCACAGGAGGCCCGGGCTATCGTGATGCCGATGCCGGGCGTCGACGAGTTGTTCCACGACTGGATCGACTCGGACGGGCTGTCCCCCGAGGCGGCGGCGATGCTGACCGAGCAGCCGGTCCGGCCGCCCAAGCGGGTCCGGCCGACCGAAGAGGCGCGCAAGCTCTATCGCGAGCTGGCGCGCAAGGCCCACCCGGACCTGGCACAGGACGAGACGGAGCGGGCACGCCGGGAGGAGTTCATCACCCGCGTCAACGCCGCCTATGGGCGCGGGGACGAGGCGCTTTTGACGGAGCTGGCGCAGGAGTGGGCGTCGGGGCCGGTGGTGCCGGAGGCCGAGCTGAGCGAGAGCGAGGAGCTCTACGCCCGGCTGAACTGGCTGACCCAGCGCAAGGAACTCCTCACGGTGCTCGCCCGGGAGCTTGAGGAGAGTGCTATCGGAGCCATGCTGCGGATGGCACCCGACGATCCGGACCGGCTGCTCGACGAGATCGCCGATCAGCTGCTGGGCGAGGTCTCTCAGCGAGAGGCGGAGCTGGTAGGTCTGGTGCAGTAGCGTTCCTGGTGACTTTGGAGCGTACGTACGAGAGAAGGCATGACCCATGAATTTCGCCCCGCTGCCCTCGATGGACGTTGCGGCGGTTCCGTCGGACGGCTTCGTGCTGGATGTCCGGGAGGACGACGAATGGGCGGCCGGTCATGTCGAGGGCGCCCTGCACATCCCGATGAGCGACTTCGTGGGGCGCTTCGGTGAGCTGACCGAGGCTGCCGAGGACGGTCGGCGCGTACATGTGATGTGCCGGGTCGGTGGCCGGTCCGCCCAGGTCACCCAGTACCTGGTGCAGCAGGGCATCGACGCCGTGAACATCGACGGCGGGATGCTCGCCTGGGACGGCGCCGGACGTCCGATGGTCACCGACAACGGCTCCGCTGCCTTCGTCCTCTGAGCCCGGATGGCTGACCGGCCGCCGGGGCACCGGTACTCACGGCCGGTGCCTGCCGAGGTCACGGCGGACGGCCGAGGTCACGGCGGACGGTGTCGATCGAGGTCCTGGGCGGGTTCAGCCGAGGAGGTGCGCGGCCAGCAGGTCGCCCAGCGCTTCCTCGTGCGCAGCTGCCGGACCGAGGGCGAGCTCGATCTGCTTCGCCCAGGCATGGAAGCGGTGCAGCGGATAGTCGGTGTCTGCGCCGAAGCCCCCGTGCAGATGCTGTGCGGTCTGTACGACCCGGCGGACACCGTCCGAGGCCCAGATCTTCGCCACGGCGATGTCGCCCTCGGCGGGAAGCGCGCCGTCGGCCCCGGTGGAGATCCGCCAGGCCGCCTGCCAGAGCGTCACTTCCATGGCGCGCAGGTCGATGTATCGGTCCGCGGCCTGTACGGCGACGGACTGGAAGGTCGCGACCGGAAAGCCGAACTGTTCGCGCTTGCCGGTGTAATCACTCGTCATGGCGAGTACGGCCTCACCCAGGCCGAGCGCCAGCGCGCAGGTCCCCGTGGTGAGCAGGGCGCGCAGCCAGTCCCAGGCCCCGGCGGCGTCCATCAGCGCACGGTTGTCGATCCGCACCGAGTCCAGCCGGACCTCGGCGAACAGCTCGCCACTGGTGGAAACCTGCTCGACCAGCGCGACGCCGACGGAGGTGGGCCGGATCAGGGCGACAACGGTTCGGCCCTCGCCCGTGTGGGCGGGAACCGCGATCCAGTCCGCGGCCTGTGCCCAGGGCACCCCTGACTGCACGCCGTCGAGCACCCAGCCCGCAGTGTCATCGGCGGCATCCGTGGGGGCCTTGCCAGATCCCTCGCCGGACGGGTCGTTCGTCGTGGGAACGACCCGGCGGGCGGTGACCGCGAGTTCGGCCGGATCGTGGCCGGAGCGGCCGTTGGCCCCGACGGTGAGGACCAATTCGCCCCGGCCGACCCGGGGGAGCAACTCGGCGGCCAGCCCGCGGTCGCCGTAGCGCTGGAGCGCCATCGCGACCGCACAGGTCTCCAGCAGCGGCACCCGTGCAAGCACCCTGGCGGATTCGCGCAGCACCAGACAGAGCGCGACGAGATCGAGCCCGGCGCCGCCGTGCTGCGGCGACAGTGTCAGGCTCAGCAGGTCGCCCGCCGCGAGCCCGGCCCACAGGGGTCGGTCGATGTCCTCGGACACCGCGCCCGGTACGAGAGCGGGGCTGGGCACCCCGTCCGGCGCAACGCCCGAGAAGACCGCTCTCGCCGCTTCCGTTGCTGCCTGCTGTTCCTCGGTGAAGGTGAAGTCCACTGCCCTGGCCTCCCGCCAACAGGTGCCCTTGTGACCGGACCTGACGGTTCGTCAAGATAGAACAGGTTCTACGAGAAGGGAACAGGCAGAGGTACGGGCTGTGAGGGGGGAGGGGGAGGAGCGGGCCGGGGGGTGTGGTCAGCGGTCGAAGTCGAGCTCCACCTCCGTAGTGACCGGATGGGACTGGCACGCCAGCACATAGCCGGCACCCGTCTCTTCGGGTTCCAGCGCGAAGTTGCGGTCCATCCGCACCTCGCCCGAGACCAGGAACGCCCGGCAGGTCCCGCACACACCACCCTTGCAGGCGTACGGTGCGTCGGAGCGGCTGCGCAGCACGGTTTCCAGCAGTGATTCGCCGTCCTGCACCGGCCATGTGCCGGAGCGGCCGTCCAGGGTCGCGGTGAGTCTGCTGTGAGCCGGTGTCTCGGCCCGGGTCCGGGCAGGCGCGTTCGGGCCGTCGTCCACATGGAAGATCTCCTGGTGGATACGGGTCCGGTCCACGCCCAGGCCGTGCAGTGCGCTTTCGGCCGCCTGGACCAGCCCGAACGGCCCGCACAGATACCAGCCGTCCACCTCTGTCACCGGGAGCAGCGAGGGCAGCAGTCCGGTGAGCCGGTACCGGTCCAGTCGGCCGGACGGAAGACCTGCCTGCTGCTCCTCCCGGGAGAGCGCCGTCACCAGCTGGAACCGGTCAGGGTAACGGTCCTTGAGGTCGGCGACCTCGTCCAGGAACATCGTCGAGACCGCGGTCCGGTCGCTGCGGATCAGACAGAAACCGGCGTCGGGCTCCCGTGCCAGCAGTGTCGCCGCGATCGACAGCACCGGTGTGATCCCGCTGCCTCCGACGATCGCCGCGAAACGTCCGGCGCGCGGTGTGAGCACGAAGCGGCCCATCGGAGGCATCGCCTCCACCAGGTCACCGACGGCGAGCTCCTTCAGCGCGTAGGTGGAGAACACGCCGCCGTCGACGAGCCGAATCCCCACCCGCAGTACCGGATCGGTTGGTTCCTCGATGGCCGGCGAACAGATCGAGTACGAGCGGCGGATCTCCTCGCCGTCGACGGCGTAGCGCACATTGAGGTGCTGTCCCGGTTTGTGTCGGAAGGTCTCGCGAAGCTCGGGCGGCACGGCGAGGGTGATGGCCACCGCATCGTCCGTGAGCCGTTCGATCGCGCGGACCCGGAGCGGATGGAACATCTACAACTCCTTGAAATGGTCGAACGGTTCGCGGCACGTCACGCACCGGCGCAGTGCCTTGCAGGCGGTGGAGGAGAACCGGCTCAGCAGCTCCGTATCGGTCGAGCCGCAGTGCGGGCAACGCACCGAGAGCGTGAGCGGCACCGGGCCGCCCGCGGGGACCCCGACGCCGTGCGGGCGCGGGGGCGCGATGCCGAACTCGGCGAGCTTGCGCCGACCTTCCGCGCTGATGTCGTCCGTGGACCAGGCCGGCGAGAGCACCGTGACCACGGAGACCTCCGGTATGCCGTGGTCATGCAGCACTCGCTCGATGTCGGCGGACATGGCCTCGATCGCCGGACAGCCGGTGTAGGTCGGGGTGAGACGCACGGTCACCCTGCCGGGTGCGAGCACCTCCACGCCCCGGAGTACGCCCAGCTCGTCCAGAGTCAGCACGGGCAGTTCCGGATCGGGCACGGAGCCCGCGATCCGGTGCAGCTCCTCCTCCAGGAGTGTCTCGGTCACCATGACGCCCCCGGGTGGCTGCGATGCAGATGCTGCATCTCGGCGATCATCCGGCCGAAGGGTTCGGTGTGGATGCCCTGACGGCCCGCGCCCGCCGTCCACGCTCCGGACTGCGGACCGTCCGGCACGGTCAGCGTGGCCTGCTCCAGCACCGTGGTGACGGACTCCAGCCAGCCGCTGCGCAGCGACTGCCAGTCGATCTCCACACCCTCGACGGGCTGGAACAATTCGCCGGTGAACCGCCACAGCGCGTCCACCGCGCGCTGCATCCGCTCGTGGCTCTCGGTCGTGCCGTCGCCGAGCCGCAGTGTCCAGTGCTCCGCGTGGTCCTGGTGGTACGCGACCTCCTTGACCGCCTTCGCCGCCAGGCCGGCGAACGGGCCGTCACCGGCCGACAGCTGCTCGTACAGCAGTCGCTGGTAGCCGGAGAAGTAGAGCTGGCGGGCGATGGTGTGGGCGAAGTCGCCGTTCGGCTGCTCGACCAGTTGGACGTTGCGAAAAGCGCGTTCCTCACGCAGATACGCCAGCTCGTCCTCGTCCCCGACGAGGGAGAGCAGCACTCGGGCCTGCCCCAGCAGGTCCAGGGCCATGTTGGCCAGGGCCACTTCCTCTTCCAGTACCGGGGCGTGACCGGCCCACTCCCCCAGCCGGTGCGAGAGCACCAGCGCGTCGTCGCCCAGGGCGAGAGCCGCGGTCACAGGTGCTTCACCCCTTCCGGGATCTCGTAGAACGTCGGGTGCCGGTAGGGCTTGTCACCGGCCGGCTCGAAGAAGGAATCCTTCTCGTCCGGCGAGGAGGCCGTGACCTGTGCGGACGGGACCACCCAGATGGAGACTCCCTCGGAGCGGCGCGTGTACAGATCGCGCGCGTTGCGCAGGGCCATTTCCGCGTCCGGGGCGTGCAGGCTGCCCGCGTGGGTGTGGGACAGCCCGCGGCGCGAACGGACGAACACCTCCCACAGCGGCCATTCGGTCGAGCTGTTCATGCCGCCGCCTCCCCGTTCCTCGGTGCTGTGTGCTTCTCGGCGTACGCGGTCGCCGCGTCCCGGACCCAGGCCCCCTCCTCGTGCGCCCGGCGGCGCTGGGTGAGGCGCTGCTCGTTGCAGGGGCCGTTGCCCTTGAGGACTTCCTGGAACTCCTTCCAGTCGATCGATCCGAAGTCGTGCTGTGCGCGCTCCTCGTTCCACCGGAGATCCGGGTCAGGAAGGGTGAGCCCCAGTGTTTCGGCCTGTGGGACACAGATGTCCACGAAGCGCTGCCGCAGCTCGTCGTTGGAGTGCCGCTTGATCTTCCAGGTCATCGACTGCGCCGAGTGCGCCGATGCGTCGTCCGGTGGACCGAACATCATCAGGGACGGCCACCACCAGCGGTTCACCGCGTCCTGCGCCATTTCGTGCTGTGCCGGGGTGCCGCGGCTGAGGGCGAGCAGCAGCTCGTACCCCTGGCGCTGGTGAAAGGACTCCTCCTTGCAGATGCGCACCATCGCCCGGGCGTACGGGCCGTAGGAGCAACGGCAGAGCGGTACCTGATTGGTGATCGCGGCGCCGTCCACCAGCCAGCCGATCGCTCCGACGTCCGCCCAGGTCAGCGTGGGGTAATTGAAGATCGATGAATATCTCTGGCGGCCCGCGTGGAGCTTGTCGAGCAGTTCCTCACGGCTGGTGCCGAGTGTTTCCGTGGCGCTGTACAGGTAGAGCCCGTGTCCGGCCTCGTCCTGAACCTTGGCCATGAGGATCGCCTTGCGGCGCAGCGAGGGTGCCCGCGAGATCCAGTTGGCCTCCGGCTGCATTCCGATGATCTCGGAGTGGGCGTGCTGGGCCATTTGCCTGACCAGCGAGGCGCGGTACGCATCCGGCATCCAGTCACGGGGCTCGATGCGCTCGTCCGCCGCGACCGCGGCGTCGAAGCCCGCCTCCAGGGCCTCGTCCGCCCCTTCGGGCCCGCCTGCTCCCGCCTGCGCCGCCTGGCTCGCAGTCACTGCCGTCATCCCGGACTCCCTACCGACCGACCGATCGTTCGGTTCAATGTCTTCAATGGTGAGTCGGCGGCCCGTAGGGTGTCAACCCTGTGGATGACGGACCGGGGATCGACGGGGATCGGGGCGGGATGGATTCGTACGACGACAGGGGCGTCGAAGGCGGGAACGGGAGCACCGGGCCGGGGCCGGGGCGGGGCGAGAAAACGGCGTCCGACGTCGTTCAGGCTCCGGGACCGGGGCCGGGGCCGGGCGCCCGCGCCGGCATGGCCGCCCTGTCGCTTCCGTACCAGATCGCCGCCGCGATCGCGCTGTCCGTCATCGGGCTGGTCGCCTGCGTTCAGCTGGCCATGGTGTTCCTCCATGTCGCCCCCTCCAACACGCTGACGAAACAGCACGGCGAAGCGGTCGACGAATGGATCTACCCCGAGTTCGAACAGAACTGGAAGCTCTTCGCTCCGAATCCGCTTCAGCAGAACGTGGCCGTTCATGTGCGGGCCGAGATAGTCGGCGCCGACGGCCGCCGCACCACACCCTGGATGAGCCTTTCCGCCGAGGACGGCCGCGCGATACGCGGCAATCTGCTCCCCAGCCACATCCATCAGAACGAGCTGCGTCGCGGCTGGGACTTCTACATCGGCTCCCACGACAACGAGAACCGGGCGAACGGCCTGCGCGGTGAGCTGTCCGAGCGCTACATGCGCCGAATAGCGATGGCGCGCCTGAGCGAGCACGACTACGGCGGCACCGTCGAGCGCATCCAGATCCGTTCCGAGACGCGGTCGGTGGGGGCGCCCGACTGGAGCCAGGAGAAGATCAGTACGAAGCCGTCCTACCGAGTGCTGCCCTGGTGGACCGTAAGCCCCGCCGACCTTCCCGAGAACGCCGAGGGGGCGGGCAAATGAGTATGTTCGCCTTCGATCGCAAGCTCGCCCGCGGCATCCAGCGCATCACCTCCTCGGCTCTCGGCCCGTACCAGAGCGCCGTCATCCGGATCGGATTCTCCGCCACCTATCTGCTGTTCCTGCTGCGCGAAGTGCCGCATCGCCACGCGATGTACGGCCCCGACGGCCCATGGGGCTGGGACATGGCGAAGCAGCTCATATCGGGCAATCAAGCCTTCACCACGCTCATGTGGTCGGACAGTGCGGTCTGGTTCGAGATCGTGTACGCGGTGGCACTGCTCTCCGCCGCGCTGCTGATGGTCGGCTGGCACACCCGTGCCACGTCGGTCCTGTTCATGGTCGGGGTGCTCTCCCTCCAGAACCGCAGCATCTTCATGGGTGACGGCGGCGACAACGTCATCCATCTCATGGCGATCTACCTCGTGCTGACGCGCTGCGCACAGGTCTGGTCGTTGGATGCCCGGCGCGCTGCTCGTGCGGCCCGTGCGGCGGAGACGGATGGCGGAGCAGAAGCGGGTGAGGACGCGGAAGCGGCAGTGGATGCCGGTGATCCTCGGCGCTCGGCGCGGGGGGACGTGGCCGGTCCGGTTCTTTGGGGACTGCTGGGCCTGGTCCTGATCGTGGCCACCGTGACGGACGGCCTCGGCGGTACCTGGTGGCTGCCGGTTCTCTTCTGGATCCTCTGGGTCGGCCAGGGCGTCTGGTGGGCCGTGAACCGCCGCGCGCCGCACAGCGAGGCGCGCACTCTGCTCGACGTCATCGCCAACCTCGCTCACAATGCGACCCTCGTCGTGATCATGGCCGAGGTCTGTCTGATCTATGCGACGGCGGGTTGGTACAAGATCCAGGGGTCGCGGTGGCAGGACGGCACGGCGCTGTACTACCCGCTCAAGCTCGACTACTTCACGCCCTGGCCCGCGCTGTCGGACATCCTCGCCTCCAACAGTGTGATGGTGATGCTGCTGACGTACGGCACGGTCGTCGTGCAGGTCGCCTTCCCCTTCACGCTGTTCAACCGGCGGGTCAAGAACATCCTGCTCGTCGTCATGATGTGCGAGCACGCCGGAATCGCCCTGCTGCTCGGGCTGCCCTTCTTCTCGATGGCGATGATCGCCGCCGACTCCGTCTTCCTGCCGACCGTCTTCCTCGTGTGGCTCGGCGGCCGGGTGACGTTCGGGCGGGAACTGCTGTTCTCGCGCCAGGGCAAGGTGCCCGGGCCGCGGCGGGCCGTCGATGACGAGGAGGCCCCGCAGCACAGCGGCGACGGGGGCCATACGCTCGTCGGGTGAGTAGTGAGAGCGGCAGCAGCACTGGTGGCATCGGCGGCCCCGGCGGGAAAACGTCGACCGGGGAGTTTGCGGGGTGGGAACCGTCCGGCACATCCGTTCCGACGGCAGATCCTGGTCAGGCCGCGGAACCGATGCAGTACGACGACGGATTCGGGACGGAGATCGGCGTCGGGCCGCACCCGCTTCCCTGGCCCGCGGACGAGCGGTACGACCCCGAACTGCTTGCCCACGGCGACCGGCGCAATGTGGGCGACGCCTACCGGTACTGGACGCGGGAGGCGATCGTCGCCGATCTTGACCTACGGCGGCATGACTTCCACGTGGCGGTCGAGAACTGGGGCCACGACTTCAATATCGGCTCCGTGGTGCGCACCGCGAACGCCTTCCTCGCCAAGGAGATCCACATTGTGGGGCGGCGGCGCTGGAACCGGCGCGGTGCGATGGTCACCGACCGGTACCAGCATGTGCGGCACCACCCCGACACGGAGTCGCTGACGACGTGGGCGGCGGCGGAGGGGCTGCCGATCATCGGGATCGACAATCTGCCGGGGGCGGTGCCGCTGGAGCGGACCGAGCTGCCGCGGCGGTGTGTGCTGCTCTTCGGGCAGGAAGGGCCCGGACTGACCGACGAGGCCCGCAAGCACGCGGCCATGGTGTGCTCCATCGCCCAGTTCGGGTCGACGCGGTCGATCAATGCGGGGGCCGCCGCCGCGATCGCCATGCACGCGTGGGTGCAGAGGTATGCGGAGATTCCGGGGGACGGACGGAAAGCGGGGGTCTGACGCAGGCGGCGCGATACGAGCACGTGCACGGACGGGGCACCCGGTTGCGGGCTTGTCCCCGCCGCCCGCCCCTTCACATGGGCGAGGGACCCGGGGCCGGGGCCCCGCCCCGGCCCCAGGGCCCGACGTCCGGGCGGGGCGGGGAGGGGGCGGGCCGATGGCACGGAACGCGGGCTACGCCTGGCGACGGACTTCCACCATGCGGAAGCGGTTTGATACGAAGGCCCCGTCGCACAGGGCCGCGTTCGCAGCCGGGTTGCCCCCCGAGCCGTGGAAGTCGGAGAACGCCGCAGTCTGGTTGACGTACACCCCACCGGTCAGATTCAGCGAGAGCTGGGCCGACTCGTCCAGGCAGACGTCCTCCACCGCGCGCTCCACCTCCGGTGAGGTGGTGTACGCGCCCACCGTCATCGCACCCTTGTCCCGAATCGTGCGGCGGAGCAGTTCCACGGCGTCGGCGGTCGAGTCGACCGCCACCGCGAAGGAGACCGGCCCGAAGCACTCCGACAGGTAGTGCTCCTCGTCGTCCGGCTCGGTGCCGTCCAGTTTGACGACGACAGGGGTGCGCACCACGGCGTCGGGGAATTCCGGGTTGGCCACCTCGCGGGAGGACAGGGCGACCTTCCCCAGCTCCGCGGCCGCGTCCAGACGGGCCTTCACGTCGGGGTTGACCAGGGCGCCGAGCAGCGCGTTCGCCCGGGAGTCGTCGCCCAGCAGTCCGCTGACCGCGGCCGCGATGTCGTCGACGACCTCGTCGTACGTCTTGTCGCCGGCATCGGTGGTGATGCCGTCCCGGGGGATCAGCAGATTCTGTGGGGTCGTACACATCTGGCCGCTGTACAGAGAGAGGGAGAACGCCAGGTTGGCGAGCATCCCCCGGTAGTTGTCGGTGGAGTCGAGGACGATCATGTTGACTCCGGCCTTCTCCGTGTAGACCTGGGCCTGGCGGGCGTTGGCCTCCAGCCAGTCGCCGAAGGCGGTGGATCCGGTGTAGTCGATGATCTTGATCTCGGGGCGGACCGCCAGGGTCTTCGCGATGCCCTCCCCCGGTCGTTCGGTGGCCAGAGCGACCAGGTTGGCGTCGAAGCCTGCCTCGGCGAGCACCTCGCGGGCCAGCTGCACCGTGAGCGCCAGCGGGAGCACGGCGCGCGGATGCGGCTTGACCAGGACGGGATTGCCGGTGGCCAGGGAGGCGAAGAACCCGGGATAGCCGTTCCACGTGGGGAACGTGTTGCAGCCGATCAGGAGCGAGATGCCACGGGGTGCCGCGACGAACGACTTGTGCAGCCGGAGCGGATCGCGCTTGCCCTGGGGCTTGGACCAGTCGGCGCTCCGCGGGGTGCGGATCTGCTCCTCGTACGCGTACGCCACCGCTTCCAGGCCGCGGTCCTGGGCGTGCGGGCCGCCGGCCTGGAACGCCATCATGAAGGCCTGGCCGCTGGTGTGCATCACCGCGTGGCCGAACTCATGGGTCCGGGCGCTGATGCGCGCGAGGATCTCCAGGCAGACCAGGGCCCTGGTCTCGGGGCCCGCCGCGCGCCAGGCGGCCATGCCCGTACGCATCGCGGGAAGCAGGACGTCCAGGTCGGCGTGCGGGTACTCGACGCCCAGCTCGGGCCCGTACGGAGAGATCTCTCCGCCCGTCCAGCCGTCGGTGCCCGGCTGGCCGAGGTCGAGCCGGGTGTGCAGCACGGCGTCGAAGGCGGCCTTGCCCTCGGCGGCGCCCAGGCTGCCGGCGGCACCGCCCTCGCCGTACGCCTTCGGATGCTCGGGGTGCGGGGACCAGTAGGCGCGCGTACGGATCGCGTCGAGGGCCTGGTCGAGCGTGGGGCGGTGCTTCTCGGACAGCAGGTGCGGGGAGAGCTCGGCGGCCATGACGGACCAACTCCTCATCGAGCTGGGCAGGGACGGGCGGACAGAGTTAGAGTAACCGAACGATCGGTCGGGACAAGGGGGCCCGCCAAACCTGTGGACAACTCGTAGGGGAGGATCGCGGACATGACCACGGCCAAGCGGGACACGTACACCCCGGAGACTCTGCTCACCGTCGCCGTCCGTGTCTTCAACGAGCGCGGCTACGACGGCACGTCCATGGAGCATCTCTCCAAGGCGGCGGGCATCTCCAAGTCGTCCATCTACCACCATGTCGCGGGCAAGGAGGAACTGCTCCGCCGTGCGGTGAGCCGGGCGCTGGACGGGCTCTTCGGGATTCTCGACGAGCCGGGGGCGACGCAGGGACGTGCGATCGAGCAGGTCGAGTACGTCACCCGGCGTACCGTCGACGTGCTCATAGCCGAACTGCCCTATGTCACGCTGCTGCTGCGCGTACGGGGAAACACGAAGACCGAGCGCTGGGCCATGGAGCGCCGCCGCGAGTTCGACCACCGGGTGACCGATCTGCTGAGAGCGGCGGTCGCGGACGGCGATCTCCGCTCCGACGTGGACATACGGCTGGTGACACGGCTGCTCTTCGGCATGGTCAACTCGCTGGTGGAGTGGTATCGCCCGCAACCGGACGGTGGTGCCGACGGGGAGCGGCTGGCCGACACGCTCGTCCGGGTCGCCTTCGACGGGATGCGGTCCAGCCGCTGAACCGTTGTCGCCGGGAGAGGGCCGGGGCACCGTTCCTGGAGCGCGACCGCTTTGTTGCGTTCGCCCGGGTTCCTGTCCGGCGGCACGGTTCTTGAAGGGATTCCGTGCGTGAGCGGGTTGCGCGCGTGAACGAGCCCCGTGGCGGAGCGAGTTGTGTTCCTGGTTCGGATTCCGGATTCCGTCACGTGAGCTCGGTCGGCCGGTCCGGGCCCGGGGCGAGGTCCGTCTCCTCGAACACCAGAAGTGTGCGGGTGGAGAGGACCTCCGGGATGGCCTGGATCCTGGTCAGGACCAACTCGCGCAGTGACCGGTTGTCCGGGGTGTGCACCAGCAGCAGGACGTCGAAGTCGCCGCTGACGAGCGCGATGTGAGTGGCCCCCGGCAGCGCTTGGAGCTGCTCGCGAACAGTGCGCCAGGAATTCTGGACGATCTTGAGCGTGATGTACGCGGAGGCGCCCTGCCCCGCCCGTTCATGGTTCACCCGCGCGCTGAAACCGCGGATCACGCCGTCCTCGACGAGCCGGTTGATCCGGGCGTACGCGTTGGCCCGGGACACGTGGACGCGATCGGCCACCGAGCGTATCGAGGCGCGGCCGTCCGTCTGGAGCAGTCGCAGGATGTCGCGGTCGATGGCATCGAGCGGGCGCGCGGGCGCAATCTGGCCGGAGCCCTCGCCCCCATCGGCCATTTGTTCAGCTGACATGTGCCCGCGCCTCCCTGTGCTGGACGACCTGCCCCTATCCCAGGCTGTGGAGAACCGTTTGTCCACAGGCTGAAGGCGCCTGTAGCCAAAATGCGCTCGCGACCGAACAATCGGTAGGTGAGGCACACCACATCCGTGCCTCGGACAGCGCTCGACATTTCGATGCATTTCGACACCCTCGACATCGGACGACCCTCGATGTCGCCAGACGCCGCTCGAAACCCTCGATGCCAGGAGGTGCTTGTCATGACGGTCCAAGAGCTGCCCGGCGCGGCTGCTTACCGGCCCACGCCGCCCCCGGCCTGGAAGCCGCTCACGGATCCCGCGCCGCTGCTCCCGGACCCCGAGCCGTACCGCGTGCTCGGCACGGACGCCGCGGCCGATGCCGACCCCGAGCTGCTGCTGCGTCTCTACGCGGAGCTGGTCCGCGGCCGGCGGTACAACGCACAGGCGACCGCTCTCACGAAGCAGGGCCGACTCGCCGTCTACCCGTCGAGCACGGGGCAGGAGGCCTGCGAGATAGCGGCCGCCCTGGTGCTGGAGGAGCGGGACTGGCTCTTTCCCAGCTACCGCGACACGCTGGCGGCCGTGGCGCGCGGCCTGGACCCGGTCGAGGCCCTGACCCTGCTGCGCGGTGACCGGCACACCGGTTACGACCCGCGCGAGCACCGCATCGCACCACTGTGCACGCCCCTCGCCACCCAGTTGCCGCACGCCGTGGGCCTGGCACACGCGGCGCGTCTGAAGGGCGACGACGTGGTGGCGCTGGCCATGGTCGGTGACGGCGGGACCAGTGAGGGCGATTTCCACGAGGCGCTCAATTTCGCGTCTGTCTGGCGGGCCCCGGTCGTCTTCCTCGTACAGAACAACGGTTTCGCGATCTCCGTACCGCTGGCGAAGCAGACCGCCGCGCCGTCCCTCGCGCACAAGGCCGTGGGCTATGGGATGCCGGGCCGGCTGGTGGACGGCAACGACGCGGCCGCCGTGCACCAGGTCCTCGGCGAGGCGGTCGCGCGGGCCCGGAGCGGTGGCGGTCCGACGCTCGTCGAGGCGGTGACGTACCGCATGGACGCCCATACGAACGCCGACGACGCCACTCGGTACCGCGTCGAGAGCGAAGTGGAGGCATGGCGGGCGCACGATCCGATCCAGCTCCTTGAGCGGGAGCTGACCGGGCGGGGGCTGCTCGGCGACGACGGGATCGAGGAGGCGCGCGTGGCCGCGGAGCGGATGGCGGCGGATCTGCGCGAGCGGATGAACGCCGATCCGGTGCTCGACCCGATGGATCTCTTCGCCCATGTCTACGCGGAACAGACCACGCAACTCCGTGAGCAGGCAGCGCGGTTGCGTGTGGAGCTGGACGCCGAGCAGGACCAGCACGGCCACAACGACGTGGAGGAAGGGCGATGACCACCGCAGCGGCGCCGGCCGGAGGGCGTACGGCGAAGGCAAAACCCGCCACCATGGCGCAGGCGCTCGGGCGAGCGCTGCGCGACTCGATGGCCGAGGATCCGACGGTGCACGTCCTCGGTGAGGATGTCGGCACACTCGGTGGCGTCTTCCGGATCACCGACGGCCTGGCGAAGGAATTCGGCGAGGACCGTTGCACGGACACCCCGCTGGCCGAGGCGGGCATTCTCGGCACGGCTGTCGGCATGGCGATGTACGGGCTGAGGCCCGTGGTGGAGATGCAGTTCGACGCCTTCGCCTATCCCGCGTTCGAGCAGCTCATGAGCCATGTGGCCAAGATGCGGAACCGGACGGCCGGTGCCATGCCGTTGCCGATCACGGTGCGGGTGCCGTACGGCGGCGGGATCGGCGGCGTCGAGCACCACAGCGACTCCTCGGAGGCGTACTACATGGCGACGCCCGGCCTCCAGGTCGTCACGCCCGCCACCGTCGAGGACGCGTACGGGCTGCTGAGGGCCTCGATCGCCTCCGACGACCCGGTGGTCTTCCTGGAGCCGAAACGGCTCTACTGGTCGAAGGCCGACTGGTCGCCCGAGGCTCCGGTGATGGTGGAACCGATCGGACGCGCCGTCGTTCGTCGACCCGGGCGCAGCGCGACGCTGATCACATACGGGCCGTCGCTGCCGGTCTGTATGGAGGCCGCGGAAGCGGCCGTCGAAGAGGGCTGGGATCTCGAAGTCGTCGATCTGCGTTCGCTGGTGCCGTTCGACGACGAGACCGTGGCCGCTTCCGTGCGGCGTACAGGGCGCGCGGTGGTCGTCCATGAGTCCTCCGGTTTCGGCGGTCCGGGCGGCGAGATCGCGGCCCGGATCACCGAGCGTTGCTTCCACCATCTGGAGGCGCCGGTGCTGCGGGTCACCGGGTTCGACATTCCGTATCCGCCGCCGATGCAGGAGCGGCACCATCTGCCGGGCGTGGACCGGGTGCTCGACGCGGTTGCCCGCTTGCAGTGGGAGGCGGAGAGCTGATGCCTCAGGTACTCGAATTCAAGCTGCCGGACCTCGGCGAGGGGCTGACCGAGGCGGAGATCGTGCGCTGGCTGGTGGAGGTCGGCGATGTCGTTGCCATCGACCAGCCGGTCGTCGAGGTGGAGACGGCCAAGGCGATGGTGGAGGTGCCGTGCCCGTACGGGGGCGTGGTGACCGCGCGGTTCGGCGAGGAGGGCGTGGAGCTTCCGGTCGGGGCGCCGCTGCTGACGGTGGCGGTGGGGACCGAGGGAGCCGTGGGGTCTGAGGGAGCCTCGGGGTCCGGGGGATCGGCGGGCGCGGGGACGGGCGCGGGTTCGGGCTCGGGTTCAGGCTCGGGCTCGGCCGCGGGGGCCGGGGCCGCAGTGGTGGCGTCGGCTGCGGGGCCGGGATTCGGCTCGGGTCGGTCGGAGTCGTCCGGGAATGTGCTGGTCGGGTACGGGACGAGCGCACCGTTGGCGCGCCGTCGGCGGGTTCGTCCCGAGGCGATGGGGGCGCCTGCTGCCCCACATGCGACGGCTGAGGCCGCGAGTTCCGCATCTGTGCCGGACCCGGTGCGGGGGCCGGTGGCCGTGGTCTCCCCGCTGGTACGGAAGCTGGCGCGGCAGCACGACCTCGATCTGCGGCAACTGGTGGGGTCCGGGCCCGACGGGCTGATCCTGCGGGCGGATGTCGAGTCCGCGATCAGGGCAAAGGACGAACAGAGGACGGCTCCTCTGCCGACCACGGTCCCGGTCCCGGTTCCGGTGCCGGAGCCGGGAACGGTGCCGGGGGCGGTTTCGGAACCGTCGTTGCGGCCCCCGGTGGCGCGGGGGGTGGCCGGCCCGGCCGTGGAGCGGATCCCGTTGCGTGGTGTACGCGGCGCGGTGGCCGACAAGTTGGCGCGCAGCCGGCGGGAGATCCCCGATGCCACGTGCTGGGTCGACGCCGATGCCACCGAGCTGATGGCCGCCAGATCCGCGATGAACAGCGCCGGTGGTCCGGCCGCCGGACCCAAGGTGTCGGTGCTCGCTCTGCTGGCGCGTATCTGCGTCGCCGCGCTGGCCCGCTTCCCCGAGCTCAACTCCACGGTGGACGCGCAGGCGCGGGAGGTCGTACGGCTGCCCGAGGTCCATCTCGGGTTCGCGGCCCAGACCGAGAGGGGCCTGGTCGTCCCGGTCGTCCGGGATGCGCACGCCGGGAACGTCGACTCGATCGGTTCCGAGATCGCCCGGCTCACCGAGGCGGCCCGGAACGGCAGGCTGACCCCGGCGGAGCTGACCGGCGGCACGTTCACGCTGAACAACTACGGGGTGTTCGGGGTCGACGGTTCGACCCCGATCATCAACCACCCGGAGGCGGCCATGCTGGGCGTCGGCCGGATCGTTCCCAAGCCGTGGGTGCACGGGGGCGAGCTGGCCGTACGCCAGGTCGTCCAGCTCTCGCTGACCTTCGACCATCGGGTCTGCGACGGTGGGACGGCGGGCGGTTTCCTGCGCTACGTGGCCGACTGCGTGGAGCAACCGGCCTTGCTGCTGCGCACGTTGTAGGCGAGATCGGCTGCGGGCTCTCGTTCTCCCCCTCGTCGATCCGCCGGATTGCGGACGGGGTGGATCGACGGGAGGCCGCGGCCCGCATACTCGGATGCATGACCGCGTATGACGCCATCGTTCTGGCCGGAGGAGCTGCCAAGCGGCTCGGCGGCGCCGACAAGCCGGGGATCCTGGTCGGTGGCCGTGCGCTGCTCGACCGGGTGCTGGCGTCCTGCGCCGATGCCTCGGCCACCGTGGTGGTGGGTGGGCGGCGGCCCACCGTGCGCACTGTGATCTGGACGCGCGAAGAACCGCAGGGCGGCGGCCCATTGGCTGCGCTCGACGCCGGGGTTCGGCGTACCACCGCGGAGCGGGTCCTCGTCCTCTCGGCCGATCTGCCGTTCCTGGGGAAGGGCACCGTCGGAGCTCTGCTGGCCGCCGCCGGTGAAGGACAGCGCGACGGGGCCCTGTGCACCGATCAGGACGGTCGCGATCAGCCTCTCGTCGCCGTCTACCGTGCCGAGCCGCTGCGCCGCGAGCTCGCCCTGCTCGCCGCCGAGCACGGCAGTCTGTCCGGGCTTCCCCTGCGGTTGCTGACGAATGAGCTCGGCCTCGCCCGGGTGGAGGCCGGTCCTCTCGCCTCCTTCGACTGCGACACCTGGGAGGACATTGCGTCGGCCCGTGCCCGCATCAGAGAGCATGGAACCGTGCTGGATGAATGGATCACCGCAGTCAAGAGCGAACTGGGCATCGAACTCGACGTCGACACCGACGTCCTGCTCGATCTGGCCCGTGACGCCGCTCACGGCGTCGCCCGGCCCGCCGCGCCCCTGACGACCTTCCTGGTCGGCTACGCGGCGGCGAAAGCGAGCAGCGACGGTGACGGCCCGGCGGCGGTTGCCGAGGCCGCTCGCAGGGCCGCCGCGCTCGCCCTTCGGTGGGCGGACGAGAACGAGACGCAATGACGGCCGACGGCAGCAGATTCGACCTGCCTCCCGCCGCCGACACCGCGTCGATGGGTGCAGGTCCCTCGGCGAGCGCCGGTTCCTCGGCGGGGGCCGGGGCTTCGGCGGGGGGCGGGCACTCTGTCCGCGAACGTCCGGCTTCGGCCGATCGTGGATCGGAGCCCGGCGACAGTTCTCTGGCGGCCGATCCGTACTCGGCGGTCGGGGTGTCTCCGGCGGGTGGGGCGTCTCCGGAGGGCGACCGGTTTCTGGCCGCGGGTACGTCTTCGGCGGGCGGTTCGTCCTCGGTGGTCGGCTCACCCTCTGGGGGCGGACGTTCTCTGTCGGCGGATCGGGGACCGACCCCGGAGGAACTGCGGGCTGCCGAGGAGGAACGGGCCGTTGAACAGGCGCTCGCTCTGGTCGGGCGCCGGTCGCCGGGCGAGCCCTGGTCCACAGGGCGATCTCACTCTGCGGACCGGTCCCACCTCGCCGGCCGGCCTCGGCCGGCGGACGAGCCCCACCGCGCGGACTCCCGGTCGTCGGAGCAGCCGTGTTCCCCGGATCGATCCCGCGCAGCGGGGCGGCCGCATTCCATGGACCCGCCTCGGCCCGCGGAGGAGGGTGCGGACGCAGCTGCGGTCCCGACCTCGGGCCAGAGCGCCGACGGGCCCCGCGGACGTGAGCGGCACAGCCGGGCGACGCCCTGGCGAACGGCCCGCGCCCTGGCCGCACGTTCGGGCCGCGACGTCCCCGTCCGCGCCCGGCGGATCCCCCTCGATCAGGCAGTCGGACGCGTACTGGCCGAGCCACTCGTGGCACTCACCGACCTGCCGTCCTTCGACACCTCCGCCATGGACGGCTGGGTCGTCACCGGGCCGGGGCCGTGGACCATCCGCGAGTTCGACGAGCCCGGGGGCAAAGGGGGAGCCGGAAACAGGGAGGGAGTCGGAAACAGGGAGGGAGTCGGCGACAGGGCGGAAGTCCGGGGCAAGGAGGGCGCCCGGGATGCGAGTGCCGACTCGCGCCCCGGCCAGGGTCTCGGCATCCTCGCCGGACACGGCGCCCCCGCCGTGCTCCCTGACGGGGATGCCGTACGGATCGCCACCGGCGCGCGCATCCCGGCGGACGCCAACGCCGTGATCCGCAGCGAACACGCTCACGTGGACGAGGCCAAAGGACTGCTTCACGCGAAACACCAGGTGCTTCCCGGGCAGGACATCAGGTCTCGTGGCCAGGAGTGCCGTTCCGGAGATCAACTCCTGCCCGCCGGAACCCTGGTGACGCCCGCCGTCCTCGGTCTGGCCGCCGCTGCCGGGTACGACGAGTTGCTCGCTGTCCCCCGCCCGCGTGTCGAGGTCCTCGTCCTCGGTGACGAACTGCTGACCAGCGGCCTGCCGCACGAGGGGCTGATCCGTGACGCGCTCGGCCCGATGATCGGCCCCTGGCTGTCCGCGCTGGGCGCCGAGGTGTCCGCGCCGCAGCGACTCGGCGATGACGTGAACGCCCTCCGGCGGGCTCTCACCACGTCCGGCGCCGATCTGGTCATCACCACCGGCGGCACGGCATCGGGACCCGTCGACCACGTCCACCCGGTCCTTGCCGAGATCGGAGCCGAGTTGCTGGTCGACGGAGTTGCCGTCCGCCCCGGCCATCCGATGCTGCTGGCCCGGCTCAGGACGAAGGACTCCGACGCGGGCCCGTATCTCGTCGGGCTGCCCGGCAACCCCCTGGCCGCCGTATCCGGGCTTCTCACGCTTGCCGAACCGCTGCTTCGTGGGCTGACCGGACGGGCACTGGAGACATCGCACCGGGTCGTCGTGCGCGACGAGGTGCACGGGCACCCGCACGACACCCGTCTGGTGCCCGTCGTCCACCGAGCGGGCAGGGCGGGTGTCGGCGCCGGCGGCTTCGGCAGCATGGGAAGCGGCAGCGGCGCCGAGCATGTCGTACCGCTGCATTACAACGGTCCGGCGATGCTCCGGGGGGTTGCTGCGGCGGACGGGCTGGCCGTCGTGCCACCTGGCGGGGTACGGTCCGGCACCGAGGTGGAGATCCTCGACCTACCGTGGGCCTCGGCGACGCCGTGGACGGAAGGGTGTTTCACGTGAAACTTCCCGGTCACGATGCGATGGCCAGGCGTGCCGACGAGTATGTCGCGCCCACGCGGGTGCAGCTCCCGCGCAGGGTCGTCCAGGGACCGGCGCGTCAGGTGGCCAAGCGACTGTTGATGGCCTTGATGGTGCTTGCCGTCACCGTGCTGATCGTCTGGCTCGACCGCGGCGGATATCACGACGCCGCAGACGGCAACGTCGACCTGCTGGACGCGGTGTACTACGCGACGGTCACCCTCTCCACCACCGGCTACGGCGACATCACCCCGTACGGGGACGTCGCCAGGCTCACCAATGTGGTGCTCATTACACCGCTGCGGGTGCTCTTCCTGATCATCCTGGTCGGCACCACTCTTGAGGTCCTTACGGAACGGACCCGCGAGGACTTTCGGCTGAAGCGTTGGAGAACCAACTTGCGTGACCACACCGTCGTCGTCGGCTTCGGCACGAAGGGACGTTCGGCCATCCAGACCCTGCGCGCCACCGGCCTGAAGAAGGAACAGATCGTCATCGTCGACCCGGCGACCAAGGTGATCGAGATCGCCAATGCCGAGGGGTTCGTGGGAGTGGTCGGCGATGCGACCCGCAGCGAGGTGCTGTTGCGGGCCGAGCTCCAGAAGGCGCGGCAGATCATCATCGCCACTCAGCGCGATGACACGGCGGTGCTGGTGGCTCTGACGGCGCGACAGCTCAACCGCGGGGCGAAGATCGTCGCGGCGGTGCGCGAGGAGGAGAACGCTCCATTGCTGCGGCAGTCCGGCGCGGACGCCGTGATCACCAGCGCCAGCGCGGCGGGCCGACTGCTCGGCCTCTCCGTTCTCAGCCCCAGCGCGGGCACGGTGATGGAGGACCTGATCCAGCAGGGCAGCGGTCTCGATCTCGTCGAGCGGCCGGTGATAAAGGCCGAGGTGGGCAAGAGCGTCCGGGAGACCGACGATCTCGTGGTCAGCGTGCTGCGGGGACATCGGTTGATCGGCTACGACGACCCGGCGGCCAGCCCACTGCAGTTGACGGACCGTTTGATCACCATCGTGCGTGCCTCGAACGAGCCGCCGGTGAGCAACCCGGTCACGGGGGGCCCGCTCCCGTAGCGGTGTCGCTCCGGCGCGGTTCGCCTCCGTCGCCGCGGCCCTTCGCTCCATGAAGCGGGCTCACGGCGGCCCGGCGTCCCGACGCCCCGGTCATGGCCGTTCCGGCACCACGGCCGCCCGGCCCGCCGCTGCCTCCCGGCCCGCCGCCTGGCCCGCCACGGCCGCCCGGCCCGCCGCTGCCTCCCGGCCCGCCGTCGTGACACCGTCGTCCGGCTCGCGTCACGGAGTAGCCTCGCCGCCATGTATGCGATCACGATCCCCGAACCCGGTGGCCCCGAGGCGCTCGTATGGGCCGAGGTGCCCGATCCGGTAGCCGGCGAGGGCGAGGTCCTCATCGATGTCGTGTCCAGCGCGGTCAATCGCGCCGACGTGCTGCAGCGACAGGGGTTCTACAACCCGCCGCCCGGCGCGTCCCCGTACCCGGGCATGGAGTGCGCGGGCCACGTCTCGGCGGTCGGGCCCGGTGTCACCGGCTGGTCGGTCGGCGACGAGGTGTGTGCACTGCTCGCCGGCGGCGGTTACGCGGAGAAGGTCGCCGTACCCGCCGGACAGCTGTTGCCCGTACCCGCCGGTGTCGACCTGGCCTCGGCCGCCGCACTGCCCGAGGTGACGGCCACCGTCTGGTCGAACGTGTTCATGGTGGCTCACCTTCGCCCCGGCGAGACGCTGTTGGTGCACGGCGGGTCCAGCGGCATCGGCACCATGGCGATCCAGCTCGCCAAGGCCGTGGGCGCACAGGTCGCGGTGACCGCCGGTGGCCCGACGAAGCTGGAGCGCTGCGCGGAACTCGGCGCCGACATCCTGATCGACTACCGGGAACAGGACTTCGTCGAGGAGCTGCGCAAGGCGACGGACGGGGCCGGCGCGGATGTCATCCTCGACATCGTCGGCGCGAAGTACCTGGACCGGAACGTGAAGGCGCTCGCCGTCAACGGCCGGCTGGCCATCATCGGTCTCCAGGGTGGCGTCAAGGGCGAGCTGAATCTGAGCGCCCTGCTGAACAAGCGGGCCGCCATCACCGCGACCTCGCTGCGCGGTCGCCCGCTCGTCGAGAAGGCCGCCATCGTCGCCGCCGTACGCGAGCACGTCTGGCCATTGATCGCCGACGGCGTGGTCCGGCCGATCGTGGACCGTACGCTGCCGATGGCCGACGCCGCCGAGGCCCACCGGGTGCTGGAGTCCAGCGCGCACATCGGAAAGGTGCTTCTGCAGGCCCCCGCGGGCTGACGCGCCTCCTCCCGCGCCACACGCTCCACGCCGCACCCCGCCCGTGCCTCCCGCATCATGCGGGAAAAGGCCCGGCGCACAGGTCGTCGACCATGTGCACCGGGCCCAGGGCCTCTCGTTCGGATCACGCCGGGCTCGCGTGCCCCGGTGCCGCGCCTCGCGGCGGCACCGGAGACGCGGCACTAGAGATACGGGCCGGTCCTGATGGCCCCGTGCTGGTCCCCGCTGCCGTCCTCGTCCTCGTGACCGCTCCCCGGCGGAAGGGCGCGCCGCATCTGCTCCAGCTGTGCCCGCGCCGCCATCTGCTGGGCGAACAACGCCGTCTGGATGCCGTGGAAGAGGCCCTCCAGCCAGCCCACCAACTGGGCCTGCGCGATCCGGAGTTCCGCCTCGGACGGCACCGACTCCTCGGTGAACGGCAGGGAGAGCCGCTCCAGCTCCTCCACCAGCTCCGGCGCGAGGCCGTCCTCCAGCTCCTTCACGGAACTCGCGTGGATCTCCTTGAGCCTGACCCGACTCGCTTCGTCGAGAGGAGCCGCCCTGACCTCCTCCAGGAGCTGCTTGATCATGCTGCCGATGCGCATGACCTTCGCGGGCTGTTCGACCATCTCCGTCACCGGGACCTCACGCGATTCGTCGTCAGTGCCACCGCCGCCGATCGCCATGCCGTCCTGCCCCACCACGAGGACCTGGGGGTGCTCCTGCGACCGTTCATTCCTCGGCATCTCCATGGCGTCATTGTCTCGCACACCTGCCGTACAACACGGTGGTGCCCCCGCAAACGGTTGATCCACCGTTCGCAGGGGCACCGAATCAGCCGGTCAGGCCGTTCACCGCACCGCCCGAGCGCTCATCCGGCCCGCCGCGCCAGCACCAGGCGCGACCGTGTGAACGCCGCCGCGAGCACCCCGGCCAGCAGCGGAATGCCCACGACGAGCAGACCGATGGTCGCCCAGGGCAGCACGATCGGCGTGTACGCCGACTGTGTGGGGTCGATCCGCATCGCCCTCAGGGCCTCCCGCAGGTCGACGAAGCGCAGCGCCACCGCGGGCACCAGGCCGGCCAGGGTGCCGAGCACCACACCGGTGAGCGCCACCACCAGGCACTGGAAGCCGGACAGCTTCCGCCGTACGCCCGGAGGCGCGCCCACGGCGCTGAGGGTGTCGAGATCGGCCTCCGCGTCCGCCTTGGCGAGGCCCGTCGTGATCGCGGCCGCGCCGAGCGTCACCACGCCGGCGAACAGGGTCAGGATCAGCAGTACGGTGTTGTCCTGCCGGCCGAAGCCGTATTCGGACTGCACCCAGATTCCGCCGCCGGCCTGCGCGATGGTGCCGGAAACTCGCTGCTGCTCGGCGTTCGTCGGGGTATGGGCAACGGCATACACGCTCCCGGACAGCCTGGTGTGCAGGCCGAGCCGCTCCGCCGTCCCCTCCGGAAGGATCAGGCGGATTCCGGGGGTGGACGCGTACTTCGCCGGGGCCACGTACACCTTGAGCTTGTCCAGGGTGGTCCGCGCCTTGCCCGGGTGCAGCTTCCAGTTCTTCTTGTCCTTCTCGCTGTACCGATGGACCGACTTGACGGTGACCTCGCCGTTCTCGGCGTACACCGGGTTGAGCAGGACCGGTGTGCCCGCGGCGAGTGCCTTGGCGGCCGAGGGGTCGTGGAGCTTCACGTAGGTGTCGAGCAGGGCCGCGTCCGCGACGACGATGTCGCTCCCGCCGCTGTTGAAGACTCCCGATGACATCTGGTCGCTGAGGCAGGCGGGGGAACGCATCAGCTTCTTGTGCTCGTCGGCGGAGAGCCTCGCGGCGAGTTCCTTGGCGCCTGCGCGGTTGAGCGGGCACGTGTGGGACTTTCCGCCTGGCCTGACCAGTTCCAGCGAGCCGCACTGGTTCTCCTCGTAGCCGTAGCAGTCGCTTCCTGCCCAGACCCGTCGGAAGTCCGCGTGTCCGCTGGTGACGGCCATGCTCCGCTCCACGGCCGTCCGCGCACGCGGGAGCTCTTCGGCCGACTTCTCGTCGGAGGTCGAGACGATGATGGTCCCCGGGGTGAGCGAGGGAACGTAGTTGTACTCGGCCTGGGCCGCACTGCTGGCCATGTACGTGGCGATGCCCACCGAACCCGCGACGGCCGCCATCACCGCGGCGACGGCGGGAGCGGTACGGCCGCGGTTGCGGGCCGCGTCGCGCAGCGCCATCCGGGGCGCGAGAGGCAGCCTCCTGCCGAGCCGCCCGAGAAGGCCGACGATCACCGGGATGCAGCCGAGCAGCCCGAGTTCGGCGACCATCGAGCCCCCGGCGACGAGTGCCGGGCTCCCGCTGGTGCCGCCGTAGAGGGCGGTCGCGGCGCCCAACGCCAGCACGCAGGCGCCCAGGACGGGCAGCACGCGCGAGGAGCGGCGTACGCCCCGGCGGCCGGTCAGCGACTCCAGCACGGACTGCCGGCTCGCCACGATCGCCGGGGCGGACGCCGCCAACAAGCCGGTGATCAGGCCGATCGCGGCGATGACCAGCAACTCCAGCGGCGCGATCGTCAGAGAGCCGAAGCGGTGTCCGGCCCAGTTCTCGATCAGGGGCTGGAAAGCCGCGGTGAGCCCGAGGCCGAGCACGACACCCGTCACCGCTCCGATGCCACCGAGCACCAGGCCGCCACCGAGCACCACGGCCCTGACATGGCGTTTGTCTCCGCCGCAGGTGCCGAGGAGGCCGAGCTGACGGCGGGAACGGCGTGCGCCGACGGCGAAGGCCGGCCCGGCGAGCAGCACGATCTCCAGGACCGCCATGGCGATCACGGTGACGAGTGCCGTGCTGAGCTCTCCGGAGCCCCCGTCGGCCATCTGCGGGTTCCTGGCCATCAGCGGGACCTCGGAGTCCGGCGGCGGGTCGAGGGCGACCTGCCGGGACGTGACGAGCACGCCCGACTTGTTGGCCTCCATGACGTCCGGCCAGGTCACACCCACCCCTGCGGGGCCTTTGACCAGCCAGTCCGTGGACCCGGCGTTCGGCGGAAGCACCTTCTTGTCGTGGTCGGCCCTGTCCTGCCACGGCGCGATGACCGCACCGGGGTCGGCGTAGAGCGCCTCGGCCCTCAGATCGCTGGGCAACTCGACCGCGCCGGTGATGGTGTACGTCCGGCCGGTGTTGCGCACGGTGGTGGTCGAGCCGACGTGCAGCCCGGTCGCCTCCAGGAACGGCTCGGTGGCGGCCATCTCGGCCTCGCCGTGCGGGTAGGCGCCGCGCACGAGGTCGATCTTGCCGCGCGCCATCGCGTCCGACGTCCGGAACTCGACGATGTCGGTGTTCGTGACGCCGTACCGGGTGGTGACACTCGCCGGGACGGACTGGATGCTGATCGCCCGCGAACCCTTGGGGAATGTCGTCCCGATGTCGAGCGGGTCCCCGTTCTCCAGGGGCGGTGCGTCGTCCACGCCCATGTAGATGTGGCTCACCGCCCCATCGGGGAGTTGCTCGATGGGCCCCATCATCTCGTCGCTGAACAGCGCGTCGGCGGAGCCCATTTCGCTGGTCAGCGTCTCGGCGATGGACGGATTCTCGCTGCGGTACGTCACATCGAGGGCTGTGACGCCGAGTACCGGTATCGCGATCATCGCGACCACCAGTGCGCTGCGGCCCTTGGCGCGCATCGCGTCGCGCCTGGCCATGCGGAGGGAGGCGCGCCAGCCCGTGAAGACGCTCACTCGGCGCCCTCGGCGGCCAGCAGCGAGTCGGCGTCGGCGGTGAGCGTCTGGTCGACGAGCGATCCGTCCCGGAGGAACACGACCCGGTCCGCCCAGGCCGCGTACCGCGGCTCGTGCGTCACCATGACGCCGGCCGCGCCCTGGTCACAGCGCTTGCGCAGCAGCGCGAGCACGGCCTCGCCGGTCTCCGAGTCGAGCGCCCCGGTCGGTTCGTCGGCGAGCACGAGGCGCCGCTCCCCCACCAGCGCGCGGGCGATGGCGACGCGCTGCTGCTGGCCGCCGGACATCTCGTCGGGGAACCGGTCGGCGATCTCCAGGAGCCTCATCTCCTCCAGCGCCGCCCGCGCCTCCTTGCGGGCCGCGCGCACGGAGACGCCGTCGAGCTCACGCGGCAGGGCGATGTTCTCGGCGGCGGTGAGCGCCGGGATCAGGTTGTAGTCCTGGAAGACGTAGCCGATGCTGCGGCGGCGCAGGGCGGCGACGCCCTTGCGGCCGAGACCGGAGATGTCCTGGCCCTCGATGACGACCTGGCCGCTGGTCGCGGTGTCGAGACCGCCCGCGATGGTCAGCAGGGTGGACTTGCCGGAGCCGGAAGGGCCCATCACGGCGACCAGCTCACCGGTGTGCACGGAGAGGTCGATGCCGCGCAGGGCGTGCACCTCGGCGATGCCGGTGCCGTGGGTGCGGGTGAGTGCTCGGAGTTCGAGCACCGGTGTGTCCGCGGCCGGCGGTGGGCCGGACGCGGATCGGGACGGGGCGCGCGAGGACATGGTGGTGGTTCCCCCCTTGGAACGGGTTCTGGGACCGACGCCGGGGCGCCGAGGCGGTCCGACGTCGGACAGGGCGGGTACGCGGTGGTCCGTCGTGGTGACGGAAGCCGGGATGCGTACGCGCGGTGGTGTGTGGTCAGCGCCGGCCGTGCGGGCGGGCGGCGCGGGCAGGAGTGCGGGCGGCCGGGGTGCGCCCGGTGGCGCGTACCCTGGGGTCCGGCTCCGTGGCGGCGGCCTCGGCGAGGCGGATCAGCCGGGACTCGCAGTGGTCCAGCCAGCGGGCCTCGGCCTCCGCCTGGAAGATCAGCTGTTCGAGCACGAGCAGCCAGGCGACCTCGTCGCGGTTGGCCGGGGCATCGGTGAGCGCCTGCGCCTTCAGGCGGGTGTAGTCCTGCATCGCCTTCACGGTGTGGCGGCGCTGGGACTGGATGACGGCGCGGATGTCCACACCGGGTGCGCCGACCGCCATGGCGAGCTTGATGGCCAGCTCGTCGCGCGGCGGACTGCTGCGGTCGACGGGCGTCTCGAACCAGCTCTGCAATTCGGTACGGCCGTCGTCGGTGATGGCGTAGAGGGCGTGCCCCTGGTCGTCCTCGTCGTCCTGGACGACCAGGCCGTCGCGCTCCAGCCGGCTCAGTGTCGTGTACACCTGGCCGACGTTGAGCGGCCAGGTGGAGCCGGTGCGCGACTCGAATTCGGTACGGAGCTGGGAGCCGTATCTGGGGCCCCGCTCCAGCAGGGCCAGCAGCCCATGACGGATCGACATACTGAGTATGTATACCGAGTATGTTGGTGGACGCAAGTCCCGGCCGGAGTGTGTGGGCGCTGCTGGGGAGGGGTGCGGGGCAGCTCAGTTCGAGCGGCGCATACGGAGTGCCAGGAAGCCGAGCCCCAGTCCTATCAGTGCGATTCCGGCACCCAGCGACACGTGCCGGACCTGTCGCACGACGGGGCCGTCGAGGGCCTGGGGTGCGAGCCGACCGGCTGCGGGGGATGTGTTCGCCGCCGGTGTCACGCCGGGCGCCGGTCCCGGATCGCTCGCCGCGGGGCGTGTGTCGGCACCGTCGGGGGAACTGTCCGCGTGTGCGAGGTCCCACGGCGCGAGCGGCCGTCCGGGGCGCGGTCTTCCTTCCCCGGCCTCGCGCCCGGCGAGTGGGGGCTGGGCGTCGGGGGGCGCCGCCCCTTCGGCGGCCGAGGTGCCGGGGGAGGCGGAGGCGGACGGATCGGCGGAGGCGGACGGGGAAGGGGGCGGAGACGAGGGCGGGGAGGACGCCGGGGGTGCGGGGGCGGCCGAGGCGCCGTCCGTGGATATCGCCGAGGGTTCGGCCGAAGGGGTGGCAGAGGGGGCGGCCGAAGCATCGGCTGACGGTTCGACACCGGGGGGCGTGGGGCGGGCGGAAGGTGTGTCCGGCGCAGCCGGGGGCGGCGTCACCGAGGCGCCGACCGCTCCGGGCGCTCCGCCGGGTGCGCGCTGTTGGGCATGCGCCTCGACCGTGGTGGCCCCCAGTGCGGCGCCCGCCGAGAATATGAGACCGACCACGCACCTGGTGGACCGTGAAGGGAGAAGTCCTGGAGCCATGAGGGCAGCGTCACATGTGACGATATGTCCGGCATCTCGGGCGTACGGCACCCCTGTGCTCGCGACACCCTCCTCGGGCTTCGCGTCGATCCCGGTTCGTGGATCCCGGCTCGGGCCGATCCCGGCTCGGGCCGATCCCTCAGAGCCACTGCTGTGCGTACGTGGCCCGGAAAGCCGACCTCACAAGTACCGGACCGTCACTCGCGCCCGTCCCGTGCCCCGGGCACCTCTGCCCCCGGGCACCTCTGCCCCCGAGCGCCCGCGCATCCATGCCCCGCGCGTGCGCCCGCTCAGGCCGGGTCGCCCGTCGCGACGCGCAGCTCGAAGTGGGCGCCCGTCTTGTCGACGGCCGTTCCGGAGGTCGGGAACTGGTCGATGACCTGGTCCTCCGCGTACGCGTTCCCCGGCACCTTGATCTTCTTGACGGTCCAGCCCGCCGCATCCGCGCAGGCCTTCGCGGAGAGGAAGTCCTTGTACAGGAACTTCGGCGCGTCCACCTTCTCCGGGTCGTCCGAATCCTCCAAGGGGTCCGTGCAGTCCTCGGTCTTCATCGTCCGGTTCCGCTCCGGATCCTTGTGCTCGCTCGCGGCCGGCGACTCGTTCGCGGAGGAGCCGCCCGAGGGCGGGTCCTCCTTCAGCGAGAGAACCGTGATCAGGCCGCCGATCGCGATCAGCGCGACCACGATCGCGCCGACGATCACCGGCGTGTTCCGCTTGGAGCCGCCGCCGGAGCCGCCATGCGTCTGTGTCCGGGGCTGGACCGTGTACGGCGGCGGGGTCTGCTGCTGCATCGGCGACATCGGGGCCTGGCCCTGGTACGCCGGAGCCGACTGCGGATATCCGTACGACGGAGCCGGTGCGGGGGCCGGCGTCGGCGCACCGTACGGCCCCGACTGGTACGGGCCCGGCTGGTACGGCGTCTGGACGTTCTGCGGCGCCGGGGTGGACTGGTCGACCGGCGGGAAGACCGCCGAACCGACACCCGAACCGTTGTTCGACGGTGCGCCGCCACCTGCGACGATCACCGGGGCGCCGGTCTGCCCGCCCGCGCTCAGCACGCGCGCGATCTCGTCCTGCATCGCCGCGGCGCTGGGGAAGCGCTCGTTCGGGTTCTTCCTCAGCGCGCGGGCCACGAGCGCGTCCATCGCCGGGGTGATCGACCGGTTGATGGTGGAGGGCGCGACCGGCTCCTCCTGGACATGCGCGTACGCGATGGCGAGCGGCGAGTCCGCGTCGAACGGGATGCGCCCGGTCAGCAGCTGGAACAGCATGATGCCGACCGAGTACAGGTCGGAGCGCGCGTCCACCCCGCGGCCCAGGGCCTGCTCGGGGGAGAGGTACTGCGGGGTGCCGACGACCATGCCGGTCTGCGTCATCGACGTGACGCCCGACTGCATGGCGCGGGCGATGCCGAAGTCCATGACCTTCACGACACCGCGCTTGGTCACCATCACGTTGCCGGGCTTGATGTCGCGGTGGACCAGCCCCATCTCGTGGCTGGTGTCCAGCGCGGCCAGCACGTCGGCCGTCACCTTGAGCGCCTTGTCGGCCGGCATCGCGCCGTAGCTCTGGATGTCCGCCTGGAGCACCGAGCCGAGCGGCTGCCCCTCCACGTACTCCATGACGATGTACGGCATCAGCGCGCCGCCGAGCTCGTCCTCACCGGTGTCGAAGACCGAGACGATGTTGGTGTGCTGCAGTTTGGCGACGGCCTGCGCCTCGCGCCGGAACCGCTCGCGGAAGGACTGCTCGCGTCCCAGCTCCGTGTGCAGCGTCTTGATCGCGACCTGGCGGTCCAGTGCGGAGTCGTACGCCAGGTATACGGATGCCATCCCGCCTTCGCCGAGCAGGTCGCGCAGCTGGTACCGGCCGCCGGCGACCGAACCGCCGGCATAGCGCCCCTGAGCGCCGTGTGCGCCGTCCTGGCTCATGACTTGCTTCCCCCTCGGCGCGCGACTGACGCGGTGATCCCTATTACGCGCCAAGTCTGCCCGAGGGGTACGACACGTCAAGCCGGGTGCCCGTTCCGTGACCCTACGCACAAGAAGCGTCTCGGAAGCGTTACAGGAAGCCCATGGAATTTGCGTGCGCGGCACGCCGGCCGGTTGGATGGCCCGTCCCTCCCGGAAACGGTGTGTCCGGCGGAGGCTGTAGCGTGACGTGGCAATGCAGCTAGACACCGTGAGAACCCGCGGACGCGCGGACAGATACGACGGCGAGGACTGATGGCACCCGATTCCGAAGCAAACGGCGGCGGAGTTTCGGATGGCACCGACTCCTGGGGCATCGGCGGCGTCGTCGGTGACGGGCGCTACCGGATGACCCACCGGCTCGGCCGGGGCGGCATGGCGGAGGTCTTCGCGGCCGAGGACGTCAGGCTGGGACGGACGGTCGCGGTCAAGCTCCTGCGTTCCGATCTCGCCGAGGACCCGGTCTCCAAGGCCCGGTTCACGCGCGAGGCACAGTCGGTCGCCGGCCTCAACCACCACGCGATCGTCGCCGTGTACGACTCCGGCGAGGACGTCGTGGGCGGCCAGACCGTCCCCTACATCGTGATGGAGCTCGTCGAGGGCCGCACCATCCGCGATCTGCTGCTCAATGCCGAGGCCCCGCCGCCCGAGCAGGCGCTGATCATCGTCTCGGGCGTGCTGGAAGCCCTCGCGTACTCGCACCAGCACGGCATCGTGCACCGTGACATCAAGCCCGCCAACGTGATCATCACGAACTCGGGTGCGGTCAAGGTGATGGACTTCGGCATCGCCCGTGCGCTGCACGGCGCGCAGTCGACGATGACGCAGACCGGCATGGTCATGGGTACGCCGCAGTACCTCTCCCCGGAGCAGGCGCTGGGCAAGGCCGTCGACCACCGCTCCGACCTCTACGCCACCGGCTGTCTGCTGTACGAACTCCTGGCACTGCGGCCCCCGTTCACGGGTGAGACGCCGCTCTCCGTCGTGTACCAGCATGTGCAGGACATTCCGGTTCCGCCGTCCGACGTGCTGGAGGCGGCTCCGCCGGAGCTGGACGGGCTGGTCATGCGCTCCCTCGCGAAGGACCCGGACGACCGGTTCCAGAGCGCCGAGGAGATGCGCGGGCTCGTCCAGTACAGCCTGCAGATGCTTCAGGTGCAGGGTGGCCACACGGGCACGTGGAACACCGGCCCCGTGGCGATGCACGAAGGCGGACACACCCCGCCCATGGGCGTCGGCGGGGGCACGATGGCGATGGGGCACCCGCCGCACGGGGACACCTCGCAGGGCCCGATCCTGCCGCCGATGAACCCGGACGACGGTGGCTACGAGGGCGGACATCAGGGCGGCGGCGGCCGGGGCAAGCTGTGGCTCTTCGTCCTGCTCGCGCTGATCGCGATCGGGGCCGGCGTCGCGATCGCCGTCAACGCGGCGGGAAGCGACGACAGCGGGCACGAGAAGAAGCCCACGGAGACATCCAGCTCGTCGTCGTCGCCCGAGAGCTCGCCCTCGCCGAGCGACCGGGAGAGCGAGCAGAGCCGACAGCCGGAGAACTCCACCGGCGACCAGCAGAACACGCGGCCGCGGCACTCCTACTCCCCGTCGTACACCCCGAGCCAGCCGGTCGAGCCGCCGCCGACCGAGCCGTCCACCCCGACCACGGGCGGCACGTCCGACGGAGGTACCGGTGCGACCGACGGTGGCACGGGTGCGACCGACGGCGGCACGGGTGCGACCGACGGCGCCACGGGTGCGACCGACGGCGGCACCGGGACCTCCAACGGCAGCACGGGTACGGCCGACGGCGGTGCCGGTGGCGAGGCCGCCGGAACCACCACCGGCACGTCCGCGGGGACCGGCAACGTGGCGGGCACCACCCCGTAACCGGCGCTCCGTGCCCCGTGCGGTGGCCCGCACGGGGCGTGCTCACCCCGTGAACGCCTCGCACACCGCCTGGTACTCGCGCGTCCACCAGACCGCCAGGGCCGACACCGCAGGGAACTGCGGGTCGGCCCTTCGGTCGTCCAGGCAGTACCGCCAGCGCAGTATCCAGAAGTCGTTGAGCCGTTCCCACCACACCCGGTGCACCGCCGCGGCGAGTTCCGCCGCCCCCGCCCCGGCCGCCCGCCGGTAGGCCCCCGCGTACGCCCGTACCTTCTCCAGCTCCAGCTTCCCGGCCGGCTGGACGAAGAAGATCGCCGCGGCCCGTACCGCCTCCTCCGCGCGCGGCTGGACACCGAGCCGGTCCCAGTCGAGGATCGCGACCGGGTCCGTGCCCCGGTAGAGGACGTTCAGCGGGTGGAAGTCGCCGTGCACCCAGCCGGTGGCCGGTACGTCGGGGGTGGGAGGCCTGCGGTCGGCGTGCTGTTCCAGCAGGGTGCGCCGTTCCAGGAGGCGGTGTTCGGCCAGCTCGTCGAAGGAGTCCCGGGGGCGGCGCCCGCGCGCGGCCGCCAGCAGGTCCTCGATCAGCGCGAAGGTGTCGACGGGGTCGGCGCTCCGGTGTCCGCCGGGCCGCCCGGCAGGCCCCGAGCCCGTCTCCATGACCTGTTCGAGACCGGTGTGCACGGCCCCGAGCAGCGCTCCGAGCCGCTGCGACTGGGCGGTGGTGAGCTGGGCGCCGACCCGGTGCAGCCCGTCCACCCAGGGGTGCAGGGCGTAGCACCGGCCGGCGATCTCCGTGACCGTGCCGCCCTCGGTGTCCTCCAGGGGCGGGGCGACGGGCACGCCGAGTGACTGCAGCCGCTGGGTGGCGCGGTGCTGGCGGACGATCGTGGCGCGGTCGCCGGTGGAGTCGTCGAGGTGGTGCTTGAGGAAGTACGAGCCGTTGGTGGTGGAGACGCGGTAGCCGTGGTTGAGCAAACCCTGGGTCACGGGCTTGCAGGTGAGGGGCGTACCGGCGTCCGGATAGCGGCGCAGCACCTCGTCCACCGGAGGAACGGGCGGCCGGGGCACGGAGGAGCGGGGCACGGATGAGCACAGCACCTCGCCGGCCGGTGGAGCAGACGGAAGGGTTACAGATGAGCGCGGCACTCACCAGATGTTAGATCACGCTGCGTTGCCGATCGGCTGACTTGCGTGGAAGCCCAGAGTGTGCACGGAGACGAAGTGCGGGTCGACCCCGAGGAACGCGGGGGTGAAGGGCTCCCCGTTCACCCGGGCGGGGGCGAGGCCGAAGCGGTCCCGCTGTTCGGCGGTCGGGTGCACGATCTCGGCGGGGCCGGTGAACTGCACGGACCACAGCTCGTCCTCGTCCCCCGAGGGCGCGGTGTTGAAGTTGTCCGCCCCGTACGCCACGACCGTGCCGTCGCAGGCGTCGTGGTAGCCGAGGCCGCCGTGCATCCGCAGGACGACACGGCCGTCGACCACGATGTGGCGGGCCACCGCCAGTATCGGGAGGGCCCGCATGCTCGTCGCCAGCCGGCCGTAGGGCACACGGCCGAGCAGTTCGAGCGCGTGGAGTTGCTCAGAGGGCATGCCGTCCACTCTCCGTCACCGGAGAGTCCGTGGAAAGAGGCTGCGGCCCCAGGTGGTGCGGGACCAAAGTCCCGAAGATCGCTCACCGGGGAGCGCGACCGCCCCGCCCGCGTCCGGGCCGCCGTTCAGCCTCCTCGGCAGGGGGCACTCGCCCCGGGCCGCCGGGTGCGCGGTGTCGCGCCCGCACCGGTCCGCCCGTCGTGCGCGCCGCTCAGCGCTTCTCCGCCTGTAGCCTGGCGACGTACGCGGCGGCCTGCGAGCGCCGTTCCATGCCCAGCTTGGAGAGCAGGCTGGAGACGTAATTCTTGATCGTCTTCTCGGCGAGATGCAGCCGCTCGCCGATCACCCGGTTCGTCAGCCCCTCGCCGATCAGATCGAGGATCTTGCGCTCCTGATCGGTGAGGCTCGCGAGCCTGTCGTCGCCGCGGCCCTTCTTGCCGTCGCGCAGCCGCTCCAGCACCCGGGCGGTCGCGACGGGGTCCAGCAGGGACTTCCCGGCCGCCACGTCCCGTACCGCGTTCAGCAGTTCGTTGCCGCGGATGGCCTTCAGCACATATCCCGAGGCGCCCGCCATGATCGCGTCGAAGAGCGCCTCGTCATCGGCGTACGAGGTCAGCATCAGGCATTTGATGCTGTCGTCCTGGGAACGGATCTCCCGGCAGACCTCCACCCCGCTCCCGTCCGGCAGCCGTACGTCCAGCACCGCCACATCGGGCCGGGTCGCGGGAATGCGGACCAGCGCGTCGGCCGCCGTGCCTGCCTCGCCGACGACTTCGATGTCGGGCTCCACCGAGAGCAATTCATGGACCCCGCGCCGGACGACTTCGTGGTCGTCCAGCAGAAAAACAGTGATTTTTCCTTGTTCGCGCACAAAATGCAGTCTCACACACTCGCCTCTTCCCTGCCGCCGAACGGCGGGATAACGTGCCGTTGTTCCGGCGGCCTGCGAGGCTGTTCCCAGTGCTGTGACCAGCGAGAGTTCCCGACTTTTTCGATTTACTTGGAAATCCAAGCAAAATCGCAGGTCAGATAGGGTTTCGCAGTTAAGCGGCGTACTGGGTAACGTGCTTTTGGCAGGGCGCTCGCCGGGGCACCTGTCACGCCTGTTTCCGGACCGAGCGGCACCCACCCCGTGCACGGGTACGGACACAGGCGAGCCGCACTGGCTTCCCGGCAGACCCCGGGGGCCGGACCGACGGAGGAGCACGCACGTGACCGTGGAGAGCACTGCCGCGAGCAAACCGCGACGCAGCAGTAAGCGGACCAGCGCCGTTAAGACAGCCGCTAAGACGTCCGCCAAGACGCCGGCCAGGACGTCCGCGAAGACGCCCGCCAGGAAGCCACAGAGTTCCGAGCCCGAGCTCGTACAGTTGCTGACGCCCGAGGGCGAGCGCGTGGAGCACCCGGACTACCGGATCGACCTGACCGCCGAGGAGCTGCGCGGTCTGTACCGGGACATGGTCCTGACCCGCCGCTTCGATGCCGAGGCCACCGCCCTGCAGCGCCAGGGCGAGCTGGGTCTGTGGGCCTCGCTGCTCGGCCAGGAGGCCGCCCAGATCGGCTCCGGCCGGGCCCTGCGTGACGACGACTACGTCTTCCCGACGTACCGCGAGCACGGCGTCGCCTGGTGCCGCGGGGTCGATCCGACCAATCTGCTCGGAATGTTCCGCGGTGTGAACCACGGTGGATGGGACCCCAACAGCAACAACTTCCACCTGTACACGATCGTCATCGGCTCGCAGACCCTGCACGCCACCGGCTACGCCATGGGCGTCGCCAAGGACGGCGCGGACTCGGCCGTGATCGCGTACTTCGGCGACGGTGCCTCCAGCCAGGGAGATGTCGCCGAGTCCTTCACCTTCTCCGCGGTCTACAACGCCCCAGTCGTCTTCTTCTGCCAGAACAACCAGTGGGCGATCTCCGAGCCGACCGAGAAGCAGACCCGCGTCCCGCTCTACCAGCGCGCGCAGGGCTACGGCTTCCCCGGTGTCCGGGTCGACGGCAATGATGTGCTCGCCTGCCTGGCCGTCACCAGGTCGGCGCTGGAGCGGGCCCGCCGGGGGGAAGGGCCCACGCTCGTCGAGGCCTTCACCTACCGCATGGGCGCGCACACCACCTCCGACGACCCCACGAAGTACCGGGCGGACGAGGAGCGCGCAGCCTGGGAGGCCAAGGACCCGATCCTGCGGCTGCGTACGTACCTGGAGAAGCAGGGCGCCGCCGACGAGGCGTTCTTCACCGCGCTGGAGGAGGAGAGCGAAGCCCTCGGCAAGCGGGTGCGTGAGGCGGTGCGGGCGATGCCCGATCCGGACCGGATGGCGATCTTCGACCACGTCTACGCCGACGGGAACCCGCTCGTCGACGAGGAGCGCGCCCAGTTCGCCGCGTACCAGGCATCGTTCGCGGACTCCGCCGAGGAAGGCAAGTAGCCATGGCCATGGAAAAGATGTCCATCGCGAAGGCGCTCAACGAGTCGCTGCGCAAGGCCCTCGACACCGACCCCAAGGTCCTCGTCATGGGCGAGGACGTCGGCAAGCTGGGCGGCGTCTTCCGGATCACCGACGGACTCCAGAAGGACTTCGGCGAGGACCGGGTGATCGACACCCCGCTCGCCGAGTCCGGCATCGTCGGCACCGCGATCGGCCTGGCCCTGCGCGGCTACCGGCCCGTCGTGGAGATCCAGTTCGACGGCTTCGTCTTCCCCGCGTACGACCAGATCGTCACGCAGCTCGCCAAGATGCACGCGCGGGCGCTCGGCAAGATCAAGCTGCCGGTCGTCGTGCGGATTCCGTACGGCGGCGGCATCGGCGCCGTCGAGCACCACAGCGAGTCCCCCGAAGCCCTGTTCGCGCACGTCGCGGGCCTGAAGGTGGTCTCGCCCTCGAACGCGAGCGACGCCTACTGGATGATGCAGCAGGCCGTCCAGAGCGACGACCCGGTCATCTTCTTCGAGCCGAAGCGCCGCTACTGGGACAAGGGAGAGGTCGAGACCGACTCCATTCCCGGCCCGCTGCACCGGGCCACGGTGGCGCGTACCGGCTCCGACCTCACGCTCGTCGCCTACGGCCCGATGGTGAAGGTCTGCCTGGAAGCGGCCGCGGCCGCCCAGGAGGAGGGCAAGTCGATCGAGGTGCTGGACCTGCGGTCCATGTCCCCGATCGACTTCGACACCATCCAGACCTCGGTCGAGAAGACCGGCCGGCTCGTGGTGGTCCACGAGGCGCCGGTGTTCTACGGCTCCGGGGCCGAGATCGCCGCCCGGATCACCGAGCGCTGCTTCTACCACCTGGAAGCACCGGTGCTGAGGGTCGGCGGCTACCACGCCCCGTACCCGCCGGCGCGGCTGGAGGACGAGTACCTGCCGGGTCTCGACCGTGTGCTCGACGCCGTCGACCGCGCGCTGGCGTACTGAGGACTGGGGCGTGACAACGATGACCGACACTTCCAACGCTGCTCGCTTCCGTGAGTTCAAGATGCCCGACGTGGGCGAGGGACTGACCGAGGCCGAGATCCTCAAGTGGTACGTCCAGCCCGGCGACACCGTCACCGACGGTCAGGTCGTATGCGAGGTCGAGACGGCCAAGGCGGCCGTGGAGCTGCCGATTCCGTTCGACGGGGTGGTGCATGAGCTGCGCTTCCCCGAGGGCACGACCGTGGACGTCGGCCAGGTGATCATCGCGGTGGACGTGGTACCGGGCAGCGGTGACGCCGCTCCGGCTGCCGTGCCCGCGCCGGCCGCGGAACCGGCCGCGGAACCGGAACGGGAGGCTCCCAAGGGCCGTCAGCCCGTCCTGGTGGGATACGGCGTCGCCGAGACCTCCACGAAGCGGCGCGCCCGCAAGGGCACCGGGGCGGCGGTTCCCGCCGCGGCGGCGGCCATCCAGGGAGAGCTGAACGGGCACGGATCCGTGGCCGTTCAGGAGAGCCGCCCGCTGGCGAAGCCGCCGGTGCGCAAGCTGGCCAAGGACCTGGGCATCGACCTGGCGACGGTCGTGCCGACCGGTGAGGGCGGCATCATCACCCGTGCGGACGTGCACGCGGCGGCCACGCCCGTGCCGGCCCAGGCCGAGGCCCGGGTCGAGGCGGAGGCCACCGTGTCCTCGGCCCCCGAGGCGCCGGCCCCCGTCGTCGCGGGCGTGCGGGAGACCCGTGTCCCGGTCAAGGGCGTACGGAAGGCCATCGCCCAGGCGATGGTCGACAGCGCCTTCACCGCGCCGCACGTCACGGAGTTCGTGACCGTCGATGTGACGCGCACGATGAAGCTGGTGGCGGAGCTCAAGGAGGACAAGGACATGGCGGGGGTCCGGGTCAACCCGCTCCTGATCATCGCCAAGGCGCTCCTGGTCGCGATCAGGCGCAATCCGGACGTCAACTCCGCCTGGGACGAGGCGAACCAGGAGATCGTGCGCAAGCACTACGTCAACCTGGGCATCGCCGCCGCCACCCCGCGCGGTCTGATCGTGCCGAACATCAAGGACGCGCACGACAAGACCCTGCCGGAACTCGCCGCGGCACTGGGCGAGCTGGTCTCCACGGCACGTGAGGGCAGAACGTCCCCCGCGGCCATGGCGGGTGGCACGGTGACCATCACCAACGTCGGTGTCTTCGGCGTCGACACGGGTACGCCGATCCTGAACCCGGGCGAGTCGGCGATCCTCGCGGTCGGCGCGATCAAGCTCCAGCCGTGGGTGCACAAGGGCAAGGTGAAGCCTCGTCAGGTCACCACGCTCGCCCTGTCGTTCGACCACCGCCTGGTCGACGGCGAGCTCGGCTCCAAGGTTCTGGCGGATGTCGCCGCGATCCTGGAACAGCCGAAGCGGCTGATCACTTGGGCCTGACGGCCTGACGGCCTGACGGCCTGACGGCCTGACGGCCTGACGGCCTGACGGCCTGACGGCCTGACGGCCTGACGGCCCGACCGCAATGAAGGAGGGGCCCCGCGCACCGCGGGGCCCCTCCTTCATGCCGTTGTCCGTGGCTCGGCCGGTACGGTCGGCCGTACTGCCGGACGGGACTACTTCTTGAAGCTGTAGTCCATGATCTTCTTCATGTCCGCGGTGCGGGTGGTCGCGCTCGTGGAGGAGAGCACCGTGCCGATGACCGTCTTGCCGTTGCGGGTCGCGGCGAAGACCAGGCAGTACTTGGCCGTCGGGCCGGAACCGGTCTTCACGCCGATCGCCCCGCTGTAGCTGCTGAGCATGGTGTTGGTGTTGGACCACGACATGTAGCGGTAACCGCCGGACTTCGTGGTGACCTTCTGCTTGGTCGACTTGGTCTTCACGACCGTGCGGAACGTGGAGTTCTTCATCGCGCTGCTGGCGATCTTCGTCAGGTCGCGCGGCGTCGAGTAGTTCGAGCCGTTCCCTATGCCGTCGAACGAGTCGAAGTGGGTGTTCTTCAGGCCGAGGGACTTCGCGGAGGCGTTCATCTTGCCGATGAACGACTTCACGCGGGCCGCACGGGTGGTGCCGGAGCCGTACTTGTCGGCCAGCGCGTACGCGGCGTCGCAGCCGGACGGCAGCATCAGGCCGTACAGCAGCTGACGGACCGTGACCTTGTCGCCCACGATCAGGTGGGCCGAGGAGGCGCCCTTGGAGACGATGTAGTCGCTGTACGCCTTCTGGATCGTGACCTTGGAGTCCAGGTTCAGATTCTTCTGCTCCAGGACGACCTTGGCGGTCATGATCTTGGTGGTGGAACCGGTGGAGCGACGGGTGTCCGCGGCCTTGGTGAACAGGGTCTTCGCGGTGCCGTTGTTCATCACGAAACCGCCCTTGGCGGTGATCGTGGGGGTGGGCGGCGTGGCTGCCTGCGCCGTGGAGGCGAACACGCTGCCCGCGATGACGGCACCCGCGGTGAGAGCCACGGTGGCAGTGGCGGAAACGCGGTTTATGCCCTTAATGCCGATTTTCAACTTGAACGCTCCAAATGCCCCTGGAATGCGGCCACATGAGGGTCCGCTCGGTGGTGAGACTCATGAGGCGGGCGGAAGGATGTGCTGATTCCTGGGGCAATTTCGGAGCAACGCAGGGTTCGGTTCGAGGGGCTCCTTCGGAAGCCCGGCAGGCGTCCTTGGGGGTTCGGTGCGGGTCTCCCCGGAAGTGCGGCGCGGGTCGCCCCGAAGCGCGACGCCGGTCTCCCCGGAAGCGCGACGTGGATCTTTTTCTGCGGCGGGGCCGGGTCCGTCCGGAAAACAGCCGGAAAACAGGCAGGGACCTGTCCGGATCCCGGACGGGCGCCACGATGCACGCATCTTGTATCTATGCTGTGTACATGCCTGCCGCACCCCCAGCCGTGAAGCCCCCCGTGAAGTCCGCCACGAAGCCGACGAAGCCGACCGTCAAGCAGCCCCCCGCCGCCGAGCGCGTCTATACCCACATCAAGGAAGCGGTTCTGGACCGTCGCTACGAGGGCGGCACGCTCCTCACCGAAGGTGATCTCGCGGAGGCCGTCGGTGTCTCCCGTACGCCCGTGCGGGAGGCGCTGCTGCGGCTGGAGGTCGAGGGGCTGATCAAGCTGTATCCGAAGAAGGGCGCTCTCGTGCTCGCCGTCTCCGCGCAGGAGATCGCGGACGTGGTGGAGACCCGGCTGCTGGTCGAGGAGTTCGCGGCCCGCAAGGCCGTGCCCGCCTCCGCGCAGTTGATCGGACGGCTCGAAGAACTCCTGGAGGAGCAGCGCCAGTTGGCTCAGGCCGGAGATCTGGCCGCAGTGTCCGTGAAGGACCGCTGCTTCCACGCCGAGATCGTGCGCAACGCGGGCAACGACATTCTCTCGCGCCTCTACGACCAGCTGCGCGACCGGCAGTTGCGGATGGGCGTCGCCGTGATGGAGGCGCATCCGGGAAGGATCGCCGCGAACATCACCGAGCACGGCGAGCTGCTGGAAGCCATCCGGTCCGGTGACGCCGATGGTGCCGCGCAGGTCGTGCGGCGTCATGTCAGCCGGGTCAAGGTGCTGGTCAGGGGTGAGGACCGGTGAGTTCTGCCGCCGCTCCCACCCTCTCCCTGCCCGGTGATCCACCCGGCGGCCGGCGTGCCGTGTGGGTGTGGGGCATCGGTGTCGCCGTCTACTTCGTCGCGATCATCTTCCGTACCAGCCTGGGCGTGGCCGGACTCGACGCCGCCGACCGGTTCCACGTCAACGCCTCGGCGCTCTCCACCTTCTCCATCCTTCAGCTGCTCGTCTACGCGGGCATGCAGATACCCGTCGGCCTGATGGTCGACCGGCTCGGCACCAAGAAGGTCCTCACCCTCGGGGCCGTGCTGTTCACGCTCGGGCAGCTCGGCTTCGCGCTCTCCCCCTCGTACGGCATGGCGCTGGCGTCCAGGGCGCTGCTCGGCTGCGGTGACGCGATGACGTTCATCAGCGTGCTGAGGCTCGGCGCGCGCTGGTTCCCGGCCCGGCGCGGTCCGCTGATCGGTCAGGTCGCCGCGCTCTTCGGGATGGCGGGCAACCTCGTCTCGACGCTCTTCATCGCGCGGGCCCTGCACGGATTCGGCTGGACCACCACGTTCGCCGGCAGCTCCGCCGCCGGGGTTCTCGTTCTCGTCCTGCTTCTGCTGTTCCTGAAGGATCACCCCGAGGGCCACGAGCCGCCGCCCGTCGAGCACGCGGGCGCCGCCTATGTGCGCAAGCAGATCGCCGCCTCCTGGCGGGAGCCCGGCACCCGGCTCGGCATGTGGGTGCACTTCACCACGCAGTTCCCGGCCATGGTCTTCCTGCTGCTGTGGGGTCTGCCGTTCCTGGTGGAGGCGCAGGGGCTGAGCCGGTCCGCGGCCGGTGAGCTGCTCACGCTGGTGGTGCTCTCCAACATGGCGTTCGGGCTGGTCTACGGGCAGATCATCGCCCGCCACCACGCGGCCCGCGCCCCGCTGGCCCTCGGTACGGTCACGGTGACGGCCCTGCTCTGGGCGTCGACCATCTTCTACCCGGGCGACCACGCGCCGATGTGGCTGCTGATCGTCCTGTGCGTGGTGCTCGGCGCGTGCGGTCCCGCCTCGATGATCGGCTTCGACTTCGCACGGCCCGCCAACCCGCCGGAGCGCCAGGGCACCGCGTCGGGCATCGTCAACATGGGCGGCTTCGTCGCCTCGATGACCACACTGTTCGCCGTCGGTGTGCTGCTGGACGCGACCGGGGACAACTACCGGATCGCGTTCGCCTCGGTCTTCGTGCTGGAGACGCTCGGCGTCGTACAGATCCTGCGGCTGCACTCCCGGGCCACGCACCGCGAGCGGGACCACCATGTGATCAGCCGCGTGGAAGCCGTGCACGTACCCGCGTGACGCGTCTGTCGTGCCGGATCGGCGGCGCGCCCGTCCTCGTACGACGGGCGCCGCCGACCCACGGTGGCACGGCGCCGGGGCACTACGACCTCAGGGCCTCAGGGCCTCGCAGCGTCACGGCGTCACGGCGAAGTTCTGCAGGATCGCCGCCGCCAGTTCCTGGTCGCCCTCGACCTTGACCCGGTCCGCGACCGCGCCGACGCGCACCCGCCCGCAGGCGAGGCGGAAGTACGTCTCCCAGTCCATCGCGAGCGTCACCGCGGGACCCAGCGACGGCGAGCCGTCCACCGAACCGCGTCCCTCCGCGTCGACCCTGACCGTGCGCAGGAACTCCATCGGCCCGTGCACATCGAGCACGACCGCCGAGTTGTTCGGCGCGCCCGCGTCCTTGGCGACCACCTTCGGCAGCGCGGCGAGCAGGGTGTCCCGGACGATGGAGGCGCCGGGAGAGTCCAGATTGCCGGGCTGCCCCAGCGTCGTCCGCAGATCCTGCTCATGCACCCAGACGTCGAAGGCGCGCATCCGCAGCGCGAGTTCGAGGGTCTGCTCGGCGCCCAGCGGCGCCCGGACCATGGTCTCGGGGTCGCGCGTCTCGTTGCGCAGCTGACGTGCGCGGCGAATGATCGTGTACTCCAGCTCGGAGGTCATCTCCGGCGCGGTGTGGTGACGCCGCACATCGACCTGCATCTCCATGTAGCGAGCGAAGTCGCTCTGCACATGGAAGAGGTCGCGCGGCAGCGTGTGGATCGGACGCGGATCGCCGAGCTGCTCGGACTCCATGCCGATGATGTGCGAGACGATGTCGCGCACCGACCAGTTGGGGCACGGTGTACGGGCGTTCCACTCTCCCTCGGCGAGCGGCTTCACCAGCTCGGCTATCGACTCGATGGAGTGGGTCCAGGCATCGGCGTAGGTCTGGAGGCTGGGATGGACGGTCACGGGACCCCTCGTGCGGTTCTGCGGTGCATGGGCTGGAGTGCTGGGCGCGGGCGGTGGGCTGCGTGGGAGGTTCGGTCGCTCAGGGCGTCCGGTCACCGGGGGATGGCGTCACGGGGCTCGGCACGCACATCTGCGGCGTTGTCGTCGGTCACCAACGCTCCGCGTCGACTCCCTCATCCGCCTTGCAGCTGCACGCACCCGGCCCCGCTCCTTCTTCCACCCCCAGTCGCCGGACGCTCTAAGTTACGCTGCGAGCAGGCACCCCGGCAGTGCTTTCGTGTGACGATCGTAGGCCCGTGTTGACGGCTCGAATGCCAGGACGGTGGTAGTGTGCACGCCTCCCTCATCCAGATCGCAGTAGACCCGGACGAATCCGTCAATTCCCGCAGGGGGCGTGCGGCTTCGCTGATCGCGGACCAGCGCGGTGCGGATCTGGTGATTCTTCCCGAGCTCTGGCCCGTCGGCGCCTTCGCCTACACGACCTTCGAGGACGAGGCCGAACCCTTTCAGGGGCCCACCCACGACATCATGGCGAAGGCCGCGGCCGACGCCGGGGTCTGGCTGCACGCGGGCTCCTTCGTCGAGCGCGCCGCCGACGGCACTCTCTACAACACCGCGCTCGTCTTCACGCCCGAGGGCGAGCGGGCCGCCGCGTACCGCAAGATCCATCGCTTCGGCTTCGACCAGGGCGAGGCGGTCATGATGGGTGCCGGCGAGGAATTGGTCACGGTCGCTCTGCCGGAGACCACGCTGGGCCTTGCCACCTGTTACGACCTGCGCTTCCCGGAGATGTTCCGTGGTCTGGTCGACGCGGGCGCCGAGACGCTGATCGTCGCGGCGGGCTGGCCCGAGCGCCGCCGCTCCCACTGGACACTGCTGGCCCAGGCCCGTGCCGTCGAGAACCAGTCGTACGTGCTGGCCGTCGCCACCGCGGGCACCCACGCCGGAATCCAGCAGGCCGGGCACAGCATCGTCGTCGACCCATGGGGCGAGGTGCTCGCCGAGGCGGGCGCGGACGAGGAGGTGCTGAGCGTGGAGTTCGACCCGTCGAAGGTCGCCGCCACGCGTGAGCAGTTCCCGGCGCTCAAGGACCGGCGGCTGGGGCTGGCCCCGCCCGAGACGGTCAAGTAGTCACGTTTCACGTGAAACCGGGCCCGGCGCCGTCGTCGGGCCCGCCCACCGGCAATTCCGCCCACGGCCCGCGGCCCACCGACGGTTCCGGCCTCGATCCGCGGGCCCTCGACGGTTCCGGCCTCCATGCGCGACCCCTCGGCTGCCTGACGGGCTCGGTCTCCGCGCCCGTCAGTCGTTGTCGCGTTCCTTGTCCGCGAGCACGATGACGCACACGGATACGGCGATCAGCAGCGCCGTGTCGGCGTCCTCCCGTACGACGTCGATGCCGTACGTGTCCCGGACGGTCAGCCACCGTCGCGAGATCTGGGCCAGCAGTTCCCCGTCGTAGTCGATGGCGAACTCGCGGTCCAGGATCTTGCCGCTGACATCGAGCTCGGTGCCGTCCACCAGCGTGACCCGGTAGTGGTTGCGCAGCAGCGACAGCCGTTTGCGCTTGACCTTGGCGAGCTCCTCGCCCTCGCGCTCGATGAGCATCGTGTCGCGCAGGCTGAGCAGCTTCTGCCGGATCTCGACCAGGATCCGGCCCTGCGCGTCCTTCAGCTCGAAGGTGTCGCGCACCCGCAGGGCCTTGCCGTCGACGAGGAAGACCTTGCGGCCGTCCGTGTCCTCGATCCAGTAGTCGTCACCGACGGCGAGGAGCCGTTCACGTACCAGGAATCTCATGGCTCACAGGTTCCCCCAGGACTCCCCGGAATGCGTGGACCCTCAGGAATGCGCGCGGGCCACGGTGATGTTGACTGTTCACATGGCAACACGTGCGCGCGTCAGGGCCCCCGAGCTGATCGGCAAGGGCGGCTGGCTCAATACAGGCGACCAGCAGTACACCCTCGCTGACCTGCGAGGACGCATTGTGATCCTGGATTTTTGGACCTTCTGCTGTGTGAACTGTCTGCATGTCCTCGATGAGCTGCGCGAGCTGGAGGAGAAGCACCGCGACACCGTCGTGATCATCGGTGTGCACTCGCCGAAGTTCGTGCACGAGGCCGAGCACGAGGCAGTCGTCGACGCCGTCGAGCGGTACGAGGTCCACCATCCGGTCCTCGACGACCCGGAGCTGGCGACCTGGAAGCAGTACGCCGTACGGGCCTGGCCCACGCTCGTCGTCGTCGACCCCGAGGGGTATGTCGTCGCCCAGCACGCGGGTGAGGGACATGCGCACGCCATCGAGAAGCTGGTCGAGGAGCTGGAAGCGGAGCACGAGGCGAAGGGCACACTGCGCCGCGGTGACGGCCCCTATGTCGCGCCCGAGCCGGTCGCCACGCATCTGCGCTTCCCCGGCAAGGCCCTGCTCCTGCCCGACGGCGGTTTCCTGGTCTCCGACACCACCCGGCACCGCCTGGTAGAGATCGAAAGCGACGGTGAAACGGTCCGCCGCCATGTCGGAACGGGCGACCGGGGATTCGCCGACGGCGGGCCCGACGAGGCCCGGTTCTCCGAGCCCCAGGGACTCGCCGTGCTGCCCGACGGCCGGATCGCGGTCGCCGACACCGTCAATCACGCCGTCCGCGCCTTCGACCTCACCACCGGGATCACGACGACCCTCGCCGGCACCGGCCGCCAGTGGTGGCAGGGTTCGCCGACGGCCGGCCCGGCCCGCGAGGTCGACCTCTCCTCCCCCTGGGACGTCGCCTGGTTCGCGGACCGCCTTTGGATCGCCATGGCGGGCGTGCACCAGCTGTGGACGTACGACCCCGGGACGGGGACCGTGCGCGTCGCGGCGGGCACGACCAACGAGGGCCTGGTCGACGGGCCCGCCGACGAAGCCTGGTTCGCCCAGCCGTCGGGGCTCGCCGTGTCGGCCGACGGGGAGCGGCTGTGGGTCGCCGACTCGGAGACGTCCGCCCTGCGGTACGTCGAACGCGACGGCACCGGCTTCGCCGTCCGCACGGCCGTGGGCACCGGCCTCTTCGACTTCGGACACCGCGACGGCCGAGCGGATCAGGCACTGTTCCAGCACCCGCTGGGCGTGACCGCACTGCCCGACGGGTCCGTCGCCGTCTGCGACACGTACAACCACGCGCTGCGGCGCTACGACCCCGTGAGCGGCGAGGTCACCACCCTGGCCACGGACCTGCGTGAGCCCAGCGACGCGGTGCTGGTCGACGGCGATCTCGTCGTCGTCGAGTCCGCCCGGCACCGGCTGACCCGGCTGCGGCTCCCGGAGGAGGCCGTACGCGTCGCCGGCCAGGCCCATCACACGCAGCGCGCAGCCACCGAGATCGCCCCGGGCACGCTCCGGCTCGACGTGGTCTTCCAGGCGCCCGCCGGGCAGAAGCTGGACACCCGGTACGGTCCTTCGACCCGGCTGCTGGTCTCGGCGACCCCGCCCGAGCTGCTCGCGGAGGGTTCCGGTCCCGGTACCGACCTCTTCCGCGACCTGGTCCTGGCCGACGGCGTCACCGAGGGGGTCCTGCACGTGTCCGCCATGGCGGCGTCCTGCGACGACGACCCGGCGAACGAGTACCCGGCCTGCCATGTCCACCAACAGGACTGGGGCGTCCCCGTCCGCGTGAGTGCGGAGGGAACGCCCCGGCTGCCGCTGGTGCTGGCAGGCATGGACGAGCAGGGCTGACGTCGCGCGAAGTCCCGGAAGCGTGGTGGCGCAGGGGCTTCCGTGCCGGTGCGGTGTGTGCGGCGAGAGGGATTCGGCGCACACACCGCAGGCTCGTCCGAGGCCTGGCCCAGCAGGTCAGGAGCCCGCCTGCTTCATGGAGCTCACCGCGTCGGCGACCGTGCTCCGGTACAGGCCCAGCTTCGGGGCGCGCACCTTCACATCGGGGCCGAGCTTGAAGTTCTGCGTGTCGGCGTTGGGCATGTGGTCGCCGTCGGCGAGCACGTTCATCTCGTCGATCCAGGTCAGGCCGTTCGCACCGCTCGGGTTGAGGTCGATCACCGCGATGGCGGCCGTCTTGGGCTTGACCGGGTACGCGGGTGCGCCGCCCAGGCCGCCGGGAACGGTCGGCCGGATGTCGGAGCTGTGGTCCGAGGCCTTCGCGGCGCCCAGGCTGACTCGCGGGAAGTAGCTCAGGCCGCAGGAGTTCGCGCCGACGTTGTTGACCTCGATCACCTGCTGGGTGGCCGAACCCTCGCGGGGGTACACACGCACCGACAGGTCCCCGCTCTTGCACGGGTGCTTGTAGGCGTAGCTGTCGCTGGTGTCGCCGCTCGTCGTGGTGCCGCCGCCGGACGTGCCGGACTTCGAGGTGCCCGTCTTCGTGGCTCCGGTGTTCTGCGCGGTACCGCCGGTCTTCGCGGTGTGCGTGGTCGTCGCGTCGGTGGTCGACCGGGAGGCGTCCGCCGAAGCGGCGGCCGACGCGGCTTCGTCCGCCGGACCGGCGGACTTCGTGCCGGTGTCGTTCCCGCCGCAGGCGGTGAGGGCCAGGGCGAGCACGGCGGTGGTCGCGGCGGCGAGGGCGGCGGAGCGGTTGCGGAAGGTACTCATGGAAATTCCCCCGAGTGTGACGAGTGCGATGGGAGGCGGACGCCCGGTCATCCGGCGAACGCCTCTGACCTGCTGACATCCATGAGTCTGGGACCCGCCGCTCATGTTCCGCTGTCGTCCGGCTGACGTCCCGCTGACGTCTTCGGCCGTGCTTCCGCGGGCGTCCTCACGGAGGCCGGCACGGGTGCCTTCGCGGGCGGCTTCGTGGGTGTTCTCGCGGCCTCCGCAGTCCCGCCCGCGCGGCTCGAACACCGGAATCGCTCGCCGCCCACGCCGGTCGGCACGGGGGACGCGGGGAACGCACGCGTCGGCGGCACAGGGTGGGGAACGCACGCGTCGGCGGCACAGGGTTCAGCCGTCGTCGGCGAGCCGTCGGACCGCCTCTTCGTACCGTTTGCGGTACTCCGTGTGTGCCGTGACCCGCAACAGCGCTTCGAGGGCCCGGACCGCGCCGTCGTCGTAACCCGCGTGTTCCGCCTCTCCGGCCGCCAGGTCCAGCAGCCGGATGCCCTCGTCCTCCTCGCCGAGCGCCAGCCGGGCCTCGCCGCTGACGGTCAGCAGCAGCACCCGGCGCGCGACCTCCTCGTGCTCGGGGCCGAGGTCGAGCGCCGTGCGGGCGGAGTGCAGTGCCTCCTGCGGGCGGTCGGCGGTGAGCTGCATCCGGGCGAGGTGCTGCAGGGCGAGCATCTCGGTGTGTGCGTCGGCTTCCTCGCGGGCCAGGCCGACGGCACGCTCGCAGCCTTCCAGCGCCGCGTCGAGCCCGCCCTGTTCGGCCCGCACGATGGCCAGGTTGACCAGCGCGGTCGCCTCGCCGAGCCGGTCGCCGGCCTGTCGGGCGAGGGCGGGCGAGCGCTCCAGCAGGGTGACGGCCTCGGCGGTCCTGCCCTCCTCGGCCAGCACCCAGCCCAGGAGATTGAGCACCCGTGACTCGGCGTAGGGATCGCGCCGGGTACGGGCCGAGTCCAGCGCCAGTTCCAGCAGCGGGGCCCAGCTGTCGCGCACCCGCCGCACCACCTGCGGCCACTGGAGCAGGATGATCCGCCAGGTCCGGTCGTCGAGTCCGGCGGTCCGGGCCGCGAGGGCGGCCAGGGCCAGGTCGTCGCGCTCGTCGGCCAGCCAGCGCATCGCCGCCTCCCGGTCGGTGAAGTCCCTGACGGCGGCGGGGCGGCGGAAGTCGTCCGGCAGGACGAAGCAGGGCTCACCGCCGGGTTCGGCCGTGTCGGCGGCGGCGAGCGCCGTCGCTATGTAGTGGTCGAGGACACCGATGAGGGCTTCGGACCCGGACGCGGGGTCCAGGCCGCGGGCGTAGAGGCGCACCAGGTCGTGCAGGATCCAGCGGCCCGGCGCCGTCTCGGTGACGAGGTGCGCGGTGGAGAGCCGGTCCAGTGCGGCCGCCGCGACGACCGGGTCCGTACCGGCGAGCGCGGCGGCCGTGTACGGGTCGAAGTGGCTGCCGGGGTGGTGACCGAGCCGGCTGAACTGGAGGACGGCGTCCGGCGGCAGCTGCTGCACGGTCAGCCGGAGCGCGGCGGAGACGCCGGTGTCGTCCACGTCGAGGTACGTCAGCCGGCTGCGTTCGTCGGCGAGTTCGTCGGCCAGACCGGCCAGGGTCCGCTCCGGGCGTCCGGCCAGCCGGGCCGCGGTGACGCGCAGGGCGAGCGGCAGTCCTCCGCAGAGTCCGGCGAGACGACGGGCGGCCACGGGTTCGGCGAGGACCCGTTCCTCGCCGAGCACACCGGCCAACAGGGCGGTGCCGTCCTGCGGTTCGAGTACGTCGAGCGGAACGGGACGGGCCGCGTCCGAGGCGATGAGGCCTTCCATCCGGTGCCGACTGGTCACCAGCGTGACGCAGTCCGTGCCGCCCGGAAGCAGCTGCCTGACCAGGGCCGAGTCACGGGCGTTGTCGAGGACGACGAGCAGCCGGCGCCGGTCGGTCAGGGACCGGAAGAGCGCTGCCGCGGCGGGGGCGGACTCCGGGACGCGGCGCGGCGCGACGCCGAGCGCCAGCAGGAACTCGCGCAGGACCTCGATGAGCGTCGGGTCACCGGTGGCGCTGAATCCGCGCAGATCGGCGAAGAGCCGGCCGTCCGGGAAGGCGGTGGAGTTGCGGTGCGCCCACTGGAGGGCCAGCGCGGTCTTTCCCACGCCGGCCGGTCCGGTGACCAGGCAGATGGGTGCCTCGCCCGCCGCGGCCCGGCTGAGCGCGGCCAGTTCGGCGCCTCGGCCGTGGAAGCCGCGGGGCGCGCGGGGCAGCAGGTCGGTGGGGTGCGGTTCGCCGACGAGGGGCTGCGGGGCCGGGGAGCGGGGAAGCGGCGGGCCGGGGGCGCTGTCCGTCCCGGCCTCCGTGCCACCGGTCGGGTCGGCCGACGCAGCCGGTCCGGGGTCGCCGCGCAGGATCAGCGCGTACGCGTCGGCGAGTTCGTGTCCCGGGTCGATCCCGAGCTCGTCGGCGAGCAGCCGCCTCGTGCGGTGGAACCAGTCCAGGGCCTCCGACTGACGCCCCGCCCGGTACAGCGCCGTCATCAGCGCCGCCGCCAGCGACTCCCGCATCGGATGCGCGACCGCTTCCGCCCGCAGCACCGCCGCGGCCCGGCTGTGTTCCCCCAGCGCCGTGTAGGAGTAGGCCAGTTGCTCGACCGCCGCCAGCCGGGACTCCTCCAGCGAGTGCGCGGCGGCCTGCAGCGGCGGGCCGGCGAACGCGCCGGTGAGCGCCGGGCCCTGCCACAGGGACAGGGCCTCCTTGAGCATCAGTACGGAGTCGGCGGGGCTGCGCTGCTCCCGCGCCAGCACCAGCAGTTCCTCGAACCGCTGCGAGTCCAGCAGGGTCTCCGGCACCCGCAGCACGTACGCGTCGCCGAGCGTGATCAGTTCCACCCCGTACGCCCCCGCGTCCGCGCCCACCAGGAGGGCGCGGAGCCGGGAGACGTGGCCCTGGATGACACTGCGGGCGTGCAGCGGCGGTTCGTCGTCCCACAGGGAGTCCGTCAGCCGGGCGATGGACACAGGTGTGTTGGCGGACAGCAGCAACGCGGCCAGCAGGCTGCGGCGTTTGGCGGGGCCGAGGGGCAGCGGCCCGGTGCGGGTGTCGACGGAGACGGTGCCGAGCAGCCGGAACTCCACGTACGGCTTCCCTTCCGGGCGGGTGCACCTGTGGTGGGGGCACAGGAAAAATCCCAGGATATCGGGGTGCCGCGGAGTCGGCGAGGGGCCACCACCGGGTCGGCGGGGCACGATCCGGGAGTCGTCGTGGGTCAGGGGTGGCGGCGCTCGTCCTCGGACACGCCCTCGGTGCCGGGCGGCCCGGCGAACGCGCCGACACCGATGAGGACGATGCGTCCTCCGAGTCCCGTGATTCCCGCCGCCTCGACGGCCCGGCGGCTCCGGGCCGGTGTACGGATCGCGTACCCGGCCCGGTGACGACCACGCCCGGGACCGTGGTCGGGGCGGTGGGGGGCTCAGCCCGCCAGGAACGCCGCCAGCGCGTTGGCCAGCAGATACGGGTCGTCGGCGCCGCACAGCTCACGGGCGCTGTGCATCGAGAGGATCGCGACACCGATGTCCACGGTCTGGATGCCGTGCCGGGCGGCGGTGATCGGGCCGATCGTGGTACCGCACGGCATCGAGTTGTTGGAGACGAACGTCTGCCACGCCACGTCGGCCTTCCGGCACGCCTCCGCGAACACGGCCCGGCCGCTGCCGTCGGTCGCGTACCGCATATTGACGTTGACCTTGAGGATCGGTCCGCCGTTGACCACCGGGTGGTGGGTCGGATCGTGGCGCTCGGCGTAGTTGGGGTGGATCGCGTGGCCGGTGTCGGAGGAGAGACAGACGGTCCCGGCGAAGGCGCGGGCGCGGTCCTCGTACGTACCGCCGCGGGCGAAGACGGAACGCTCCAGGACCGTGCCGAGCAGCGGTCCGTCGGCGCCCGTGTCGGACTGCGAGCCGTTCTCCTCGTGGTCGAAGGCGGCCATGACCGGGATGTACGGCAGCTCGGCGTCCGGCTGCCCGGCGACGGCGGCGAGCGCGGCGGTCGCCGCGTGCACGGAGAGCAGGTTGTCCATCCTGGGCCCGGCCAGGAGCTCGCGGTCCCGGCCCAGGTAGGCGGGCGGCTCGACGGCGTGCGGCATCAGGTCCCAGCCGGTCACGTCCTCGGCGTCGACGCCCGCCTCCTCGGCGACGAACCGGATCAGGTCGCCCTCCTCGACCTCCCCGAGCCCCCAGATCGGCTGCATGTGCTTCTGCCGGTCCAGCTTCAGGCCGTCGGGGTTGGCCGACCGGTCCAGATGCACGGCCAGCTGCGGTACACGCAGGAGCGGCCGGGCGATGTTCACCAGCCGGTGCGTGCCGTCGCGCAGCGAGATCCGGCCGGCGAGGCCGAGGTCCCGGTCGAGCCAGGTGTTGAGGAGCGTCCCGCCGTAGATCTCCACGGCGACCTGGCGCCAGCCGTACGCGCCGGTGTCGGGCAGCGGCTTGACCCGCAGGTTCGGCGAGTCGGTGTGCGCCCCGACGATCCGGTACGGGGTGTGGGCCGACGCGCCCTCGGGCACGTACCAGGCCACGATCGCACCGCCGCGCAGGACGTACTTCCCCCCGGTGGTGCCGTCCCAGGCCGCGGTTTCCTCGACCTGGCGGAACCCGGCCTTCTCCAGCCGCTCGGCCGCAGTGGCCACGGCGTGGTACGGGGAGGGGGAGGCCATCAGGAAGGCCATCAGATCGTCGGTGTGGCCGCGGTCGAAGCGGAGGGAGGAACTCATGTTCTTCACTGTAACGAGGCCGGACCGGCCGGATTCACCGTCGCCCCGGGGGCGGTGCCGCGGCGCGTCCGGGGAGACCGGGGCGGATGCGGGGAGACCGGGCCTACAGCTGGTCGATGGCGGTCAGGTCGATGTCGATGTCGTACGGGGCGGAGAGCTTCAGGCGGTCGTGGTGGACGCCGGTGGAGACGTATGTCTTGTTGATCGGGTCGAGTGTGTACGTCCAGACCACGGGCCGGTCGTTCTCGTCGGCCATTTCGACGAGCCAGAAGTGCTCGATGCCTGCGCCCGCGTACTTGGGCGGCTTGGTGTCGCGGTCGCGGTCCTCGGAGTCGGGGGATACGACTTCGACGGCGAGCAGGACGTCGGCGGCGTCGTAGCGCGTCTGCCGCTGGTTCACCGCACCTTCTTGCCGCACCACGACCAGATCGGGTTCCGGGGCGTTCCGCTTGCCGAGCACGATGGCCATCTCCCGACGTACGCGCAGATCGGCGGGTACGTGCGCGCGCAGGCCCTGTTCCAGCAGATACATCGCCAGCGTGTGGAAATTGCGCTGCGGACTCGCGAAAACCAGGCTCCCGTCGATCAGCTCTGTGTGCGGCGGGAGGTCGTCAAGCGTGAAGAAGTCGTCCACGGTGTAGCCGTCCTCAGGCGGGACCGGCCACTTGGATGTCTCGCGCCGCAGCTGCGACGCCTTGGGCAGTGCCTCGGCGGTCATGGTTCCTCCCATGGACGGGATGCTGGGCCCTGCAGCCAGCGTGCCCAGCTGATACGACAGCACCGCCACCCGAAAGCGTGTCCGGGTGACGGTGCGTGTTGACGATCGTGAGCGGCGCCGGAGGCTAGAACGCGGCCTCGTCCAGCTCCATCAGCGAGTTGTCGACGGATTCCGCGAGCGCGCGCTCGGTGGAGACGCCCGGCAGGACGTTCGCGGCGAAGAACTTCGCGGCGGCGATCTTGCCCTGGTAGAAGGCGACGTCCTTCGCCGTGGCGGTCGGCAGCTTCTCGGCCGCGACGGCCGCGCCCTTGAGCAGCAGGTAGCCGACGACGACATCGCCGGAGGCCATCAGCAGGCGGGTGGTGTTGAGACCCACCTTGTAGATGTTCTTGATGTCCTCGCCGGTCGCGGTCAGGTCGGTGATCATCGTGCCGACGATCGCCTCCAGGTCCACGGCGGCCTTGGCGAGCGAGTCCAGCGCGCCGGACAGCTCCTCGTTGCCCTGGGCGCCGGCGAGGAACTTCTTGATCTCCTCGGAGAGGGCGTTCAGCGAGGCGCCCTGGTCGCGGACGATCTTCCGGAAGAAGAAGTCCTGGCCCTGGATCGCCGTCGTTCCCTCGTACAGCGTGTCGATCTTGGCGTCACGGATGTACTGCTCGATCGGGTACTCCTGGAGGTACCCGGAGCCGCCGAACGTCTGGAGCGACTGCGCCAGCTGCTCGTACGACTTCTCGGAGCCGTAGCCCTTCACGATCGGGAGCAGCAGGTCGTTGAGGCCGTGCAGCGCCTTGGCGTCCTCGCCCGCGGCCTCCTTCTCCTGGATCGCGTCCTGGACGGTGGCGGTGTACAGCACGAGGGAGCGCATGCCCTCCGCGTACGCCTTCTGCGTCATGAGCGCGCGGCGCACGTCGGGGTGGTGCGTGATGGTGACCTTGGGGGCGGCCTTGTCCATGAACTGCGCGAGGTCGGTGCCCTGGACGCGCTCCTTGGCGTACTCCAGCGCGTTCAGGTAGCCGGTGGACAGCGTCGCGATGGCCTTCGTGCCGACCATCATGCGGGCGAACTCGATGATGCGGAACATCTGGCGGATGCCGTCGTGCTTGTCACCGATCAGCCAGCCCTTGGCCGGGTGCCGGTCGCCGAAGGTCATCTCGCAGGTGTTGGACGCCTTGAGGCCCATCTTGTGCTCGACGTTCGTCGCGTACACGCCGTTGCGCTCGCCCAGCTCGCCGGTGGTCCAGTCGAAGTGGAACTTCGGGACCATGAAGAGTGAGAGGCCCTTCGTGCCGGGACCGGCGCCCTCGGGGCGGGCCAGCACGTAGTGGATGATGTTCTCGGACATGTCGTGCTCGCCCGAGGTGATGAAGCGCTTCACGCCCTCGATGTGCCAGGAGCCGTCCTCCTGCTCGACGGCCTTCGTGCGGCCCGCGCCGACGTCCGAACCGGCGTCCGGCTCGGTCAGCACCATCGTCGAGCCCCACTGCTTCTCGACGGCGATCTCGGCGATCTTCTTCTGCGCCTCGTTGCCCTCCTCGAAGAGGATGCCGGCGAACGCCGGGCCCGAGGAGTACATCCACACGGCCGGGTTCGAGCCGAGCAGCAGCTCCGCGTAGGACCAGATCAGGGAGCGCGGCGAGGTGGTGCCGCCGATCTCCTCGGGCAGGCCCAGACGCCAGTACTCGGAGTCCATGAAGGCCTGGTACGACTTCTTGAAGGTCTCCGGGACCGGCGCGGTGCTGGTCTCCGGGTCGAAGACCGGCGGGTTGCGGTCGGCGTCGGCGAAGGACTCGGCCAGCTCGTTCTCCGCGAGACGGGCGACCTCGTCGAGGATGCTCTTCGCCGTCTCGACGTCCATCTCGGCGAACGGGCCGGTGCCGTACGTCTTGTCGCGCCCGAGGACCTCGAAGAGGTTGAACTCGATGTCGCGGAGATTCGACTTGTAGTGCCCCATGGAAGGCTCCGTAATCAATAGCAGTGGCGCGCAGCGCCCCGGGAGGGGGTGTGGGCCGGGCGGGCGACGAGCTGGCGTGGGTATATCAGCTGACCTCTACGATGATGCTACCCGTCAGTAATAAGACGCAACCCCTCAAGGGCCCGATGTGGCCGATTACTCTTTGCGGTATGTACGGCTACGACCAGAACCCGGGTGCACAGCAGCAGATGGGTGGCGGCTACGGCGAGCAGCCGCTGTATCCCGAGCCCTCGCCGCCCTCCCTGGGGGACGCGGTACGTGCCTTCACCACCGGCTCGCTGTCCGCCGAGGACTTCCAGCAGATCTTCGCGACGTCGAAGGTCTACTGCCCGCGTGGCGACAACCCCGGCTTCCTCGCGCTGCACAACACCCAGCAGCCTGTGATCCCGATGTTCACCACGCTCAAGGAGCTCCGGCTGTACGCGGGCAAGGAGTCCAAGTACTTCGTGATCACCGGGGCCGAGGTGATCGACCTGCTGCCGACCGGCTACGGCTTCGTCCTCGACATGGAGGGTGAGCACCGCATGGTCTTCGACGCCAAGGCCGTGGAGCAGATGGTCGACTTCGCAATGCGCCGTATGTACGGCTGAGATCCGCTTTTCGTTCCCGAAGGGGCCCGTACCGCCAGGTACGGGCCCCTTCTCGTCGTCCGGCGGGCGCGCGGGAATGAATGACGCCTTGCAGGATGTTCACCATTCAACTAAATTGGGCTCAGGACAAACCCGGAGGTGGCTCCCATGCCCGCAGTGACCGTCGAAAACCCGCTGACCCTGCCCAAGGTCGCCGCCTCGGGCGACGCCACGGCCCGTCCCGTGCTCGCCGTCACCACGGCGCCGAGCGGATTCGAGGGGGAGGGCTTCCCGGTTCGCCGTGCGTTCGCCGGGATCAACTACAAGTACCTCGACCCCTTCATCATGATGGACCAGATGGGCGAGGTGGAGTACGCGGCCGGAGAGCCGAAGGGCACCCCCTGGCACCCGCACCGCGGCTTCGAGACCGTCACCTACCTGATCGACGGAACCTTCGTCCACCAGGACTCCAACGGTGGCGGCGGCACCATCCGCAACGGCGACACCCAGTGGATGACCGCCGGGTCCGGCCTCCTCCACATCGAGGCCCCGCCGGAGTCCCTGGTGATGTCGGGCGGCCTCTTCCACGGCCTCCAGCTCTGGGTGAACCTGCCCAAGGCCGACAAGATGATGGCCCCCCGCTACCAGGACATCCGCGGCGGCCAGGTCCAGCTCCTCGCCTCCCCGGACGGCGGCGCGCTGCTCCGCGTCATCGCCGGTGAGCTCGACGGACACGAGGGTCCCGGCATCACCCACACCCCGATCACGATGATCCACGCCACCGTCCGTCCCGGCGCCGAGGTGACCCTGCCGTGGCGCGAGGACTTCAACGGACTCGCGTACGTGCTCGCCGGGCGCGGCACCGTCGGTGCGGAGCGCCGCCCCGTCCACATGGGGCAGACCGCGGTCTTCGGCGCCGGCTCCTCGCTGACCGTCCGCGCGGACGAGAAGCAGGACGGCAACACCCCGGACCTGGAGGTCGTGCTGCTCGGCGGCCGTCCGATCCGCGAGCCCATGGCGCACTACGGGCCGTTCGTGATGAACAGCCAGGCCGAACTGAAGCAGGCCTTCGAGGACTTCCAGGCCGGCCGCCTCGGCACGGTGCCCGCCGTCCACGGGATGTGACCCCCGCGGCCGACGTGTGACAGTTCGTCACCCGTACGGCCACGCAAGCGGGACATCGCCCCCGCGCCGTGATCGGGTGGGAGGGTGCAGACCCCCAAGCCCCTCCTGCCCGACGGCGCGCGGCGTACCGCCGCCTGGTGCGGTGTCGTCCTCCTCGTCACCGGGGTCGCCGCGGTCGCCGTCTGGCTGTGCGTCATCTTCAAGACGGCGGTCACCCCCGTGCTGCTCGCGCTGCTCGGCACGGCGCTGCTCGGGCCGGTCCACCGCCGGCTGACCGGCCGCGGACTGAACCGCTCACTGGCCGCGGGGTTCACCTGCGCCCTGCTCGTCGCGGTGGTCGGCGGCGCCGGATACATCGTCGTCACCGCGCTCGTCGACTCCGGCGACCAGATCGTCCGCTCGCTGAAGGACACCGGGCAGTGGGTCGTCGACCACTTCGGGATCAGCAAGAGCACCAATGTGGACGACCTCGTCGCCAACGCCCACAAACTCTTCCAGAAGTTCGGCGCGAGCGCGGCGGGCGGACTCCTTTCCGGGATCAGCCTGATCGGCTCGCTGATCGCCACGAGCGTCCTCGCACTCCTGCTGACCTTCTTCTTCCTGCGCGACTCCGACCGGGCCGCGGGCCTCGCCCACTCGATCGCCCCGCGCGGCACCGGAGACCTGGTCGAGGCCATGGGACGGCGGGCCTTCGAAGCCGTCCAGGGCTTCATGCGCGGCACCACCTTCATCGCGCTGATCGACGCGACCTGCATCACCGTCGGCCTGCTGATCCTGAGCGTCCCCGGCGCGGTGGGACTCGGCGCGCTGGTCTTCGTCGGTGCCTACATCCCCTATCTCGGGGCCTTCATCTCCGGCACGGTCGCGGTGCTGGTCGCGCTCGCCGACCGGGGGTTCGTGATCGCGCTCTGGGCCCTGGGGGTGGTGCTCGCCGTTCAGGTGCTGGAGGGCCACGTCCTGCAGCCGATGATCCAGAGCCGTACGGTCCAGATGCACCCCGCCACCATCATGATCGCGATCACCGCGGGCGCCGGTGTGGCGGGACTGCTGGGCATGCTGCTCGCGGTGCCGGTCTGCGCGGCCGCCTTCGGCATCGTCGGCGAACTGCGGGGGGAGCGGGGAGCGGAGGGCGAGGGCGGCGAGCCCGGTGGCCCGGCTCCCTCCCCGGCCCCGCCCGACGTCTGACCGGGGGGCGTGCCCGTCCGTGCGGAAGCCCGAACGTGACGGCCCGGCTCAGAGCCTGTCGGGTGACCTCGGATCGGATGGCGGACGCGGTCCGGTGCGTGCGATTCCGAGGCGGAGGAGGGAGTCAAGGCGGGAAGCGTGCGTGCCAGGGCGTGGCCGCCCGGTCGGAGGTCACCCGACAGGCTCTCAGCCCACCTCGTCCGGCCCCGGCTCGTACAGCTCGAACCAGATCGACTTCCCCACCCCCTGCGGATCCACCCCCCACGCATCGGCGAGCATCTCCATCAGCACCAGCCCCCGCCCGCTGGAAGCCATCTCCCCGGGCCGCCGACGGTGCGGCAGCTCGTCGCTGGCGTCCGCCACCTCCACACGCAGCCGCCGCTCCCCGGGCTCCCCCGTCGCCTCGGCGACCATCAGCGCGTCCCCGTCCGTGTGGACGAGCACATTGGTGGCCATCTCGGAGATCATCAGCACCGCCGCGTCGACCTGCTCCGGATCGGCCCAGTCGTGGAGCAGTTCCCGCAGATGCTGCCGGGCCGCCGCGATGCGCTGCGGCTCCGCCTGCGCGATGGTCAGCGCGGTGCGCCGCGCGGTCTCCCTCGGCGTCCCCCCGTCGCGTCGCAGGAGCAGCACCGCTATGTCGTCCTCCCGGCGGTCCGCCAGCGGCCCTGTCGTGTAGTGCGACGTCGGCCCGTGCACGGCCTGCACGAGGGCGTCGGCGAGCTTCTCCAGGTCGTCCGTGTGCTGTTCCAGGATCGGCCGCAGCCGGATCCAGCCGGTCGCCAGATCGTGGCCGCCGGTCTCGATCAGCCCGTCGGTGCAGAGCATGATCGTTTCTCCGGCCTCCAGGGTGAGCCGGGTCGTCGGGTAGTCGGCGTCCGCCTCGATGCCGAGCGGCAGCCCGCCCTCGGTCTGGCGGATCATCGCGGTCCCGTCGGCGGTCATCACCACCGGATCGGGATGGCCGGCCCGCGCGATGTCGAGAACGCCGGTCTCCGGGTCGGCCTCCGCGTACAGACAGGTCGCGAAGCGCAGCCCCGTCCCCGCCCCGTCCTCGTACGCGTCGGTGAGGCCGGAGAGGAACCGGGACGCGCGGGAGAGCACCGCGTCCGGGCGATGCCCCTCGGAGGCGTACGCGCGCAGCGCGATCCGCAACTGACCCATCAGGCCCGCGGCACGCACGTCGTGGCCCTGGACGTCACCGATGACGAGCGCGATGCGGCCGTTGGGGAGGGGGATCAGGTCGTACCAGTCGCCGCCGACCTGGAGCCCGCCACCGGTCGGCACATAGCGGGCGGCGACCGTCATCCCCGGGATCTCGGGGCCGAGCGACGGCATCATCGAGCGCTGCAGCCCCAGCGACAGCTCGCGCTCCGTCTCGGCGACCCCGGCACGGGTCAGGGCCTGGGCGAGCATCCGGGCCACGGTCGTCAGTACGGCACGTTCGTCCGGCGAGAACGACACCGGGTGCCGGAAGCCGGCCATCCAGGCGCCCATGGTCCGCCCCGCCACGATCAGCGGGAGAAAGGCCCAGGAGCGGCGTCCGAAACGGCTGGCGAGCGGCCAGGTGGACGGGTAGCGGCGGCGGTACTCCTCGGGAGAGGGCAGGTAGATCGCGCGTCCCGTCCGTACGACCTCGGCGGCCGGATAGTCCGTCTCCAGCGGCATGTCGTCGAACGGGCCTTCGTCGCCCACGCTGTGCCCGTGGTGCCCGATGATCGTCAGCCGCTCGCCCGAGATGCCGAAGACCGCCAGGCCGTCCGGCGAGAACCCGGGCATGGACAGCGAGGCGGCGACCCGCAGCACCTCCGCGGTCGACCGGGCCTCGGCCAGCGCCCGGCCCGCGTCCAGCAGGAACGCCTCACGGGAGCGGCGCCAGTCCCCGGTGATGGGGGTGTGCGCCCCGGTGGTGCCCGGCTGCGGCTCGGCGACCTCCTGGAGCGTGCCGACCAGCACATAGGACGTGCTGGTCGGCGTCTCGGGCGGGAACGGCTTGGAACGGCTGCGCACGGTACGCAGCACCCGGCCGTGCTCGTCCACGATCCGCAGCCGGGCCTCGGCGAGGGTGCCCTCGGCGACCGCGAGATTCACCACTCCGTAGATCTCGTTCCAGTCGACCGGATGGAAACGGGAACGCACCGCGGACTCGCGGAAGACACCGGCTGCGGCGGGCAGCTCAAGCAGCCGGGCCGCCTCGGCATCGAGCGTGACGGTCCCGGCTGCGTTGTCCCAGCGCCACAGGCCGGTCGCGGTCGCGGCCAGGACGTCCTCGGTGCGCATTGCCCCACTTTAAGAAGATCTGCTCGGCAAACGCCACCGAGGACGGACGGCCGGGGCCCGCCGGGCACGGTCCCGGCCCGCCTGCCGCGCCCCCCGATGATCTTGAAATGTCAATGTCAATGAATCGGTGCGGGTGCGAGCGGTAGCCTGGGGAGGCTGAATCCACCCCGAATCGCGAAGACTGGATGAACGAGAATGCATCGGTACAGGTCACACACCTGCGGCGAGCTCCGCGCCTCTGACGTCGGCACCGACGTCCGGCTGAGCGGCTGGCTGCACAATCGCCGAGACCTGGGCGGCATCCTCTTCATCGATCTGCGCGACCACTACGGTCTGGTGCAGCTCGTCGCCCGTCCCGGCACCCCCGGCAACGAGGCCCTGGCGAAGCTCACCAAGGAGACCGTCGTACGGATCGACGGCAAGGTCTCCGCGCGCGGCGCCGACAACGTGAACCCGGAGCTGCCGACCGGCGAGATCGAGATCGAGGTCACCGAGGTCGAGGTGCTGGGCGAGGCCGCCCCGCTGCCCTTCACGATCAACGCCGAGGACGGGGTCAACGAGGAGCGGCGCCTGGAGTACCGCTTCCTCGACCTGCGCCGCGAGCGCATGCACCGCAACATCATGCTGCGCTCGGCCGTCATCGCCTCCATCCGCGCCAAGATGGTGGCCCTCGGCTTCAACGAGATGGCGACCCCGATCCTCACGGCGACCTCTCCCGAGGGTGCCCGTGACTTCGTCGTCCCGTCCCGCCTGAACCCGGGCAAGTTCTACGCCCTGCCCCAGGCCCCGCAGCAGTTCAAGCAGCTGCTGATGATCTCCGGCTTCGACCGCTACTTCCAGATCGCGCCCTGCTTCCGCGACGAGGACGCCCGCGCCGACCGCTCGCCCGGCGAGTTCTACCAGCTCGACGTCGAGATGTCGTTCGTCGAGCAGGAGGACGTCTTCCGGCCGATCGAGAAGCTGATGACCGAGCTCTTCGAGGAGTTCGGCAACGGCCGCCATGTCACCTCGCCGTTCCCGCGCATCCCGTTCCGCGAGGCGATGCTGAAGTACGGCAACGACAAGCCGGACCTGCGCGCCCAGCTGGAACTGGTCGACATCTCCGACATCTTCGCCGACTCGGAGTTCAAGGCGTTCGCCGGCAAGCACGTCCGTGCTCTCCCGGTCCCGGACACCGCGGGCCAGTCCCGGAAGTTCTTCGACGGCCTCGGCGACTACGCCGTCCAGCACGGCGCCAAGGGCCTGGCCTGGGTCCGTGTCGGCGAGGACGGCGGCCTGACCGGCCCGATCGCCAAGTTCCTCACCGAGACCGACATCAAGACCCTCACCGAGCGTCTGTCCCTCGTTCCCGGCCACGCGGTCTTCTTCGGCGCGGGCGAGTTCGACGAGGTCTCCAAGATCATGTCCGCCGTCCGCGTCGAGGCCGCCAAGCGCGCCGGCCACTTCGAGGAGGGCGTCTTCCGGTTCTGCTGGGTCGTCGACTTCCCGATGTTCGAGAAGGACGAGGACACCGGCAGGATCGACTTCTCGCACAACCCCTTCTCGATGCCCCAGGGCGGCATGAAGGACCTGGAGGAGAAGGACCCGCTGGACATCCTCGCCTGGCAGTACGACATCGTCTGCAACGGCATCGAGCTGTCCTCCGGCGCCATCCGTAACCACGAGCCCGACGTGATGCTCAAGGCCTTCGAGATCGCCGGTTACGACCGCGAGACCGTCGAGCACGAGTTCGCGGGCATGCTCCGCGCCTTCCGCCTCGGCGCCCCGCCGCACGGCGGCATCGCCCCGGGCGTCGACCGCATCGTGATGCTGCTGGCCGACGAGCCGAACATCCGCGAGACGATCGCCTTCCCGCTCAACGGCAACGCCCAGGACCTGATGATGGGCGCCCCGACGGAGCTGGACGAGTCCCGCCTGCGCGAGCTGAACATCCAGCTCCGCAAGCCGGCGGCATCGGCGAAGGACAAGACGGAGAAGTAGCAGCCGCCCGTACTTCCTGGTTCCACGTGAAACAGCCCCCGGCCGGGTTCGGCCGGGGGCTGTCTCGCGCCTGGTGTCCGGCGCCCGACCGGAGGGCGGCCTCCCCTTCGCGGACGAGGCCACGCCCACCCCTCTGCGTGAAGCGTTCCGGGCCCTCCTGGACCCGCTCGTCGACTACGCGCAGCCGGATGAACCAGGGGTGTTCGTCGAGACGTTCTGGGCCGCGCTGCACGGACTGGTCACCCTCACCCGCGCCGGACGCCTGCCCGCCGACCGGGTCCCCGACCGTCTCACACTCCTGGTCGACCACTTCGTCCCCCGCTAGGTGTGGTGTCTGGGGACCTTGGCTGCACGAAGTCCTCGAAGGTGAGCTGCTGCGGGATGGCCGCGAGTGGTTCGGGCGGCTGGTCGAAGACGATCGTCGCACCCGGCGGTCCGGCTGATGGGCGGTCGGCCGCCGAGCGCGGCGTGCGGACGCCCGGTCGAGCAGTCCGTGCTCGCCGTGCGCTCGCCAGCGGGCGTACCACTTGGCCAGGCAGCGGCGGGAGATCCCGGCTTCCGCAGCGATGTGCGCGATCGGACGTCCGGCGTCGATGCGCAGGCACGAGCGCCGACGTCCTTCGGGGGTCAGCGGTGCGTTCCCGTGCCCCCTGCTGGTGGCGCTCCTGGACTCGGCGACCGCGTTCACCGGGAGCCCTGGGCCCCAGGGCTCCCGCGTGAGCGGCTGTGCGTGGCGTCAGCGTGCGAACTTTTCGACAGCCGCCGGGGTGACGGGGGTGAAGAAGTTGACGAGGTTGCCGTCGGGGTCGCGGAACAGCAGCGACCGGTTGCCCCAGGGCATCGTGGTGGGCTCGTTGACGAAGTCGGTGACGAAGCCGGTCAGGTTCTGGTGAACGCGGTCCACGTCGTCGACGAGGAACTCGGTGATCACGCTGTGGTTGTCCGCCGGGCGGGCAGAGCCCGGGGCGAACAGCGGGACGGTGCGGGCGCCGGCGATCGCGAGGGTGGCGCCCGGGGTCTTGAGTTCGGCGAAGTCCTCGGTGGCCCACGTCGCCCGCACTCCTGTGGCTCGCTCGTAGAACTCGACGAGGCGCGCTACGTCGCTGGTGATGATGCGGATCGAGACGAAGTCCATGGGGATCTCCTTGGCTGTGTGGTGTCGTGCACGTCGCAGGTTAGGAGAAATACTGGACAGAATCGGTCCTGTATTCGCGTTAGGTTGTGCACATGTCTCGACCCACTGGCCGCGTGCTGACGCTCCTGGAGCTGCTGCAGTCGGGCGGCACCCGGACCGTGGCCGAACTCGCCGACCGGCTCGGCGTCGAAGGGCGCACCGTGCGGCGGTATGTGGATCAGCTGATCGACCTCGACGTGCCCGTGGAATCGGTGCGCGGCCGCTACGGCGGGTATCGGCTCGCCCCCGGGTACCGCTTGCCTCCGCTCATGCTCAGCGACGACGAGGCGCTGGCCGTGCTGCTCGGCTTGGTCGCCGGCCGCCGGGCAGGGCTGACGACGACGGAGCACACCGCAAGCGAGACGGCATCGGCCAAGATCCGGCGGGTGCTGCCCAAGCACATCGCCCGCCGGCTCGACACACTTCTGGAATCCCTCGCCTTCACGGAACAGCCCGGAGAGTTCGACACCCCGGACGCCGGGGTCCTGCTCACCATCGCCGACGCGGTGCGCCACCGCCGACCGGTCTCGATCCGCTACACCGACCGCGACGGCCGGCGCAGCGAACGCACGCTGCACGCGTACGGGATCGTCGCCCATTCGGGCCGGTGGTACGTCACGGGCACGGATCCCGAGATCGGCGAGGACCGAACCTTCCGGCTCGATCGCATCGCAGACGCGCGGACCCTGCCCGGCTCATTCGAAGCGCCCATGGGTCCCGGTCCGGCACAGCGCGTGTTGTCAGGGTTCGCCACGGCCGAGTACCGGCATGAGGTGACCTTGCGGATCCACGGGACAGTCGAGCAGATCCGCGCCCACCTTCCCGCCGGCGTCGCGAGCCTGAAGGAGGACGAGCCCGCGGCAGGCGAGGACCGGGCGACCGAGCGCTGGCTGCGCGTCGAGCTGCGGGCGGAGCGGCTCGACTGGTTGCCTCCGGTACTCGCCTCACTCGACCGGCCGTTCGTCATCGAGCGCCCCGATGAACTGCGCGACCTCGTCATCGAGCTCGCCGATCGCCTCGCGTCCCACGCCCGCCAAGCCTGACGGCGAGGAACCAATGTCATGAGACGGCACCGCCAGGTCGCGCATCGAGAGCGGCGTCGTCCTTCCGGGGGCAGGGTGGCACCGCGGCGGGCATCGAGCAGGGCCGTTCGCGATCGGCCTGGGGCGCAGAACCCCGATGGCTGTGCGGCGCCGCATGGTTGAACGTCACGAAGCCAAGAGTTCGCACCATACGAACTTTCCTGAATCGCCGGTGCTGCTGAGTGGATACCAGCCCCAGCCGTCCGTGCAGTTGCGGATCAGGTCGAGGCCGCGCCCGTTCTCCGCTTCTGCGGTCGGGTGCAGGGGTGGCATCGGTGGGGTCGGGTCCGCGTCCCAGACGCCGATGCGCAGTACGCGGCCCGCCCAGCGCAGGCGTAACGCGGCCGGGCCCTTGGTGTGGCGTACCGCGTTGCCCACCAGTTCACCGGCGACGAGTTCGGCGGTCTCGGAGAGGGGCAGCAGGTCGTGCAGCGTGAGGATCAGGCGCAGGGTGCGGCGGGAGACCGTGACCGCGCGGGGATCGTGGGGGATGTAGAGCGTGTACTCCCAGGGGGCGTCTGTGCTCGCAGGCGAGTTCGGCATACGGGAACTCCGTTTGGTGCGTGAGTGGTTGTGGGGCGCGGCGGTCCGTGGGCGGTGGCATGTCGCACCCGCCATGGCAGGGCGGGGCGGTGCGCTTCCGGGGTCCCGGCGTTTCGCAGCGTGTGCGGCGCGTCACTGAAGGTAGGGGTAAAGCTTTCCCCCGGTCAAGCGTGACTGTGATACTCATACGGTCAACTCGCCGGAATGGGAGGCAACATGCCCGGTAGGAGCGTCATCACGGCACGCCAGGAACGGTTGGGGACCGAGCTGCGCAAGCTTCGGGAGCGGGCAGGTCTGACCGGTCGTGATGCCGCGAGGGCCATGGGCATGGCCGAGAGCAAGATGTCCAGCATGGAAGCGGGCCGGGTCGGTGTCAGTGCTGAACGCGTGCGCCACCTGGCCAGCCAGTACGCGTGTGACGACGCCGCGCTGATCGATGCCCTGGCCGGCATGGCTGTCGAGCGCGTACGCGGATGGTGGGAGGAATACCGGGAGCGGGTGCCCTCCGGGTATTTGGACCTGGCCGAACTTGAGCACCATGCCGCTTGGGTGAAGAACTTCGAGACCGTGCATGTGCCGGGGTTGCTACAGACGGAGCAGCAGATCCGGGCCATCTTCGCCGCGACGGTGCCGGCGCTGTCCGAGGAGGAGCTGGCGGTGCGGGTGCGGTTCCGGCTGAGGCGGCAGGAAGTTCTTGCCGAGGGGCGGATGGACCGCTATGAAGCGGTGATTCACGAAGCCGCTCTGCGGATCAGGGTCGCCGACGCCGAGGTCGCGCGAGGCCAGCTTCTGCACATCCTGGATCAAGCCGAACTGCCGCATGTGACGGTGCGGGTCATTCCTTTCGACCTGGACGGGTTCGCGGGAATGGGGGATCCCCTGGTGTATGCGGGTGGGCCGGTGCCCTCGCTCGATACCGTCCTCATGGACACCCCGCACGGTGGTGCATTTCTGGACGCACAGGCACAGCTCTGCCGGTACCGCGAGGTCGTGCGCAAGCTGGAGACCGTCTCGCTGGGCGTCATAGAGTCGAGGGACCTCATCCATCGCCTTGTGCGGAGCATGTGAAAGGTCCCGGCATGACAAAGGGCATCGTGTGGCAGAAGTCCTCGTTCTCGGGCGGGGGCGATTCCTCCAACTGCGTCGAGCTCGCCGCACACAACGGCCTGATACGGCTGCGCGAGAGCGATGAGCCCGGTACCGAGCTGGCGGTCACCCCGGATCAGCTGGCCCGGCTCCTGGGTCGTGTGAAGGACGGCCGGCTCGGCGGAGCCTGACGTCCGGCCTCACAGCAACACACAGCCCATGCCCATCTGTTTCCCAACTTCCCTTTCTAGCCTCGGCGTTCATGACAGAGACTGAGGGGCCAGCGCACAAGAAGGACATGTCCCGCCGTCGGGTGGTGTTCGCCGGAGGTGCGGTGATCGTGGCCGCCGGGATCGGGGCCGGCGCCGTCGCCAGTGCCTCCGCCGACGAGGACACGGCCGGGGCGAAGAAGCCCGGAGGCGGACAGAAGTCCGGAGGCGGACAGAAGTCCGGAGGCGGACAGGGCGAGGAGTGTTACCGGCTCACCTCGGAGACCACCGAGGGGCCGTACTACATCGACGCCGACAAGATCCGGAAGGACATCACCGAGGACAAGGAGGGCATCCCCCTCACCCTCCGGCTCAAGGTCATCGACTCCGACACCTGCAAGCCGGTCGCGCACGCGGCCGTCGACATCTGGCACTGCGACGCGCTCGGCGTCTACTCGGGTTACGAGGCGATGAGCTCCGGCGGGCCGGGGGGACCCGGCGGTCCCGGCGACGGGGGCACCCCGCCGACCGACGCCCCCACCGGCCCGCCGCCGTCCGGCGGCCCCGGCGGCGGGCACAGTGAGCCCACCGATGACGAGCGCTACCTGAGGGGCACCCAGCTGACCGACGAGCACGGGTACGTGGAGTTCAAGACGATCTTCCCGGGCTGGTACCAGGGGCGCTGCGTGCACATCCACACCAAGGTGCACGTCGGCGGGAAGATGACCGACGCCGGGTACGAGGGCGGGCACACCTGCCACACGGGTCAGTTCTTCTTCGCAGAGTCGGCGGTCCTCGACTCGGCGAAGATCGAGCCGTACTCGACCAGCACCACCACCCGTACCACCCTCACCGAGGACACCATCTACGACCGGAGCGGGGTCACCGGTGGGCTGATGAAGCTCTCGTACCGCAAGCGCCACATGGCGCGCGGCGTGATCGGCTCGATCACGACGGGCGTGGACCCGGACGGGACGCACGACGGCACGGACCTCTGACCGGGCCTCAGCCGCCTGCTCTCCCCCACTGAGGCGAAGGGCCCGGAACCCGCGTGGACGACCAGCGGTTCCGGGCCCTTCGCGCGGGCGTGCCCTGTCGGCGGTACAGCCGTATGGCCCTCGTGCGGATTCGCGCTCGCGGGTGGCGGCGTTAACTGGGTTCGGCGGGGCGAGGCGTGACGGGGAGCCCGCCTGTGCCGCCCGCGCCCAACGACCGCTGAGGAGTGCCCGTGTCCGTGTACCGTCCGTCGGCCGCCCGGCGTCCCCCGTACGCCGTCCGCGCCGGCACCTGCGTTGCCGCGATCCTGCTGCTCACCGCCTGCGACAACACCTCCGAATCCGACATCGCCGCCCGCAAGGTCCGGCCATCGGCCTCGGCCTCCGCCGGTGTCGGCGGGCCGCAGGCCGAGGGGATACGCGGGGCCGCCCCCGCCCCGGCGGCCCCACGCCTCCGCCCGCGGGAGATCCCCGCGCTGGGGCCTCAGATGCGGGCCGAGATCCCGGCGGACTCCCGGCAGGCGCTCGTCGTCACCGGCGATTTCTACAATTCCAGCCTGTCCACCGCGGTCCTCTACACCCGTGACGATCCCGCCCGGGGCTGGCGCGCGGCCACGGACCGCTGGCCGGCCCGCAACGCCCTGAACGGCTGGACGGACGAGCACTGGGAGGACGATCTCCGCACCCCGGTCGGGGTCTACGGGCTGACGGCCGCAGGCGGCCTGCTCGAACCCCCGGGCACCATGTTCCCGTACAACCAGAGCCCGTCGTTCGCCGTGAGCGGCGAGGGGTTCGACGGGGAGTCCCTCGAAGGTTCCTTCAACTATGTCGTCGCCGTCGACTACAACCGGACCCCCGGCACCTCCCCCCTGGACCCGGAACGTCCGCTGGGCAAGGAACGGGGTGGCGGCATCTGGATCCACGCGGACCACGGCGGCCCGACCCAGGGCTGCGTCTCCCTCCCCGAGAACCGGATGAAGGAACTGCTCCGCCTTCTCGACCCCCAGAAGAAGCCGGTCGTCGTGATGGGGGACGTGGAGGCGCTGGAGCGGTGAACCGGGTACGGGCCGGGTGGGGCGCCCGTACGCTGGACGCAGCCCGGTTTCCTTCAGGAGGCAGTGATGCGCGTGGGCGAGGAAGGTGCGCTGACCCAGGAGGTCTTCGAGGATCTCGCCCGTCGCATTGCCCGCTTCGACGAGGCACCGCGGCTGGAGTTCGTGAACGGGAAACCGGGAGCGAAGGCTCTGCCGGACGGGAACCACGGGCGGATCATCGAGTGGCTGACGCGGCTGTGCATCCGGGCCGATCCGGGCAACTGGCTCTTCGCCGCGCAAGGGCTGGGCATCGGGGCGTACCGCAAGGGCAACGCGCGCCCGGACGGTGTGCTCGCCCCGCTCGAAACCTTCGTCGGCCAGGGCGAGTGGGCCAGTCCCGACGGCGTCCTGATGGTCGTCGAGGTCACCTCGTACGACGAGGACACCGACCGCCGGGACCGTGTCGAGAAGCCGCGTGCGTACGCCGAGACCGGCATTCCCGTCTATCTGCTCATCGACCGCGACGCCTGCGAGGTCAAGGTGCACTCGCAGCCCGACGGCGTGCGGTACGAGCAAGTGGTGACGGTGCCGTACGGGAAGTCCGTGGAACTCCCGGACCCCGTGGGCATCGAACTGGACACCGAGCCGCTGAAGAACTGGGTCCGCTGACCCGGAAGCGGCGGAGCAGCGGAAAGGGCCGGAACCCGATTCGTGCGGTTCCGGCCCTTCCCCGTGCGTACGTCCGGTTACGCCGGCTTCTCCTCCAGGCGGGGGAACAGCACCGCGCCCTTCGTCACCGTCGCGCCCGCCGGGAGCCGGCCCCAGGTGCCCGCGTCCTGTACGCGCTGGTCGGACAGCGCGCCCAGGGACGCCTCGGCGCCCAGGGAGTCCCACAGCTTCTGCGAGGTCTCCGGCATCACGGCGTTCAGCAGGACCGCGACACCGCGCAGCGACTCGGCGGCCGTGTACAGGATCGTCGCGAGGCGGGCCTGGCCCTCGGGGGAGGCGTCCTTGGCGACCTTCCAGGGCTCCTGCTCCGTGATGTAGCCGTTGACCTGCTTCACGAAGTCGAAGATCGCCAGGATGCCGGCCTGGAAGTCCAGCTCCTCGCCGATCTTCTCGTCGGCCGTGGCGACGGCCTTCGCCAGCCCCTCCTGGACGGCCTTCTCGGCATCACCCGCGGCGGTGGCCTCGGGGAGCGCCCCGCCGAAGTACTTGCCGACCATGGCGGCGACGCGCGAGGCGAGGTTGCCGTAGTCGTTGGCGAGCTCGGAGGTGTAGCGGGCGGAGAAGTCCTCCCAGGAGAACGAGCCGTCGCTGCCGAACGCGATGGCGCGCAGGAAGTACCAGCGGTACGCGTCCACGCCGAAGTGCGAGGTCAGGTCCTGCGGCTTGATGCCGGTCAGGTTCGACTTCGACATCTTCTCGCCGCCGACCATCAGCCAGCCGTTGGCCGCGACCCGGCCCGGCAGCGGCAGCCCCTGCGCCATCAGCATCGCGGGCCAGATCACCGCGTGGAAGCGGAGGATGTCCTTGCCGACCAGGTGGACGTCGGCGGGGAAGGTCCCGTCGAACTTCTCCTGGTTGGCGCCGTAGCCGACCGCCGTGGCGTAGTTCAGCAGGGCGTCGACCCACACGTAGATGACGTGCTTCTCGTCCCACGGCACCGGGACGCCCCAGTCGAACGTCGAGCGGGAGATGGAGAGGTCCTGCAGACCCTGCTTGACGAAGTTCACGACCTCGTTGCGGGCCGACTCGGGCTGGATGAAGCCGGGGTTGTTCGCGTAGAACTCCATCAGCTTCGGGCCGTAGGCGCTCAGCTTGAAGAAGTAGTTCTCCTCCTTGAGGATCTCCACCGGCTTCTTGTGGATCGGGCACAGCTTGACGCCGTTCTCGTCCTCGATGAGGTCGCCGGGGAGCTTGTACTCCTCGCAGCCCACGCAGTACGGGCCCTCGTACCCGCCCTTGTAGATCTCGCCCTTGTCGTACAGGTCCTGCACGAACTCCTGCACCCGGTCGGTGTGGCGCTTCTCCGTCGTACGGATGAAGTCGTCGTTCGCGATGTTCAGGTGCTCCCAGAGGGGCTTCCACGCCTCCTCGACGAGCTTGTCGCACCAGGCCTGCGGGGTGACGTTGTTCGCCTCGGCCGTGCGCATGATCTTCTGACCGTGCTCGTCCGTGCCGGTGAGGTACCACACCTTCTCGCCGCGCTGGCGGTGCCAGCGCGTGAGCACGTCGCCTGCGACGGTCGTGTAGGCGTGGCCCAGGTGAGGAGCGTCGTTGACGTAGTAAATGGGGGTCGAGACGTAGTACGCCGTCGCCCCCTGCTTCTCGGATCCAGTGGCCGCCATGGTCGAAATCCTAACGGCCAGCGGAAGATCGACTCACACCGATTACGGCCGGTCGCCCCCGGACCAGGGGAGGAAGGGGTCCTCCGCGTGGGCCGAGAAGGCGGGCGCATCCATCGTCCCGGCCGGGACGGGGGCGAGCGGGAGGGCGGTGCCGTCGACGTGGCCGGTACGGCAGCTCCTGAAGGGGCCGGTCACCGGGTGCATCAGCACGGCCATGTGAGGGTCCAGATGGTGCAGCCACCAGTGCGACAGGCCGAGCCCCGAGTCGTGCCGGAGGTACTCGAAGGCGCGCCACAGCACGCTGAGTCTGGCGACGACTTCCAGATGCTTCCACCAGGACGGGCACCAGACGCCCACCGCGGTGACGTCGCGGTCCAGGAGGACCGGCGCGAGATATTCGGCGACGAACGCCTCCAGGGTCGGGAAGACCAGTCCGCCCTGCTGTTCCTGACGGGTCACGTCGTCGGCGTCGTAGGAGTCGTAGGGGTTCTCGGTGGTCATCGTCGCTCGCTCCTCGTCGGTCGCTTCTTCGTCGGCCGCTGCTTGTCTGTTTCCCCGAGGGTGTCTCCCGAGGCCGTTCGCGGAGGCCGTTTCCCAACGGCATGTCTTGTTCTGCGCGGCACGTCCTGTCCTGCGCGGCGCTGCCGGGCGGTGGCTCATGCGGAGTGGCGGTGGCGGACGGCTTCGGACTCGGCGACGCGGCCCAGTCGCAGCAGGAGCCCGGCGACCAGGGTGCTCGCCTCCCGCTGCGACACGACGTATCCGGCCGGATCGTCGCGGGCCAGGCGCCGGTAGAGCGCGAGCGACTCGCGGGCCGGCGCGAGAGCGGCGGCCGTGGTGTGCCAGCCGCCCGGGAGGGTGCCGCGGTCCAGGATCCGGGCCTGTTCCAGGAGGTGCCAGGCCAGATCGCCCGGCTCGCAGGCACCCTCCGCGAGGGCGGCCCGGCTGAGGGCGACCGCGCGTCGGGAATGCGCCAGCGCCTCGGTGTGCGCCCCCGTCCGCGCGTAGGACGAGGCGAGCGTGGTGTGGTCGGTGGCACGGTAGGCGGCCGGCCGGGCCTCGGCCCGCGCGGCTGTTTCCAGCAGCCGCAGCCCGGTGCGCACCGCTGCCCGGTGGCGGCCCGCGCCGCTCTGGGCGTTGCGGAGACGGGCGAGCGCGAGGAGAAGCGCGTCGCGCGCCGTCTCGTCGCCCCGCTCGCGGAGGATGCCGTCGTACAACGCGACGGCCTCTTCGAGGAGCGGGATCGCCTGACGGACGGCCGGCGGATCCGCACCGAGGTCGCTCAGGCACCGGGCGAGCGGTTCGGCCCAAGTGTCGGGGTCCGTCCGGTATCTGGGGCGCAGCAGGAACAGTGCCTCCCGCAGCAGGATGCGCTGAGCCTTGGTCCCGCCGTGCCGGTCGTAGGCGTAGGCGAGTTCCGTGAGGGTGTGGATCAGTTCCTGTTCGCGTGCGTCGTGTTTCTTCGGCACACCGACGGCCTCCCGGACGAGCACACGCCGCAGGGCGACGCATTCGCACAGCGCCGTGATCGCCTCCGGGTATCTGCTGAGTCGCGACAGGGTCCAGCCCAGATCGGACAGGGTGTCCGCGGTACGCAGCCGTTCCGGGCCGAGGGGGTTCGGGATGAGGCGTCTCAGGGCCAGGGCGCGTGACGTGAAGTCCAGGGCTTCGGCCCATCGCTCCTCGACCCGCAACAGGTACGAGATGCGGACGAAGGTACTGGCCAGCTCGGAGCGCCGGTCCCGCCGCGGTGCCGCGGCGAGCAGTTCCTCGCGCAGGGCGGCGGCCCTGCGGGCCGTCTCCAGTGCCGTGCCACGGTCGCCCAGGTCCTCGTGCACGAAGCTGAGATTGTGCAGGACCTCCGCGAACCGTGCCTTGTGGACGACGGGGCGCTCGGCCACCAGTGGTTCGAGGATGCCCACGGCCTCGTCCGCCATGGTCATGGCCTCGGCGTGCCGGCCCGCCGCGGAGTAGGCGACGAAGAGGGAATGCAGCGAGCTCGCCAGGCGTGTCGCGTAGGCGTCGGGGTTGGTCGCGGTCAGCTGTCGCAGCAGGGCCACCGACTGTTCGTCGGCGGCGATGGCCCGGTCGTACTCCTTGTCGTGCCAGTGTCCGATGCTCAGATCGCGCAGGCTGTAGGCGAGCAGGTCCTGATGCCGTCCCGGTTGTTCCTCGTTCAGCCGCTCGCTCTCCTCACCGGCCCTGCGGCTGTGCTCGTCCGACTCCTCCCGCCGGTCCATGTGCCACAGGACGGCGGACACCTGGCGTTCCGACTGGATGAGGTCGCGCCGATGCGGCGCCGGGTCCTGGGCGGCGAGCCGCAGTCGTAGGCGGAGTGCGTGGTGAGCGGCGCGGGACTGGCCCTCCAGGTCGTCGTCGGTCAGGGCTATCGCGTACAGATAGAGCGCGTGGGCCAGATCGGCCTCGTGGTCGCCCGGTTCGTCCGTGACCGGGCCGAGGCACAGCTCCACGGCTTTCCTGCCGGCCGCGAGCGCGGTCTGTTCGTCCGCCATTTCGAGACTGCGTGTGGCCAGGTTGCGGTACGCCCAGGCCAGCACCGTCGCGGGCGTGCCGGGCTCGGTGGCGTACCGGTCCATGAGCGTCCGCGCGATCCGCAGGGCCAGCGGGGCCAGCACCTGGGAGCGGTCGGGCAGCGCGGCGGCGCACGCCCGGAGCACCGGCGCGCCGACCCGTACCTCGTCCAGGGTGCTGTTCAGCTGGTCCAGGAGCTGCTCCGCCATGGTGGAGCGGCCCGCGTTGGCGTGGGCGACCACCGCCCGGGTCAGCAGGTCCAGGGTGCGGATCTGCTGTTCCGGGGAGCCGTCCCGGAACAGCGCGGTCAGCAGGCCGTCCGTCTCGATGAGGGTGTGGCTCGCGTGGTACTCCGCGATCCGGTCCGGGTGCAGCTGGCCCCAGTAGAGGGTGTTCTGCGGGGACGGATACAGGGCGCGCAGCCACTCGGCGACGCGGGTGCGCAGAGCGGACGGGATGCCCGGGATCCGGCCGGCCGTGGCCGCGGCCTCCGCCGGGCCGGACGCGCCGCACAGGGTCGCGGCGGTGACGGCCCGGGACAGCTCCGCCTCGCCGAGCGGGATGCCCACGGCGGCGGCGGACCGTACCCAGTAGCGCTTCTCGTGCCTCAGGAGCGCCATCGGCAGGGGCTCGGTGGCGGGGGCGGACCGTGCGTGGTCGTGCCGCAGCAGGGCCAGCAGGGCGCTCATCTGGATGGTGAGCGCCGCTTCGAAGACAGGCCGGTCCGTCGCGGGTGGCGGGATCACCGACCGGGCCACCGACGGCCAGTCCACGCCGTGGTGGTCCGGCACCTGCCCCAGCAGTTCCGCCAGGTCCTTCGCCGCCTGCACGAACGCGGAGTCACGGTCGACGACCGAGTCGTCCAGGGCCGGCAGAAGGGTGAACGGGGCGAGGTCCAGGAGTTCGTGCACCGCGGCGGAGGCGTCCCGCGCCTCCGTCTTCCAGGTACCGATCGAACGGGACAGCAGCAGGATCCGCACGGGATGGACGCAATCCAGCGACTGGCGGAGCAGCTCCCGTATGAGATTCGGCCGGGACTCGGCGTAGTCGACGACGAACACGGAGGGGTGCTGGATCCGGGCGAACCCGCCGAGGTGCGGGAGCAGTGCCGCGGCGGTGTCCGGCAGCTCGCTGCGGATGAAACCGGCGGCCCAGCCGTGCGAGCGCATCGTGGTCACCAGCCACCGGGCGAGCCGGGTCTTGCCCTGGCCGCCGGGCGCCACCAGGACCTGCACGGCGAGCTGCCGGCCCGGCGCCTCGCACCAGGCACGGAGATCCTCGCGCTGGTCCGTCCGACCGCGGAACGACACGGCCTCGACATCGGCCCGCAGCAGCGTCGCGGGGGAGACGAGGGCGCGTTGCGGGGGTGCGGGCGAGAGCAGGGCGGCCAGGTCCGCGGCCTCGGTCTCGGGGCGCAGACCGGTGTGGGCGGTGAGCGTACGGACGAAGGCGTCGTCCCGCAGCAGCTCATGGCTGCGGGTGGCGGACAGCCGGGCGCCGGTGCGGGCTCCCCGGTCGTGCCGGACCACTCCCAGCAGCAGCGGGCCGCTGAAGACCGCGGCGCCCGACATCCCGGACCACGGGGACGGGCCGTCGGGCGGTGGGCCGCCGCCGGGGCCGCCGAACGTGGAGGCCGTCCCCAGCAGCTCGTAGCGGCCCTTGGCCCTGCCCGTCAGCGGATTGACGGTGGCCGACAGCTGCTCGACGGCGCTGCCGGAGGCGTCGCGCTGCATGCGGGGGTAGCCGACGCAGGAGACGGCGTGCCCGGCGGTGTCGGTGACCAGCCGTCCCCAGCGCTGGATGCGGAAGTCCCCCGACCCGTGCGAGCAGGCGGGCGGGCGCCAGTCGGCCGCGGTGATGTGGAGCAGCGCCGCGTCGACCGTGTCGTCGAGCCGCGACCACACGGGCGGCGCGGGCCACTCGGTGAAGGGCGGCGTATCGGGGGCCGGGCGCTCGACGGGGCCCGGCGGCGCGGGGACGGCCGGCCGCGGTGCGTGGGCGTCCGCCTGCGTGGCGGGGGCCGAGGGGACGGCGACCAGGGGTTCGGCGTCCTCGGCCAGCAGGTGTGCCGCGGTCAGCACCAGCCGGGGCGCGACCAGATAGCCCGAGCCGGTGCGCGTACGTCCGTCACGGTGGTGGACATGGATGCGGACCACACGGTGTTCGTCCACGGCACCCCACCCCCGTACGTCTCGTCCGGCAAGCCCGGTGCGTCCCGCCCGGAATCCGGGCCGCTACTCCCAGTCGCCGATCTGTACGTCCCCGCCGCCGGGCCGCTCCGGCTTCAGCGTCAGGCTCACCCGCTGCACCGACCTTCGGCCGCTCTCCTGACGGGCCCTCGCGTCGGCGATCCCGAATCTGAGACCGCCACCGCCCTCCCGGGTCCGCGTCAGCTCCAGCTCGAAGTCGACGGTGATCTGCTCCACACCGAAACGGACCTCCGAACGCCGGGCCCTGCGCTGCGACTCGGCCACCTGGGAGCGCAACAGATCGAGGGCGTCCGCCAGGTCGAGCCAGTCGTCGCCGTGTGTGGAACCGGTCACCGTACGCCCCCGTTCATACATGGGTTCAACACCTTAAGTACGTAACGCGGTTGAGGCCAGAGTTGGTTCCGGGAGCCCGGTGGCCGGGTGTGCGGAGACCTTTGCGAAACACCCCTTCCCGTAGCAAGGACGCATCCTGGGAGGGAGTGGACACGCATGCACGAGGCAAGGGACATCACGATGCGGGTACTGGTCGCCGAGGACGAGGAGATCCTGGCGGAGCTGGTCGCCACCGGGCTGCGGCGGGCGGGGTTCGCCGTCGACACGGTGTACAGCGGTGACGCCGCCCTCGCCTACCTGGGACTGCACGACTACGACGTCGTCGTTCTCGACCGCGACCTGCCACGGGTGCACGGCGACGACGTGGCACGCGGGCTGGTCGCCTCCGGGTCCCGGACCAGGATTCTGATGCTCACCGCCGCCGGGTCCATGGAGGACCGGGTCGCGGGGCTCGATCTCGGCGCGGACGACTATCTGGGCAAGCCGTTCGAGTTCCCCGAGCTGGTGTCGCGGGTACGGGCGCTGCGGCGGCGCAGCGCCCGTCCCGTACCGCCGCAGCTGGAGCGGCACGGCATCCGGCTCGACACCGTTCGGCGCACCGCTTCCCGGGAGGGACGGGAGCTGGACCTGTCGCCGAAGGAGTTCTCGGTGCTCCAGCTGCTGCTGGAGGCCGACGGCGGGACCGTCAGCGCGGAGGAGCTGCTGGAGCGGGCCTGGGACGCCAACGCCGATCCGTTCACCGGCGCCGTCCGCGTCTGCATGAGCAAGCTGCGCGGCAAGCTCGGGGAGCCGGCCCTGATCCGTACGGTGCAGGGCGTGGGGTACGCCCTGTGAAGCGCCCGTCACGCCTCCCGCGCGTCCTGCGCGCCGCTCGCGTCCCGCACGTCCAGCACTCGACGATCCGGACCCGGATCGCGCTCGTGTACGGCGGGGTGTTCCTGGTGCTCGGGACGGCGCTGCTCGCCACCGTCAACCTCGCCTCGCGCGCGGGCACGGACTCCCAGGCGCGCGCCATCGCCCGCACGGCCGCGGTCGTCCAGCCCGGATACGCGGTGAACGGTCCCCTCATCACCCGGCGCAGTCTCGGACCGCCCACCGTCTACGACCTCACGGACCACGTCAGCGACGCGGCCGGTCACCAGCTGCTCATCTGGTCCGCGGCAGCGCTGCTCGTCATGACGGCCTGCGCGGTCGGCGTGGGGTGGTGGACCGCGGGCCGGGTGCTGCGGCCCGTCCACGCCATGACCGCCAAGGCGCGCCGGCTGTCCGAGCACACCCTGCACGAACGGATCGCGTCCAGCGGCCCGGACGACGAGCTGAAGGAGCTCGGCGACACGCTCGACGCGCTGCTGGCCCGGCTGGAGAAGGCGTTCGACAGCCAGCGCCGGTTCATCGCCAACGCCTCCCACGAGCTGCGGACACCGCTCGCCACCCAGCGGGCCGCGATCCAGATCGGTCTGGACGACCCGTCCCCCGACGATCTCGTGCGAACCCGGCAGACGCTCCTGGACAACAACCGGCGCAGCGAACGGCTCATCGAGGGGCTGCTGGTCCTGGCGCGCAGCGAGCGCGGGCTGGCGACGGGCGAGCGGGAGGCGGTGGATTTCGCGCAGGTGGTGGCGGAGGAGACGTCCCGGCACCCGGGTGTGAAGGTCGACGCCGGGCCCTGTGCGGTGCGGGGGAACCGGATGCTGCTCGCCCAGCTGGTGGCGAATCTGCTGGCCAACGCCGTCACGTACAACGTGCCGGACGGGACGGTGGAGGTGTCCCTGGTGACGGCCGGGAACGGGGCGCTGCTGGAGGTGCGCAACACCGGGCCGGTGGTGGACGCGGCGGACATCCCAGGGCTGTTCGAGCCGTTCCGGCGGGGTGAGGGCAAGGACCGGATGGGGCCGGGCTCGGGCCTCGGCCTTTCGATCGTGCGTTCCATCGCGGTGGCCCACGGCGGTACGGTCACGGCGGTTCCGGGCCCCGAGGGCGGGCTCGCCGTGACCGTACGCCTGCCGGCGGATCAGCTCTCGACGGCCGCTTCGCGGTCCGCGATCCAGGCGGGGAGGGCGGCGAGGACCTCGCGGTAGAACGTGGTGTCCGCGATCTCGCGGGGGGCGGGGCCCGCGTGGAAGAACCCGGCGTTCGGGACGTCCAGCTTCCGCAGGAAGTCGAAGCCCTTCGCGTCCTGTTCGCCGAACGCGACGAACTGGAAGAACAGCGGCAGCCGCGCGGCATCGGCGAGCGCCTGCTTGGCGGCCTGCTTGGCGTCCGGCGGGCCGTCCGTCTGGAAGATCACCAGAGCCGGACCGGTCGCTTCCGACTTCTCGTAGTGCGCGACCACCTCCTCGACGGCGCGGTGGTAGTTCGTACGGCCGAGGCGGCCCAGGCCCGCGTTCAGTTCGTCGATCCGCCCCTCGTGGGAGGCGAGGTCGACCGTGCCGGTGCCGTCGATGTCCGTCGAGAAGAAGACGACGGGGACGGTGGCGCTCTCGTCCAGGTGCGCGGCGAGGGCCACGGTGCGGTCGCCCAGGTGCTGGGCGCTGCCGTCCTTGTAGAACGGCCGCATGGAGCCGGAGCGGTCGAGGACCAGGTAGACGGTGGCGCGCAGCCCGGTCAGCCCGTGTGCCTTCAGCCCGCTCTGAGCGGCCTTGTACGAGTCGACGAGCCCGGGGGCACGGGACTTGACCCGCGCGAGGGGGAGGGCGGGCTTGCCGACGGCGTCCGATGCGGCTTCGGCGTCCGATGCGGCTTCGGCGGCCGGTGCCGGTGCTGATTCGGGGGCCGCCTCGGATGCTGCCTCCGGTGCTGCTTCCGGTGCTGCTTCGGGGGTTGTGTCGGCTGCGGCTGCGGCGGCCGGTGCGGGTGCTGATTCGGGGGCCGCCTCGGATGCTGCCTGCGGTGCTGCTTCCGGTGCTGCTTCGGGGGTTGTGTCGGCTGCGGCTGCGGCTGCGGCTGCGGCTGCGGCTGCGGGTGCGGGCTCCGGTTCCGGTTCGGGCGTGGCGTCGGCCGCGGGTTCCGGTTCCGTTTCGGGCTCCGGTTCGGGGGTGGCGTCGGCTGCGGGCGCGGGCTCCGGGTCCGCCTCGGGCTCCGGATCCATTTCGATGGTGATCGGGGCGGGCTCGGCCGGGGCCTCGGCGGCGACGGGTTCGGGCGTGGTCTCGGCCTCCGCGACGGAGGGCGTGGCCTCCGGCTCTGCGGCTTCGGCCAGCTTCTCCGGCTCCGCTTCGGTCTCGTCGGCCTTCGCGGCAACCGGTTCGCTCTCGGTGACCTCCGGCTCCGGCTTCGTGATCTCGGCCTCGGTGGCCTCCGGTTCGGCGACTGTGGCCTCCACCGGCTCCGCCGGCTCCACCGGCTTCGACTTCGGGGCCGAGCCCTGTGCCGGGACCGTGGGGAGGGACGCCTTGTCGAAGGCCGCCGCCACCAGGTCCGACGCCAGGCCGCTGTCGCCGGTGGCGGACCGGGGAGAAGCGGGGGCCGGTACCGAGGCCTTGGCGAGCGGGGCGGTTTCGCGCACCGAGGCGGTCTCCGCAGCCGGCTCGTCCACCGTGGCCGCGACCGGCTCCGACTCCGCGGACGCGGTGCGTTCGGTCTGGGGCGGGACCGTGGCCGTCGGCGCCGGCGCCGACGCGTCCTGCTCCGCGCGGTCGCGGCCGAACACCTTGCGCAGCAAGCTCCGAATGCCCATGGGCGAGGCCTTTCGCGTGAGTTGGGTGCGATAAATGTCCGACCTGCGGGATTCATCCCTGGCCAGGACGGATACGTAAGGTTAGCGGCCGGATCCGGCCGTTCGGTGGCGCGGCCCGCCCGTGGGACAACTGTGCCGCAACCGAGCTCGAACCAAGTCCTGCGCGTGCCGGGCGGACCCGACGTACTGCGATCGCATGGGCCTGTTCGGTCCCGGGTCGCCTTACCGGTGCGAGTGGCCGATGTGTCCGACAAACGGTCAGTCACATGGTTGTTCCGCCTCGCGCACGCGCCCGGGGCGTGCGAGCGTGAGGCGGGCAGCCGTAACTCGGGTGAGGACATCGAGGACTTCGGCCGGTCCCGGCCCGATCTGCTCCCGGCCCGGCCCGATTCCGGCCCGGCCCGATTCCGACCCGACCCGATCCGGCCCGACCCGACGCGTGCGCCCCACTAGAGTCGGTTGCATGGTTTCCGGTGAGGCGCCGCAGGCGGAGGGAAGCGTTCGGGTCGACGTCTGGATCTGGTCGGTCCGGTTGACGAAGACCCGTTCGCAGGCCGCTGCCGCCTGCCGCGCGGGTCATGTGAAGGTCGGCGGCGAGCGCGCCAAGCCCGCCCAGACACTGCGTGTCGGCGACGAGGTACGGCTCCGGCACGCGGGCCGGGACCGGATCGTCGTCGTGTCGAAGCTCGTCAAGAAGAGGGTCGGTCCTCCGGTGGCGGCGGAGTGCTTCGTGGACAACAGTCCGCCCCCGCCGCCGCGCGAGGCGGCGATCCAGGTTCCGGTACGGGACCGGGGCGCGGGGCGGCCGACGAAGCGGGACCGACGGGAGATGGAGCGGTTGCGGGGATCGGGTCCGACGGGCTGACGGTCGGCCCCGCGAGGTCACGGGAGACGGCGACCGCGGCTACGGCTGCGGTGACGCGATGGCGCGTGCCGCCGCGACCTCCCGGCGCAGCGGAGCCAGTACCCCCTCCTCGTCGCCCCGCAGTTCGGCGTGCACGCCGATCAGGACCTCGCTCGCACGGATGCCGTCCGCGAGTTCCCGCAACTGCCGTTGGGCCTCGGCGACCTCCGCGGCGGGTGGCTCCGGTGCTCCGTGGTCGACGCGGACCCGGGCGGCCGTCGTCGCGTCCACGATGCGCTCGACCGCGACGACCAGCGGCCACCACGCGGCGGCCCGGGTGCCGACCGGGGGCGGCTCCGTCAGGGCGCGTTGGAATTCGGAGCGCACGACCGACAGATCGCGGTAGATGCGGCGCCGGGCCCGCACCCGTTCCGCCCGGTCGCCGGGGCCGGCGGGTTCGAACGCGCACGCCACGTAGTCGGCGATGTCCGTGACCGCGTCCGCCAGCCGGTGCCCGACCCGGACGTGCCAGCTCTCCGGCCACAGCAGATAGCCCGCCACCAGCACGATGGCGCAGCCGATCAGGCTGTCCAGGAAGCGCGGCCAGACCAGGTGGAAGCCCTGGTGGTTCAACAGGTCGGACAGGAGCAGGATGACCGGGGTGATGGCCGCCGTCTGGAAGGCGTACCCCTTCGCCGTGAGCGCCGGGATCAGCGCCGCGAGCACCACCATCACCGGCACGTCCCACCAGCCGATCGGTACCGCGGCGAGCACCGGCGCGGCGATCACGAGACCGGCCGCCGTGCCCACCGAGCGCAGTACGGCGCGCGAGAACACCGAGCCGAAGTCCGGCTTGAGGACGAACGTGACGGTCAGCGCGACCCAGTAGGAGCGCGGCACCGGGATCAGCGAGGTCAGTGCCTGCGCCAGGCCGATGCAGAGGGCGAGGCGCAGCCCGTACCGCCAGGAGGCCCCGGAGAGCAGCACGTCGCGGGTCGTCCGCCGGATCCGCACCCCGAGCGCGGCGGGGCGGCCGAGCCGGTCGTCGACGTTGTACGGATCCGGGTCGGCCTTGTGCACGACGACCGCCGCGTGCCGCAGCGCGCCGTCGACCGCCCTGGTCGCGGGCGAGTCCGGTGCGGGCAGGGTGAGTTCGGCACCGCCGGTGCGGCTCTCCTCGACGGCGGCGGCCAGTTCACGCACCGCCGCCGGGATCTCGTCCGGGAGCGGGCAGCGGCGGACGTGCACGGCGGGCGCCGCCTCGACGAGCGGGATGACGACGTTGAGCTGCGCGAGCAGCCGCACCCCGGCGTTGCTGCGGCCGTGGTAGCGGGCCCGGCGGGCCAGGATCAGGTCGTAGGAGGTGTTGAGGGACTGGGTGACGGCCTGTCGCCGCTCCTCGTAGGCGTCGGTGCCCGCGGCGGCGAGCAGGTCGGCGACCGCGAGGTAGGTGCCCGCGACCGCGACCCGTTCCGGCAGTTTCCGTCGCAGCGGCCACGCCAGCAGGGTCATGGTGAGGACGAACAGTCCGCCCACCGTCAGCAGCAGCGGCGCCACCCACCAGGGGTTCGGCAGCGGGAGTCCGGCACCGACGACCGCGTTGAGCAGGAGCAGCAGCCCGGACACGGAGGCGACGGCGCCGATCGTCGACATCATTCCGGAGACCAGACCGACCAGGGACAGCGCGGCGACGGCTGCCCAGCCGGCCCCGTACACCAGCGTGCCGAGCATGATGCCGAGTGCGCCGAAGAGTTGCGGTACGGCGATGTTGAGGATGCGCATCCGGTACGCGTCGGCGGTGTCGCCGATGACGCCGGAGAGTGCGCCCATGGAGACGAGCGCGCCGTACGCGGGCCGGTCCAGCGCGAAGCCGACGGCGAGCGGCGCGGCCAGGGCGATGGAGGCGCGGACGACCGCGGCCCAGGCGATGGGGGTGGACGGCTGGGGGCGAAGTCCGCTGAGGAGCCAGGGGGGTGGGGCGGTACGCCTGCGTCCGGAATCGGCCTCCGTGTCGGTCAACGCGTCCCCCTGTGTCGCTCGGTCAGCCCTGGTAGCCCTCGACCTCGGCGGGCGGCCGGACCTTCGCCGCGGACGGGTCCTCGCCGAACTCGCTGAGGGCGCGGCGCTGTCGCAGCAGGTCCCAGCACTGGTCGAGCCGGACCTCCACCGTACGCAGGCGGATCCGTTCGTCCGCGGTGAGGCCCGATTCCCGGTCGGAGCGGTTGCGCAGGTCCCGTTCCTCGGAGACGAGTCCGCCGATGCTGTCGATGATGTCGTGCTCGATTTCGCGCTCGATGTCGCGTTCCCGGTCGTCCATGACGCCTCCTTCGGTCGTGCGCGCGGGGTGGGCTTCAGAGCGCGATGACGGTCTTGCCGCGTGCGCCGCCCGTCCGGTTGCGATCGAGGGCCTGCGGGGCCTTCTCCAGCGGGACCTCGATGTCGATGGGCACGCGCAGTACGCCCTCGGCGGCGCCCGCGGCCAGGACGTCCAGCAGTACCGGGGAGGGGTCGAGCCGGAAGTCGATGCCGGTCACGCCCGGGGGGAGAGCGGCGTCGCCGGCGACGCCGCGGGTGGTCAGGGCGATCCCGCGGTCGCGTACGAGCGCGGCGTGGGCGGCGAGGTCGTCCGGGGTGGTGGAGACCAGGTCGACCAACGCGTCGACGCCGTCCGGGAAGCCTTCCCGTACCGCCGCTTCGAGGGGGCGGTCCGTGGTGTCGATCGTGGCGGTGGCGCCCAGGGCCTCCATCCGCCCGTGCTCGTCGCCGCGCACGGCCGCGATCACGCGTACGTCGCGGGCCGCCGCGAGCTGGGTCAGACAGCTGCCGACGCCGCCCGCGGCCCCGATGACCAGCAGGCTCTCGTGGCCGCGGAGCACCGCGGTCTCCAGGATCTGGGCGGCCGCCATCCCGGCGGACGGCAGCGCCGCGGCGGTGCGCAGGGAGAGACCGGGCGGGACGAGGGTGATGGCGGAGTCCTGCGGTACGGACACGTAGTCGCAGTACGTACCGGAACCGGTGCCGGCCGCCGACCCGGGGACCCGGCCGAAGACCTGGTCACCGACCCGGAACCGGTTGCCGCCGCTGCCGATCATGTCGACCCGGCCCGCGAAGTCCACGCCGACGACCAGCGGGAACACCTGCGGGGCGGGTTCGTCGTCCGGGGAGTCGTGGGCGGTCTGCCAGTCGCACGGGTTGAGTGCGGCGTACTCGATCCGGACCCGTACCTCACCGGCTTCCGGCTCGGGCTTGGGTATCTCGACCAGTTCGGGGTCGGCCTGGAACGCGCCGACGGCTATGGCTCGCATACGGAAGACCTCTCAGTCGTCCTCGGTCCGGCGGTCACGAGAACCACTCTTCCCCGGCCGGTCCCCCGCCGCACGTCGAACCCCGGCCCGCCGGTACGGCCCGTGCCGCCTCGGCCCGTGCCGTCACGGAGCCGAGCGCCGCCGTACCGCCCACAGCCGCCCGAGCAGCGCGCCCAGCGCGACCGCCAGCCCCGTACCGAACACGATCCACGCGGTCGTGCGCAGTGAGCCCGTCAGCGCGTCGTACACCGCCGCCGCACCGCCCGTCTCGCTGTCCGGCACCTCGGCGAGCACCCGGGCGCGGGCGACCGCGACCGCCGCGCGCAGGACGAGCGCCCCGAGCGCGAAGCCGAGCCCGGTCACCGCCGTGGCCGAGAGCGCGGCGAGCGCGGAGCGCCCGCGCCCCGGTCCGCCGCGCAGCCAGGCCACGACCACGGCCAGGGCGGCGAGGACGACCGTGCCCACGGCGGGCCAGATGCTGCCGGCCCGCAGCAACCGGAAGCTCTGGCGCAGTTGGTCGGCGCGGTCGGCGGAGATGAGCGTGATGTCGGTGTGCTGAACCGGAATCCGGTCGGAGAACGGCACCCCGTTGTCCTCCAGGTTCCGTTTGACCCGCTCGGTCACGGGGGCCAGATCGATGGTCACGGCCTCGCCGGTGTTGCCGTTCAGTGCTGCGGTGACGGCCTGGTGGGCGGTGCGGTTGGCGGCGTTCCACGCGTTCTGGAAGGCGTCGGTGGTGGTGAAGGACATGACCGCCTGGTGGAGGAAGTCCCGCACGGTGTTCTGGAGCGGCCCCGCCTCGATCTGCTTCATCGTCGCGTCGGTGATGAGGTCACTGACGGTGTTCCGCACCTCTGGGTCGGAGGCGAGCGGGGCCACCGCGGCGACGTAACGGTCCGTGTTGTCGATCTCCAGATCCACCCAGGCGGCGAGCGCGCTCAGCGGGACGAGCACGGCGAGCAGCACCAGCACCGCCACCGCCAGAGCCGTCGAGAGATACGTCCGCACCCCTCCAGGGAATCCCGTACGGAAGCGGCACGCCCCGGACCGTACGCCATCCGAGTTGCCGGGCGGCACGGCCGGGTGTGCTCTGGAGGGAAAAGGGGCGACGGAAGGAGTTCTCCGCCATGGCCACTCATGCAGCGATGCGGACCCACCGACGGGCCCGGTCCGGGGCACGGACACGCCGGCACAGTGCGCGCGCCTGGGCCATTCCCGCCACGCTCGGCGCGGCGTACGGCCTGTACGCCTCGTTCATCCTCCGCAACCACGGCGCGAGCGGCGGACGGCAGTTCTGGTACGGCCTGATCGGCGCGGTGGTGCTCGCCGCTCTGTGCTTCGGGCTGGGTCGCATCCAGCACGCCATGCTGCCCCTGGTCCGGGCGGTGGCGTACGGCGCGCTGACGGCCGCGGCGATCGGCCTGCTGGTCGGACTGACCGATTCCAGTGTGCTGCGGTCCTCGGCGCTGGGACTGGCGGTCGGCCTCGGGATGTTCATCACGACGTTCTACATCTTCTACACGCGGGAAGACGTGGGCGCCCCGAAGCGGCAGAGGGCGTAGCCCCGGCGCATCGGACAGGGGAACGGGCGCATCGGACAGGGGAACGGGCCCGCGCTCGGCGCGGGCCCGTTCCCCTTGCACGTCCTGACGTGCACGCGGCCGTGCTCAGTCGCGTACGACCGTCACCGGGCACGGTGCGTGCTGGGTGACATGGAGGCTGACCGAGCCGAGCAGGGTCGCCTTGAAGCCGCTGTAACCGCGTGCCCCGACCACCAGCAGGTTCGCGCCCTTGGCACGCTCCAGCAGGGACTGGGCCGGGTTGCCGATCACCACGATCTTGCTGATCGCCGCCGCGCCCTCGGCTCCCAGGGCCTCCTCCAGCGTCTCGGTGAGGGCCACGGTCGCGACCGCCTGCGGGTCGAAGTCCTCCGGCATGCCCGGCATCATGGACGCCCAGCTGGTCGCGGGGTACTCCCAGCTGTTGACGGCCTCGACGGTGTCACCGGTCAGCTCCGCCTGGCGTACGGCCCAGTGCAGCGCCTTGACCGACGAATCGGAGCCGTCAACGCCCACCACGATCCTGCCCATCTCTGCCTCCAGCTCGGTTCGGCTCAGTGTGCAGAGGCGTCGTGCGGGACTCCTGCGGGAGACGCCGCACGACGCGTCTTTCAGTCCAACTCTAGTCAAACCGGACAGTTCCTCGGTTGGTAGGGCCTCCCGGCCCCTGTCCGGGGGGCCGATCAGTCCAGTCGGAGGTCGGCGAGCTGCTGCTCGAACGGCACGACCTCGTCGTCGAGCCCGAGGGTCCTCGGCGCCCCGGAGGCCGCCCGGCCGCCCGCGACCATGGCCGCGAGCTCGCCGCCCGCGCGCCGGATGCGGGACGGCAGGCCGTCGGTGTACTCGTCGCCGGACGAGCCCCAGTCCTCCGACGCCGCGTACACGGAGGTCGGTACGACCGTGGCCCGCAGGTAGGCGAAGAGCGGACGCATCGAGTGTTCCAGGACCAGCGAGTGGCGGGCGGTGCCGCCCGTCGCCGCGATGACGACGGGCTTGCCGGTCAGCGCCGTGTTGTCGATCAGGTCGAAGAACGACTTGAACAGTCCGCTGTACGAGGCGGTGAAGACGGGCGAGACGGCGATCAGTCCGTCCGCCTCCGTCACCTCCTTGATCGCCGCGTCCAGCGCGCCCGGCGGGAATCCGGTCACCAGGTGATGGGCGATGTCGACGGCCAGGTCGCGCAGATCGATCACCCGCACCTCGACCGCGCGGTCCTGCTCGGCCAGCAGGCGCTCGCGGGCGGCGCCGGCCAGCCGCTCGGCCAGCAGCCGGGTCGAGGACGGCCGGCCGAGTCCGGCCGAGACGGCGACGATCCTCAGGGGCTCGGTGGCGAACACGCCGGGCGTGGTGGACACGGTGGTCAGCCCTCCTTCGTGGTGGTGGTGCGGGCGGCGACGGCCGGGTGGACAGGGGCGGAGTCCGGGACTCCGGCCGGCCGCAGGTTGGCGAACTCCTTGCGCAGCACCGGGACCACCTCCTCGCCGAGGATGTCGAGCTGCTCCAGGACCGTCTTCAGCGGCAGTCCCGCGTGGTCCATCAGGAACAGCTGGCGCTGGTAGTCGCCGACGGCGTCCCGGAAGGACAGGGTCCGCTCGATGACCTCCTGCGGGGAGCCGACGGTCAGCGGGGTCTGCTGGGAGAAGTCCTCCAGGGAAGGACCGTGCCCGTAGACCGGCGCGTTGTCGAAGTACGGGCGGAACTCCCGTACCGCGTCCTGCGAGTTCTTCCGCATGAACACCTGGCCGCCGAGTCCGACGACGGCCTGCTCGGCGGTGCCGTGCCCGTAGTGCGCGTACCGCTGCCGGTAGAGGTTCACCATCTTCTTGGTGTGCTCGATGGGCCAGAAGATGTTGTTGTGGAAGAAGCCGTCGCCGTAGTACGCGGCCTGCTCGGCGATCTCCGGGGAGCGGATCGAGCCGTGCCACACGAACGGCGGGACGCCGTCCAGCGGGCGCGGGGTCGCGGTGAAGGACTGCAGCGGCGTACGGAACTTGCCCTCCCAGTCCACGACGTCCTCGCGCCACAGCTTGTGCAGCAGGGCGTAGTTCTCGATGGCGAGCGGGATGCCCTGGCGGATGTCCTTGCCGAACCAGGGGTAGACCGGTCCGGTGTTGCCGCGCCCCATCATCAGGTCGACGCGGCCGTCCGCGAGGTGCTGGAGCGTCGCGTAGTCCTCGGCGATCTTCACCGGGTCGTTGGTGGTGATCAGCGTCGTGGACGTGGACAGGATGATCCGGTCGGTGCGGGCGGCGAGGTAGCCGAGCGTGGTCGTCGGCGAGGACGGGACGAACGGCGGGTTGTGGTGCTCGCCGGTCGCGAAGACGTCCAGACCGACCTCCTCCGCCTTCTGCGCGATGGCGATGGTGGCCTTGATCCGCTCGTGCTCGCTCGGTGTCCTGCCGGTCGTCGGGTCCGTGGTCACGTCTCCGACGGTGAAGATCCCGAACTCCATGGCGCCCGCCTCCAGAAGCAAGTTGGTTGAATGTTGAACTATGTTAGCACGCCCTACAACGGAACACCTCCGTGACCTATTCCGCCCAGGTGAGCCGGCCCGGGGCGGTGCGTACCCTGGACGCGTCACGGAGGCCGGGCGAGCCTCTGCCGGACGGAGTCGGGCCGTGAGCGAGGGCAGCGTGAGCGAGCGCTGGAAGGAACGCGGCGTCGCCCTGCGCGTCTTCGTGTACGTCTTCGCCACGCACCTCTTCGCGGGCTTCGTCTGGATCCTCTTCTACGTGGGCGAGCACGCCGAGAAGTGAAGTGAGCGAGGCGGGGGACAAATGCCGCGGTGCCGCAGCCCGGTCGGTGAGATGGGGGAATGGGCCGTGACCGGGCTGCCGTGGGGCGCTACCATCGGCCCATGACCTCCGTACCGTGCCGGAACTGGTGGCGCTCCTCCTAGGAGCGGCCGCCTCATCTGCACGGAACCAGGGCCGTTCGACATGGACGGCCCTTTTCTCTGCCCTCGTACGGGTACGGATGCCGATCCCGGCGGGCCGTCCTCCACGCAACCAGCACCCGCGAGGAGAGAGCTCCATGAACACAGCCACCGCCACCGTCGCGTCCATCGCCACCGCGCCCGCCCGGCGCCGCAGTGCCGAGCTGGAGCGGCTGATCCAGCAGGAACCCGGACGGTTCCGGGTGATGACCGGGGACCGGCCCACCGGAGTGCTCCACCTGGGGCACTACTTCGGCACGCTCCACAACCGCGTCCGGCTCCAGGACCTCGGGGTGGACGTCTTCGTGATCATCGCCGACTACCAGGTGCTGACCGACCGGGACGTGGCCGAACGGCTCACCGGGATCACGGAGGAGCTGCTGCTGGACTACCTGGCCATCGGGATCGACCCGGAACGCTCGACGATCTTCAACCACAGCGCCGTGCCCGCGCTCAACCAGCTGATGCTGCCCTTCCTCAGCCTCGTCTCCGTCGCCGAGCTGAACCGCAACCCCACCGTCAAGGACGAGATCGCGCACTCCCGGCAGTCCACCGTCAGCGGGCTGATGTTCACCTATCCCGTGCACCAGGCGGCCGACATCCTGTTCTGCAAGGGCAACCTCGTCCCCGTCGGGCAGGACCAGCTGCCGCACCTCGAAGTGACGCGGACCGTCGCCCGCCGCTTCAACGAGCGGTACGGGGCGGTCTTTCCGGAGCCGGACGCCCTGCTCTCCGCCGCGCCGCTCCTCCTCGGCACGGACGGCACCAAGATGAGCAAGAGCCGCGCCAACTCCATCGCGCTGGGCGCCGACGCGGACGAGACGGCGCGGCTGATCAAGGGTGCGAAGACGGATGCCGAGCGGCACATCACCTACGACCCCGAGGGGCGCCCCGGGGTGTCCGGGCTGGTGCTGCTGGCCGCGCTCTGCCTGGACCGGGACCCGTACGCGGTGGCGGAGGAGGTGGGCGGCGGGGGCGCCGCCGCTCTCAAACGGACGGTGACCGAGGCCGTCAACAGCAGGATGGCGCCGATCCGGGCCCGGCGGGCGGAGTACGCGCGGGACATGGGGTACGTGCGGTCGGTGCTGCGGGCGGGGAACGAGCGGGCCAACGTCGTGGCCGACGCGACGCTGGCGCAGGTGCGGGAGGCCATGGGGGGCCTCCTCTGAGGACATTCCACGAGCGGCCGGTCCCGCCCCGTTCGACGCCTTCGCCTCGAAGGAGGGGACGCCGCACCCCACCGGTGACAGCCGGAAACGGCTCTGTGTCCTGGCGATTCGTCAGCATTTCGAGCATTGGTCTTGACCAATGTCTCAAGGTGTGAAAACCATGGGCAAAGCCACCACGGAATCTTTACAATCACCTCCGCGGGAGAATCACGCCCCATGCGCATAACCGCAACCGCCGCAGCCACTGTGTTCGGTGGAGCCCTCGTCCTCGGCCCCACGGCCGCCCCGGCCGTCCAGGCCGCGCCCGCCGATTCGGCCGGATGCGCCACCGACGCCTTCGAAACAGCCGGAAAGTACGGCGAGTTCGTACTCGGTGACGACGTCCACACACCCGACGCGGAGGGTGCCGTCGCCGTCGGCGGCAACGCCGACTTCCGCGGCGGCTTCAGTGTCGCCAACGAGCTGACGGCGGCGGAGGTCGACGCCCTGCCCGGCCGGGCTTCGCTCGTGGTCCGCGGCGATCTGCTCAACGGCGGGTCGGTCACCGCGGTGATGAAGGGCGACGCGGTCGTCGGCGGCCAGGTCCGGGACCGCGCCGTCGAGCTGCACTCCGGCGCCTTCCGCCGGAACGCCGGGCTGATCGACTTCGACGCCGAGTTCGCCGAGCTCCGGTCCTACTCCTCCGCGCTGGCCGAGGAGCCGGTGACCGAGGGTGCCGACGTGACGCCGGACGGCGCCGAGCTCACCCTGACGGGCACCGACGCCACCCGAAACGTCTTCAAGGTGACGGCCGGTCAGCTGGAGCAGGCCAAGGACGTCTACCTCAAGATCCCGGCGGGCGCGACCGCGATCGTCAATGTGAGCGGCGAGAACTACGACATGGCCAAGGCCGGCACCACCGGCTTCTTCCTGTCCGGCGGCCAGGACTACGTACTGGACGACAAGCTCCAGAGCGCCTCCGACGGCAAGGTCCGCGCCCGGCTGCTGTGGAACTTCCCCGAGGCCCGCACGGTCACCAAGAGCAGTTCGGCGGCCTGGCCCGGCAGTGTGCTGGCGCCCCGGGCGCACCTGGAGCTGGGCACCGGCGCGCCGGTCAACGGCTCCGTGTGGGTGGCCTCGCTGCATGGCTCGGGCGGCGCGGAGACGCACCACTTCCCCTTCACCGGCTGCCTCCCGGAGACCGGGAGGACCCCGTCCGCCACACCGACGCCGAGCGGGACCCCCGGGACGACGCCGCCGGTGGCCGGCACGCCCTCCGGCTCCGCGACGCCGCCCCCGGCGAGCGGCACGCCGTCCGCCGGTTCCTCCGGACCCGCCGCACCGGGCACACCCGCCCCGTCGCAGAGCACGGTGCCCGGCGCCGGCGACCTGGCCTCGACGGGCAGCAGTGGCACGGTTCCGCTGGTCATCGGCACCGCCGCGGTGCTCGCCGTGGGCACCGGCCTGGTCGTGGTGGCCCGCCGCCGCTCCAGGCGGGCCTGACACCCGGGGCCCCGCCTGTTCGGGCGGGGCCCCGCCGCCGCTCCGGGCGGACCCCACACCCCGCGAACCGCCCGGCTCAGCGGGGCGTCAACAAGACGCGTCGGCGCAGCAGTTCGGCCAGGCCGCGGCGGGTCGCGGCGATCACCACCCGGTCCTGGGGGCGCAGCACGTACCCCGGGTGCAGGTCCCAGACCAGTCCCGACGGACGGTCGGTGGGCACGGGTGCGGGCACCGCCAGGTCCGGGCGGCGGTCCTCGGGCGGGGTGGCGTCCAGGGCCAGCACCCGCCAGGCGCCCGCCCGGAACGCCTGCTCCACCGTGCGGCCCTCCAACTGCGGGTGCCCCGCGACCTCGACCGCCGCGAACAGCATCACCTTCCGCTCGACCGGGATCGCGCCCAGGATCTGCCGCCCCATCATGGCGACCGCGAAGGACGGGGCGGCCAGGTGGGACACGGAGCGGGAGCGGGTGAGGGCCTGCGGGTGGGCGGCGCGCAGGGTGCGGTAGACGGCCGTGGCGAACTCGTCGTCGAACAGACGCAGGGAGACGCGCAGATTCGGTTCGACCGAGCGGGCGTACAGCGCGGCCTCCAGGTTGGTGGTGTCGATGCTGGTCAGGGCGAGGAGCGCGCGGGCGCGCTGGATCTTCGCCGCCTCCAGGACGCCTTCCTGGGTGACATCGCCGAGCACCACCGGCACGTGCAGCCGCCGGGCCACGGCGATGCCGCGCGCGTCCGGGTCGTCCTCCACGCACACCACGGGAATGCCGAGCTCGCGCAGTCGGACCAGGACCCGCGTACCGATCTTGCCGAGACCGAGCAGCACCACATGACCGGAGAGACCGCGCGGCGGACGGCGCAGCGACGACGCCGTACGGAGCGAACCGAAGGCCTCCAGCACAGCCGCCACGAGCAGGGGGAGCAGCATCAGACCGGCCACTCCGGAAAGGAGTTGGAGGAGCTGACGGGCCGTCGAATCTCCGATCGCCGGGTCGCCCATCGCGAACAGGTCCAGCAGTGTCAGATACGCGGCGTGCGCCGGATGGTCGCCGGTGGTGAGCCAGGAGGCGACGGCGAGGCCCACGACGGCCAGCCCGACCCCCAGCGCCGACCAGCGCAGCCGCCGGGAGAAGACCTGGCCGAGCGGTGCGCCCCGGCCGCCCATCCGGGGCGGCGGACCGGCCGGGCCCGACTGGCTGACCGCCTCCAGGACGACCGTGCCACGGCCCGTCGCCGCGGCCACCTGGCTTTCGTCGGGAAGGAGTTGAGGTCCCTCGTCGCCGCTGCTGTCGGATCCCTCGGTGCCCGCCGGGTCATGGGTGGTGGAGGAGAGCAGCGCGAGGGTGCACAGGCCGGGGTCGGCGACCTGGCCGTCCTCGGGCGGGGTGCGTTCGGCGGCGCGCAGCAGCAGGCCCTCCGCCTGGATGACCTTGCTGGAGCCGGTGAGGGCGGTCGCCGCGAGGGCGGGCGCGGCGGTGTCCGCGTCGGACAGGACGGTGGTCGAGGCGTCCAGCGCGGCCGGGTCGAGGCCGGGCGCGGAGACGGCGGCGGCCTGGTCGAGCAGGGTCTCCAGATACTGGCCCAACTTGCGGTTGTAGAGCCGGATGACCAGCCGGACCCGGGGGTTGAGGCGGCGGGCGGTCAGCGCGGCGCGGATGTTGCGCTCGTCGTCGTCGTAGACCAGGGCCAGCGCGGCGGCCGATTCGACGCCCGCCTCCTCGAAGACCTCGTCGGACGGCTCCGGCGCCTCCAGGACACGTACCGCCTCGACTCCGGCGTTGGTGTCGCCGTCCCCGGCACCACCCGCGGCTCCGTTCCCGCCGTTGCGGTTCATCGCCTGCGACATCCGGCCGAACAGCGCCGCCGCCCGGCCCCGCCCGGTCAGCGGCAGTTCGGACCGGCGCGCGTCGCGTCGGGGCGGCAGGACGAGGGTGACTCTCTCCCCGTACACATAGCGCAGCTCCACGGCGAGCCGCTGGGCCAGTGCGTCGTCACCGCAGACGACCATGTGTCCGCTGAACGGGGAGCGTTGGGGTTGCTGGGGAAATGGAGGCACGGGACCCAGCATGCCTTGCTCCTCTCGGTCGTACCCGGGCTGTCAGTGATCTTCCTGTGGAACACCGGGCGGCGGCGCCGCGTGCCGGGGCGGCGGGCCCGCGAGCAGATGGCGGGGGTCGGCGACCCGGACGATCGCCGACTCCACCGCCGCGATGCGGTCCGCGAGCAGCCCCAGTGCGGCGACCGCCCGTGTCACGGGGTCGCCGTCAGGGCCGCCGAGCGCCTGCGTGCGGACGTAGGAGGCGGTGACCGCGGACCAGCGCGCGGACTGCTCGGCGGTGAGACGGCCGCGCAGCGCCGCGAGCTTCAGCAGGTTGGACTCGGCGCCGGTGGTCAGCGTCTGGGCCTCGCCCGCGTAGTGGTCGTCGATGACGGCGAGGAGTTCCGCGTCGTTCATCACCGGCACGATCCGTTCGGCGATCTTGTTCATGTTGCGGTACGAGCCCTGCAGCCGGAACGGCGGTTCGGTACGCGTCGCATCCGTCTGCGCGGCCGAGGCGATGTACGCGGCGTTCACGGCCAGCACCGTGTCCCGCGCGGTCAGCAGATGGCGCAGGACCGAGACGATCCGCTCCACCTCGGCGGGCGCGTACGGATGGTCGAACAGGTCCGCGCCGACTGCGGGCGCCGTGCCGGAGGCGAGCCGCAGGAACCGGGCGAGATCCTCGCGGGAACGCCCGGCGAGCGGCGCCAGCACCGGGTTGGCGGTCAGCGCGTTCTCGACGAAGCTCAGCGCGAAGACGTCCTCCCGGCCGCTCAGCACCTCGCCGAGATTCCACACGTCGGCCCGGTTGGCCAGCATGTCGGGGACCCGGAACCGCGCCCCCGACTCGGTGTACGGATTGCCCGCCATGCACACCGCGAACCGCTTGCCCCGCAGGTCGTAGCTGCGCGGCTCGCCGTCCCGCACGCCCTCGATCCGGCGGGTGGCGTCGCAGAGCGGAATGAACTTCTGGAGCAGTTCGGGCGAGGTGTGCTGGATGTCGTCGAGGTAGAGCAGCGTGTTGTTGCCCGTCTCCAGGGCGAAGTTGATCTTCTCGATCTCCTGGCGGGCGGTCGCGGTGCGCGCCTGCGCCGGGTCGAGGGAGGTCACGTCGTGGCCGAGGTTCGGCCCGCTGATCTTGACGAGGACCAGTCCGAGCCGGTCGGCCACGTACTCCATGAGCGTCGTCTTGCCGTAGCCGGGCGGCGACACCAGCAGCAGCAGGCCCTGCGAGTCGGTGCGCCGGTCGGCGTCGGCGGTGCCGAGCTGCTTGGCGAGGCTGTCGCCGATCAGCGGCAGATACACCTCGTCCAGGAGGCGGTTGCGGACGAACGCCGACATGACGCGCGGCCGGTGGTCGTCCAGCCGCAGCCTGGCGCGTTCGGCGGCCACGAGTGCGGTGCGCCGGCGCTGGTAGGCCCGGAATCCGGGAACGGTGCCGGCGCGGAACTCGGCGGTGCGGGCGAGGAGTTCGTCGATGCGGACGGTCAGCCGGCCCCGGTCGATGCGTGGATGGGTGCCGAGCAGGCCGTCCACGGTCGCGGTGAGCGGCGCCTCGCACTCGTACCGGTCGAGCAGCGGCTCCGGGCACAGTTCCACGGCGACGGCCTCCGCCAGATCGCCCGCGTCGATCTCGTTGCCGCTCGCGGCGGCGTACGGGACGAGCCAGCCCTCGACCAGCTGACGCCGGGCACGGAGGTCGTCGTGGAGGGCGGCGAGATCCTCGTTGTACGCCGAAGAGCCGGTAGCGCGACGGAACTTGTCCAGGAACGTGCGCACGGTGGCGCTCGTGACGAATCCGGCCGGTCCGCTGGTCAGCTCCTCGAAGAGGTACGCGGCGACGGCCCCGGTGTCCGCGCCCCGTACGCCGGAGCCCCCGGATTCCTCGGCCCGGATGGCGTCCGCCCATTCCTCCTGGAGCGCCTGGACGGCCGGGGCGAGGCCGAACGTGTCACGGGCGCGGGCCAGCGAGAGGGCCCGCCGGGTCCAGGAGGCGCGCCGGGCCTCGTCCGTCCCGTACGCCCAGAACAGCTGTGCCGCCGCTCGTACGGCGGGCGGGCGGCGCAGCAGTCCGGCCCCGGCGTGCAGCCCGAGCAGGGCGGTGAGGATCGCGGCGGCGTCCTCGTCGTGGACACCGCGCTGGTGGCCCTCGTCGTACGCGGCGGCGGCCGACTCCCTCACCAGGGAGGTGAGTTCCGAGGCTTCCAGGGCGGCGAGGGCGTCGGCGCCGTGCTCGTCCAGGAGCCGGGCCGCCAGGTGCTCGGCGCGGTAGACGTGCGGGGACTCCGAGGGCAGCGTCTGGTCCCAGTACGGGCGGGTGGCCTCGAACTCCGGGTCGGTGACCGGCGCCCGGTAGTCCGTGCCGGTGAGCGCGAACGCGAGCCGGTCCCCGTGCGGGACGAGCGTCAGGTCGAAGGGCTGGGTGTTCACCGCGAACCGGTGCCGGCCCAGCCGGATCGTGGCGCCGCCGTCCGCGTACAGCTCCCCGCGGTCGCGCAGGGCCCGCCCGGCCTCCTGCCGGGCGGCCACCAGCCGGCCGTCGAGCTCCTCGGCGCGCACCGGGTCGCCGAGCTCGCGCAGTTCGTCCGCGGTGCGGCGGACCTTGGCGACCATCGGGTCGGAGCCGAAGTACGTGTGGACGGCGTCCAGGTCGGGCAGCGCGGCCAGCCGCCGGGAGACCGTCTCCAGGACCCGGGCCGCCGAATCCGCCAGCCGCTCGGCCCGCCGGGCACGGGCGTCCTGCAGGGTCTGCTTGCGCGCCGAGAACGCCTCGTACACCTCCGTGCGCCGCTCGGCCAGCTCGGCGAGGAAGTCGTCGAACTCCGCGAACCGCGACTCCAGGTTCTCCAACTGGAGCAGCAGCCGGGACAGTTGGTCGTCGCACGCGTCCGGGGTGTCCGCGGCGGCCAGCGCCCCTGTGACGGCCTGCCCGAGCAGCGCGAACTCGGCGGCGAACTCGGCGCGGCCCTCGTGGTCGAGGAGTTCGCGGCGTCGCGCGTCGAGGACGGCGCGGGCCCGGTTGACCCCGCCGAGGACCTCGGCGATCCGCTCCAGGATCGACGTACGGACCGTCGCGTCACCGATGTCGAGCCCGGCGACCACGTCGGTGACGGTGCCCAGGCCCTCCGTCATCTCCGTCAGCCGGTCGCCGAGCGCCGAGGCGTCCACGACGGTGGTGAGCGCGGCCGCCTCGGCGGCCAGGCGGGCGATGTCCTCGTGGTAGCCGGCGAACGCGTCGTCCCGGCCGAGGAACGCCACCGCGCGCCGGCCGGCCGCGTCGATGTCGTCCGCCGTGGCGGTGGTCAGCTCGGCGATCCGCTCGGTGTCCGCGTACCGCATCCCGGCGAGGGTCGCCAGATGACCGTGTGCCCGGCGCAGTTCGGTGAGCTGGGCCACCCAGGCGGCGGCCGTGCGCGGGGCCTCGCCGCGGATGCGGCGGACGAGCGCGGTGAGCCGGTCGGCCGTCGCGGTGAGGGCGTCGGCGGCCTGCCGGGTCAGCTCCCGCACCGTCTCGAACTCGGCGAGGACCTGCTGGGCGGTGTCCCGCAGCTCCGCCAGCGGGGCGGCGAGCGCGCCGAGGTCGGGGTCGGTGAGCCAGTGGTAGCGGTCGGTGGCGCGGGTGCAGTCCGCGACCAGTTGGGCGTAGACGGCGGCGGTCGGGGTCGTCTCGGCGGCGCTGTGCGCGAGTGCCAGGCAGTCGGAGATGCCGCGCACCAGATCGGCGTTGCCGACCCGGGCGAGCGGACCGGACCCGGCGGGACGGGAGGCGGCGTGGGTGTCGGAGACGTAGGGGGTCAGCCAGCGCTGCACCGGGTGGACCCGGGCCGGTTCGTCACCCGTGGCGGTGGAGCGCAGCAGGACCAGCGTGCCGTCGTCGAGCAGGGCGTGGCCGCGGCCCTGGAGCGGGGTGGCGACCTCCTGTCGGATCAGGTTGTAGGGCAGGAGCAGGCTGCGGCCGTCGTCGGGGGAGCGGAAGACGTACAGGACGTCCTCGCCGTTCGGGGAGCGGAGCACGCCCTCGAAGACCGGGTCGGTGAGCGGCTCGGCGATGTCGAAGGTCTTCACGGTGCCGGTGGTGAGGTAGTAGCCGCCGGGGAAGATGATCCCCTGGTCCTCCGGCAGCCGGTGGCAGGCGGGCCCGATGCCGTCCAGGCGCAGGACCGTGCCGAGCAGCGTGTTGTAGACCAGGTACCGCCACGACTCCTCGTTGTACGGGCGGACGCGGAGCAGGACGAGCGGTCCGATCGCGGCATGCTCGACATCCGCGTCGGCGAGGGACTGGAGGGGCTCGGTGACCGGCTCCTCGTAGATCCCGTCCGGGGTGTCGGTGTCGTCGACCGTCTTGACGGTGAGGGTGCCGCCGAGCGTGTCGACGAACAGGGGGGCGCCCGTGCCGTCCGCGTCCCCGCCCACCGCGATGTGCGGGTGCCGGCCCAGGACGTGGGACTCGCGGCCCGCGACGGTCCAGGTGAAGTCGTGCGACGGCGGGAAGACGTGGTCGCGGTCGCCGCGCGCGTCGAGGAAGGCGCCGGGCGAACCGTCCGGGGCGAGCGCCCAGCGCAGTACGCGGATGCCGTCGGCGCTCTCGCCGGTGCGGAAGACGGCGAGCAGCCTGCCGTCCACGCGGCGCAGCCGCAGCAGGCGGGCGTCGCGGTAGTAGCGGTGCAGTGCGGTGAATTCGCGTACGAAGGCCTCGTCGCCGAGCAGGCCGCCCTGGTCCGGGGCGGTCAACTCCGGCTCGTACAGCGCGAGTACGTCCGCGACCTCGGGCGGCTGTGCCGCCCCCGGGCCCCGCTCGAAGCCGAACAGCAGCCGGCCGCCGACGGCCACCAGGTCGCGGGGCACGGACGCCTGCTCGGTACGGATCCGCTCGGAGCCGGTGAGCCGCAGCTCGGTCGAACCGAACTCCTCGGTGCGCCGCGCGTTGAGCGCCTCGGCGCGGCTCGCGAGCTCGGCGGCCCGGTCGGCCAGCCGGCGGCGCAGCACGTCGTACGTCCCCGCGTCCACGGGGCCGCCGGCGGGCGGTGCGGTCGTGGTGTCGGTCTCCATACGTACGGCCTTCCCTACGAGGTCTGTGGTGCGGGTGGTGCGGGCCCGCCCGGTGCTGGGGACGGGAGCGGTCACCGGACGGGCCCGGGGTCGCCCGGGGCCGGGCCCTGCCGCCCGGCCCCGGATGCCGCCGGGGTCCTTCGTTCGGATCGGGCCGGATCAGGACCCGAGCCCGGTGTGATCCGAACGAGGGGCCCTATGCGACCGGCGACCCGTTCCGTGCGGCGGGTACGTCCGAACCACCCGCCGCCCCGGTCAGCGCGGACACCGGCACATCGGCCAGGCCCAGTTCCTGGACCGTCGTCAGCAGCTTCTGCGCCTGCCCCGGCGCGAGCCCCGCGCCCTGCGTCCGCATCATCCGCATCAGCAGCGCCGACACCGTGAGGTTCTGTACGTCCCCCGTCGACACCGAGCCCAGCACCCGCGTCAGATCGTCCGTGAACGACGAGGTGCCGTTCAGCCACGGACCCGCGAGCGCCTTCGCCGTGTCCGAGTTCTCCACGAAGCCGTCGAAGCTCTTGCCCATCGAGATGGACGAGACGAGGCGGTCGAAGAAGACCGACTCCCCGCCGACGATGTCGATGTCGGCGTTCTCCAGCCCCGTGGCCAGCACCGTCGCCTGCGCCTCGGCGACCTGCCGCTGCACATCGAGCCCGGCCAGCCGGATCTCCTTCTCCGCGGCTAGCCGCAGCCGGTACTCCTCGTGGCCGCGCGAGGCGTCGTCCAGCGCCGCCATCGCCGCCGCCTTCTCGGTGAGCCCCGCGGCCTCGGCCTTCAGCTTCTCGCCGATCATCGCCGCGTCGGCGGTCGCCTGGGCCTGGGTGCCCTCCGCGGTGGCCAGCGCCTTGAGCCGGGCGCCCTCCGCCTCGGCCCTGAGCCGGGCGGACGCGGCCTCGGCCTCGGCGAGCCCCTTCTTCTCGATGACGTCGGCCTCCGCGTCGCGCACCTGGACCTCCGCGAGGCCGGGCGCGGCGGACTCCGCCTGGATGCCCTCGGCCAGCCGCAGCTTCGCCTGGGCGTCCAGGTCCGCGGTCTTCAGCCGGGCCTCGGCGAGCGTCAGCTGCTCGGCCGCCAGGTGGCCGGCCGCCGCCTCCGCCGCCTCCGCGGCCTTGATGTCCTTGACCAGCTTCTCCTGGGCCTCCGCCTCGGCGGCGATGATGACCGACTTGCGGGTGCGCTCCGACTCCTCGACCGCCCGCAGGGTCTTGATGGACTCCTCCTGCTCGGCGACCGTGCGGTCCACGGCGATCCGCTCCCGGATCACATCGGCGACCTCGCGGCGCTCGGCCTCGACCTCCTTCGTCGCGGCGATCCGGTCGAGTTCGGTCTGCCGCTCGCGTCCGATGACCTCGATCAGCCGGTCCTTCTCGATGCGCTCGTTCTCCACGGCGATGACCCGCTCGCGGTTCTTCTGCGCGACGGCGATCTCCCGCGCCTGGTTCTCGCGCTGGATGCCGAGCTGCTCCTCGGTGCGGATGAACGCGGCCTGGGCGCCGAGCCGTTCCTCCTCCTGGACCTTGGCCGTCGCGGCCTCCTCGCGGGCCCGCAGCGTCTCGACCTCGCGGCGCTGCTTGATCTCGGCCTCGGCCTGTCGGCGCTCCAGCTCCAGGATGGTCTCGCGGGCGTCGACGTTCTGCCGGGTGATCTCCTTCTGCTCGGTGCGCTGGTACTCGTTGGTGCGCACGTGCTCGATCGCCGTCAGCTCGGTGATCTTGCGGATGCCCTGGGCGTCGAGGATGTTGGCGCCGTCCAGCTGCGCCATGGGCGTCTGCTCCAGGAAGTCGATCGCCGCGTCGTCGAGGTGGTAGCCGTTCAGGTCCGTGCCGATGACCCGGATGATCCGGTCCCGGAACTCCTCGCGCTTGGTGTACAGATCGACGAAGTCCAGCTGCTTGCCGACGGTCTTGAGCGCCTCGGCGAACTTCGCGGCGAAGAACTCCTGGATCGCCACCTTGTCGCTGGCCCGCTCCGTGCCGATGGACTGGGCGACCTTGATGACGTCCTCGACGGTCTTGTTGACGCGTACGAAGAAGTTGATGTGGATGTCGGCGCGGATGTTGTCCTGGCAGATCAGGCCCTCGCGCCCGGTGCGGCGGATCTCGATGGTCTTCACCGAGATGTCCATGTACTCGGCCTTGTGCAGCACCGGCAGGACGACGGCCCCGGTGAAGGTGACATCGACCTTCTTGGTCTTGGAGATGATCAGTGCCTTGCCCTGTTCCACCTTGCGGAAGAGCCGGCTGATGACGAGAAGCAGGGCGACGGCGATGAGCAGGACGACGGCTACGAGCACACCGAAGCCCAGGGTGATGGCATCCATGACAGTCCTTGACGGCTGGTGAGGAAGGTGGTGAGGAAGAGGGGCCCGGACGGGGCGACCGGGCGGTCGTCGGACGCGGCTGTGACCGCGACGGGTACGGGCGGGACGGGTCAGCCGGCGCGACGCGGCGTCCGGCGCGCACCGGGACCGGTGTCCGGGCGCGGGCTCGTGCGTGGTTTCGGCGGTCCCGGGTCCAGCGCCTTGTCGTACGGCGAGACCCAGAAGAACTCGCCCTCGTCGTCGTACGCGTAGAGAAGCCCCGCACTGCCCGAGACGAGAACCGCGCCGTCCGTGGCACGCGTATCGTCCGCGGCCTCCGGTCCGTCCGTCGGACGCAACAGCCTGACCTGGACGATCGCGGTGGAGCCGTCGGCCGCGGCGACCTCGGCCTGGCCGAAGTCGGCACTGACGGAACCGGTACGGATCGTGCAGACCCGGCCGAGGAAGTCCTGCCGCGACGGAGGGGGCTCGTCCGGGAACCGCCGGCGCACCCAGTGCACCAGCATCCGCATCACGGCCCAGGCGATCAGCAGCGCCCCGGCGAGCACGGCACAGGCCAGCCCGGCGCGGGTGAGGCCGGTGACACCGCTGCGGTGCAGCAGGACCGTACCGGCCAGGCTCGTGAACCAGCCGACGACGACCATCACGGACACCGAGACGGTGACCGGCACTCCGCCGATCCCGGCCATGCCGGTGTCGAGGTCCCCGTCGAAGGAATGGTGATCGGCCGCACCGGCCAGCACGAGGAGCCAGAAGAAGACGACCACGACCAGCGCGGCGGCGAACAGGACGGCCGGGAAGGCGCTTGCCGCGCTCAGGAACTCCCGCATCGTCCACCCCTCCCTGTCGTCGGGGGCGGTTGCGGTGGTGGTTCCGGTGGCGACTTCGGCGGCGATTCCGGTGCTGCGGCCCGCGGACAGCGGCGCCGCAGCAGCCGGATCTTCCCCCGTACTCCCCCGTATCCCCCGTGTTCCCCCGGTTGGTGCTGACCTGATCCTGTCATTCGAGACCATGACATCGCACTGCCGGAGTCCGGCAATGTTTGCAGGTGCTCGATGCCGGGCACCGGCAGCGGCTGTTGTGCGTTGAGGTATGTGTCGAGGTCGGTCAGGACTGGAGGAGTACGCGTGGCGGTGCCGGAGGTTTCCGACGAGTATCTGGGGGACTACGTCCGCATCCTGGCCGATGTCGCCGCCACCGGGCGCCGATTGACCCGGGACGAGCTGGACACCCGCCGGCTCCTGGGCCGGGAGGCCGCCGAGGCCGGATGCCAGCTGCGAGCCCTGGTCGGCCTCCATCTCGCCGCGACCCGCACCGGCTGGCCGCGCGCGGCGTCGGCCGACGAAGCGTCAGCCGGCTCCGTGCTGGCCGCCGTGGAGCAAGCCGTCGACGCCTTCGCCGAGGGCTTCGAGCGGGCCCAGCGGCTCACCGTGCGGCGCGAGGAGGCGGCCCGCCGCGAGTTCATCGACGATCTGCTGTACGGGCGCAGCGACTTGGGCCGGCTCGCCGAGCGGGCCACCCGGTTCGGGCTGCGTCTCTCGCGCGCCCACGCGGTCGCGGTGGCGACGGGCCCGGAGGCGTACACCGAGACGGACTCCGTACCGCGCGCCGTGGAGGCGGCGCTGCTCACGCGGTTCAGCGGCCGGAAGATCCTGATCACGACGAAGGACGGGCGGCTGGTCTGCATCGCTCCCGGCAGCCAGCCCGATGTCCTGCGGTACTTCGCCAAGCAGTCCCACGTGGCGACGGACGGCGGCCGGGTCGCCGTCGGCCGCCCGCACCGGGGCCCCGGCGGCGTGGTCCAGTCCTACGACGAGGCGCTCGACGCACTCGATCTCGCGGAGCGGATGGGTCTGGACGACCCGGTGCTGTACGCGGCCGACCTGCTGGTCTATCCGGTGCTGACCCGGGACCGGCAGGCGATGGCCGATCTGGTGCGCAGCCAACTGGGCCCGCTCCAGCAGGCGCGCGGCGGCGCCGAACCCCTGCTGCGGACGCTCACCGCCTACTTCGACTCGGGCTGTGTGGCAGCCGAGACGGCGCGTCGGCTGTCGCTGAGCGTGCGGGCGCTGACCTACCGGCTGGAGCGGATCCGTCAGCTGACGGGTGCCGATCCGTCCGACCCGATGCACCGATACACGCTGCAGACGGCGGTCATCGGTGCCCGGCTGCTGGACTGGCCGGCCAAGGATCTGTGACCCGCCCCGCACCGACCGCGCCGCGCCCGTGCGGGTGCCGGGTTCCGCCCGCCCGGTCGTCAACGCCCGCAACGGGTGGCGGCGGTGGGGCCCGACCTCGGGTACGGGCCGGGCCGGCGCACCCTGGCCGTGGCGGTGGGGACGGCCCGCCCGGGGGCCTGTGCGGTCAGTTGGGGATCGACGGTGAGGACGGTGACCCCGAGCGGTGTGCCGAGCGCGCGCAGGGCCGGCTCGGAGAGCCTGATCCAGGGCTGGCCGTTGCCCAGGGTGGCGGCCAGCCGGTGCGCGGAGGTGAAGCCGACGGCCGTGCGGTCGCCCAGCGGTGTACGGAAGAAACGGGCCGTCCACCCGGTGGCGAGGCCGACCGGTCCCGGCCGGACGGGGACGAAGAGCGTTCCGGCCGGGCCGGGTTCAAGAGGTTCGGGATCGTCCGTTCCGCTGCGCTCGGACATGGGGTGCCTCCTCGTCGGGCGGGCTGTGCGGGGCTGCTGCGCCCTCAACGTTATGCCCCCGGGGGAGGGACGCCGGGAGGGCCTTGACGCGCACGTGACGCGAAACCCCGCCGCCGTTACGCGATGCTGACGTGTGACGGCGGCGGGGTCCCGGAAGAAAGCGGCCGGGGATGCGCATCGGGGGAGTAGCGCGTCCCCGGCCTGCCGGGCGCGGACCGGTGGTCGGTCGGTCCGCGGTCGTCCCGGCGGTACGGAGGGCGGGCCGGGGGCCGGTCCGCGGGGGTACCTCGGGTCCTCTGTCCGGATCGGGCGGGATCGGCCACCGGGGCACACGGGCCCGGCGTGATCCGAACGGGAGGTCCTACAGGTCGAACTCGTGCGGCGGAAGGTCGAGTGCGAAGCATGCCTCGCGCACGACGGCCTGCTCCGTCTTGTCGAAGTCGCCGTCGGCGCCGCCGATGACGATGCCGATCTGGATGACGGCACGCGCCTCGGCGGGCTTCTTCTTCGCCTTGCCGATCTCCTGGAGCACGCTGACCTTGCCGAAGGCGAAGTCGGCGGTGAGCTTGTTCACATACTCGTTGAAGCGGCGCTGCAGATCGTCCGCCGGGAAGTTCTGGAGAACCTCGTTGGTGGCGATCAGTGAGGCGACGCGCTGGCGTTCGGACGGATCGATGGAACCGTCGGCGGCGGCGACCAGGGCGCACATCGCCATGCTCGCATCGCGGAACGCACCGCTCTTCAGGTCGTTCTTCTTCGCTTCCAGCTGCGACTGCATCGACGAAGCGGATTCCTTGATCCGATCCCACAGTGCCATGTCGTCTCCATACGTTGCGTTGCGTTGTGTTGCCGGAACGAAATCCAACTCTACAGACGTGTAGAAGTTAGCAGGGCGGGTGCCCGCTGTGTCCGGAAACGGTGGTAACGGCCTGATCCACTCTCCATCGTGCACCAGGCCGTACGTGCGATGCCGCGGGCGCGGTGGGCCCGTGCGCCGCGACCCGGGCCGGAACGACGTCCCGATCGCTTCGTCCGGCAGGCTCTCAGTCGGCGGACGAGGCGAACTCCTCCTGCGCGGCGGGTGCCGGACGGGCCGCGGGAATCGGGGCGCTGCCCGTGGTGTCCCCGCCGTCCCGGCCGCGCCACGCCTGGACCCGGGCCACGACCGGCTGGGTCCAGCGGGCGGTGAGCGGTCCGACGATGACGAGGATGAGGACGTACGCGGTGGCGATGGGCCCGATACGGGGTTCGGTCGCCACGGCCAGGCCGGCGATGACGATGGAGAACTCACCGCGGGCGACGAGCGTTCCGCCGGCCCGCCACCGTCCGCGCGAACCGATCCCGGCCCGCCGGGCCGCGTACCAGCCGGTGCCGATCTTGGTGAAGACGGTGACGATCGCCAGCAGCGCCGCCGGAAGCAGCACCGGCGGAATCGCGGAGGGGTCGGTGGAGAGTCCGAAGAACACGAAGAAGACGGCGGCGAACAGATCCCGCAGCGGGGTCAGCAGCTTGCGCGCCCCCTCGGCGACCTCGCCCGACAGCGCGATCCCGACCAGGAACGCCCCGACGGCCGCCGACACCTGCAACTCCTGTGCCACACCGGCCACCAGGACGGTCAGGCCGAGCACGACCAGGAGGAGCATCTCCGGATTGTCGGAGGACACGGCCCGACTGATCAGCCGTCCGTGCCGCAGCGCCAGATAGAGCACGAACCCGACGGTGCCGAGCGCGATGAGCAGCGCGATGCTGCCTCCGGCGAGTCCCACTCCCGCGAGCATCGCGGTGAGCAGCGGCAGATACACGGCCATCGACAGGTCCTCGATGACCAGGACACCCAGGATGACGGGTGTCTCCCGGTTCCCCAGCCGCCCCAGATCGGTGAGCACCTTCGCGATCACCCCGGACGACGAGATCCAGGTGACGCCGGCCAGCGCCACGGCCCCCACGGGCCCCCAGCCGAGCAGCAGCGCCGCCACCGCCCCGGGGGTCGCGTTGAGCACGAAGTCCACGGCTCCGGACGGGTATTGCGTCTTGAGACTGGTCACCAGCTCCGAGGCGCTGTACTCCAGGCCGAGCAGGAGCAGCAGGAGGATGACGCCGATCTCGGCGCCGACGGCGGTGAATTCCTCACTGGCCCCCAGCGGCAGCAGCCCGCCGTCCCCGAAGGCGAGTCCCGCCAGCAGGTACAGCGGGATCGGCGAGAGCCCTATTCGCCCGGCGAAGCGTCCGATGATGCCGAGTCCCAGAATGACGGAGCCGAGCTCCACCAGCAGCGCGGTCGTGTCGTGCACGGTCAGCCCTCCGAAATGATCTCGGAGAGCGCGTCGACGCCCTCCCTCGTACCTACGACGACGAGCGTGTCCCCGATGGCCAGCCGGAAGTCCGGCCCGGGAGACGGATGCGCACTGTGCGTCCGGAGCACGGCCACGATCGAGGCCCCCGTCCGCGTCCGCGCCTTCGTGTCCCCGAGCAGCCGCCCGCCGTACGGGGAACGGGTTCCGAGCGGTATGTGCTCGGTGACGAGATCGATGCCCTCGGTGCGTACCGCGTCGATGGGCGCGGAGTCGATGAGGTGCGCGAGGCCGGTGGCCTCCTGCGGTGTCAGGGGTACCGAGAGGCGGCACGAATCAGGGTCGTCCTGGTCGTAGAAGCCGATGAACCGCCGCCCGTCGTGGTGGACGACGACGGAGATGTGCTGTCCCGACTCGGTCGTGTAGTCGTACTGCACACCGACTCCGGGCAGCGTGGTGCGGTGGGTTCCCATGACGTCCTCCCGAGGGGGTGCGGCGGTGCGGCGACGCACTTGGTGATCTCTTTAGGTGCTCATTACTTTATCCGGAGGCTTCCGCCGCCTTCGGGGCGTGGGACTGTCGGGTTCGCGTCCGGTGTGCTTCGCGCCGTCGGGAAGCCGCGTGGGAGGCTGATCGGCTCACCGGGTGGTTTGAGCGTGTTCATATGCGTATGGCTGGGGCGTGGCTGGGACGGTTGTGGCGTCGTCGATCACGAAGGGGCCCTGATGATCCGTAGATTCGCCCGGTCATGCAGTGCTGTCGCTCTGGGCGCCGTCATGCTCACGGCCGCAGCGGTTGCGCCTGCCGGCGCATTCACCGCATCGGCCGCGGTATCCGCTCCGAGCCGGCTCACATCCCTACCGCCGCAGCAGAACGTCCCTTCCCTGGACGCCGGCGGGCCTGCCGGGACCGTCGGTTATCCCCCGGACGGTCAGCGGCACCCCGGGCCCAGCACCATCACCATCCAGGCGCCGCCCTACACCCGCATCGTCGGACTGGACCTGCGGTGCAGCGGGATGGGGTGCCCGGTGAGTATCGCGCCTGACGGCAAGTCCGCCACGGCTCAGCTCACGGCCGGCACCTACGACTTCATCCGGCCGTGGACCGTCCACGTCGTCGCGGACCCCGATGCTCCTCTGGCCGGGGGGACCTTCAGTGGCACCTTCACCGTGGACGGCGTGACGCAGCCGCTCACCGTGCAGATCACCCCCGGCATCCAGGGCATCCTCGCGGCCAACCTCCGCAACACCAGCCCCTCCGGCGGTGGCGTGCGCGTACTCTCCGTCGATCCGGGCACCAGCACCGCTGCGGCCGGCCTGCTGCCCGGTGACCGCATCATCGAGGTCGACGGAGTCCTCACGCCCACCGTCAACGACCTCGACAACGTCCTGAGCGGCAAGCGGTCCGGCGCCACTTATCCCGTGACCGTCAATCGCGGCGGCACGCTCGTCACCCTGCAGATCCCCCTGGACCCGGAACCGTAACCTCACAGGCGACACACCCCCACATGGTGTGGCCCGTTCCCGTCCAGGATGCCGTCGACGAATTCGGGCCCGGCTCCTTCGCCCCGTTGGATCTGTCCGGCGGGGCGAAGTGCTGCGAGGTGGCGGTTGCGGGCCCTGCGGATCGACACCGTGACCAGTGTCCCGTCACGCGAGACCTTGCCCGCGCGACAAGCGACGGCCGCCGGGCGGGACGGATGTCCGGCTTCATCGACGACTCACGGGTTCTGGCACACATTCCGCGAGCGGTCTTGAGTCCGGCCTCAGTGGACCCCGGTGACGCGTGGTTCGCGCAGCTCACACGACGCGCGCGCCCACTGCCGGCGAGAGCCGGCGAGATCTTTCACGGTATGTGTGCCAGAACCTGAAGATGGACGGCGCCGTCAGGAGATGCGGATGTCCGACCAGTTCGTGGCCTTGCCGACCTGCGACCGGTTGTCGAAGCCGCCGTGGCCGTTGCCCCGGTTCAGCCAGGCGCGGCCGGTCTTGTCGAGCGAGATCAGGTCGGCCCGGCCGTCCCCGGACAGGTCGAGCCCGCCGACCACGTCCTTGTAGGAGGTGCCCCAGTCCTTGAAGACGAGCGACCGGGGCTTGAAGGTGCCGGTGCCGGTCCCTCGGAACCGCCACAGCTCGTTCGACGCGTCGAGGGCCAGCAGGTCGTTCTTGCCGTCGCCGTCGAGGTCCCCGGCGGCGATCAGCCTCTTGTAGCCGCCGAAGCCGGACCCGGCGAGCGAGCGGGCCTTGAAGCCGCCCGCGCCGTTGTTCGCGTACACGTACAGCTTCCCGGTCGAGGCGGACCGGGTCAGCAGGTCGGCCCGGCCGTCGCCCGTCACGTCGCCGGGCGAGACGACCGCGTCGTACCCACTCCAGTCCGAGGAGACCTTGACGTGGAACGACTGCTGGTCGGGCAGCCCGCCGCAGACCGTCGGGTAGACGCGGGCCCCGCCCTTCGGGTAGCGGACGAACACGTCGTTGCAGCGGTCGCCGTCGAGGTCGCCGAACGGCAGCACGAGCGTGCCGGTCGGCCAGCTGCTCGCGCGCTGCCCCGCGGACAGCTTCGTCGCGTCGCCCGCGTACACCTTCAGCCCGGTGCTGCCCCGGCCGAACAGGTCGGACTTGCCGTCGTCCGTGTAGTCACCCCACTTGGGCAGCGCGCGGCTGGTCGTGGTGGCCTGCTGGACACCGTCCAGGACGATGCTGTTCGTGTCGGTCAGCTTGTACTCGTCCCACAGCACGACGGGCCGGCCGAGCGCATCGGCAGCCACCCGGGGCGCCCCGGTGGACCGGGCACCCGTCGCGCTCAGCCGCCGCGGGGCGGACCAGGTGCCGCCTTTGAAGACGGCGGCCCTCGTGTACTCCTCGCCCGAGTAGCCCTCCCGCCACGTGACCGTGACCGTGCCGCCCGAGGTGGCGGCCGCGCCGACCGCGCGCACCTTCTTGTGCGTGGAGAAGCTCTGCGTGTACGGCTGCCAGGCGCCGGTGGCCGCCGAGCGCACCGCGTACCAGGGGCCGGTCGAGTAGCCGGGTGCGCCGGCGACGAAGAGGTCGCCGTTGGGCAGGTGGACGGGCGCCGTCATCCCGTACGTGCTGCCATAGTTGGCGGCGGACCGCGGGGTGCTCCACTGCGTGGCGCCGACGGCCCGGCGCGTGTGCATGAGGCGTGAGGTGTGGTCGTAGAACACGTCGAAGCCGCCCTGTGGACTGGCGAACACCTTCGGGCGCGCCAGGTCCACGCCCGGGACCGGGAAGCCCTTGACCGCGGTCCAGGCGGACGCGCCGGGAGTCTTCTCCAGAGCGACGACGGCCTTGCTCGCCTGCCACTGCCACACCAGCAGAGCGGTGCCGTCCTCGGCGACCGCCAGGTCCATGGCGGAAATGTCCCGGCTGCCGGACGGCGGTTGCTCGTTGAGGTCGGCCGGAGCGGTCCACGCGGCCTGCGGGCCGGTCTTCCCGGCGGCCTTCACCACACCGGAGACCGACCACACGGCGAGCAGTCGGCCATTGGGGGCCGCCGCCAGGTGGTGGTAGCCCTTCTCGGGGACCGCGGCGACGTACTCGGGCTCGGAGAATGCGGTCGCGCCGGGCGTGAGGGTGGCCACCTTCAGCCAGTAGTTGTCGTGGTCGTCGGCGCGCTTGGCCCGCCAGACCAGTCGCACCGTGCCGTCGCCGAGCGAGACGAGCTCGGTGTTGTACCCGCCTGCGTCCGGCCAGGTCTGCGGGGCGAGCCAAGAGGTGCTGCCGGCGGGCCGGATCCGGGTGGAACGGGAGAGCCCGTCGCCGGTGAGGGAGACGAGGGCGCCGTTCCCGGCCGACTCCAGGGCGTTCAGCCCGCCCGAGGCGGAGGCGGGGTCGGGGTTCGCGGCGTGCAGGGTGCGGGTGCCCCACGGGCCCGGCGCACGCGTCTCGACGGCGGCCGTGGCGGTGGTGCCGGTGGCCGCGGCTGTGGGGTGGGCGGCGGCCGGGGCCGTGGCCGCCAGCGCGAGGATGGGAGTGAGCGCGATGCCGAGCACCACGCGGGACTGCGAAGTCATGGGAAGGCCCCCCCGGGCAGGCGTATCCGGTGACACGGATTCGCTGAACTGTTCGATCAAGTCGGGCGCAGCGTATATCAGCCGAGACCGTCCCGTGCGGGGGATTCCCTGCCCCTGCTCGGAGGAATTCGGCCGGTGTGCGCGGCACCGGCAGGGTCTCGGTCGGACCGTGCCCGCCGATCGGTATCCACCTGCCTGGTTCGGGGCGACCCACGCATCGGCAAGGGCTCCGTCGCCGATCGCGCCCCGCAGCACGTGGGCTGCCCGGCGGGCCGCGACGGAGAGCGAACCCGATCCACTGCCGTGGCGGGAGCGGATCGCGGCGGTCAACGAGAGCGAGCAGGGGCGCGAGCGAGGTCAGGGATCGGGTCCGTCCGCGGTTCTCGCCGCCACGCGCGCTTCCGGCAGCGTCCGCGATACGGCGACAGGTCGTAAGCTCGCGGTCACAGTCGTCAGGGAGCGGCCGGGACGCCCATGGGCGACGACCGGCGGAAGGGACACGCGATGGCGGACTTTCGAGAGCTCAAGTTCCGGGCGGTCACGGCGTTCCAGCGGCATGTCGCCAACCCGCTCACCAGACGGTTGCGGTCGCAGACCCTCCTGGAGACGACGGGCCGCACCTCGGGCCTTCCGCGCCCCACCCCGGTGGGCGGCCGACGCGTGGGCCGGGAGTTCTGGCTGGTGTCGGAGTACGGCGAGAAGTCGCACTACATCCGCAACATCCAGGCCGATCCCCGGGTCCGGGTCAGGATCAAGGGACGGTGGCACACCGGTACCGCCCACCTCCTGCCCGAGGACGACGCCCGTGCCCGGCTCAAGAAGCTGCCGCGGGGCAACAGCGCCGCGGTGCGGGCGCTGGGGACGGACCTGCTGACGGTGCGGGTGGATCTGGCGGACTGACGCCGGCCCCCACCGGTCCGGACGTGCGCGTGCCCGGCCGGTGCGGTGCCGGCCGGGCACGGGCGGGGGTGCGGTCCGGATCAGTCGGTGATCTCGATCTTCCCGTCGGCGGTCGCGGCGGGCGCGTCCGCGGCCCGGTCGGGAAGCCCGGCCGAAGTCGCGCCGACGGCGCCGCCCTTGAGGTTCTTCAGCAGCGCGGCCAGGTCGACTCCCGTGGCGGAGCTGAGGAGTTCCATGCCCTGGGCGACGTTGTCCGTGACCGTACGCGACACCCGACTCGCGCCGTCCGTCGAGATCACGGTCATCTTGTCGATGGCGCTCAGCGGTTCGGACGCCTTGGCGACGACCTGCGGCAGCACCTCGACCAGCATCTGGAGCACGGCCGCGTCGCCGTAGCGGTCGAACGCGTCCGCCTTCTTCTGCATGGCCTCGGCCTCGGCCGCACCCTTGGCCGCGATGGCCGCGGCCTCCGCCTCGCCCTCGATGCGTACGGCGTCGGCGAGTGCCGAACGGTGCAACTTCTCACCCTGACCGGTCAGCCGGGAGCGCTCGGCGTCCGCCTCGGCCTCCTTGACCTGGGCGATCCGGCGGGCCTCGGCCTCCTGCTCGGCCTGGTAGCGGGCGGCGTCGGCGGGCTTGCGGACCTTGGTGTCGAGCTCGCGGTCGGTCAGTGCGGCCTGGCGCTCGGCGACCTTCTCCTGCTCCTGAAGGACTTCCTGCTGACGCGCGGCCTCGGCGAGCGGGCCCGCCGCGTTGGCCTTGGCCGCGGCGGCTTCCGTCTCGGCCTTGATCTCGGCCTGCTTCAGGTAGAAGGTCCGCTCGGCGATGGCGATCTCCTCGGCCGCCTTGAGCCGGGCCTGCTCGGAGGCGCGCTTGGCGATCGCCTCGGCGATGTCCGCCTCCTGCTTGGCGCGGGCGGCCTCGGGGCGACCGAGGTCTTCGAGGTAGGAGCCCTCGGTGGTGATGTCCTGGATCTGGAAGGCGTCCAGGATCAGGCCCTGGCCGGAGAGGCTGGCCTCGGCCTCCTCCGCGACCTGACCGGCGAACGCCGCACGGTCGCGGATGATGTCCTCGACCGACATCCGGCCGACGATGGCGCGCAGGGCCCCGGAGAGCACTTCCTGGGTGAAGCCGACGATGCCGTCCTGCTGCTGGAGGAATCGCTGGGCGGCGGCCCGGATCGCCTCCTCGCTGCCGCCGACCTTGACGATCGCGACGCCTTCGAGGTTGGACTTCACACCCCGCAGGGTGACGGCTCCGCGCACGGCCACCGGGATGTGCCGACTGGACAGGTCCAGGGTGAACTTCTGCTGGACGAACGGGACGACGAAGACGCCGCCGCCGACGACGACCTTCTGGCCGCTGTTGTCGATGCTGGTACGGCCGGTCACCGGGTCGGTCGACTTCTTGCCGCGGCGTCCGGTGATGATGAACGCCTCGCTGGGCCCGGCGACCTTGTAGCGGGTGATGACGACGAGGGCGAGCAGCACCAGGAGTACGACGACTCCGACGACTGCGGTCACGACTGGGCTCATAAGGGTGTCCCCCCTGCCTCCCTGTGGGGACGGCAGCTTGTTTTCGGACGGTGCAACGGCTGACGGTGCTCAGCGCTCGACGGGGCGCACCGCGACCGAGGTGGTCGACAGCGCCGCCTCCACCCAGATCTCGGTGCCGCGTGCGACCGGCACCGGGCTCTTCGCCGCCAGCTTCACGGGCTGGCCCGCGAGCCGCAGGAGGACCTCGCCGTAACCGTCGGCCGGGATGGCCGTGACGACCGACCCGGACGTGCCGACGAGATCCTCGCCGCGCGGTGTGGTGCTGGTCTGGTCCCTCATCAGGGCCTTGCTGAACTTCCAGGTCAGCCAGGCCGCGACGATCCCCGCCAGCACTCCGGCGGCGGTGGCGACGACCGTGCCCGCGCCGGTGGTGCCGAGCACGATCGCGCCGCCGAAGCCGAGCATGGAGAGGAATCCGGCGATGACGGGGAGGGACAGGAGGCCGTCGAAGAGGCCGTCCAGCACACCTCCGAAAAGGCCTTCGAGGATCCCGTCGAAGATCAGGGACAGAGCGAGCAGGACGATTCCCGCGATTCCGAGACCGAGAAACAACGTCACGTGATCACCTTCCCCGGTCTCCGGAATCCCCCGCGCATGTCTCCCCCGAACATTTCCGTCGAACTGGCTGCATGCTCCCATACGCGCCCGGCAACGGACACTGCCGGGTTCCGGCAATCTTTATGCGGTTTTGATGCCGGACAGTTGTTCGGCCAACGTGTCCAGGGACTGGAACGTGGCTCCGAGGAGCGCCACATGCTTCCAGCGCAGTACGCCGTCCGGCCCGATGAGGAAGACCGCGCGGCGCACCCCGATCCCGGGCGCCGCGACGCCGTAGGCGCGGGCGGTCTCCCGTCCGGCGTCCGCGAGCAGCGGCATCCGCAGCCCGTGGGCGCGGGCGAAGGACTCATGACTGTCCACACCCTGTGGACTGATTCCCCAGACCTCCGCGTCGAGTTCGTCGAAGGTCTCCATGCCCGAGGAGTACGAGCAGAGCTGCTTGGTGCACACGGCCGTGTTGTCGCCCGGGTAGAACGCGAGGACCACGGCGCGCCCCCGTGCGGCGGAGAGGGCGTAGTCGCGGCGCTCGAACGTCTCGCCGGTGAGCGCGCCGCCCGGCAGCGTGAAGTCCGGTGCGGTCCGGCCGATTTGCGGTGACGATCCCATGTCGGTTCCTCCGGGGTTCGGTGCTGCGGAAGTGTTCCGGGTGGTGCTCCGTACAGCATGCTCGTCACGGGACCGGCCCCCCGCACCAGGAGGTACCCATGCGAGACCGACGACCACCCTCCGCCGCCGTGCTCCTGCTGCACGGCGGCCGTGAGACGGGCCTGGGCCCGCCCCCGCCCGGCCCGCTGAACCTGCCCGCGGCGCGGATGCGTCCGTTCGCGCGGGCCCTCGCCGGGGCGACGGGCGACGGCGCGGCGGACATCCTCGTACGCCCCGCCCGCTACGCCCACCGCGGCTGGAACGGCCCCCGCGAGGACCCGTACCACGACGCCGTACGCGCGCTCGACGACCTGCGCCGCGAGGCCGGTGAGATCCCGGTGGTACTGGTCGGCCACTCGATGGGTGCCCGCGCCGCCCTGCGCGCCGCCGGCCATCCGCTGGTGCGCGGCGTGGTGGGCCTCGCCCCGTGGTGCCCGGCCGACGATCCGGTCGCCCAGCTCGCCGGCCGCGATGTCGTTCTGCTGCACAGCACCCGCGACCGGGTCACGAGTCCCCGGGAGTCCCAGTCCTTCACCGTCCGCGCCCGCCGGGCCGGTGCCCACGCCTGTCTGATCGCGATCCGGGGCAGCGACCACGCGATGCTGCGGCGCGCCGGTGCCTGGCACGAGCTGACGACATGTGTCGTCACCGGTCTGCTGGGTCTGGGCCCGCTGCCCGGCGCGGTCACGACGGCGCTCCGCCTGCCCCTGGCCGCCCCCGCGACGGACGGGACCCTCGACCTGGACCGGCTCGATCTCGGTCGGCGGGACCACGCCCCGTCCGGACACGGGCGGCCGGGGGCCGGGGGCCGCGGGAGAACGTGACGGCGCGCGGTGCCGGCGGCACGTTCGTTTCCGGGGGTGGCGCCGTGGTGCAGGGGCGGGGGAACGGGCGCACCCTGGTAGGGAGGTGATCGTCATGGTGCAGACAACTGTCGGGTGGCATGTGGACCTGGAATTCGAGGAGGACACCCACCGCACCCGCGCGGCCGCACTGGTCCGGCTTCCGGACGGGAACGAGGTGCGGGCCCACGGGTATGCGAGCCGTCACCCCTCCGACAAGGATCAGCCGCGGGTGGGTGAGGAGATCGCGGGAGCCAGAGCGCTCAATGAACTGGCGATGAAGATGCTGACGAAGGCGCACGACGAGATAGACGAGGCGTCCGGCCGTACGTCGCACCCGCTCACCTGAGCCGCGACGGCCGGAATCCCCGCCGCCGGAGTTCCGGGCGTTCACACGTCCGGGGCCCGGCGGCCATGTGCGGTCCGTTCCCCCGCGGGAGGCGCCGCGTGCGCGCGGAACGGGGCGGCCGGGCCCGCCCGGCGGACGAGGGCGCGGCGGGATCCGGCCGCGGATGCGCGGCGCGGGTGGGCGGCCGACGATGGAAGGCCGGGCTGCGGGAGGCCCGTGCCCCCGCCCCAGGAGGTTGACGTGCAGGCCGATGCGTACGCCCACGGCGCCATGCCGTTCGACCCGGCGAGCCTGGTGGCTCTGGTCGAGGACACCATGGCCGGGGTGGGTGTCCTCGACATGGGGCTGCGGTATCTGTACGTCAACCCCGCCCTCGAACGGCTCAACGGGGTTCCGGCCGCCGAACACCTCGGACGCACCGTCTCCGAGGTCCTCCCCGGGGTCGACGCGGGCGAGGACATGATGCGGGCCGTGCTCGCCGACGGGAAACCCCGTGAGATCACCTCCAGCGGATTCACCGCCGCGGCGGGCACCGGTCGACGGTACTGGCACGGGGTGTACCACCGGCTGGAGGTCGGCGGGCGGATCGTGGGCCTGGCCGGGATCATGCTGGAGATCATGACCTCGGACCGGGGACGGGAGGAGCTGGCGCAGGCCCGGCGGCACCTGACCCTGCTCGACATGGCGGCCACCCGGATCGGCACCACGCTCGACATGGACACCACCTGCTCGGAACTCGTCGACCTCGTCGTACCGGGCCTCGCGGACCTCGCCACGGTCGAGGTGTTCCCACCCGATGTCGCCGCTCCGGTACGCCCCGCGCCCGCCGGTGTGCTGCGGCTGCGCAGGGCGGCGCTGACGGCGGTGACCGGGCTGCGCGCCGAGCTGCCGGGGTTCGGGCTGACCGGTGAGTACATCGACTACCAGGAAGGCGCGGCCGTACAGCGCTGTCTGGCGACCAACCAGCCGGTCGTGGAGAACCACACCACCGACGAACAGCTCAGGCACTCCGCCCCCGCTCCCGATCGGGTCGCCGCCTACCGCGCCCTCGGGATGCATTCGGCGGTCATCGTGCCCCTCGCCGTACGCAGCCGTCCGCTCGGCATCCTCGGCCTGATCCGCGCCGGGAACTCACCGGACTTCACGGACGAGGACGTGGTGGTCGCCCGGGAGCTCGCCGGCCGCGCCGCCGTCGATCTCGACCACGCCCGCCGGTTCGGCCACGAGCACACCATCGCTCTGGAGCTGCAGCGCGCCCTGCTGTCCGAGCCGCGCCCGCCGCACCCGCACATCGAGATCGCCACCCGCTATCTGCCGGCCGACCGGAGCGTGATGGTCGGCGGCGACTGGTTCGACGTGATCCCGCTGCGGGACGGACGGCATCTGAAGGCGATGGGCGATGTGATGGGCCACGGGGTGGAGGCGGCGGTCGCCATGAGCCACTACCGCTCGCTGCTGCGGATGTTCGCCGACGACGAGCTGCCGCCGCACCGCATCCTGGAACAGCTGGACCGGATGGTCGAACGGTCCGGACTGGACCGGGCGGCGACCTGTCTGCTGGCCGTCGTCGACCGGGAGGGCGGGGCGTGCGAGGTGGCGAGCGCCGGCCATCTGCCGCCGGTGCTCATCGATCCGGGAGCAGCGGGAACCAGGGTGTGCGACGAGGTGCCGGTGGGACCGCCGCTCGGCACCGGGTTCGGCGGGTACCGGACGACATCCGTGGAGTTCGGGCCGGGCACGGTGCTGTTCCTGTACACCGACGGCCTGGTGGAGCGGCGCGGGGAGGACATCGACGTCTCCGTCGCCCGCCTCAGGGAACTGAAGCTGCCCGCGGGCGGGAGCCTCGACGAGCTGCTGGACGACGTCCTGCGGCGGTTCGGGCCGGGCGCGGAGGACGACATAGCCGTGCTGGCCTCGCGCACCCGGCCCCGCACCACCCCCTGACCGGGACGCGGCACCCGGGCCGGTCAGCCCAGCTCCAGGCTGGTGATGCCGAACAGGCCGGTGTGCTCGACATCCGGTGACGGGCCCGTGTACATCCGGGCGGTCTCGAACGAGGGAGTGAGCCCGAGCTGTTCCGCGAGGCGCACGGCCGCCGGATTGACGTCGGGTACGTCGATCGCCACCGGGGTGTCCGGATCGGTGGCCGCGAGCGCGCTGATGAGGGCACCTGCCACCTCGGGCGACCGGGCGTACACGGGACCGATGCGGGACGACGTACGGCAGGGGCGCGTCACGGCGAGGCCCCGCAGCTCCCCGTCGCGGACGGCGGCGAGCGAGGTGCGCCCGGGACCGGCGATCCACGGGGCGAGGAAGCTGTCGCGGTCGGCGGGGAAGAAGCGGCGGTCGTAGGAGGCCAGCCGGTCGAACGGGACGGAGCGGGCGTCGACCAGGGCGGTGCCGGGCGGGACGGGCAGACCGGCGGGCGGCCGGCCCTCGTAACGCATGTTCGTCCAGACGGAACGGAAGCCGGATTTACGGTAGTTGGGCTGTTGGGCCACGACACCGTCCAGCCCGACGTTGCGCCCGTCCAGCCGTGCCATGCCGGCCTGCCACAGCTGGATGCCGTAGCCCTGGCCGCGCAGCTCGGGGCGGGTGAGGTAGAAACCCAGGAACCCGAAGTCGCGGCCGTAGCGGACCACGGAGACGCAGGAGACCGGAGTGCCGTCGAGCCGGCCGATCAGGAAGCCGCGCGGGTCCGTGGAGAAGAAGGCGTGACGGTCGGTCAGCCCGGGGTTCCAGCTCTCCTCGTGGGCCCATTCGGCCAGCATCGTGAGGTCGTCGGCGCTTGCGGTGGTGATCTCGAAGTTCGGCACGGGGCACCTGTACCCCGGGGGCGATCGGTTCAACGGTGGTCTTTGCGTCATCACCCGGTCCGTGGCCGGGCCGTGCCGTCGAACGCCGCTCAGCCGAACAGGAACGTGCCCGCCGTCGCGGCCCCCAGCGACGCCCCGGCGACCGTCTGCGCCACCGAGTGGTATCCGAGCGCGACACGCGACCAGCACACGGCGACGGTCATCGCGTACGCGAGCAGCCACCACGGAGAGTGGACCACGGCGCACAGCGCGACGACGGCCGAGGCGACGGCGGCGTCCACCGAGATCTTCCAGACGGTGTTGACGGCCAGCAGGATCACCGTCATCGCCCAGAGGGCGAGCATCGCCACGAGGATGCCGGTGGGGGCGTGGCCCAGGACCATCACCAGTGAACCGGCGCCTATGGAGCCGAGGATGACGAAGAAGATCGGGGCCCGTTTGGTGCGGTCGACGACATGGCGGTCGCCCCAGGTGCCGCGCCCCCGCTCCCATTCGATGTACCCGGCGGGAATGATCCCGGCGCACAGGGCGCCGAGGAGGCCCCAGAGGAGTCCGGTCCAGTGACCGGCGGCGGCCAGGCCGATGCCGAGCATGCCGACCAGCAGCAGATTGCGCGGCTGGAAGACGTCGGTGACGGTGCGCGCGGCGCCGGTGTGCGGCGAGGCGGCGGCGTCGGTCGCACCGGTGGGGCCGCTCGTTCCGGTGGTGTCGGTGGACGTCATGCTGTCTCCTCCAGGGACGGGGTGCGGGCCGGTGCGGTGGTCCCGGCGTCTGCCGCGGACTGCGCGGACTCTGCCGACGCGGCGGACACGGCACGGGCCAGCACCCGCTCCGCCCGGTCCTGAGCGACCGTCCGGTAGGCGGCGGCCACCCGGACCAGCCAGGCCACCTCGCCGTCCTGGTCGGTGGCGTGCTGGTCCTCGACCGTCGCGGCGCCCGAGGCGGGCGCTCCGGTGCTCCTGGCCCGCAGCGCCGCCTTGATCCAGTACGCCTCGGCGAGCGGTCCGGCCCTCCCGTCGTCCGGGCCGTCGGCACGGGTGCCGTCCGCGGCGGCGGCCCTGGCGGCCGGGAGCAGGGTGTCGGGGACGTAGTGGCGCAGCTTCTCGACGGCGTCCGCGATATCGGCGGCCCAGCGGTCGACACGCAGGTCCGCGGGGGTGTCGAAGCGGGTCAGCTCGCGGGCCAGCGAGGTCGGCGGGTCGAAGGGCTGCTCGGGGAAGGCCGTCATCAACTCGTACCAGAGGCCGTGCAGTGCGACCTGGGCCCGCCACAGTTTCGCGCGTCGCTGCCCCTTGCTGAGGGCGGGAATGGAGGCACCCACCGCGAAGAAGGCGAAGAGCACCACCTGCGCCGCCTCGGTGATCTCGTCGAACTTCAGGGCGACGTTCTCGCTCGGGGTGTCGACGACACCGACCCACAGGAACAGGGTCCGGCTGACGGTGTACCCGACCCCGATGAACATGGCGAAGGTCATCATCCCGAGGCCCACGCGCAGATGGCGCAGCCCGGCACCGGCGGTGGCCAGCGCCCACTGGTAGGCGCAGACGGCGGACGCGGTGCCCAGGTAGAGGTAGAACACGCTCATGTACAGGGTGGCGCCCCACTGTCCCGCGTGGTCGGCGACGAAGCGGTCCGAGGGTACGGAACGGTCGACGACGGTGAAGAACAGCACGGTCAGCAGGATCAGCGTGGCGATCGACGCCTTGGCCGCCACCTGCTGGATGGCGCGGGCGAAGCGCACGTGGCGCGGAACGGCTCCGGCGTCGGGGTACCGGCCGTAGATCGCGACGATGTAGCTGAGGATCGCCAGGATCGCGATCGTCGCCGTGTAGTGCTTGATGAGGACGGCGAGGTCGGTGACGGCGCTGTCGTTGAGGGCGATGCGCACGGCCCGGGTCTTGGTCCACAGGGCGGCGGCGAATCCCGCGTAGCAGCCCCACAGGGCCCGGCGGCGCTTGTCTTCCTCGTCGCCCCACAGGGCGGCCGGCATGCGCCACAGGGCGACGGCCGTCATCAGGGCCGCTACGAGATAGCCGGCGAGATCGAGCGGGGTCACGGCGGAATCCTCGGGAGTGGGGGAGCGGGGGGACCGTTCGGTGTCAGGTGCGGCGGAACAGGCCGCGGCGGCGGTTGGCGACGGGCCGGGAGAGGGAGTTCGCCAGGCGCCCCACCATGTCGTCGCTCGTCACGTCCCTGGCCATGCGGGGAATGAGCGAGGCGCCGAACTCGGCCATGCGTTCGTCGTGGGTGTCGTACTGCGCGCGGGCCTGCACGGTGCCGTCGCCCGAGCGGAGCGCGTCGGCGATCGTGGCGGCCACCGGCTGCGGAGCACCGGCGGCCGCGGGGGGCCGCGGCGGGGCCTCGGTGCCGAGGACCCGGGTGATCAGCGAGGTGTCGAAGACCGGCAGCAGCCGCCGGAGCTGTTCCGGATCGAGGGAGGTGCCGTGGTCGAACCACTCGTGGCACAGCTCGTGCAGGATGACGTGCTGGGTCTGGTACGCGGTCGGGCGGCGCCGGTAGAGCACGAAGCTGGTCCCGCCGGTCTTCAGCCGCAGACCGCAGGCGGCGTTGACGCGGGCCAGCCGGTCGGGCATCTCGTGCAGCACGATGGTGCGGCCGCGGGCCGCCTCCATGTTCGCCACCAGTGCGTCGATGGAGAAGGGGGCGGGGATGGGCAGGTCGGCCAGCCCGGCCTCGCACTCCTTGCGCAGTTGGCGCAGCGACATGAGGACCTACTTCTCCGGCTCGCCGAAGGGGGCGGCGCCGCCCCCGCCGGCGGTGTTCCGCCGTCCCTTGGCGTCCTCCAGCAGGGAGAGCGCGAACTGCAGCAGTTCCGGCGGGAGTCCGTCCTCGTCGAGGCCGCGCCCGGCCAGTCCGTTGATCTCCCCCGTACGCCGCTTCGCGAGGAACTGCAGGCCGGCGACGACGTCGTCGACGACCTCGGACTCCTCCTTGAAGAACCGCCAGTCCACGCCGAAGCCCAGACCGAGTGCCTTGAGGATGTCCTCGGAGGGCTGAGTGACCTTTCCGGCGAGAATGTTGGAGAAGTAACTGTGCGAGAGGGAGCCGCCGCGTTCCTTGACCAGATCGGCGAAGACCCGTCCCGAGACCTTCTGGCCGGGGAACGTCTTCTCCACCATGTACTCGACCTTCTGCTGCAACGTCCGCAGCTCCGGCACACGTTCCTTGCCGCCGTCCATCCGGTCCCCCACGTATCCGCACGTCCGACCGGCGCCGCGCGGTCTGCGATTCGGTCAACGGGCTCGTACTGTAACGAACCCTGACGGGGCGTCCTGAGTGTGGTCGGTGATACGGGAGCGGGCTTGCGCAAACACTCTACGTCACTGTTAACTCGAAAAAACACGGGCAGGGAACCGCGAGGGGAGTCCCCTGCCCGTGAAGTCGGCATGAGTAAAAGGGACATGTTTCGCATAGTGGTGTAGCCCTTCACGACGGGGGATGCGTGAAGGGCTACACCTGCATTATGACCGCTGGTCAGGTCGTCATCAACTGACCGATGGGTCAGTGGGTGTGCGGTGTCGCGGCGCGTGGTCCCGACGGTGGCCCGTGGCCCTCCCGTCGCCGTCCCGCGCCGTCGGCATCGCCGGGACGACGCGGTGCGGTGCGAGAGCGGGCGCCGGGGCGGGCGAATATCCGTGGCCGTCGGAACAGAATTCCACGCAATGTGCGACGACGATTTATGGCGTACCGGTGGGATGCAATTATTTGCCGCGCCCGGACGCGTCCGTCGTGCTACCCTGGATGTGGTTGCAGTTGTGGTTCCCAAAGATTCCAAGTGCTCTCGTCGACCCAATGTGACGGCGAGAGCGCTTTTGCATTTCCGGCACTTTGTCCTGGATGGGGTAATCATCGCGGCGACGTGGAATTCACGCAGTGTGAATCCCGGACACTGCCCCAGAAGGAGATAAAAATGGCTACTGGCACCGTGAAGTGGTTCAACGCGGAAAAGGGCTTCGGCTTCATCGAGCAGGACGGCGGCGGCGCCGACGTCTTCGCCCACTACTCGAACATCGCCTCCAGCGGTTTCCGCGAGCTGCAGGAAGGCCAGAGGGTGAAATTCGACGTCACGCAGGGCCAGAAGGGTCCTCAGGCGGAGAACATCACCCCCGCCTGATCCTGCTGCTCCGGCGCCGACGCGCTGTGACGCACTTGCTCAGCTGGGGCCCGCACCTCGGGGTGCGGGCCCCACCTCGTTGTCTTCCGGGGCCCGCACCGTGCGCTGCGCGGCGGATGCCCCCCGAGGCCCCCGAACCCGTTGTCCGGTACGGATCATTTTTCTCAGCCGGGCTTCGCACACGTATGTCAACGGCCCGTTCTTGCGATTCCTGTGCCGCTCGTCGCCGCAGTGAATTCCTCGATACGCGCCATATCGAGGAAGGGTTCCGTATGAACCGCGACCGCACAACCCGCTCGAACGACCGAAACTCCCGCACCCGCTCCGGCGGCGGATTCCGCTCGCAGTCCCCGACCCGCCAGGGCGTCGGCCGTTACGGCACCGCCCAGCGTTCCGGTGGTTCCGGCCGCAGGCCCGCTGCCGAGCAGGGCGAGTTCGCGCTGCCGAAGACCATCACCCCGGCGCTGCCGGCCGCCGCGGCCTTCGCGGAGCTAGACCTGCCCGCGCCCCTGCTGGCCGCGCTCGCCGCCGAGGGCGTCACCACGCCGTTCCCGATCCAGGGGGCCACCCTGCCGAACTCGCTCGCGGGGCGCGACGTGCTGGGCCGCGGCCGGACCGGTTCCGGCAAGACGCTCGCCTTCGGCCTGGCCCTGCTGGCCCGTACCGCGGGCAACCGGGCCGACGCCCGCCGCCCGCTGGCCCTGGTCCTCGTCCCCACCCGGGAGCTGGCCCAGCAGGTCACCGACGCGCTCACCCCGTACGCCCGCTCGCTCAAGCTGCGCATGGCCACCGTCGTCGGCGGCATGTCGATCGGCCGACAGGCCTCCGCCCTGCGCGGCGGTGCCGAGGTCGTCGTCGCCACACCCGGCCGGCTCAAGGACCTCATCGAGCGCGGCGACTGCCACCTCGACCGGGTCGCCGTCACCGTCCTCGACGAGGCCGACCAGATGGCCGACATGGGGTTCATGCCGCAGGTCACCGAGCTGCTCGACCTGGTGCTGCCGGGGGGCCAGCGAATGCTGTTCTCGGCGACTCTGGACCGCAACGTCGACCTGCTGGTCCGCCGCTATCTGCACGACCCGGTGGTCCACTCGGTCGACCCGGCGGCCGGTGCCGTGACGACGATGGAGCACCATGTGCTCTACGTGCAGGGCGCCGACAAGTACGCCACCACGACCGAGATCGCGGCCCGCGACGGCCGGGTGATCATGTTCCTGGACACCAAGCACGCAGTGGACAAGCTCACCGATCATCTGCTCAACAGCGGGGTGCGGGCCGCCGCGCTGCACGGCGGCAAGTCCCAGCCGCAGCGCACCCGCACCTTGACCCGGTTCAAGACAGGGCACGTCACGGTGCTGGTCGCCACGAACGTCGCGGCGCGTGGCATCCACATCGACAACCTCGACCTGGTGGTCAACGTCGACCCGCCGAGCGACCACAAGGACTACCTGCACCGCGGCGGGCGCACCGCCCGCGCCGGTGAGTCCGGCAGCGTCGTCACGCTGGTGCTGCCGGGCCAGCGCCGTGAGATGACCCGGCTGATGACCGACGCCGGGATCGTCCCGAAGATCGCCCAGGTCCGCTCCGGCGAGGCCGAGCTGAGCCGGATCACCGGCGCGCAGACGCCCTCGGGGGTGCCCGTCACCGTCACCGCCCCGGTGACCGAGCGGGCCAGGAGCGGCGCACCGTCGTCCCGTGGCCGGCGCGGTCGTCCCGTCCGGTCCGGGCAGTCGCGCCGCTCGGACCTGCCCACGCCGGAGGCGCGCGCCGCCGCCAAGCAGCGCCGCACCAACCGGGCGGGGTGACCCCGCGGCCGTGCCGCCTCAGGCGATCATGAAGTCCTTTGCGGGCAGGGCGCGTTCGACGATCCGGATGTCGCCGAGCCAGCCGTGCATCAGCTGGTCGAGCCTGCCCCCGTACTCGTAGGCGCCGAGCAGCCAGGGCAGGCCCGCGGTGGCGAGACCGGCGGCGCGGGTGGCGGGATTGCGGGCGACGACGCAGCCGTCCACGTACATCGTCGTGTGCTTCGCGTCATTGACGACCGCCACATGCCACCACCGTTCCCGCGGCAGCTCATGGCTCCAGTTGGTGACAGCCCCCGCCTGGTTCAGAGGCGCCGCCGCCCACTGGAGCCCGGGGCCGTCCGACACGGAGAGGGTGGCGACGGGCTCCTCCGGGTCGCCGGAGGTCTTGCCCGCGGCCCCGAGCGTGCCGCGGCGGCTGAGTACGGCGCCCCAGGCGTTGCGTCCGGCGTCCCAGTCGGCGGGGAGGCGGAGGAAGGCCTCGATGGTGTAACCGGCTCTGAACGTCTTGGTGTTGAGCGGTGCGTTGTTCTCCGTGCGCAGATACGCGCCGCGCAGCGGGGGCTTCGAGCCGTCGAAGTAGAGGCTGCCATGGCCGGGCTGGTCGGGGTGGTGGCCGGTGGACCAGCGCAGCGCGTCGGGCGCACCGCCGGGGACGACTTCGCGGAGCAGGTCGTTGCGGTGCCCGGAGAGATCGGGGACACGCAGGTTCGCGTCGGCGGCGGAACCGTCCTGGTGCGAGGGGGAGTCGAAGCGCCAGTAGGCGACGGTGCCCGGTATCAGCAGCTGCTTCGCCGGACGGGGGCCTCGCACGGGCACGGGCGCGAAGCCCGCGAACCGCTTCTCGAAGTCGATGGGGACGGCGAAGCGGTCCTGCGGTCCGGTCAGTTCGATCTCGCCGCGCTCCAGCTCGTTGAGCTTCTCGCCCGCCCGGCCGAGGACCCACGGGGAGACCGTCTCCACGTCGATGGTGTTCCTGGCCAGGTCGAAGCGGTAGAGGCGGATCATCGCGCTGCCGCCGTAGTAGCGGTTCTGATAGTTGGCGATGTGCAGGTGGACGTCGTTGCCCGCGGCGTTCTTGCGGGTGGTGCGTCCGGCTGGCCAGTAGTGGCCGTTGAGGGTGAGGAAGATCTGGTCGTGCCCGGCTATCAGCTCGTCCCACAGCTGGTTTCCGTGGTCGGAGAATTCGGCCTCGTCGCCGTCCGCGTTCGCGTACACCAGCTCGTGGGTGGTGAGGACGACCGGCGTGTCCGGGTGCTGGGCGATCACGTTCTTCGCCCAGGCGAGACCGGCCGCCGACGGCCGCCAGTCGAGCGCCAGCACCAGCCACTCGCGACCGGCGGCGTGGAACAGGTGGTACGTGTTGTAGCCGTCCGGGGTCGCGCCGCCGAACGTCGGCAGGCGCCGCATGCGCTGCGGGCCGAACGTGTCCAGGTACGGGGTGCGACCGCGCTGGTCGTCGGTGGACGACTTGATGTCGTGGTTGCCGGCGACGACGCTGTAGCCGACCCGGCGTCGGTCGAGCAGCCCGAACGCCTCGCCGATCGCCGCGAATTCGCCCGCCTGACCGCTCTCGGTGAGGTCACCCAGATGGGACAGGAAGACGATGTTCTCGTCGCGCCCGTGTTCGAGGACGTAACGCAACGATGCCTCGACCGGCGCCTTGTCGATGCTCGCCCCGTCGAAGAGGTACTGGGTGTCCGGCATGACGACGAGCGTGAATCTGGGGCTCTTGGGGTCCGGCCGCCAACCGGCCGTGACGGCACCGGCGTTCTGCTGGGGAAGAGCCGCGGCGGGAGTGGCGGACACGAGCCCCGTGGCCGCGGTGGCGGCGCCGGTGAGTGCGGTGGCCCGCAGGAACGTACGACGGCTGGCGCCGGGCAGAAGCGGTCCGTCGGGCTGGTGGAGGGGGCTGCACATGGATGTCTCCGCGGGGACGAACGTCGAGGGGGTTCGTCTGCAAGCTAGCCGCCGGGCGGGGGAGGAACCGGCCCGTAAGGGCGACAGCCGGGCGAAGACTCCATGAACTGCACAACGCCGGACGGCGGGGCGGGGATGCCGTGCCCTGGTCGGTGGGACGGACTCGCAGGGCCGGCCCTGCGAGTCCGAAGCGCCCCGCCCCCGTCACCGTCCGCCCGCGACCCGGAGCACCGCTCCGGTCACATAGGACGCCTCGGGCGACAGCAGCCACGCGATGGCGGCCGCGATCTCCGGGGCGGTTCCGACGCGGCCGAGCGGGATGCCGGGGACGGCGGCGTCCGCGCGGCCCGGGTCGCCCGCCGTGGCGTGCATGTCGGTGTCGATCATTCCCGGGGCGACCGCGTTGACCCGGATGCCGTCGGCCCCCAGTTCCTTGGACAGCCCGATCGTCAGGGTGTCCGTCGCCCCCTTCGTGGCGGCGTAGTGGACGAAGTCCCCGGGGCTGCCGAGGGTGGCGGCGGCCGAGGAGACATTGACGATCGCTCCGGACCCGGTGGCCGCCATGTCCTGCGCGGCCCGGCGGCAGCACAGCAGACAGCCGAGGACGTTCACGTCGAGGACCTGACGCAGCGTCCGGGTGGGGGTGTCGACGAGCCGCCCCAGAGGGCCCGTCACTCCCGCGTTGTTGACCAGCCCGGTGACGGGGCCGAGCTGCGCGGCGGCGGTGTCGAAGAGCCGTTCCACGTCGGCCTCCACGGAGGTGTCCACCCGCACCGTGACGCAGCGTGCCCCCGCGGCCCGGACCGCCGCCGCGGTCCGCTCGGCGGCCTCGGCGTCGCTCACGAAACCCAGGGCGAGGTCATGCCCCTCGGACGCGAGGCGGACACAGGTCGCGGCACCGATGCCGCGGCTGCCACCGGTGACGACGGTGACGGGCCGCGACGACGCGGTGGTGCTGTTGACTGACACTGGAGGAACCTCTCGCTCGGGTCATGCCTGTCACGCCGTACGGGGATTCTACGGAGAGCGCCTGCGGGGGAGCCCTTGCGACGAAGGCCCCGGCGGGGGACGACCGGGCCCGTGCGCGCCCCGGCGCCTGCTGTTGGAGTGGTGCCGGACGGGCCGTTGGCGTGGTGTGCGGCACCGGGCGGACGCGGTGCCTAGGGTCGACGGCTGACGGACCGCTGCCGGCGTGAACCGGGTTGAATCGCCCGACGCCCGGTGACGGCCCCTCCTCAACGGCGTTCCTCTGCCATCGCCTCGCATTGCGGTGGCAGGGGACGCCGACCGTCGTCGCCGGCGCCCGGTCGCGGGGCCGGGCCGCGGCCGTCGGTCCCGTCACGGCTCCCGAGGGGCCCGCCCTCCCCGCCCGCCGGTTCGCCGGCCCGGTCGGGAGGTCCACGGCCGAAGAACGTGGCGAGCGGCCCCTACGGGACAGCCCTCAGCGCCGCGCGACCCGCTGTTCTCGCGGTGAGTTCTCAGCAGGGACAACCACCGATTTCTGGACGGGAGTTCGGGGGATATCCCCACCGGTTGCCGTCGTGCCTCCCGGATGGGCCAGGGCTCTCGGTTCAACAAGGCTTGCAGCATGACGACGTACCGCAGATCCGCAGCGTTCATCGCCCTGTCCGTCACCGTTGCCGCCACCGCTCTCACCGGAGCCGCGGCCCCGCCGGCCCACGCCGGCAGCGCCTTACCCGCACTCGACTGGCGGCCCTGCGCCGAGTCCGGCGGCCCCGCCGCGCAGGAGTGCGCCGAGCTGCCCGTACCGCTCGACTACCGGTCCCCGGACGGTCCGCAGCTCACCCTCGCCGTGACCCGGCTGCGCAGCGACCGCCCCTCGGCACGGCGCGGCACGCTGCTGGTGATCCCCGGTGGCCCCGGCTCGTCCGGGGTGCAGCGGGTGACGCAGAAGGGGGAGGAACTGCGGCGGGAGACGGCCGGGCAGTACGACATCGTGAGCCTCGACCCGCGTGGCGTCGGCGGCAGCACGAAGGCGAGCTGCGGGCTCGCCCCGGAGGACCGGGAGATGGTGAACCTGCGGTCCTGGCCCGCAGCCGACGGTTCGATCACCGAGAACGTGGAGCGGTCGCGGCGGATCGCGCAAGCGTGTGCCCGCAACGGGGGAGCGGTGCTGCGGAGCCTGACCACGGCCAACGAGGTGCGGGACATCGAACGCTTCCGGCAGGCGCTGGGCGAGGAGAAGCTGTCGGCCTGGGGGTCCTCGTACGGCACGTATGTGGGCGCCGTGTACGCCCAGAAGTACGGGCGGCACACGGACCGCCTGGTGCTGGACAGCAGCGGCGACCCCGACCCGTCCCGCGTCGAGAAGGGCTGGCTGGCGAACATGGCGGTGGGCGCGGACGACCGCTTCCCCGATTTCGCACGATGGGCCGCGGATCCCGCCCGGGAGGCGGAGGGGCTGCGGCTGGCCGAACGCGCCGAGGAGGTGCGGCCGTTGGTCCTGGAGCTGGCGGCGCGACTGGACCGCGAGCCGAAGGAGTCCACCACGGCGGGCGTCCCGCTGACCGGCAACCGGCTGCGACAGGCGATCCAGCTCGCCCTGTACCGGGACAGCGCCTTCGCCCGGTTGGCCGGGCTCGTCCAGGAGGCCCGGGACGCGTCGGTGAAGCCCGTCCTGCCCGCCGAACTGGCCGGGCCGATGCCGGACCAGGACGCGGCGGTCACGGTCGGTGTGATCTGCAACGACGTGCGCTGGTCGGGCAGCGTGCCGTCGTACCGGCGCGCCGTCGCCGTCGACCGCGTGAAGCACCCGCTCACCGCCGGAATGACGGCGAACATCACTCCGTGCGCCTTCTGGAAGGACGCCCCCGCGGACCGGCCGACCAGGATCACGGACGAGGGACCGTCCAACATCCTGATGATCCAGGGCCTGCGCGACCCGGCGACCCCGTATTCCGGCGCCCTGAAGATGCGCGAGGCCTTCGGCGACCGGGCCCGCCTCGTCGCCGTCGACCACGGAGGACACGGCGTCTACCTGGGCAACGGCAACGCCTGTGGCGACAGCGCGGTCACCACGTTCCTGACGACGGGGGTGCGGCCGGAGCGGGACGCGTACTGCGCGGACTGAGCGGGCCGAAGGCCACCCGACAGGCTCTGAGTGGGCCGGGGCGGCGCGGTGAGCGGTCCGGGCCGGGCGGTGCGGGCCCGGCCCGCCGTCCGTTCTCCCGGCCCCCTGTTCCGTGGCTCGCTCTCCCGGTCGGCTGATCGTGGCCCGTTCTCCCGGCCCGCTATCCCCCGGCGGACTCCCGCAGGGCCGCCGTGACCAGCCCCCGGATCTCCTCGCGGGGCACGCCCCCACCGCCGACCAACCGGTCGAAGACCAGTCCGTCCACGCATGCCAGCAGGGTGAGGGTGCGGCCCTCGACGTCGGCGACACCGTGTGCGGCCAGGAACTCCCGCACACGGTCCCGGGCCGCGTTCTCGCGCGGCACGAGGATCTCGCGCAGCTCCGGATGGCGCACGCTCTCGACGGCGCAGGCATGGCGCGCGATCGTCCGCCGCCGTCCCTCCCCCGAGAGCCGCCGCTCGACGAACGCGGCGAGCCCGTCCGTCAGGTCGTCCGTGTCCCGTGGCACCGGTGCGTCCTCCCCGGCCGTACGGAGCTCCGCCTGGTCGATGGCGACGAGCCGGCGGACGAGCGCGGTGAGCAGCGCCTGGCGCGTGCGGAAGTACGCCGAGGTCGTCCCGGGCGGCAGGCCCGCCGCCCGGTCCACGGCCCGGTGGGTCAGGCCCCGCATCCCGGAATCGGCCAGCACGCCGATGGCCGCGTCGGCGAGGACGGTGCGTCGATCTGTTGTCACCACCCCTTTCTACACCTGTAGAGAGCGGGCGATATCCTCCTTCTACAGCTGTAGAAAGCCGTGGTGCGGCGGACGAGGGGATCTGACATGGGCAAGAGCGCGGTGGTCGTCGGCGGCGGAATCGGCGGTCTCTCGGCCGCGATCGGACTGCGTCTCATCGGCTGGGAGGTGACGGTCGTCGAACGCTCCCGGGTCCTCGACGACGCCGGCGCGGGCATCTCCCTGCACGCGAACGGCATCCGGGCCCTGGACGTGCTCGGCGTGGGCGAGGCGGTACGCGTGGCCGCGCGGCCCCAGTACACCGGGGGCACCCGCACCCCGGACGGCCGCCGGCTCGCGGGGATGGACGGGGCCGCACTGGAGCGCGAGCTGGGAACCCCGATCGTCGGCATCCCCCGCGCCACACTCCACCGCCTGTTGCGCGAGGCCCTGCCGCCCGGGTCCCTGGTCGTCGGAGCCGAGGTGAGGGGCGTCGAGGGGACCGGGCCCGATCGGGTGCGGGCGCGCTTCGGCGAGGCCGCCCTCGACGCGGATCTGGTCGTGGCCGCCGACGGCGTGTCCAGCCGGCTGCGCGGTCTGCTCTTCCCCGGCCACCCCGGCCCCGTCCACAGCGGGGCGACGGTCCTGCGCGCCATCACCGAGCGCCCCATCGATCTGCGGAGCGATTTCGAACTGACCTGGGGCCGGGGCGCCGAGTTCGGCCACATCGCCTTCGCCGACGGCCGGGCCGAGTGGCACGCGGTGCTCAACGCGCCCGCCGGTCTGCGCCACCCGGATCCCCTCGCCGAGGTGCGCCGCCGGTTCGGCGACTGGCACGCCCCCGTCCCCGCCCTGCTGGAGGCGACAAGGCCCGATGCCGTCCTGCACCACGACGTGAACGAACTGGTGACCCCGCTGCCCTCCTACACCGCCGGCCGCGTCGTCCTCCTGGGCGACGCCGCCCATGCCATGACACCCCATCTCGGCCAGGGGGCCTGCCAGGCGCTGGAGGACGCGGTGACGCTGGCCGCCGCGCTGTCGGCCGAGGACACCGTCGAGGCCGCACTGCTGCGCTACGACGCCGAGCGCCGGCCCCGCAGTCAGTCGGTCGCCCGCGCCGCGCGCCGGGCCGGACGGATGGGCCAGCAGCTGAGCCATCCGGTCGCGGTCGCCGTGCGCAACACCGCGCTCCGGCTGGCGCCGTCCGGCGCGACGGTCCGTACGATCCTGCGCCATGCCGCGTGGACGCCTCCGGAGTTGGTCCGCCGGGGCGCCTGACCCCGCCCGACGCCGGTCCCCGACGCCGGTCCCCGACGCCGGTCCCCGACGCCGGTCCCCGACGCCGGCCCCGGGGGCGGCGTCGGGGCGGTTCGAGAGCCGCGCGCGGGCATGGAGGAGCGATGCCGGGTGTCGGCCGGTCGTCGGTCGCTCAGTCGGTGCCCGGCGTCGCGTGTCCGCTGTACTCGGCCTGGGCCAGCAGGGAGACGACCTCCTCGTCGGAGGTCTGCGAGAAGTCGCGGTACCACTCGCCGACGGCGTAGAACAGGTGCGGCGTCGACAGGCACACCACTTCGTCCGCGGTCTCCCGCAGCCGGGCGACCGCGTCGGGCGGCGCCACCGGTACGGCCGCCACCAGGCGCGCCGGATGCTGGGCCCGTACGACCCGGCAGGCCGCCGCGGCCGTCGCACCGGTCGCGACGCCGTCGTCCACGACGATCACGGTCCGGCCTTCGAGCGGAGTCCGCGGCCGGCCCGCGCGGTAGGCCTGCGCCCGTCGCACGAGCTCCGCCGTCTCGACCCGTTCGATCGCCGCGAGGTCCTGCTTCCCGACCCGGACATGACTGACGACGTCCTCGTTGATGACCCGTACTCCGCCCTCCCCGATGGCGCCGAACGCCACCTCCTCGTGGTGCGGCACACCGAGCTTGCGGACCACGATCACATCGAGTCGGGCGCCGAGCATCTGTGCCACCTGGAACGCCACGGGGACGCCGCCGCGGGGCAGACCCAGCACGACGGGGTTCTCCCGCTCCAGATGCCGCAGCGCCTCGGCCAGTTGCGCTCCCGCGTCCACGCGGTCGGCGAACAGCACGACGGTTTCACCCCCAACCGGGGGAGACGGGGCCGCAGGGGTGCACGCCCCACCTGCTCCCTACTTCGAAACAACCCCATGTGCGGTGGCGGCGCAACTCGGGCAGGGTCGACCGTATGGAAGGAATCGGAGCGGTCCTGATCGACATCGACGGTGTGCTCACGGTGTCCTGGAAGCCCCTGCCCGGCACCGTGGCCGCCATGGAACGGCTGCGCGAGGCGGGCATCCCGCTGGTGCTGGTCACCAACACCACCTCCCGCACCCGCGCCTCGATCGCCGGGAAGCTGGTGGGCGAGGGCTTCCCCGTCTCCGCCGACGACATCCTCACCGCCCCCGCCGTCACCGCCGCTCACCTGCGGGAACACCATCCCGGGGCCCGCTGCCTGCTGATCAGCACCGGTGACGTCCGGGACGATCTGACGGGTGTGACACTCGTGGACGGGGACGAGGAGGACGCCGGTGGCGGCGGGGCCCCGGACGTGGTGATCCTCGGCGGGGCCGGGGACGCCTTCAGCTACGCGGCGCTCAACCGCGCCTTCCGCCACGTGCGGCGCGGTGCCCGGCTCGTCGCCATGCACCGGAACATGTACTGGCGCACGGCCGCCGGGCTCGACCTCGACACCGGGGCCTTCCTCCTGGGGCTGGAGCGGGCCGCCCGCGTCGAGGCGGAGATCACCGGCAAACCCGCCGGGTCGTTCTTCGCCACGGCCCTGGCACACCTCGGCGCCACCGCGCCCCACGCCCTGATGATCGGCGACGACATCGAGTCCGACGTCCTGGCGGCCCAGCGCGCCGGGCTCACCGGTGTGCTCGTCAGGACCGGCAAGTACCTCCCCGAGACGCACCGGGCGGCCGACGGCACCCCGGACCATGTGATCGACTCCTTCGCCGACCTCCCGGCCCTGCTGGAACGCCTGGGGACGTCAGAACCGTGAGGAACCGGCGGGACCACGCGAACGCCGGGGCCCCGCACCGGCCCGCACGGCGAGGCGGCCGGGACCCGGACCATGGTCCCGACGACCCTGTCGGGTCAGGACACCGGTGAGGTCTCGGGCACCTCGCCCTCGGTCGTGTGGACGTCGATGACGGAGAACGCCGCGCCCTGCGGGTCCGTCAGCGCGGCGAAACGGCCGAACGGGATGGTCATCGGGCCGAACCGCAGGATCGCGCCGCGCTCGGTCGCCCTCGCCACGGCGGCGTCGCAGTCCGCGACGGTGAAGTACACGTTCATGTGCGGTGGCACCTCGGGCGGGAATTCGTCGCCCATCCTCATCCGCCCCATGACCGTCTTGTCGCCCAGGTTGAACATCCTGAAGTCGATCTGCTCGTCCGCGATCTTCACCATGCTGTACGGGAAGACGGCGGAGAAGAAGGCATCGGACTTCTCCGGCTCCCGGGTGAACACCTCGGCCCAGCAGAACGCACCGGGCACGCTCTGGGCCTCGAAGCCCTCGTGCGTGCCCGCCTGCCACACGCCGAAGACGACACCGCTCGGGTCGCGGGCCAGCAGCATCGTGCCGAACTCGCCGACCTGCATGGGGTCCATCAGCGTCTCGCCGCCGTTCTCGCGGATCTTCGCGGCGGTGGCCGCGGCGTCCGGTGAGGCGAGGTACAGGCACCAGGCCGACGGGCCCTCCTGGCCGGGCATCGGAGGTACGACGGCGGCGACCGCCTTGCCGTCGGCGTACGCCTGCGTGTAGTCGCCGAACTCGGACGAGGACTCGCCGAACGTCCAGCCCAGCACATCACTGTAGAAGCGCTTCGCGCCGTCGAGGTCGGGGAACATCGCGTCGGCCCAGCACGGCGTGCCCTCCGGTTGTACAGCCATGACGTCGACTCCTTCGTGCTCGGCGGGTTGCCCGGCGTCTTCACGCTGAGGGCTGTCCCGTAGTCCCTGGCGGGCGCACGACGACAGCTACGACACTTCGCCGCGTTTGTCGGAAACGTACGCATAAATCCAGTATGCGGACGTCCCTTCGTCTTGCGATGCACCGCATCCGACGCCGCGCGCTGCTCCACCAGGGGCTGCGGGACAGCCTTCAGGCGGCCGACCGCCCGCACGCGCGCCGGCGGGGGCCGTCGAACCGTGGCCGGACGTACGCCGTACGACGTACGCCATTGCGTGCAGTGTGCGGCGACCGTACGGTGCGCGGACAGCGCACGGCGCACGGAATGTTCGCGCAAGGGCTACACCGTCGCGGGGGCCGCGCGCCCAAGGTCCACGAGGCGCTCTGCCGTGAGCCGACCGCCGAGTTCGCCGGGGTGGCCATGCCGGAGTTCGGCCCCGCGCGCCGGCGAAGACGGTCTTCGCCGGCCGCCGCGGCGAGGCGGACGGCTGGGATTCCCGTGGTGTTCCACGCCCTGCCCGACGGCTCCCGGTATGTGCACTTCGGAGTGCGGGCCACGGCCAAGTCCGGATGCTGACCCGGGCCAACGCCCTCTAGGATCCACTCCTGTTGGTGAGCGGGAGCCGGCCTGCGGCGAAACGAAGTCTTCGAGGAAACGAATCACACCATGTCCGAACAGGTCGCCGCGGAATTACGGCGTGCAATCGCCGTACACAGCCGCCGTGTCGTGGACTCCTCGGCCTTCGCCGGCACCGTGTTCTGCGTCATCGTGGCCAATGCGGCCCTGCTGGGGGTCGAGACGTACAGCGGCGTCGTGCAGGAGTGGCACGGTGCGCTCAAGGCGACGGAGCATGTCTTTCTCGCCGCGTTCACCGCCGAGATCCTGCTGCGGGCCGCGGCCCACGCCGACCGTCCCAGGGATTTCTTCCGCGACCCCTGGAACGTGTTCGACGTGCTCGTCGTCGCCCTGGCCTTCCTGCCGTTCGCCCGCGAGAACGCCACGGTGCTCCGACTGCTGCGGCTGGCCCGGGTGCTGCGGGCGGCACGATTCCTGCCCCAGCTGCGCATCGTGATCGTGGCGGTCGGCAAGAGCCTGCCCGGCACGCTGAGCTTTCTGCTCGTCGGCGCGCTCCTGCTCTACGTGTACGCCATGGTCGGCTGGGTCTTCTTCTCCGACGACAACCCCGAGCACTTCGGCTCGCTCGGTCGCGCGGCGCTCACGCTCTCCCTCCTCATCACCCTCGACGGCCTCGGGGACGCGGTCCGCGCCGCGCTGGAGATCTCGCGCTGGACGATCGTCTACTTCGCCTCGTTCGTCCTGCTCGGCTCCTTCCTGCTCGTCAACCTCCTCATCGGTGTCGTCATCAACTCCCTTGAGGAGGCACGGGAGTTGGAGAAGGAGCGGGAGCTGGAGGAGAGCGAGGTGCCTTCCGGACGGCCGTTGCGCGCCGATGACGGCACCGAGTCCCTGCGGGCGCAGCTCGCTGCCGCCCGCCGGGCCCTGGACGGCATCGAGGCCAACCTCGCGCCGTCCCGGCAACCGTGCGGCTGCCGGGGCGCGGCCGAGGGGGAACTCGTGGGGGCCGGGGAGCCCGTCCCGTAAGAGCCTGTCCGCCTTACGGCCTGGTGCACGACAGACCGACAGGCTCTGAGGCGGACACAGCCCGTGCCACGGCGGCCGGGCCGTCAGCGGTCCAGCACCGGACCGGCGGTGTCGAGCGCGGCGCCGGCGTGATCGGCGAGGGTCACCGCCACGAGACGGGCCTGCAAGGACGGGACGGTTCCGGGGATGGGCCGGAGCATGAACCGGCCGGAGTAGTGGCCGCCGGCCGAGGCGCGGAGCTCGATCTCGCCCTCCGGCCAGCCGTCGCGGTCGATGTCGCGGCGCCGGTGCCCCACGACGACGGAGCCGTCCTGCTCCAGCCGTGGCGGATGCCCCAGCAGGCTTCCGTACTCGAAACGGCATTCCCGCAGCCGCAGTAGGCCCACGAGCTGCTGCCGCACCCGCTCCACCACCAGGTCGGGAGAGGCGGCGGACTGGACGAGCAGGGCGATGTCGTGGATCCGGGCGAGATGGTCGGCGTCGGTCACGGTGATCACCCGCAGACGACGGGCGTGCGCGGCCAGTTGCGACACCACGAGACCGACGGCCAGGAGCAGGACCGCCGTCTCCACGTTGTCGGTGCCCGTGATGCTGAACCGCTGGTACGGCGGCGTGAGGAAGAAGTCGAACCACGCGGCGGACGACAGCGCCGCGACGGCCCCGGCCCAGCGGTTGCCGATGGCCGAGACGGCCACCACCACGACCACCAGGATCAGGGCCAGATTGGTGCCCGACAGGCTCGTACGGAAGGGCGTCAGCACCAGCGCGGCGAGCAGGGGGCCGACCAGGGCCGCGGCCAGTGCGATGCGGTCACGAAGCGGGAATCCCATGATCCACCTCGCTGTGGTCCAGAGGTGCTCCGGAATGCCGGCCGGTCCGGCCGGCCACTCCAGCATGCCTCCGGACCACCCCGTCCGGATTTCTGGGCCGGATGCCTTGACGCGTTCCTGGCGCGGACCGGACATGGATGGACGCGCGCTCCGCGGAAGGCGGGCGGGCCGCCGCGGCGATGCCCTTCGGCACCGCGCCGCGCCCCCCTCAGCGCCCGTCGCCCGGCTGCGGCGGGTCCACCCGCACCAGGCCCGACTGGTAGGCCATGGCGACGAGTTGGGCCCGGTGCCGGGCTCCCAGCTTGCTCATCGCCCGCCCGACATGGGTGCGTACGGTCAGCGGGCTGACATGCATCCGCTCGGCGATCTCGTCGTTCGACAGCCCCTCGGCGGCCTGCGCCATGACCTCGCGCTCGCGGGCGGTCAGGACGTCCAGTGCTGCGGGCACGGCGGTGCCGCCCTCCGGGCGGGCGAGATAACGGGTGATGAGGGCCCGGGTCGCGGTGGGCGACAGCAGCGTGTCGCCCGAGGCCACCGTGCGGATCGCGTCCAGGAGTTCCTCGGGGCCGACGTCCTTGCCGAGGAAGCCGCTGGCGCCCGCGCGCAGGGCCCGCGCCACGTACTCGTCGATCTCGAACGTGGTGAGGATGAGGATGCGGGTCTCCCGCAGCGCCTCGTCGCGGCAGATCTCCTCGGTCGCCGCCAGCCCGTCGAGGCCCGGCATGCGGATGTCCATGACGACCACGTCCGGCGCGGTGGCGCGGGCCTGTTCCACCGCCTCCCGGCCGTCCGCCGCGACGCCGACGACCTCCATGTCGTCGTTCGAGTCGATCAGCAGCCGGAAGGTTCCGGCCAGCAGCGCCTGGTCATCGGCCAGCAGTACCCGGATGGTCACCGCGCAGTCCTCTCGTTCTCCTGGTGGGGTTCGGGTTCCGCCGTCTCCAGAGGAAGTTCCGTGGTCACTTCGAAACCGCCGCTCGCCCGGTGCCCGGCGGCCAGTCGGCCGCCGACGGACAGGGCCCGTTCCCGCATGCCGATGAGGCCGTACCCGGGCGCGCCCGCCGTCTGCGGCTCGTGTCCGTCGTCGGTGATGGTGAGGGTGAGCAGGCGGCGCGTGTAGCGGAGCCGCACCGAGGCCGTCGCGGAGCCCGCGTGCTTGGTGACGTTGGTCAGCGCTTCCTGCACGATCCGGTACGCGGTCAGGTCCGTGCCCGACGACAGCGCCCGCTTCTCACCCTCCACCGACACCGAGACGGCGAGGCCCGTCCGCTCGAACGAGGCGATCAGCTCCGGGAGCTGCGCCAGCCCGGGGGAGGGTTGCAGAGGCGTCTCCGGATCGCCCTCGCGGCGCAGCAGCCCCACGGTCGCCTTGAGTTCGCGCAGTGCGGAGGAGGTGGTTCCGGCGAGCTGGTCCATCATGTCCTGCGCCTGCTCGGGCCGGCTGCGCAGCAGGTACGCCGCGGTGGCCGCCTGCGCGTGGGCGAGGGCGATGTGATGCGCGACGATGTCGTGGAGCTCGCGGGCGATCCGGGTCCGTTCCTCGCTCACCCGGCGGCGTGCCTCCTCCTCGCGGGTACGTTCCGCCAGTTCCGCCCGTGCCTCCACGGCGGCGACGTGGTCGCGCCGGGTCCGTACCGACTCACCGAAGGTCCCCGCGAGCAGGACGCAGGAAAGGATGCCGATCTGGTTGGGGCGCAGCAAGGAGCCGCCGCCCCAGGTGATGGAGAAGGCGGCGAGGGTGACGGCCGCCCCGGCCGTGTACACCGTGGTCGTGCGGAGGTCCGTACGCAGCGCCAGGAGGTAGAGGGCGACCATGGCGGCGCCCGCGACGCTCGGACTGGGGTCGAACCCGATGCTGTTGCCCATGAGGGCCAGGACGCTGCCGCACACCGTCGTCACCACCACCACCGTGCGCGGATACCGGCGCTGCCCCAGCAGCAGAACGGCGGAGGGCACGACGGCGGCCAGGGAGAAGACGAGCATCGGGGAGCGGACGATCCGGCCGCCGGTCAGGGTGCTGGAGAAGACCGCGAAGACCCACAGCAGCACAGCCACCGCCACCTCGACGGCCCGGGGGTGGCGTCGGGCCCACTGCCACCAGTCGGTGAACACGCAGTCTCTCTTCCTCTTCCGCAGGGTCTGTCCGGCCATCCATGGTCCTCGACTCGGCCGTCCGCCCGCGCGGGGCGGCCGCAGGCCCGTCCGTCCTGCGCACGACGGACGGGCCTGCGGCCGCCTCACGTCACTCCCCCGCGACTCATACGCGTACGGGACCGGGGGCGGGTTCCGCCGTCGGCGCGGGTGCCGCGGCCCCGCCCTGGTCCAGCTTCTCGCCCTCGACGTCCACCTGGGGCAGGAGCTTCCCCAGCCGGCGGGGCAGCCACCACGCCCGGTCGCCGAGCAGGGCGAGCACCGCCGGGACGACCGTCATCCGGACGACGAACGCGTCGAAGAAGACAGCCGTGGCGAGGCCGACACCCATCATCTTGATCATCGACTCGCTCATCCCGATGAACCCGGCGAACACCGCGATCATGATGACGGCCGCGGCTCCGACGACCCGGGCACTGTGCCGGAACCCGGTGACGATCGCCTCGCCGGGCCGCTCCCCGTGCACGTACGCCTCCCGCATCCGGGTCACGAGGAAGACCTCGTAGTCCATCGCCAGACCGAAGACCACCCCGATCAGGAAGATCGGCATCATGCTCATCACGGGTCCGGTCTGCTCGACGCCGAGGGCGTCGGCGAGCCAGCCCCACTGGAAGACCGCGACGATCGTGCCGAAGGCCGCCGTCACGGACAGCAGGAAGCCGAGGGCCGCCTTGAGCGGGACCAGCAGCGAGCGGAAGACGACCATCAGGAGCAGGAAGGCCAGACCGACGACGAGCGCGAGGTAGGGGACCAGCGCATCGGTGACCTTCTGCGACACGTCGATGTTCACCGCGGTCGCACCCGTGACGAGCATCGTCGCACCGGTCTCGGACCGCAGGTCACGAGCCTCGTCGCGGATGGTGTGGACGAGGTCCGTGGTGTCCGCGGAGCTCGGTCCGGTGGCGGGTACGGCGGTGAGCACCGCGGTGTCACCGGCCTTGTTGAAGGCGGGCGGCGTCGCGGCGACGACGCCGTCGGTGGCGCTGAGCCGCTCGGCGGCCCGCGCCGCGGCGGCCTTCGGGTCGTTCGAGCCCTTGGCGTCGACGACCACGGTGAGCGGCCCGTTGAAGCCGGGACCGAAGCCGTGGGCCAGGGCGTCGTAGGCGCGGCGCTGGGTGGTCGAGGTGGACTTCGACTCGTCGCCCGGCATGCCGAGCTGGAGGTCGAGCGCCGGTACCGAGATCAGGCCGAGGCCGAGGACGCCGAGCACCAGGACCGCGAGCGGCCGACGGATCACGAAGCGGGCCCAGCGGGTGCCCGTGTTGGGCCGGTCTCCCTCGGCGCGCTGCCCGCCCCGCGCCTTGCGCTGGGCGCGCGGCAGGACGGCCTTCTGGAAGAAGCCGAGCAGTGCGGGCAGCAGGGTCATCGCCACCAGGACGGCGATCACGACGGTGCTCGCCGCGGCGAGGCCCATCTTCGTGAGGACGGGGATGCCGACCACGGACAGGCCTGCCAGGGCGATGACGACGGTGAGACCGGCGAAGACGACGGCGGATCCCGCCGTTCCCACGGCCCGCGCCGCGGCCTGTTCGGCGCTGTGGCCCTCCGCGCGTTCCGTCCGGTAGCGCGAGACGATGAACAGGGCGTAGTCGATGCCGACCGCGAGCCCCAGCATCAGGGCGAGCGTGGTCGTGGTCGTGGACATCCCGATGGCGACGATCGAGGCCACGCCCACGCCGATGCCGACGATCGCGGTGAGCAGCGGGAGGCCCGCGGCGGCGAGCGATCCGAAGGTGATGAGCAGGACGACCGCGGCGGCGGCGACACCGATGAGTTCGGTCGTGCCGCCGAGCTCTCCCTCCGGCACCAGGGCCGAACCGCCGAGCTCCACGGTCAGGCCCGCGTCCCGCCCGTTCTCGGCGGCGTCCTCCAGCGCCTTGGTGGTGGCGTCGGTGAGGTCGGTGCTCCGTACGTCGTACGAGACGGTGGAGTACGCGGTCGTGCCGTCCTTGCTGACGGCCCCGGCCATGTCGAACGGGTCGAGCGCGCCCTTGACCTGCGAGCCGGCCGCCACGTCCGCGACGATCCTCTCGACGGCGGCCTTGTTCGGGCCCGCGGTGATCTTCTGGCCCTTGGGCGCGACGAAGACGATACGGGCGTCGGCGGCGTTGGAGTTGCCGCCGGGAAAGCGCTGGTCCAGCAGGTCGAACGCCTTCTGCGACTCCGTGCCGGGCATCGAGAACCCGTCCTCGGGGGCGGTCGGCGCCTTGGCCGCCGCGAACGCGCAGGCGGCCAGGACCACCACCCAGAGCAGGGCGACGAGCCGGCGTCTCCGGAAGGAGAAGCGGCCCAGCCGGTAAAGGAAGGTAGCCACGAGGAGGCGCTCCAGTCTGTCTGGGTCGGGCAACGGGTCGGCGGCGCGAATGCCGCGCTCCGGCCGTGCCGGGGCCGCGCCGGGGCACGGCGGGGCCGGAGGAATGCCTCGATCCTTCGTGAACAGGGGCGTCATCGTCGTCGTCCACCTGCATGGAGTCGCACGTACTACCGCTGCCGTACGCGGGGTCTCTGCCGTACCCCTGGAACAGGACGGCGGGGGCGCGTCGTGGGAGCTGCGCGACGTGGGACGGCGTGCGAAGTTCCGTTCGCGTGGCGGGAGATGGAGACGGTGCGGTACGGGTGACGAAATCATCACCCTCTGCACGCGTACGCGCACGTGGGGCAGCCCCCGGCGGTGCACCAACACCATCCGGGGGCCTGCACTCCCCGAACCCCTGGTCCGGCCTCGGCCGCGAGACTCCCGCCCCGCCCCGAACCGGTCGAATGCCGGGCCCCGGGTGAACCACACGTCTTCCGCCCCCTGTTCGGCGAAACCGAATGTGCCCCATGCCGTACCGCCGCCGCCGAACCGGAACCCGAACGCATCCCCTGGCGCGAACGCATCGCGCGCATCAACGGCACACCGACAGCCCTGCCGACCGAGGCCGGACCCCGCCGGTACCGGACCGCAGGCACTTTCCCGGTGCGCGCCTGCGCGCAACCGCGCCCCTGCCCCCTACCTTCCGTCCTTCGCCTGAGCGCGGGGCCGTCCGAAGTCCTGCGTCCAGTAGTTGCCGGGCTGCGCGAGGCCCAGGCCGATTTCCTTGAACGAGCAGTCGAGGATGTTGCGCCGGTGGCCGGGGCTGCTCATCCAGCCGGCCATGACGCTCTCCGGGGTGGTGTAGCCGCGGGCGACGTTCTCGCCGTACGCACTCCGCTCGTACCCGGCGTCCGCGATCCGGTCGCTCGGGGCGGAGCCGTCGGAGCCGGTGTGGGACATGTTCCGGTGGGAGGCCATGTCCGCGCTGTGCTTCCGGGCGGACTTCGTGAGTTTCGTGTTCGTCGTCAAAGAAGGGCAACCGACCGCGCGCCGCACACTGTTGACCAGCGTCAGCAGGCGCGCGGTTTCCTTCTGATGCGAACCGAAGAGGGTCGCGGTGGCGGCGGGCACATCTGCGGCTTCCGCGGTCCCCGCGTGTCCCGTGGTCCCCACGGCTCCCACGGTTCCGAAGGCGACGACAGCAACGGCCATCGATCGGCGGGACATCCTACCGCGGTGCTTCCTCATGTGTGTGACCTCACTCGGTATGCGAAACCCGACAGTCGGTGTTCGCCTGGGAACGGCTGCAGGAGTGTGCTGCGGGAAGCGCCGGACCCGTTGACGTCCCCCACGTACCCCGCCTCCGGACCCCTTCCCGCCTCCGGTGGTCCCGCACGTGAGAACGAGTCCGACCGGATCGAGTGGATCCCGTTGACGCACGCACGCGGGACGATCGACCGCCGAGGCCCCCGCCCGGCAGACTATTTCGCCCGAGGAGGCCGAGCCGCTCGTCCACACCCGTCGCCCGACAACGTGACACCAGTGGAGCAATGCGCCATCAGGCCGGGCTTGATCGAGGCGAAGGACCCTGACGCACCGTTCCGGCCCCTCCGGCGTCGCGGCTGCGGCGGGTCGCGGCGGCGACGGTGGCCATCAGCTCCGCGTCCAGGACGGACGGATCGGCCAGCCGGGTCGGGGCGGCGTAGGAGTTGAGCAGCGCCTTCGTGACGCGCAGGGCGGCCTCCGGGCGGCGCACGACGGGTTTGGCCCACGCGGTGACCGCCGCGTCGAGGGAGTCCTCGGGCACGATGCGCTGGAGGATGGACAGTTCGTACGCCTCCGCGGCGTCGAAGGCACGTCCGGTCAGGATGAGCTCGCGCGCACGGGCGGCGCCGACCTCATGGATCAGCCGGGGCAGCACGCCGCCCCACGCGGTGGGCAGCCCGAGCGCCAGCTCCGGCAGCCGGAACCCGGCGGTGTCCGCGCCGACGCGCAGATCGCAGGCGAGTGCCAGCGCCAGTCCCGCGCCGATCGCCTTGCCCTGGATCCTGGCGATGGTGACGACCTGGCTGGTGGAGAGGGCCTCACAGACGCGGCGGGCCTTGTCGCCCGCGATCCGGATGCCCCGCCCGGTGGGATCGTGGTCGAGCCAGTCGGCGAACTCGCCGCGGTCACCGCCCAGGCAGAAGTCGTCGCCGGCACCGCTGAGCACCAGCACCCGGACATCGGGGTCCGGGACGGCCAGGACCGCCAGCAGATCGTCCAGCATCGCCTCGGTGACAGCGTTGCCGGTGGCGGGGGAGTTCAGCTCCACCCGCAGGACGGGGCCCTCGCGTTCGGTGCGCACCGTGCCCGGTCGCCGGTAGGGGGAGAGGCAGTCGGGGAGGGAGAGCTTCATATCGCCACGCCCAGCGAGGTCACGCGCCTGAAGACCAGGCGGGACGCGTAACTGGCCGGTGTGACGGTGCGCAGGGTGGGGAAACGTTTCAGGAGCTGGGTGAGGAGCGTACGGGCCTCCAGGCGGGCGAGGGCCGCGCCCAGGCAGTAGTGCACTCCGCCGCCGAAGGTGAGGTGGGTGCCGGTGCGCTCGATGTCGAAGGCGTCCGGGTTCTCGTTGCGCCGCGGGTCGTGGTTTGCGGCCCCGTACATGACGTGGACCATGCTGTCCTTCGCGATCGGCACGCCCGCCAGGACCGTGTCGTCGGCCGCGATCCGGGTGTTGATCCCGATGGGTGGGTCGTACCGCAGGACCTCGTCGACGGCGGCGTCGATGTAACCCGGGTTCTCCGCGAGCCACGCCCACCGGCCGGGCTCCCCCTGCAGGAGACCCACCATGGTCGACAGCAGTGTCGCGGTGGTCTCCAGCGAGGCGATGGTGACGAACATGGTGAGACGGTAAAGGATCTCGTCCGCCGCCTCGCGGTCGGGCTCCTTCGCGTCCCAGGTGTGGATCCAGCCGGTCAGGACATCGTTGCCGGGGTTCGCGCGGCGCTGCTTCACGAGTTCGGTGAAGTACGCGCGTAGATGCACGGTCGCCTCGGCGGACACGGCGAGCTGGCTCTTGGTGGGCAGCAGCTCCTGGGCGTGCACCTGGTTGTGGGTGATCTCCAGGATGTGGGCGTAGTCCTCGGGCGGGATCCCCAGCCAGGAGCCGATGGTGCTGATCGGGAGCTGTTCGCTGACCGTACTGACGAAGTCGGCCTCGCCCCGGCGCAGTTTGTCGGCCAGATCGTCGAGGAGGCGGGTGACGTGCTCCTCGACCTGCGGGGTCAGCCGCTGGATGGTCGAACGGTCGAAGAGGTTGCCGAGGCTGCGGCGCTGGCAGGTGTGCTCGGGCGCGTTGAGGCGGGAGAGCGTCTTGGTCATCTCCTGGGTGGCGACCGCTTCCCAGCGCTCGGTGTCCTCCTGGCGCTCCTGCCAGGCGAAGTCCGGCGCCAGCCAGTTGCGACCGCGGAGCACTTCGCTGCACGCGTCGAACCCGGTGACGAAGTACGCGTCCCAGGGAGCGCGTACGACATCTCCCATGGCTCTCATCTCACCCAGGAGGCCGTAGGGATCGGCCTGCCCTTCCGGCGATTTGAGACGTCGTAGGAGGGAGATGAGGGCACGGCGGTCGACGGCGGGCCGGTCTGTGCCACATATAGCGCTCACGCAGAGTTCCTTGCCCTGGGCTCATGGTTACGGCCAGAACTTACCCCTCCGCATATGTCCGCCAAGCGTCGATCCCTGTTGCTCCTGTCACAGAGAAATGCCCTGCTGACCCCTTGTCATGTGCCGGACGGTGCTCAAGTCGGCCGGTGAACAGGGCCGGTTATGCGTATGAACCGGCCCGGTTCATCGGCGTCGGACGGCGTCACACCCGGAAGACGTCCAGGAAGGAACTCCACCAGCCCTTCGCCTTCTTCGGCGACTCCGCCTGGTCGTAGCGCGCGGCGGGAAGCTCTTCAGCAGGGGTGATCCGGGACGAAACGGGCGACTGCGTCGCGGCCTTCGCAGCATGGCGCGGCGCGCTCGGGCTGAACCGCACCGGCAGGGACACCATGGCCCGGTGGAACGGACCCGGCCGCCATTCGATCGCCGAGGACGGGATGGCGAGGGCGAGGTCCGGCACCGAGTTGAGGATCTTCTCGATCGCGGTGAGGGCGATGAGCTGCGCGGGGGACTTCGCCGGGCAGACGTGCGGGCCCGCGCCCCAGGCGAGGTGGGCGCCCTTGCTCAGGGTCTGGCGGGCGTCGGTGAGCGCGGGGTCGCTGTTCGCGGCGGCGAAGCTGATCAGTACGGGGGTCTCCGCCTTCAGCGTCACACCGCCCAGGTCGACGTCCTGGACCGGGTAGTGCGTGGCGTAGTTGGCGATCGGCGGATTGTTCCACAGCACGTCGTCGAGGGCGTCCTCGACCAGCATCCCCGTACCCCGACGGTGCGGGTTCCCGGCGTCGTTGGACAGCAGGAGGAGCAGTGCGTTGGCGATGAGGTTGCGTTCCGGCTCGATGCCCGCGCCCATCAGCATGACGAGCTGGTCCTTGAGCTCCTCGTCCCGCAGCCCGGCCGGGTGCTGGATGAGCCAGGAGGTGATGTCCTCACCGGGCTGACGCCGCTTGAGCGCGACGAGTTCCATCAGGCACTCCGTCAGCTCGGCGTTGGCCCGCAGCACGTCCTCGCCGTCGAAGATCGCGGACATCCAGCGCGTCAGCCGGTCGCCGATGTCACCGGGGCAGCCGAAGAGCTGGTTGAACAGCAGCAGCGGCAGGAGCTTGGCGTAGTCGCCCAGCAGGTCGGCGCTGCCACGCTCGATGAACTGGTCGATGAGGTAGTCGGCGATGCGCTCGACGTCCCGGCTGAGCCGGTTGGTGTTGAGCCGGCCGAGGCTCTCGGTGACCGCCTTGCGCAGCCGCAGATGCTCGGTGCCGTCCGTGAACAGGCAGTTGGGCCGGTACGCCATCATCGGCAGCACCGGGCTGTCGAGCGGTACGCGGCCCTCCCGCAGCGCCGCCCACCGCCTGGAGTCACGGGCGAAGAAGGAGGGGTTCTGCAGGACCCGGAGCGCGGCCTCGTGCTGCACGATCAAGGTGGCGTCCACTCCGGGGGCCAGCTCGATCGGAGCGGCGAGCCCGTGCGCCCGGAACTCGTCGTACACACGCTGCGGATCGGACGCGAACTCCGGCCCGTAGAGCGACTTCTGCCGCTCGCCGTGCATCGGGCACCCGGTGGGGGCGCTGTACGGGGTGGCTCCCGGCTGAGAGTCCATGTGTGATTCCTAGGTGTGATCGCGGGCCTCGTGGGCCCGGACGGTGGACGGAAAACGGGGCTCGGGTCACCCGTTCCGGCGGACGGCGGACGGAGCGGAGGTCAGGCCACCCGGGCGAGAAGGTGCTGTACCAGGGTGATCAGGGCCTGCGCGGACGAGTTCTCGTCCCGGGCGTCGCAGTAGACGACCGGGGTGTCCGGCAGCAGGTCGAGGGCCTCGCGCAACTCCTCCTCGGCATGCCGGGAGTACGGGTCGAAGCTGTTGACCGCGACGGCGTACTCCAGCCCGTACGTCTCGACCAGGTCGATCACCGGGAAGGTGTCGGCGAGACGGGCCGGGTCGACGAGGAGCAGCGCGCCGAGCGAACCCCGGGCCATGTCCTCCCACAGCTCGACGAAACGCTGCTGGCCCGGCGTACCGAACAGGTACAGCACCAGCTCGTCGCTCAGCGTCAGACGGCCGAAGTCCAGCGCGACCGTCGTGGTGACCTTGTCGGGTGCGCCCCGCAGATCGTCGACGTGGGCACTGGCCTGCGTCATCCTCTCCTCGGTGCGCAGCGGTGTGATCTCGGAGAGGGTGCCGATGAGCGTCGTCTTGCCCACGGCGAAGTGTCCGACGACGAGGATCTTCGCCGCACGCTGTACCGCGTCCGACACATAGATGTTCTCAGCCGAACCGGACGTGGAGTCCATGCAACACCTCTTCGAGGATCTTCCTGTCAACGAGCTGAGCCGGCGGTGGCGCCTTGCGGCGCATCAGATGACCCTGTTCCGCTAAATCGTTCAGCAGCAGCCGTGCCACTCCGACGGGCAGTTCCAGATGGCCCGCGACCTCGGCCACCGACAGATAGCCGCCGGAACACAGCTTCCAGATCGCCCGGACCTCGGGGCTCGGGTTCGGGGGCTGCTGCCGGCCGGGTGCGATGGTGACCAGAGTGACGAGGGACAGACCCTCCGCGTCGGGCAGCCCGCGTCCGCCGGTGATGACGTACGACCGGACGAACCCGCTGCTGACGGACTGCTCCTCGCCCGGCGCCGTCATGCGTCGCTTCCGACGTTGTGGCGGGGAGGCGTGGTCATCGCCTTCCCCAGCGCGGTGACCTGCTGCTGCATACGGAAGGACATGGCCTCCATGTCCACGTCGGCCGCGGCGGCCGCCGCCAGATAGGCGCCGGTGCCCGCGGCGATCAGGAAGATCCAGCCGTGCTCGTACTCAAGGAGCGTCTGACGCCAGCGACCGGGGGTCTGGGCCCCGATGAAGGGCGCGACGGCCCGGCTCAGCGACTGCATGGAACTCATCGCGGCCGCCACGGTCTCCGCGTCGTCCCGGCCGATCTCACTTGAGTTGGCCAGCAGCAGACCGTCGGCGGAGACGAGGATCGCGTGCCGAGCGCCGGGTACCTGGAGCACATCGTTGAGCACCCAGGTCAGATCGGGGTTCACTGGATCTCGGGTCCTTCCATCGTCGTCATGTCACGTCCGGACCGTGTTCCGCGCTGGAACGCGCCCAGGCGGGAGGCGGTTTCCTCGTTGCTGCGCACCGGCCCGGGGTCGGTCGACGGCACCACTGAGACCGGGCTCTTGCGACGACGCTTGGGCAGGCCACCGGCGGTGGTGAAGGACCCCGTGGGCTGCGGGGCGGAGGCCGGCTGTGCGGCCGGCGGGAACAGTGGGGTCGGCGGCGGCGCGCTCACCTGGCGGCGGGGGAGCGCCGACACCTCCGCGTCGTGGTCGAGGGGCGCCGCGGCGGCCACCGGGGGCGTGGGCGCATCACCGGTGAGAAGCTCGTCGGGCAGGAGAACCACCGCGCGTACGCCTCCGTAAGGGGATACCGAGTCCACCGAGACCTTGAACCCGTAGCGGGCGGCCAGTACACCGGAGACGGCGAATCCGAACTGTGGGGGAATGCCCAGGCTGGAGACGCTGATCGCGGCCTGGGGTGCGAGGAGCGCCGCCGCGCGGTCCTTCTCCTCCTGGCCCATGCCGAGGCCCGCGTCGTCGATGATGAGGCAGACGCCCTTAGGAACGGCCTGGATGTTGATCTCCACCGGCGTACCGGGGGCCGAGTAGTTGGTGGCGTTGGCCAGCAGCTCGGCGAGGACCACCGCGACCGGTTCCACGGCCTTGCTGACGACCGAGAAGTTGACCTGTCCGTTGACCCGGACCCGGTCGAACTGCCGGATACGGCCCTGTGCGCTGCGGGCCACGTCGAAGACCGAGGCGACGGTCTCCCTGCGCCCGAGCCAGCCGCCGCACAGCACCGCGATGCCCTGCGCGCGGCGGCCGAACTGGCTGTTGGCGTGGTCGATGGCCATCAGGTCGGCGAGCATGTTGGGGTCGTCGCCGTACTTCTTCTGGGCGTTCTCGACGACCACCTGCTGCTCGTCCGCGAGCCCCTGAAGGGTACGCACGGCCGCCTTGAGGACGGCCTTGGTCTCCTCCTCGGCGTCCTTGCGGACCTCATTCATCTCGGCGGCCTGCCGGTGCAGCAGACCGGTGTGGGCTACGTGGAGCTCGTCCCGCTGCCGTTGCAGCGCGTCACGCTCGCCCCGTAGATCGGTGTTCTGTCTGCGCAGCCCGATGTTGGTCTTGCGAGCCCGCAGGACGGCACCGACAGCGACCAGTGCTACGACAACCAGCGCCCAGAAGAGAGGGCCCTGTGCAAATGTCATGAGACTCACTTCAAGTGCCACGGCTATGGAAACGGCTTGACGCTCCCTCATGAGCCGCACCGGCCGGACTGGTCTAGTCGCGACTTGTGCCACGCAGGGAAGGCCCCTCCGAAAGCGGGGCCGAGGAATTCATCCCTCCCGGAATGCCCCCATACGCCATCAGCCCACTGGAAGTAAGATGATCTTAGCATCGGCCTCTCGGGTAAATGTCAAGACCGACACGCCAGTTGCACTCTTGACGCGGAATGTTCACATCCAGGGTCGGAGTCGGCCATCCAATGCCGGGCTGACCTGGGGCTTTTCGGTGGACATAGGTGACGAACGGTCAAGAATGCGCACCCGGTGTGTATATGAATGTGTGACCCTCCTGGTCACCTCCGGGGCGTTCGCGTCGGTGGACGGCGCATGCACCACGCCTGTGTGAAGGGTTCGCGGGTCATTCGCTCCCGACCAAGGCTTCCGTCGCGCTTCCTCCGCCTGTTGTGCACATGGCGATCCATCCGCGGTCGAGGGCCGGAGCCCCCGGTGTCGCGCCGTGTCCGGCCCGGGTCACGTGCATGCGGGAGCGGGCTCTCGTCTCTGTCGGCGAAGGCGGCCGGAATCCAGGATTGAGACCAGCCAAGGGGGAACCGCCCCGGGCAGGAAACCCGGCCTCACAGGGCCGGCCCGATGACACAGGAGATCCCATGAACCTCTCGCAGAACACCGCCGCCCAGCCGGCCGACGCCCAGCCCAGGACCGGTCTCACCCTGTCCCGCAAGGCCGCGCTCGGCGTCGCCGCCGCCGCCGTCATCGGCGGCTCGATGTTCGCCCCGAGCGCGTTCGCCGCGTCGGACTCCGCGCCGAGCCACGCCGTCGAGGCGGGCTGCGGCGACTGCTACCCGGACGTCATCTGATCCCGGCAGCGGCCCGTCCGCCCGGGGCAGCCGTCCGACCGGGACAGCTGCCCGACTGACCGGGCGGTGGTCCGAGCGGTACCGGCGGTCGTCCGACCCCGGTGGTCCCCTTTCGGATCCGACCCCCGACAGCGCCCTGACGGGGCCCGCCGGCCACCCGGCCGGCGGGCCCCGCAGCCGGAGCGTGAACAAGGAGAGTGAGCCGTGAACTGGCTCGAACGCTGTGTTTCCGACGCGGACCGGTTCCTCCGTACGCAGTGGCGCCAAGGGCCCGTTGTGCTGCGGCCGGACAATCCGCCCACCGAAATCCTCACCCCCGCCGACCTCGACGATCTCATCGACTCGGGTGTCCTCAGAGTGCCGTACGCCGGACTGTTCACGATGGCGGGCGCCGTGCCGGAGGCCGCCTACTGCCCGCCCCGGGTGGTGGCCGGACGGCATCTGGAGGGCTGCCTCGACCCGGAGCGCGTCCGGAGACTGATCCGCGAGGAGCGGGCCACCCTGCAACTGCGCTACGTCAACCACTGGTACCCGCCGGTCCGGCGGCTCACCGACGGACTGGCCGAGGGACTCGGGCGGCTGGCCGAGGCCTTCTGCTTCTACTCGCAGCCCGGACGCTTCGGCGCCGTGCACCGCGACGACGGCGACATCCTCGTGATCCAGCTCAGCGGCGCCAAGCACTGGCAGGTGTTCGGCGGTCCCACCGACGCGGACTGGCAGCCCGTGCGGGAGGACGACCCCGGCCCCGTACTGCTCGACACCGTCGTACGCCCCGGCGAGGTCCTGTACGTCCCCAACGGCTACGCCCACACCGCGCAGGCCACCGCGGACGGCCCCTCGCTGCACCTCACGATCGCGCTGCGCGAGGCCGGCGCCGGACACCTGCGCACGGAGTTGGAGTCCTTTCTCACCACCGGCCTCGCCCTGCCCGCCCGCCCCCTCGACGACGCGGATCTGACCAGGACGGCCGCCGCCCTCCTCGACCACTTCCGCGACCGGCTCGACGGCGCGAGCGCGGAATCCCTCGTGCACAGCGCCCGCCTGCACGCCTACAGCAGCCGGCCCACGGCCTGACCGGCCGGCGCCCCGACGGAGAGCGAGACCAACGATGGACTGGCTGAAGCGATGTGTACGTGACGAGCAGGAGTTCTTCGCCACGCACTGGCGCCGCGCACCGGCCGTTCTGCGCCCCGACGACCCCCCGGTGGACCTGCTGGACACCGCCGAACTGGACGGCCTGCTCGAAGCCGGGCTGCTCAGAGTCCCCTATATAGGGCTCGTCCACGAGGACCGCCACGTGCCCGTCGAGCGGTTCTGCACACCCCGGGTGGTGCTCGGCGAGATCGTGGACGACTACGCGGACGCGGAGCTCGTGAGGCACCTGGTCGACGTCGAGCGGGCGACCGTACTGCTGCGGTACGTGGACCAGTGGCACCAGGGCGTACGGGCGCTCACCACGGGTCTCGCCGAGCAACTCGGCCGCCAGGTCGAGGCGTTCTGTTTCCGTACCCCCGCGGGCACCCGGGGCCGACCTCTGCACCGCGACGACGCGGACGTCCTCGCGATCCAGATCAGCGGTGAGAAACGTTGGCGTGTGCACGGCGGGCCGGCCGACGGGAACTGGGAACCGGCCAGGGAGGACGGCGACCCGGGCGAGTTGCTGCTGGAGACCGTACTGACCCCCGGCGAAGTCCTCTATGTGCCCAGGGGGTTCGCGCACCACGCGGACGCCGTGGGCGACGCCCCGTCGGTCCACCTCTCGCTGACCGTGCGTGAGGCGGGAACCGCGAACCTGTACGCCCTGCTGCGCGCTTTCCTCGCGGAGGGGGCCGCCGTCCCCGGACGGCCGCTCGACGACGCGGCGCTCACCGATGCCGCCGAGTCCCTGATCGGCCACACCCGCCGCACCCTGGCGGAACTCACCCCCGAGACCCTGGTGGCCCATGCGCGCGCCGCCATGCGCGCGACGATGCCGACAGCCGCGTAACGCCTCCGGCCACCCTGGACCACCGCGCCACCCGCAGCCCCCGAAGCCCTGTGCCCGGGGGCTTTGCGCAGTCCTGACGCGACAAGATCCCGTCTGTTCGCCCCTGATGCCTATTCTTGCCAGCGGCATAGTTTTCGCGGATCGACAACACCCGCCGGACGGCGGTGAGGGGGGTACGTGAAAGGGCAGGAGCAGGCACGCACCGGGCCGTTCGAGGCGGCCCGGGGGCTCGGTGAGATCGACCTCGCCGTGTACGGCTGGGTCCTCGAACACCGCACGGGCGACCCGCAGGCCGTTGCCGAGGCCACCGCGATCGCGCCCGAGGAGGCCGCCCTCAGCCTGGAACGACTGCGGCGGGCCCGGCTGTTGCATGCGCAGAGCGCTGCCGGGGACTCCCCGGGGCTGTTCGCTGTCGCGCCCGAGACCGCGCTGGCGCAGCTGGCCGCGCCCGTGGAGGCGAAGATCCGCGAACAGCAGGACGGGCTCGCCGGGATGCGCCAGGACCTCGGCCCCTTCGTCGCCTGCTACCACCGGCGTCATTCGCGCAGCGAGTCGCTGGAACTGCTGGAGAACGTGCAGGACGTGCGCAACACCCTCAACCAGGCCTCGAACCGCTGCCGCTTGGAAGTGCTGACCAGCCAGCCCGGCGGCGGGGCCCGGGACCCCGAGGCGATGCGGGAGGCCTTGGTACGGGACCAGTCGATGCTGGAGCGCGGCATCCGGCTGCGCACGCTCTACCACCACACCGCCCGGTTCAACGGTCCCAGCCAGGCGTACGTGGCCGCCGCGTCCGCGCTGGGCGGCCAGTACCGCACCGCGCACGAACTCTTCGGCCGGCTCATCGTCTTCGACCGTGAGCTCGCCTTCATCCCCGTGCGGGACGACAGTTGGGGTGCCGTCGTCATACGGGAGCCGTCCACGGTGGGCTATCTCTGCGAGATCTTCGAGCAGGCCTGGGACCGGTCCACCCCGTTCGCGGATGCCGCCGGCCAGGGCCTGGAAGGGGTGTCCCGGGAGATCCACGAGACGATCGTCCGGTTGCTCGGCGCCGGTTTGAAGGACGAGGCCATCGCGCGCAGGCTCGGTATGTCGTTACGCACCGCCCGTCGGCACATCGCCGACATCATGGAGGAGCTGGACGCCACGAGCCGCTTCCAGGCCGGAGCCCATGCCGTCGCCCGGGGGCTCCTGCCGGACACCTCGTGCGCGGAGGGCGGCTCCGTCGTCTGACGGTCGGCCCCGCCCGTCACGGGTTGCCGGTGGCGTGATCACGCGACTGGTCCGTGGCCGCGCGGTACCGGATGCTGTCAGCACGGCCCATGCGGGGAGAGCTCGGGGCGGTGCTCGGGCAGCGGTTCGCCGATGCCCCGGCGACGAGCAGGAGGAGGGACATGGACGGCCGGCCCCCGGCGACACCGACGGTGAGCGAAGGCGCCCTCCACCTGCGGGAGTTGCTGCTGTTCCTCTCCGTACACCTGGACCGGGCGCCCGGGGTGATGTGGCCCGAGCACGAGCATCCGGCCCTCGGCGCCCCGCAGCGACCGGAGGCGCTCGACGGTCTGGCCGCCGAACTCGGGCTCCGTACCGGCCTGGTCGCGAGCAGCGGCCGGTGCAGTCGCACCGGCGGCGGGCCGAGGAACCCCGCCGCTCATCTGGTGATCCATCAGACCGAGGGCGCGGGGATGTGGAGACTGCGCGACGACGGGGCCGAGGGTGCGGAAGCCTTCCGGCACCGGCTGCGGTCGGGCGAAGTCCTCTACATCCCGGCACGCTGGTCCTGGACGGTGGAACTGACACCGGGGGCGCGGTACGTGGTCACCGACCTGACGCCGCCCGGCAGCTGATCCGCGTACGGCGGGCTCAGCCGCCCCACGAGGTGTCGCACGTGCTCACCCGTCCCTGGTCCGACTGTCCCTCGGCCGGGAGGGTCCCTCCGATGAGCGGGCTGTCCGTGGTCCCCTCGGCATGGGCCGGTACGGAGGAGAGCTGGATGCCGCCGCAGTCGTCGGCGTACGCGGGGGAGCCGGGCTGGAGGACCAGCAGGGCGGCGGTGGCGGTGGTGGTGAGGAGCAGAGCAAGGCGCTTCGGCATGGTTCCCCCCAGGGACGTGGTGTGGGGCCCGCCCTTTCGGCGGGCCCGCTCCGGTTCGTGCGGTGTGTGACAACCCTGGCCCAGGCCCGTCGCGCATGTACGGGAGCGGGCCCCTCACCAAGGTGCGTGACCGCAAAGTGAAGGGGGTCTAAATGGCGCGAAGCCGCCCCAAGCGCAGCGAATTCCGAGGCCGCGCGCGTTCCCTCAGGACAGGTATCCCCGCTGGATGGCCAGAACCACGAGCTGGGTCCGGTTGGTCGTGCCCGTCTTGTCGCGGAGCCGGCGCAGATGGGTGTCGACGGTGTGCGGGCTGATGCCCAGCCGACGGCCGATTCCCCAGTAGGTCTCGCCGCCCGCGAGGAGCGTCAGGACCTGGCGCTCGCGGGGGGTCAGTGCGGGCTCGCAGACAGCGGTGTTCAGGGCGTCCGGCATGGCGGGCTCCTCCTCGTCGACGGGTGACCGGCGGGCGGCCCACTGGCCCGTCCCGTCCGGACACCCACCACACTGGGCCACCGTGCGCCGGGCCGCGACGAGGAGGGCACCTCATCAACCTGCCTGACAGCAAGGCGAGGTGGCGACAAAGCCGGATGTTTCCCCCGTGCGGGGCCCGGCCGCGGGACGGTGGTGCCCGGAGTACGTGACACATGGGGCGGCAGCTGTCACGTCACGCACAGTGGGTACCGGGTAGCTCCCCTGGGCGCACGACCGCGGCTAGCGCTGGCGGCATCCGCGTGAGGATGCAGACTGGGAGTGCACGCCCCGGCGTGCCGGTGATGGGGCTCACCGCAACCGCGGACACCTTCCGCCGACGGTCCCTGGCCATGCGCGTGACGACACCGTGCCCGCCTGCCGCTTGGAGGCCGTCGCCGTGGAATTCGACGTGATCGTGGAGATTCCCCAGGGATCCCGCAACAAGTACGAGATGGACCACGAGGCCGGGCGCATCCGGCTGGACAGGATGCTCTTCACGGCCACCCGCTATCCCGCCGACTACGGCTACATCGACCACACGCTCGGCCGGGACGGCGACCCCCTGGACGCCCTGGTGCTGGTGGGCGAGCGCACCTTCCCCGGCTGCACGATCCAGTGCCGGGCCATCGGCATGTTCGTGATGCGCGACGAGAAGGGTCCCGACGAGAAGGTCCTCTGCGTTCCCGCGCACGACCCCCGCCACGCCGGCCTGCGGGACATCGGCGACGTGTCCAGCTTCGACCTCCTGGAGTTCACCCACTTCTTCGAGGTCTACAAGGACCTGGAGCCCGGCAAGTCGGTGGAGGGCTCGCACTGGGAGGGACGCGACATGGCGTACGCGGAGATCGAAGCCGCCCGGAAGCGGGCCGCCGGTTCCTAGGGCGGCGACTGAGCCGCGCGGACGCCGTGTCCCGCGGCCCCGGCGGGTTCAGCCGCGGTGCGCACGGGTGCCGGACAGCAACACCAGAGCGGCGGCCTGGATCGCCACGACCACCACGACGAGCACCGGGATGGAGTAGCCGTAGAGACCGCCGACGAGCGCGCCACCGGCCAGGGTCGCGGCGCCGATGACCCCCGCGAAGACCCCGTAGGCGGTCGCCCGCCGCCCCGGCGGGACGAGGTCGGCGACGGTGGCCTGCAGCGTGGACTCCTGGATGCCCATCGCGGCCCCCCACACCAGTGAGCCGATCACCGCGACGGAGAGGCTGCCGCCGAAGGCCAGCACGGGCACCGAAGCCGCCAGCAGCGGCAGCACGGCCAGCACCCGGGGCCCGATCCGGTCGTAGGCCCATCCGGTGGCCAGCGCCGCCAGCGCGTCCACGGCCATGGCACCGGCGTACAGCACCGGAACCCAGGCCGTGGCGAGCATCCCGTGCGTGACGAGGTGGAAGGACAGCACACCGTACGTGGCGAAGCCCGAGGTCGTGACGGCCGTGAACGCGGCGTACCGCCAGAACGCGGCAGGCAACCGCCCGGAGCCGGTCTCCGTACCGGCCGCCGCTTCCGCTTCCGTCGCCGCGCTCTCGTACCCCGCCGGCTGCGGGACGTGGTGCCTGAGCCGGACCAGCAGGGCCAGCACCGCCACGCCCGGCAGGGCCAGGACGCCGAGCGCCGGTGCGTAGTCGCCGCCCGTCAGGGCCAGCACACCGGCGACGGTCAGCGGGCCGATCAGCGCCCCGACCTGGTCCATCGCCTGGTGCACGGCGAAGCCCCGTCCCCGGCCCGTCGCGGCGGTGGCGTACGACAGGAGCGTGTCCTTGGCGGGGGAGCGGACGGCCTTGCCGACCCGTTCGGCGATGACCAGGGAGCAGGCGGCCCAGAGCACCCCCGTCAGGCCCAGCACCGGCACGCTGACGACCGTCAGCGCGTACCCGGCGATCGTCCAGCCCCAGAACCGGCCCGTCCGGTCCGCCAACGGCCCCGAGACCAGCCGCAGGATCAGCGCCGCCGCCTCACCCGCACCCGTGACGACGCCGACCACCAGGGCCGAGGCCCCCAGCGAGGCCAGCAACGGACCCGTGATCGAACGCGCCCCTTCGTAGACGAAGTCGGCGAGCAGGCTGATGGTTCCGAACCAGACCACGAATCGCCAGGGGCGCATCGTCGGCCGGTGCATCACGCCCACAGGGCCTGGGTGAGGGAGACTCCGGCGAATGCGGCGCCGAGTCCGGCCACGATGCTCGCCAGGATGTTGGCGGCGGCGTAGAACCTGGCGCCGTCCTCGGCCAGCCGCAGCGTTTCGTAGCTGAAGGTGGAGTAGGTGGTGAGCGCTCCGCACAGCCCGGTGCCGAGCAGGAGCTGCAGGTGGGAGGTGGCGGCCCCGGCGGTGGCGGCGCCGGTCAGCAGCCCGAGGACGAGTGACCCGCTCACGTTGACGGCGAGGGTGCCCCAGGGGAAGACGGCGTCGTGCCGGGACTGGACCGCCCGGTCGGTCAGATAGCGCAGCGGGGCACCGACCGCGGCCCCGACGATCACCAGGAGCCAGTTCACGGGTTCTGCTCCCGGTCGTCGTCGTGCCGGACCGTCTCGCAGTGGTCCAGGACGGCCAGGCCGCCGTCCGTGAGCAGCTCCTCGACGAGCGGCAGGAACGCGCGGATCCTCTCCTCGGCATCGACGATCACGACGGCCACCGGCAGGTCCTCGCTGAGTGAGAGCAGCCGTTGGGTGTGGATCATCGACGAGGTGCCGAACCCCTCGATTCCGCGGAAGACGCTCGCACCGGAGAGTCCCGCCCGGTGTGCCCGGTGCACGATCTCCGTGTACACGGGCCTGTGGTGCCAGCCGTCGGTCTCGCTGACGAGGACCGTCAGTCGCAGGGCCGGGACCGTGTTCGTCCGTCCTGTCATGGTTGCCTCCACGCCAGTACGCGGCGGGTGGCCCACACCGCGCTCCACACCGCCGCGAGGGCGGCGAACAGTGTCAGTCCCAGATACGCCAGGCCCGGACCGGCCCGGCCGTGGGCGACGAGGCGTTCGATGTCCACCGCGTAGGTGGAGAACGTGGTGAATCCGCCCAGCACCCCCGTACCGAAGAAGGGTCTCACCAGTCGGTGTGCCGCCCATACGTCGCTGATCACCACCATGAACACGCCGATCACCGCGCATCCGACGACATTCACGGTCAGCGTCGTCCACGGGAAACCGCCCGGAGCGGTGGGCCACAGGAGGGACGCCCCGTACCGGGCCGACGCCCCGATCGTGCCCCCGAGGGAGACCATGGCGAGAACCGGCCACTGCAGCCGGGAGAGCCCGACGCGCCTGCCGGGAGCACTCCGCCCGGCAGGCGGATCGCCGCCGCGCTCCGTCACCGCTGCCGGGGGCACACGGCGTGACTGGGCCTGCCTGGGCATACGTCTCCCACCTGCCGGGCGCCCGCGCACGGGCACGCTCCATCGCAAGCAGGGACCGTTGGCGGCACGCGCGCACGCGCCCCGCGGTTCGGGTACGGCGGGCCCCACCGCCGTGCAGCAGCCGTCACCGGCCGCTGCTCCCCCAGGCTAGCGCCGCCGACGGCATCGCGGCCACCGCGGCCGGCGCGGGCGCATCCGGCGCGAACCGTGAAGGGGCATATCGGGCAAACGGGTAAAAATGGCACTAGGTTCTCCCTGAGTCGGGCGAGGGAGTCTGCGGGGCCGTGCGGGACACCGGGACGCATCGACGAGGAACGACATGACTGACACGGGCAGCGGCGCCGAGACCGCAGCCGCCGGACCGCGGCGCCGGCGTGTACTCCCGGCTCGCCGAGCGACGCGAGGACGTCGGCCGGGCCACGGTCCTCGGGTTCCTGAGCGTCTTCGCCGTCTTGGCCTCCGTCACCATCGTGTCGTACGGACTGATGCCGATGCGCGAGATCGCCGAGCCGCTCCAGCCCTCCATGGCCGGGGTCCTGGAGCACGCGGTCGGCACCTGGGGCAAGGTCTTCGTCAGCGTGGGGCTCATCGTCTCCGTCCTCGGTGCCTGTCCGGCCCGGACCCTGATGGCCGCCGACGTCCTCTCCGTGGCCGCCAAGGACGACGACATGCCCCGGTCCCTCGGCCGTTCCACCACCGCCGACGTACCCGTTCCGGCACTGTTGACGACCACGCTGCTGAGTCAGGCCGTCCTCGTCGTCACGTTGTTCTCCAACGACGCCTTCGACTTCGCGCTCGATCTGACCAGCGCGTTGACCCTGATCCCGTTCCTCCTCGCGGCGGCGTTCGCGGTCATCTGCGCCGTCTCGGTCATGGGGGCCGTGACGGGCGTGATCGCCCCGGCAACCGGCTGGATCGAACTCTGACGCCCCGCACCACGACCCGCACACCTTCCGCCCCGCCCCCGACCCCGTCCGACCGAAAGGCACACCGTGACGAGCATCGACACCACCGGGCCGGCCTTCGGCGTCCACTCCGAGGTCGGGAAACTGCGCAAGGTGCTGGTCTGCGCACCCGGCCTCGCACACCGCCGGCTCACCCCCACCAACTCCGACGACCTGCTCTTCGACGACGTGATGTGGGTGGAGAACGCCCAGCGCGACCACGCCGACTTCGTGAACAAACTCCGCCTGCGCGGGGTCGAGGTCGTCGAACTGCACGACCTGCTCGCCGAGACGATGGCCTTCGCGGAGGCGAGGAGCTGGCTCCTCGACCGCAAGATCACCGCGAACGAGGTCGGCACCGGCCTCCAGAACGACACCAGGTCCTTCCTGGAAACGCTCCCGTCCCGCCGGCTCGCCGAGTTCCTGATCGGCGGCCTGGCCACCGCCGACCTGCCCGACGACTTCCGCTCCCCCTACGTGGCCCTGGCCCGCGAGTCCACCGGCGCCCGCGAATATCTGATGCCCCCGCTGCCCAACACCCTCTACACCCGTGACACCACCTGCTGGCTCTACGGCGGACTGACGATGAACCCCCTGTACTGGCCCGCCCGCCACGACGAGACCCTGCTGATGAAGGCGGTCTACACCTTCCACCCCGACTTCAAGGGATCCACGGTGTGGTGGGGCGATCCGGAACGGGACTGGGGCCACGCGACCTTCGAGGGCGGCGACATCATGCCGGTCGGCAAGGGCGTGGTGCTCATGGGCATGAGCGAACGCACCTCGCACCAGGCCATCACCCAGGTCGCGGACGCCCTGTTCAGGAACGGCGCCGCGGAGCACGTGATCGTGGCGGGCATGCCCAGACTGCGCTCCGCCATGCACCTCGACACCGTCTTCACGTTCGCCGACCGCGACCTCGTCACCCTCTACCCGAAGATCATGGACGAGGTCCACACCTTCTCCCTGAGGCCCGGTGACAGGGCCCCCGGGATCGAGATCACCGACGAGGGCACGACACCGTTCGTCGACGTGGTCGCCAAGGCGCTCGGCCTGTCCGAGCTCAGGGTGATCGAGACCGGCGGCGACGTGTACGCCTCGGAGCGCCAGCAGTGGGACAGCGGCAACAACGCCGTGGCCGTGGAACCGGGCGTCGTCTTCATGTACGACCGCAACACCCAGACCAACACCCTCCTGCGCCGGGCCGGGGTCGAGGTCATCACCGTCGTCGGCGCCGAACTCGGCCGTGGCCGGGGCGGCGGCCACTGCATGACGTGCCCCCTGATCCGGGACGCGGTGGCCTTCTGACGCCGCCCGCCCCCATGGCCCCGCCCGCCGGGCCGGGGATGGCCGATCGGGTGAACGACGGCGCGTGCCGCGTCCACCGGCCGCCGCAGGCGCGACCATACGCAGGCGATGGTTCCACCCCGAGGAAAGGGCTTTTCCGTGCGCCGTGCTCTGATCGTCGTCGATGTGCAGAAGGACTTCTGCGAAGGTGGCAGCGTCCCCGTGAAGGGCGGCGCGGACCGGGCCGTGGCCATCGCCGACCTGATCCGACAAGCCGACGGGCAGTACGCACACGTCGTCGCCACCCGCGACCACCACATCGACCCGGGCGCCCACTTCTCCGAACACCCGGACTTCCAGAACTCCTTCCCCGTGCACTGCGTCGTCGGCGGCGAGGGAGGCGAGTTCCATCCGAACTTCGCACCCTCCGTCACCTCCGGCGCCGTGGAAGAGGTCTTCTACAAGGGCGCGCACTCCGCCTCGAAGAGCGGCTTCGAGGGGGCGGCCGAGGACGGCACGTCACTGACGGACTGGCTGCGCGCCCGCGATGTCACCGACCTCGACGTCGTCGGCATCGCCACCGACCACTGCGTGAAGGCCACCGCGCTGGACGGCGTGCGAGCGGGCTTCGAGGTGCAGGTCCTCCTCGACTACACCGCGGGCGTCGCCGCCGACACCACCAGCACCGCGATCGACGAGCTGCGCCGGGCAGGTGTCGCACTGAGCGGCAAGCCCGTCGTCCTGGCCTGACCGGCTGGTGATCAGCGCGGTCATGGCGGTCACCGTCTGGCTGCTCCCGGTGGTGGGTGGATCGCTGCTCGTCGCGGGCGCACCGATGGCCGTGTGGGGCCTCGGATACGGCGGTGGCCCGGTGAGCACGCAGACGTGGATCCTGGCCTCGGCCCCCGAGGCACGTGAGGGCGCTTCCTCGCTGTTCGTCGGGGTGTTCAACGGCGCCGTCGCGCTGGGTGCGCTGCTCGGTGGCCCGGTGGCCGACGGGATCGGCAGCACGGCGGTGATGTGACTGGGCGCCGCGCTCGCGGTCGGCGCAGCGGCGATCACCGCCGTCCGGCCGCGCCCCGGCCGACGGGACGCACTGACACGGCTGCCCGCGACCGTCGCCGTACGCTGCCTGAACCGCATCACTCCAGCCGTCGACCGGGAGCCCCGCGTGAGCGATCAGCCCGACCAGCAGACCGAGAAGCCCTTCCTGTACGTCGTCGTGTGCGCGGCCGGAATCGCCGGAGACGTCGGCAGGTTGATCACGGCGGCCCAGGAAGCGAACTGGGACGTCGGCGTCGTCGCCACCCCGCAGGGCCTCGGCTTCATCGACGCGAAGGCCGTCGAGGCCCGGACCGGATACCCGATTCGCTCGGCCTGGCGCTCACCGGGCGACCCTCGCCCGCTGCCGCCCCCCGATGCCATCGCCGTTGCGCCGGGCACCTTCAACACGATCAACAAGTGGGCGGCGGGCAGCTCCGACACCCTGGCCCTGGGCATCCTGTGCGAGGCGTACGGCTTCGGCATCCCGACCGCCGTCCTCCCGTACCTGAACTCGGCGCAGGCCGCCCATCCGGCGTACCGGTCGAGCCTGGACCGGCTGCGTGGCATGGGCGTCCTGATCGGCTCGCACGAACCGCACCCGCCCGGGGCCGACGGCGGGGCCGACCGCTTCCGCTGGGAGGAGGCGCTGGAACTGCTCACTCCCGAGCTGTCCCGCCCGGCCTGATCGGCGCCGCCGGTCTCGTGGCGGCCGCGGCCGTGCTCCGGCCTCCCGGCCGGAGCAACGGGCGCTCGGGAGGTCACCAGTTGATGGCGTCGTCCATCGACTGCTGCCAGTACGTGACCTTGAGCGAGTCGTCGATGTAGACGCCCTTGGCGGGCAGTGAGGGGTGGGCGCCCGCACCGACGCTCTCATTGCCGGAGCGGCCGTGGAAGTAGACGACCAAGGACTTCTCCGTGCGGCCGTTGGAGCCGCTGCCGTCGGTGGCGGACAGACTCACGGAGGCATAGCCGGATTCGCCCGGCTTCAGTGTGACGACGGCCTGCGGCTTGGAGTCCTCGATGACCGGCGGCACCGACTGGGCCTCGCCGAAGCGTACGGCCGGGTAGCTGTACAGGTAGCAGGTGTTGCTGCCGGTGTTGGTGACGGTGAGGAGCATGTGGTTGACAGGGCGGTTCAGCGGGGCCGCGACGGTCTTGGTGTTGGAGCCCTCGCAGGTGACGATCTTGCCGGAGGAGGTGGGGGCCTTCGCGGCGGGGGCATGCGCGGCCGGCTTCGAGGCGAGGGTGGCCGTCTTCGCGTTGCCGGAGGAGGAGCCGTGGCCGGAGGATCCGGAGGCGGGGGCCGACGGTGCGGACTCAGGCGCGGAGGGTGAGGCGTTCGTGGCGGAGACCGCCGAGGCGCCCTCGTCCCGCACGCCCGTTCCGTCGCTGCACGCGGTCAGGGAGAGGGCGCCGAGCGCGACGGTCGCGGCGGCGGTCAGAAGGCGGGTGCGGGAGTTCCGGATGCTCGACATGTGGCCATGCCCCTTCGTTGTTCGGGTGGGTGTGGTGCTTGGATGACTGGAGCTTGTGGGGTGATCCGTCCCGTCCGCCATGGACAGCGCGGGGTTAGGAACACTGGAACACTGGAATGGGCTCTGAGCAGGGGAAAAGCAGTGCCCCTGGAATGCGTGAACGGGACATGGGGGGATCGTGGAACGAGTGTCGGAGAGGGAAGGGGCCGGGGGTACGGGCGAGTTCGCGGCGCTGCTGCGGGAGCTGAAGGACCGTTCGGGGCTGAGCTACGGGGCGCTGGCCAAGCGGCTCCACATGAGCACGTCGACGCTGCACCGCTACTGCAACGGCACCGCGCTGCCCACGGAGTACGCCCCGGCGGAGCGCTTCGCGAGAGTGTGCCGGGCGACGCCGCAGGAGCTGGTGGAGCTGCACCGGCAGTGGATCCTGGCGGACGCGGCACGAAGGGCCAGGCCGGAGCAGAGCACGGCGGCCGGGGCGAGGAACGCGGGTGACACCGCCGCGGATCCGACTCCGGCGACGGATTCGGCCCAGGAGGCCGGTCCGGCCGGGATGGCTCGTGGAACCGGCTCGCCGGAGACGGCGGTCACCGGTTCGCCGACGGATTCGGCCGACGCGGCGTCAACGCACGGACCGGGCGGAGACGATGAACCGGTTGTCGTCGACATGCCGCGCGATCCCGCGCCGCCACGGCGTCGCCGTAACGCGCTGATCGCCTCCGTCGCAGCGGCCGCCGTGCTGGGAGCGGTGGTGCTCGTCGTCAATGTGCCCTTCGGCGGGGGCGGGGACGACGCGGGGGACCGGCGCGCAGCCGATACCACCGTCTCGACCGCCGACACGGCGGACGCCAAGGAGCCGCCGGCGACGGACGTTGCGACCCCTTCCCCGACCGGCAGGAGCCGCACACCGTCTCCTTCCACCTCGGCCGCCGGATCCACCCCTGGCACCTCGAAGCGCGGCGGCGCGCCGGGCGCGGCCGAGCGCCCCGGTGGCAGCACCGCCGTACCGCTGAACGTCGCCTCCCGCCCCTACGTCTACGACAGCCCGTGCAGCCAGCATTTCCTCGTCGACAGCGAACCCGAGCAGGTCGGCCCGCCCGCGAGCGAACAGGACGCGCCGCGCTGGGCAGCCGCCTACGGCGCGGTCTCCTCGGGGGAGCAGCGGGTCGCCCTGACCGTTCAGGGCACCGGGCGGGACACGGTCGTCCTGGAGGCGCTGCACGTACGCGTCGTCGGCAAGGGAGCACCGCTCGCCTGGAACGACTATTCGATGGGGGTCGGCTGCGGGGGTGGCGTCGGCACCAAGTCGTTCGACATCGACCTCGACAACGGCAGCCCCACGGTCACCGTCAAGAACGGCCGACGCGACTTCCCGTACAAGGTCAGCGAGTCCGACCCGGAGGTCTTCTACATCACCGCGCACACCAAGGCGCACGACGTCCGCTGGGACCTCAGCCTGGACTGGTCCAGCGGCGGCCGCCGCGGCACGGTGCACATCGACAGCAGCGGCACCCCGTTCCGCACGAGCGCCGGCGCCGGGCGACCCGGCTACGACTACCCGTTGGGCGGCAGCGAGTGGATCGAACGGGAGGGCTGACCGGAACTGCGTGTGCCTGGAAGCGATGGCTGTGCCCCATGAAGCACCTCCACAGCGCTGTCGACGGGACCGGCCTGGATCCGACGCCCTCACCGACCGTATCTGCGCGGCGACGCGCTGAACGGAGTTCATGGCACTGACGGAGTCCACGGCACTGAGGAGCGAACGCGTCCTGGTCCCTGGCCGACTGCGGGAGATTCCGAGAGCGACAATTGTGGTGGGTGCCGTGCTGGTCGGTTCACGGAGTCAGGTCGCGAGGTCCTGCCCGGTGGACCGGGTGCCGAGCCGGCGGGAGACGACGATGAACGGCTCGGTCCGTGTCGGACAAGTTGTCGGGGTACCACTGCGGATGCACTGGAGCGTGCCGCTGCTGGTGGTCCTGTTCGCGTACGGTCTCGGCCGCCAGACCCTCCCCGCATGGACTCCAGGGCGCTCGAATGCGGTGTACACCTTCGCCAGCGCCGTAGGGGCGCTGCTGCTCATGGCCAGCCTCCTGCTCCACGAGACGGCACACGCTGCGACGGCCCGCAGGAAGAAGATCGCGGTACAGGATGTGACGCTCTGGGCGCTGGGCGGGATGACCCGGATGGGGCGGCCGCCGACGGCCGCGGTGGCTTTCGCGGTGGCGATCAGCGGGCCGCTCACCAGCCTGATCATCGGAAGCGCCGCGCTCGGATCGGGAATCGGGCTGCACGCGCTCTCCGGCTGGGCGGTGCCCGCCGCCGTTCTGGTGTGGCTCGGCTGGGCGAACCTGTTCCTGGGCGCGTTCAACCTCCTTCCCGCTGCGCCGCTCGACGGCGGAAGGGTGGTTCAGGCGCTGTTGTGGTGGCGTACCGGGGACCGGGAACGTGCGGATCGGGTGGCCTCCCGAAGCGGACAGGTCGTGGGCGGGCTGCTGATGGCCTTCGGCTGGATCTCGCTCCTGCGCGGGGCGCCGGACGGGCTGTGGCTCATCTTCGTCGGTCTCTTCATCGCGATCGTCGCCGGCGCCGAACGGCAGCGCGCCGTGATCCACACAGAACTGCGGGGCGTCAGGGTCGCCGACGCCATGTCCAGCCCGGTGACCACCGGCGCCGACTGGCTGACCGTCCGGCATTTCATCGACGAGGTGGCGGTGAACTCCCGCCATTCCGTCATGCCGCTGCTCGATTTCGAAGGCCGTCCCAGCGGGATCGTTCAGATCCGCAGGCTTGCCCGGACGCCGGAAGCGCGCCGCGAGGCGCTGCGCGTGCGCGAGGTGGCGATTCCGTTGTCACAGTGCGCGGTTGCCGCCCCGAGTGATCTTCTGAGTGAGGCTCTCGACAAGCTCCGTCCGGGTACCGGCATGCGCATCCTCGTCGTGGACGGGCACCATCTGGTGGGGATCGTCACCGCGAAGGACATTTCGCGGCTGATCCAGCGGCACACACTGGGAGGCCAAGGGCCCGACTGAGCCCGGGGCCCGCAGCGTCGTCGGCGATGTGGCCCCCGTCCGACGCCCGCCACTTCCGCACCGGTGTGCGATGACCCTGCCGTGCACGGGCACCATGCACCGGGAACTCGACCGCCCGCTGGTGTTCGGGTCGGAGGTCAGATACTGGGGCCGGCCGCGTAGGTGTAGGCGGAGGGCATGTCGGCGCTGCCGCCGGGGGATTGGATGACGATGTCGGCGGCGCCTGCCACTCCTGGTGGTGCGACAGCGACGATCTCAGTGTCGGAGACGATCGTGAAGGAGGCGGTCTGGCCGCCCACGTGCACGGCGTCGGGGCCGAGGACCACCTGCTCGGTCGTGCTCAGGGAGCTTCCGGTGATGGTGACGGCGTTGCCGCCGGAGATCGGTCCCGACGTGGGATCGATCGCTGTCGCGACGGGGTTGGCGTCGTAGGTGTAGCTGAGGCCGTCGGCAGTGCCGCCGGCGGTGACCACGGCGATCGGGACGGTGCCGAGGTCGTCCGCTCGTGGCACCGTGACGGTGATCTCGGAATTGCTGACGCCGGTGATCGTACCCGCGTTGGCGCCGAAGGTCACCGCGGTGGTGGCGGACAGGCTGAGCCCGGTGATGGTGACGGTGTTGCCGCCGACGAACTGCCCTGAAGCCGGACTGACAGTGGTGATGAGCGGCGGGTCGATGTAGAAGAACGACGCCGGGTTGCTGTTGCCGCCGGGGGTCGTCACGGTCACCTCGACCACGCCGGTTGCCGCGGGTGCGATGGCGGTGACCCGGGTGGGCGAGACATTGGTGACGCCGGTGGCCGACGCGTCGCCGAAGTGCACCGCGGTGGTTTCGGTGAGGTTCGTGCCGGTGATGGTCACCGCGGTGCCACCGGCGGTGGAACCCTGGTTCGGAGAGACGGGCATGACGGGTGCTCCTTGTCGTGAGGTGCGGGGAACGACGCCGGACGTATGGGGCAGGACGCTGCGTGGCGGCTTTGCCCGTTGCCGACGAAGTACAGGCTCTTGCCGCCCGGTGCGACCGCCGTCCCGTAGGGCGTGCTCAGTTCACCGCGGCTGCCGACCCCGATGTCGGGTGGCGGTGCTGGTGCTGGTGGCCTTCGAAGTGGTGACGGTTCAACCTCGGGCACGTGACGCCGAACTGGTCGGTTGTGCCGCAGAACATCGCGGCCGTCAAACACGGGATGTCGGCAACAGCCGGGCTCTGTCGCCGGCACCACGCTTTCCGGCAAGGTATGGGCGACCCGCCGGTTCGAATACATAAATTAGTCACAGGAGGCCGAACGGGTGGCAATGGTTCTGCCGCAAAATCACCTGAACGGCTCAGCGCGTGAACCGGCGCACCACCACTGAGCGCCGTCTCATGGAGTGGCAGCAGCGACTGACGTGGCGAATCAGCGGACTTCTTCGCTTCCACGATCTTCGTCACACCGGGCACACGCTCGCCACACGCTCAGCAGAGACTCTCAAGAACGGGATGGTCCGGGCCGGAAAGTCTTCCGATAAAGCCGCACTGATCTACCGGCACTCGGATCACGAGCGGTGGAAAGAGGTGGCGAGAGGTCTGGACAAGATGGGTCCGGGTCGCTCGGAGGAGGGCTCTGAGCAGCTGAAGGACGGTCCAGGTGGTGCGGAGGCGGTGCGCGATGCTCAGACCGGCCCGGACAACGAAGAAGCCCGGGGCTGCCGACCTGGTTTCGGCAGCGGCGGCCACTCGATCCGTGTTGCCAACGGCCCCGGCGTATACCCGCCGGGGCCGCCCTTTCAGGCCGTTGCACGTGAGAGTGCGCGGACCCACTTCTTATGGTATTCCCAAGGAGCTTTTACCGCACAAGGGGGCATTCCATGTCGATGGGGCACCTCGGCCCCCGGAGCCGTCTTTTGCGTGGTGTCAGCTCTGCTCCTCTTCTTCGGCTTCCATGAGCCGGATTCCCTGGTGCGTCAGTGTGACCATCACGGGTGTGTTTCCTCGTGCCCAGTCGACGGTGACGAGCCCTTCGCCCACCAGATATGCGCAGGCTGCTGCCAGGTCCTGTTCAGGGATTTGAAGGTCGTCGCGCAGCTTCGCCCCGGTGACGCCGAGAAAGCGGTTGCCCTCCGTGGTCTCGTACAGGGCTTTCATGATCGCCTCGCGGTAGTGCTTCCGCTCCTGCAGTGTTGCCATGATCGCCGCCCACTCGTGCCGGGCACCGAATCGGAGCCTGTGAGGCAGGCACGGCAAGTCGCCTGCCCCGCCGCCCGTCGCGGGCCCTCGCTTCAGATCTCGTCCGTCTGTGTGCGGTGGTCCTGGGAGGATTGACTGGTCACCAGCCAGGGCCGTGCCGGCTGTGGCGTGTGAGTGGTGTCGACGGTGAGGTGGAGGCGGGTTCCGCCCGCGTCGTCGACGGGGTAGCTGCGCTGTTCGGTGGCGCCGAAGCAATGACGGAGAGCTTCTGCGACCTGACGGGCGACTTCGGGGGACTCGGCGACGATGCGCACGTCTGCGTTGCCGGCCGAGGGGAGTTCAGGTGACTTCACGGTGACCTCGCTCGTCAGGGACGACAGGGATGACATGTCGGTGGGTGCGATGCTGTCGCGCCACGCCCACCGCCCCCGGCCGGAGAGAAGGCCGGTGTCATCCATGGTCTCCCGGCCCGGTGCTCGCGGTGGGTGGCTACGGGCGGTTCAGTGGACTCGGTCTGCTGCGCGATGAGCCGATGGATCAGGAACCTCTCCGTGATGACCGAGTCGGTGATCACGGTCATGGTGGTGGTCTCCACGCCCCTCACTTCCCTCGGGCGGAGGTCAGGAGCCCGGTCGGGTTCCCTGCCGCCGAGGCGGCTCCGCCTTCGGTCTCCCACTCTTCTTCCTGCCACAGCGTCTCCCGCGCATCACGGGTGGCGTCCTCGCTCGCCATGAGAGCGCTGGCGGTCAGGAGGCCGCCGGGAGTGGCTGCGGCGGACATCAGCCGGGCGGCGGCGGCAGCGTCGGTCTCCGGCGGGATCACCAGCAGGTCCCAGCGTCCCGCGGTGTAGGAGAGGAGGATCAGTTTGTTCGGGTCCTGCTCTTCGGCGAACCAGCCCACGTGCACCGTGTGCCCGGTCACCGGCACCCTCCGCGGCACCACGGGCCAGTAGGTCGGGTTCACCGTGACACGAGTGATCCGGTCCCAGCGCGCGTCCAGCGCGTCCGTCAGAGCGGGGAGTTCGCGGGAAAGATCGCGGGAGCGAGGCCACCAGGCGCCGTCCAGGAGACCCGGAGGCGATCCTGCCGGAGTGAAGGAAAGGCGGGCCTGGGACGAAGGTACGCGCTCGCTGATGATCGTGCGGTCGATGGTCGCGGTCATGACGCGGACCTGTCCCCGGGGTTCGTCTTCGACGTCCCGGTGTTGTCGCTCGCCGAGAACGGCACCGGCGTGAGGGCCGGTGTGCGAAGTACTCCCGGTCCCTTCACTTTACTCCGGCCGGCGGTCCGTAAAGGCGCGCGTGACCAGGAACCTTCCTGGCGAACGCGGGTCCGGCTCCGCCGCCGCGCGGCGCGCCCGCCCCCTCCCCCGCACGCGGAGTACGGTGAAGTCACGAGGTGACTCGCCGGGCGGACGCACCGCTTCGGAAGGCGGGCGAACACACATGGCCGACTCCGACAACCCCAGCGTCCCGCACCTTCTGCCGGACGCGGCCCACCAAGCCGTCAGACCCGGGACGGCCCTCTTGAGGCTGGTGACCACGCACGTCCGCGAGCAAGTTCTCGACGGCGCGTGGTGGCCGCGTTCTCGCGACATCGGCGCCGAGCTCCCCGGTCTGATCGCCGCGCTGACCGAGCACCTCGGCCCCGTCCTGCGGGTCGGCCTCGACGCCGGTGCCTGGGAAGAACTGCCGACCCGTCTGGTCATCGACGACCGGGTCGTCCACATCGACTCCTTCCCGGTCGGCGACGACACCATCCTCATCACCCGAGGCGACCAGGACCACTTCACGCTGCTGGTGGTCCCACCGCACGCGACACCTGAAGCGGCTCGCGCCGCGATGGGCAGGGCTATCCAGGCCGGCAACGTCACGCGGGCCGAGCAGATCCTCATCGATACCGGCACCCGTCGCGCACACCCGGTTCCCGCGGAAGAACTGCGGACGGGCCGCGAACGCGGTGAGCGGTGAGGAAGCCGTCGAGGCTTCGATCCGCAGGATGCACATGGCCTTTACGGACCTGTCCCTATTCAGCATCAGGGGCGCGGTCCGTGGGTGCTTCGGTACCCCGTCGGACCGCTGCTCACCGCGTTGAAGGGCACGGACTGGAGTGGGAGCACCGGTGCTGCTCATTCGACCCGGCCCGGGCCATGGGTGAAGAGACGGCGGCCCCCCGAAGACGGCCGCAGGAGCGAGGCGTGAAGTGCCCGATCGGAGAGGCGACCTCCGTGGTTCGCCCGATCGGGTCGCCGGGTCGGCATTCGACCAGGGGCCGCTCACATTTCGCCTGGCGGCTGACGTGGTTACGAAAACGCCGCCGAGGCAGTGAGTCATCTCTTGGGCCTCACCCAATTTCTCTACGGAGCTGCGTTTCTTCGGTGATTCGAGAGGATTTGTCTGCTGTTCTGTCGGAAGAAATTACTCGGGAGGGTCGACTGTACTGTCGTGAGCGCGAAGGTGTGCCTAAAGGGACTGGCAGTTCGCTATTGTGATATAGTCCTGATGAATTTACAGGACGCCACTAAAAAAGGGGAATGGCGTGAATACCGAGAAGGTTACGGCTCGACGTCTTGCGGCTGGAGAGGTTTCAGAACTGGGCCTCCAGGACGGCATCTTCGTCTCGGCGGAGATGGATGGCCTTCCTCTCGACTGCTACGCCCCGGCTTTCCTCACGAAGCCGGGTAAGAATTTCGAGGGAGGGTCCTTCACTGCCAGGACGATCTTCGGTGAGGAAATTCATGTTCTCCCGGACAATGTCGAAGAGCGCGGGATCTGGATTGCCGACAAGGCAGGGGAAGAAATCGAGGTTCTCCAGAGTGCCGGCGTCCTCCTGAACCTCGCCCTCTTCGTGCCCGACGGGAACAAGGAATCCCTGGAGTCGCTCTACTCCGCCGCACGGGACGCGTTCGGCGCGGGGATCGTTCAGCGCTGGAGCGAGGAAATCGTCGCGGTGCCGGAGGTCAAGGTCGACCTGTACGAGGAGCCGGCCCGGGGGCGGAAGAACACGAACAGCCAGAACCGCGACCGCCGTGCCCTGGACATCTACCCGACCCGAGTGCGGTTCCTGGAGCCCAGCGATGGCTGGAGGTTCATTGTCGAGCCGCACAAGGAGATCGTCGACGACACACCGACGATCTGACCTGATGGCAGGTTAGCCTCGATCTTTCGCGAGAGCCCGTCAGCTTGCTGGCGGGCTCTTCTGCGTTTTTCGGGGCGTGTGGGCAGGCCGCCGGCCCGCTTGTCGCGTCGGGTGGGCGCCAGGGTCCATGTCTGTCCTTGGTGTTGGTTTTGATGGGGGAGCCGCGGGCCGTCGGCGTCGGTGAAGCGCAACTGGGTGCCGAGGTGCGGCCGTTCCTCGCGGACGAACAGCCGCATGCCCTTCGGCCGGCCGGTCAGGCGGTCTCCGTCGAGCCCGGCGACCCAGGAGCCGTCATGGATCTCGCCGCCGGGTCCGATAGCGGGCATCCGGGCGGAGGGCGGGAGGTCAGCACGGACTGGTGAATCTGCTCGGTGACGGTCGTGCCGACCGAGTGGGGCAGCCACCCTGCTTCGCGCACCATTCGACGAGTGCGTGGGTGCCTCCGCCGCAATCCGCGCGGATCAGCGTCTGCCGCCCAGCCGGCGCCTTTTCGAGGCCGTTGCGCCCCCTCATCTGTCGCGGAGCTCCCTGCGTTTGTCGCCGGCCCCCTGCGGATTCGTCCGTGATCGGTAACAGAGGGACCTTGTACGGGCGTTCGTATGTCTTCATGGGTGCACGGCATCGGCGGAGACGGCAAAGGGGTGGGCGGACATGGCAAAGCACAAGGGAAGGGGATGGCACAGCCGACTTCTCGCGGCGGCGCTCGGGGTGACAGCGGTGGCCGCTGCCACCTCGGTGTGGACCGCGCAGGCCGACACCGCCGGAGGGCGGCAGCCGCAAGCGCGTGTCTCGGAGCCGGACGCCCGGCCTCAGGACCGCGTGACCAAGGTGGCGGCGGACATCGCGCACGCCTCGGACCGCGGCGCGCGGGGTGTCAACATCACCATCGACGACGGACCGGACCCGGTCTGGACACCGCAGGTGCTGCAACTGCTGAAGGACAACGGTGTGAAGGCCACGTTCTGCATGGTGGGCACGCAGGCTCAGACGTACCCGGACCTGGTCAAGGCCGTCGTGGCGGCCGGGCACCGGCTGTGCAACCACACGGTCTCGCACGACACCACGATGGACACCAAGTCCGAGGCCTACCAGTCCCAGCAGATCCTGGATGCCGAACGCATGATCACCAAGGCGTCCGGAGGCGTCCGGCCGCAGTACTACCGGGCCCCGGGTGGTGCGTTCACCCCGTACAGCCGACAGCTCGCCGCGTCCCGGGGAATGCGGCCGCTGGGCTGGAACGTCGACTCCAGAGACTTCGAGCGCCCCGGCACGGACGCCATGGTCGCCACCGTCAAGAGCGAGATCTCCAACGGGCCGACCGTCCTCTTCCACGACGCGGGAGGGGATCGCTCCCAGACCGTGGCCGCTCTGCGCGAGGTGCTGCCCTGGCTGAGGCAGCAGGGGTACTCCTTCGGCTTCCCCGTGCGGTGAGTGAGGCGGACATCCGGACCCGGACCCATGGCACCAGCGGACGGGCATGAACAGCAGAACCCGACCGGTGACGGAAGCCGCCCGGACGGAGAAGCGAAAGCCACCCGTTGAGGGCCCTCAGGCCCGGCGTACCGACCGTCGACCCGCCGAGCCTGCCGGGTGGCGGCCCATGGTGGTCAGCGGCGGTTGTGGCGGTTGCTGTGCTTCGTGGTGGAGCGGGGCTGCGGGTGGGGCAGGCCGGGGCGGGTGCCTGCCGTCGTGGAGGTCGCCGGAGCGGGGGCGGGGGTGCGCTGGACGCAGACCATGGCGGCGTCGTCGTCCAGGTGCCCGCCCACATGGGCCAGAAGGTCGGCGCGCAGGTGGTGGATCAGGGCCCGGGGGCTGTCGTGTGCCCGGGAGGCGGCACGTTCGGCCAGCGGGTAGAAGATCCTGCCGGAGTCCCGGGCCTCCATCACGCCGTCGGTGTAGAGCAGCAGCAGGTCTGTGGGCCCCAGGGCGAAGGTGTCCACCTGGTACTGGGGTGTGGTCAGCCCGCCCAGGCCCAGTGGCAGCGTGGGGCGGGTGGGGTTGAGCGCGGTGACCCGGCCGTCGCGAAGCAGCAAAGGGGGCGGGTGCCCGCAGCTGATCATCTCCACCTTCTCACCCGCGTCGGGGATGTCGATGACGGCGGCGGTGATGAAGCACTCCCCTTCCTGCTCCGACTCGGCGGGTTCGACCATGCTCCAGCACACGCTGTTCTCCAGGTAGGCCATGAGGTCGGGCAAGGAGGACTGCCGGTGTGCGGCCGCCCGGAACGCACCCAGCAGCAGCGCGGCGTCTCCGATCGCGGTCAGGCCCTTGCCCCTCGCATCCCCGATGATCAGCCTGGTGCCGGCCGAGGTGCGGGTGGCCGCGTAGAGATCGCCGCCGATCTGTGCCTGCTCCTCCGCCGCGAGGTACACCGAGGCCACCCGCAGTGGCCCGATCTGCCGCGGCAGCGGTCTGAGCACCGCTCGCTGCGTGGCCTCCGACACCGTCCGCACCTGCGCCAGCTCACGACCGTATCGATCCCGCAGCCACCGGAACACCGTCACGATCGCCGAGACCACCACCACGGCGACGATCTGCGTACCGATGCTCTCCGTGGTCAGGATACGGAGCCCCACGCCGACGCCGAACAGGGCCGCCACGGCGATGGCTCCGACCACGGCGGTCAGGAAGGGGCCGGCGAAGGAGGCGGTGAGCGCGGGAGCCACGATCAGCAGGGGGCCCAGCGCCACGTCGGGCCCGGTCGTTGCGTCGACAAGCACGATGGCTGCGATCAGAGCGAGCGGGATCGCCAGCAGGGCGTCACTGGCCCGCCAGGAATGTTGGCGGAACGAAAGCCGCCGCCATATACCCATACGCCCGAATTTTACCTGCTCGGGTGGCTCTGCAGGTGGGTCCCCGGTCCCGCCGGAGCGGTTTCGGCCGTGACCGTCGCAGTCGGTGACGTCACCCTCGATGGAAGGCCACGGTCGCCTCGCCTTCCGATGTGTCGCTCGGCCACGCGGCCGGGCCCGTGGCTCGCCGCCGACAACGATCTCGATGTACGCCGCCCGCGGTCGTTCGCCGCCTCGGGTATGGGAGGCGCGACGATTCACCCGCTGGTGCCGCGCCCGCCCGGACCACCCGTCCCACGGGCTGCGCGGGGTGAGCAGTCAGATCAGCGAGCGACCGGTCGGCCCGAGCCGGAGTACCTGAGGTGCTGCTGTCTGTTCCCGCTCGACACCTTGCAGGATCTCGTCCCGTGCGAGGGGGTGGGCTTGCATGTCGGCGAGGTGCCGACGGTGCGCACTCGCGTCGGGGTACGAGGTGAAGATCGCGGCGACGTTCTCGCCGGCGCGGACCGGCAGCGCGGCGAATGTGTTGTGCGCGTGCTCGGTGGTCAGGAAGGCGAGCGGTGCGGGGCCCGTCTCCTGGAGCGCGGGGAGGAGGCCCTCCCGGATCAGCGCGATGCCGTCCTGCCGTCCGGGAGGGAAGGACCACACGGTGGCGGACACGAACCGGTCAGGCGCCGTAGCGCCGACCGGGGGCCGCCCGGCCAGGGAGCCGGTGAAGCCGCCCCCGGCCGACACGGGGCGCAGGAGGAGGACATCGTCGGAGTCGATCATGGTGTCGTTCGCCTGCGGACCGTGCTCGGCCCAGACGGGTCCGCCGTAGAAGTTCGTGAGCGCGCGATGGCGCGCCTCCATGTCCCGGAATCCGCGCAACCAGACGAAGCGGTCCGGCTCGTCGAGGTCCCGGAACTGGCCGAGCACACTCATCCCCACGTCTTCCTGGGATTCGACGAACTCCCGGTCGAACAGCTCGATGAGTTCGTCGCGCCGGCGGGGACGCAGCGTGTACTGGCGAAGCTCGATCACGGCCGGTGGCCCGACGAGTTCGGTGGGTGGCACAGCAAGACTCCTGTTTCGGTGTTCTCCGTGCGGAGCTCCCGGCCTGTTCGGTCGTGGCCGGGAAGTGGTTCGACGCTAGGGGAGCTGTGTGACAGGTGCTGTCAGGGTTTCCGAGGAGAATGCGCGCATGTCTGCCAGTCGACTGCTCTCGGTGCTGCTGTTGCTGCAATCGCGTGGCCGTATGTCCGCGCGGGGAATCGCCGACGAGCTGAACGTGTCCGTGCGCACCGCCTACCGTGACGTGGCGCGCCTGCAGTCCGCAGGGGTCCCGGTCTACGCGGAGCCGGGCCGCGGGGGCGGCTACCAGCTGCTCGACGGCTACCGCACCCGCCTCACCGGGATGAGCGAGGGCGAGGCGCGGACACTGTTCTTTGCCGGACTGCCCGGACCCGCCGCCGACCTGGGATTCACGGCCGAGATGTCGGCGGCCCGGCTGAAGCTTCTCGCCGCGCTGCCGGCAGGACTGCGCGAGGAGGCGGCACGGGCCGCGGCGGTGTTCCACCTGGACGCCCCCGGCTGGTACCGGGAACCCGAACAGACACCGCATCTCCCCCTGTTCGTGGACGCGGTTCTCAGTCGGCGTGCGGTGGATGTGCGCTACCGCCGCTGGCGCGCCCCGCAGGAGGTGAATCGCCACCTCCACCCCTACGGCCTGGTACTCAAGTCCGGTACCTGGTACCTCGTGGCCGTCACCGACAGGGGGACCGCGACCTACCGCGTCGCCCAAGTCCTCGACGCGGTGCTGGGCGACGAGCGGTTCGACCGGCCGCAGGACTTCGACCTGGGCGCGTACTGGGCCTCCTACCTCGACGACTTCCAGGCTCGCCGCTACACCGGCACAGCCACCGTCCGCCTGTCCCTCCGGGGACGTCGGCGCCTTCCCGACAACGTCCCCCCGGAGGTGGTGCGGGCAGTCGACTCCACCGCGACCGCCGTCGGCGACGACGGGTGGGTCGAGGCGGTCATCCCGGTCGAGGGCACCGAGCACGCCTGCGGCGAACTGCTGAGGCTCGGTGGGGATGTCGAGGTCGTTGCACCGGCCGAACTCCGCCAGGCCATGGCCGCCACCGTGGGGATACTCGCCCGAGCCTACGAGAACAAGAGGCCAGGCGGTGCGCTGGTCCGCGACGCCTAGACAGAAGTCTGGGCAACGACGAGGCCCCAGGTCGCTGACCTGGGGCCTCGTGAAAGAGCGGGTGACGAGAATCGAACTCGCGCTCTGAGCTTGGGAATCACCCGGTACTTGGTCCGTGTATAGCCTGTGACCTGTGGAAACGCGCGTTGATCGCCTCGTCCTGATAGCGGCTTCAGCCCTTTGGTGACCGCTGTTTACCGCCCCTTCTGGCACGTTGTGGCACGCCTCCTGTGTGGCGTCAGGAGAGAGGCCGGGCGGGAGAAGAGTCGCGTTGCCCGACGCGGTGGTGGGACTCGGCAGGATGCCTAGTTGTATAGGCGTCAGCTTGGCGTGCCGCCGTCCACGCATTCGTTCCGAGTGCCTCGCCAGGCCAGTGGGCAGCAGAGCCGGGAAAACAAGGCGTCGCTCCTGTGCGAGGCACGTCGGCACCAGCATGTCTGTCTTCCGTATCGGCGGCAGCGCGTGACCGAGTGCGTCGGGCGTGATTGTTCAGGCCGGCGGTGCCCCTCGCAGGTGGCGCATGAGCTGTTCGAGTGTGTGCCAGCTCTCAGCGGTCTCTCCGTCGCCGAGTGGGTAGTAGAAGCCGGGCCGGGCGTTCGGGCCCAGTTGTACCGGGCGTTCCTTGAGCGGTGTCCTGCTCGCGGTGTCGCGTCCGGCTTCCCGGACCTCTACGGGGCCCAGTACGAAGGCGTAGGGCAGCGGCGGGTGCTCGAAGTGGGGCGGGGTGCTCAGGTCCCGGCGTGCCGCGCGCAGTTGGCACAGCATGGTCTTCAGTCCGTGTCGGGTCACGAGTTCGTCGGCCAGCTCCGGCAGTGCCTCCAGGGCCGGCTTCTCACCGGGGCCGTAGCCGATGGTGAGGGTGATGTCCTCCTCCACACCCTCCGGGGTGCGGATCACGCGCAGGGTGGCGACGGCGGGCCGGTTTGGGGCACCGACGACCACCGTCCAGGTGGGCCGTGGGGCACGTTCGTACGCCAGCTCGGTCAGCTGCCGCCTCGACCAGGCCAGACCGGCCGGCTCCGATGTCCCCCAGCTGGCCGGCGGGCCACCGGCCAGCGCCTGCCAGGCGGCTTCCAGCGCGCCGCCGAGAACGAGGTCCGCCCTGGGAGGGTGCAGGGTCCGGAAGGAAACGACGAGCTGACGCTCGCCGCTGGGCCGAACCTCTGCGAAGGCCTCTGCCACCGGAGTCTCACCGCTTTCGTCCCGGGCCGGGGAGAAGGCGTCGTCCTGCCAGCGCAGTACCGCGCCGGTCAGCCCGTCGTAATAGCCGCACCGCTCGTCCTGGACCACCCAGCGCGAGGGTGTGGACTGCAGCAGCATGCGGGTGGGCAGGGAGAGACGGCAGTGCGGTGGGGTGACGATCTGCAGGCATCGGTCGCTGTCCACGGTGGCCCGCAGCGCCTCGGAAAGCCAGCTCGTCATGGGGACGACCGGTCGGTCCTGGAGAACAACGGCAGCCTTGTCGGTAAGCATGTCGACGGCTGGCTGGGCAGCAGCAGGGGCTGGTACGGCAGTGACGCCCGAAACATCGACCGGGCGGGCCGCACCGACGGTGCCGGGGGCATCCGGCGGCCAGACCCTGCCGCCCAGGAGCATGGTCAGCCGGGCCGCGAAGGCACCTGCGAGCTGTTCGGCCTGGGGGACGCCCGCGGCGGCGCGGGCCTCGACCCACCACGCCGGACCGTCGCCCGGCGGCTCGACGTCGGGCCCCAGCAACCGGGCCGCCTCACCCTGCACCTGGAGCAGCAGCGGCACCTCGATCGAGACGAGCGGCCGCCCCTCGGCGTCACACAGTTGGACCACGGCACCCTCGCCGGCGGTCTCGACCAGCAGGTCCGGGCCGCCCGCGAGCAGGCCCGCCAGGACGCTCAGCGCGTCCGGCATGCGCTCGGTGAGCGCGATCACGTCCTTGGTCATGCGATGTTTTCTCCGATCATGCGTGGTCGGCCGTCGTCTCGATGCCGCCGTCCGCGGCGGCACGGATCACCGTTCCGTATCCCGCCGCTTGGCCCCAGGTCGTCAGCACCACGCAAGCCGGCAACCGCTCGATCTCGGGCGCTCCGGGGTCGTTCATCAAGGCGACGAGGCCGGGGAGGCGGGTGTCCGGTGTAACGGGGACTATCGAGCGCGTTGTGGATCACGACGTCGATGTCGTCCGTCGGCCGACCGTCGAAATCCGTGCCGCACAAATTGCGATGGCGGTGCATGGGACTGCTCGTGGGTCCTCTGAGTTCGTCGCCCGACTAGCCGCCCGAAGAGCCGCTCGACTTCGAAACCAGAAGAACGAGCAGCTCAGCGAAACCAGTCACCCGCTGCGGAATTCGTGGATTCCGGCTAATGGACCGTGCCAGGCCCTACTGTGATGGGCGGCGCGGAGGAATCACTCGCACCTGTCCGTCTCGCGCACCGATCCACGCCTCAAGTTCTGCGCCGGCCAGCTCTCGGGACGATTCGCCGCTGAAGACGGTGATCGGCCCGAAAACGGTGCCGGTCAGGCCGCGCACCACTGTAGCGTCGTCGACTTTGATCTCGAAGAAGTTCTCGTCAAGGACAGCATCAGTCAGGTCCGCTCCCCTCATATCGGTGTCGATCAGCGAAGCACCGAGAAACCGTGTTCTGCGGAAGCTCGCTCCCGACGCGTCGACATCGCACAACGAAGCCCGGACCATGTCCGTCCCGTCGAGCCGCGCCGATCGGAGCACGGCCTCGTCCAGGTTCGCCCTGACGAGATCCGCTCCGGTCAGATCCGCTCCGGTCAGATCGGCCGACTGAAGGTCGGCCCGGTAGAAGGACGTGCCGACAAGTCGTACACCCACCAGGATTGCGTCGGTGAACCATGCATTCGAGAAGTCCCCGCCCGAGAGATCGGCGCCCCGGAAGTCACGCTCCATGCCGTTGAGGTTGTACTCCCCCGAGGCAAGCCATTCCTGCAGTTGCCGCGTGGCTTCCGGATCAGTGGGGAGCACGATCGGCTTCCAGTTCTTACGGGTACCAGATGACACGATCTCCCCAACCGCGGCTTTCAACAGCTGCCTTGACGCTGTCGATTGCTGCTTGATTTGCATTCCGGATGTCAATAATTACTATACGTCCACGCTTTTCGATCTGCTTCGCCAGCTGTTTGTTGACCCATGCCTCATTATTGGCCGGGTCGTACGCACCCTTGAACGGCTGGGACTTGTCGCGCACATTATTGAATGGAGGATAGTCGGAGTGGACGCCCTTGATGTCATAGTACTCACCGGTTGTTTCGGAATAGAACTCGCCCTTATCGGCTAGCTCCGGACGGCGGATGTCCTCCGGGAGACGTCCGCTCTCCCGGAGGTCGAGGCCGACCCGGGCTTCATCCATCGATTTGTCATCGATTTGATTCTTGTGATCCGGGTCGTGCTTCAGGTGATCGAATTCTTCTGGAGCCCGCTTTTCCACGTCTTCCAGATGGCCCCAGTGCGCTGCCTTTTCCTCCGCCGTCAACTCTGGAATCGGCTCGTTCACACGATCGCCGGGCGTCGTGCCCGTCTCACCCGAAGTATCCGACGTTCCTGTTCCCTCGTGCTCCTGCGTCTCCCCGCCGGGCGTGTGCTTCTCCACCTGGCCATCGGCACCGTCACCGGATCCATGATCGGCGGAACCGGACGCAGGGTTGTCGCCGCCCGCGTCGCTGCTGTGGGCTCCGTCGCCGCCATGGGTGTTCTCCGAGTGGCCGCTCGCGCCAGTACCCGGGGTTTCGCCATGACCGCCGCCGCCGGAAGGCGTGTACGAACCCGCGCCGCTGTCCGAACCGCCACCGGTCGGGCGGTCCGCGGCGTGGCCGCCCGTGGACGGCGTGTGGTGCGTACCACCACCCCCGGCGACCGGGTTGGAACCGTCACCCGGGTGCATCGAGCCGGTCGGGTGGCCCGCCGCGTTCTCCGCGCGGCTGGGTCCGCCCGCGCCCTCGAGCACCTTCTCCTCGCCGGGGGTGGTCTCGTGCGTGTTGGGCAGGTCGTCCTTGTGCGGCTCCCGGACGGGTTGGGTATCGGGAACGACGTTGCCGTGTTCGTCCCTGATGTACGCATCATCGCCGATGATGCGCTTGTTGCCCGCGTGGTCGACGTATTCATGACCGGGGGGCGCGTCCACCCCAGCTGTATGAGGCGGAGCCCCGGTGGGTGCGTTGCGGGCCATGTCGTCGATACCGGCCTGGCTGGCCTTCAGGCCCTCCATGAAGTCGCCGACCTTCAGCTTGGTGACACCCGCCGCCTTGCCGAGGTAACTCATCGGATCGACGAGTGCGCCCGCCTTGCCCAGCACGGTCGCGGCCTCCGCGCCCACACCCAGCTTTCCGGCCTTGCCGAGCTTGAGCAATGAGCCCGAACCGAGCGTCGCACCGTTGAAAAGCCGGGAGTCCCGCGGCTCACAGGCCAGACCCTCTCCACTCGGTCCAGCGTCACACTGCCGATCAGTACTCGCACACGGACCGGCGACCAGTTCGTACGGGCTCGGCGCGCAGCGGCGGACTACCGGGCATCTGCCACGGATGCGGCACGCGACGCATGGAGCAGGCCTCAGACAACAAACAAGGCCCCGGTCTCTGACCAGGGCCTTCGTCGTGGAGCGGGTGACGAGAATCGAACTCGCGCTCTGAGCTTGGGAATCAACGGTCCTTGGACTGCTACAGGAGCCCTGGCTTGCATGTTCGCCCGGACTGGGTGAGGTCGGCGAGGTCTCTGGGAGCCGTACATGACCGCTGTTGTCCGCTTCGAAGGGCACGGATGGGGCACGGCGGCCGAGGGGCGTCCAGCCCCTGTCGCGAACCGCATTCCTGTCGAACGGTCGGCATCCGTCAGGCCATCAGTCCTCGTGCGGGGCCTCAAGCTCGTGAAGCCGTTCCCCGATGTCGTCGGCCCAGGTCTGTGCCCACTGGCGCAGCTCGGCAATTGCCTGCGCGTCGAGTCCGTAGGCGGCGAATTCCGTGTCGTCGATCCAGTCGGCTCCGCTCAGCCGAGCTTGAAGCTCGCTGAGGTCGAAGGAGTCGCGGGCATGGCGCCGGCCGAGCTCCTCGAGTTCGACGGGGTTCCAGCAGTCCGTGGCGGCCTGTACTCGATCAGATCCCTGGCGAGTCCACGGTCGGCCAAGGCGCGGACCTTGGTGCCGACAACATCTTCGAGGGACAGCACCAAGCCGTGCTCGGTGTGTACGGGTGGTCGCCAGAGTGCTTCCTTGAGGATGTCGACCTCGCACTCTTCGCGGCTGGCAGGGTCGGTGACGATCAGACGTGCGGACAGCGGGTCTGCCTCCAGGGCTTCTACGTGCCATCCGCGCCGCTCCAGTCCGGTGCGCACGACGGTCGCGATGTCCTCCATGGGTTCTGGGTTCTCGGTCGCGACATCGAGGTCCTGGCTGAGCCGGTCGACCAGGCCGTGTGCTTGGACCGCGTACCCACCGGTGAGCACCAGAGGGTAATCACCGCCCACGGCGAGCACATCTGCGAGCAGGCGGCGGTGCAGTTCTGTGAGGTTCACGCAGCGGCCTGAACGCTGTGAGCCAGTTCGTCGAAGGAGCTCTCCCAGACCTCACGGACATCACGGCTGACCAGTGTGCGCAGTGTGGGCCACAGGCCGACGAGAAGGTCGCGATCGAGGTACTGGACCAGGTCGTCGTGCTGCCCTTCGGCCAGGACGATGCGGTAGTAGCTCATCCGCAGCCGGGGCTGATCGAGGTCGAACGTAGTGAGCCCCGACCATGCCAGGTGGAGCGGCAGACTCACTGTGCCGTGCTCGGGGCCGACAAGATCGGACAGCGCTGCGGGCAGGCGCCGAGCAAACTTGGCACGGCGGAGATCAGAAAGACCGGGCGGTGTTGCCATAGCTCGATTATCCAGGAAGAGCCAGCGGCGGGCTCCGCGATCCGCGGACGTACGCTCCCGCGGGCAGGCAGAGGGGGCGACCGGTGCCGTTCCGCCAAGAGTGAAGCTGTCAAAGAGGAAGCCCCGGGACGTTGGCTCGGGGCTCTCTCGTGGAGCGGGTGACGCGAACCGAGCTCGTGCGCCGAGCTTGGGGATCACAGGCGACACGATGCGCGCTCCTGAGCCGGGTGAACAGTCCCCAGATGGCAAGAAGCGAGTGCCCCTCCTGCGCCGCAGGCCGTCGCAGCTGACGGTCGCGAATCCTGCGGCCGCTGTCGCAACGTGCGGCCCGCACTCTTGGTGGCATGGCAGAGACCGCACGCCGACGGCCAGGGGTGCTGAGGATGGGCTTCTCGGGCCGGAAGCTCACAGCCTCCCTGGAACGGTTGGCGTCCCTACACGGTCCGTGCGTCAGCACCTCGTCACGCCATCGGGGTCAAAGAGGTGAGGGCCGACGCGCTTCCTAGGTACCCCATTAACAAAGTGAGACCTCTTGAGCCTCGCAAGTGAGCAGACAGGAGAAGTGTCAGTTAGAAAATGCCCAGCTCAAAGGCTCTTTGGCTTCTGAGTGTCGTACGTGCTGCTCAGGTTGTCTGGCCGCATGCTGTTGTGCGCACCGTCGGTGCGCGGCTTGACGCTCCCGTTGCCGCCTCCCTACGGTTCTTTCGTCGAGAGCAGCCAGGACGGTTTACGGGGGTTTCATGGACAGTACGGGTCACAGCGACGACCGCTTGCTGTCGAGGGCCGAGCTCGCGGAACTGGCAGGAGTGATGCGGCCTGCAGTTACCAACTGGCAACGTCGGCACCAGGGTTATCCAGAGCCGGTCCGGACAGGGGAAACGGAACTATTCAGCCTGCGGGCGGTCCTCGGTTGGCTTGATTCCCGCCAGATTCCGTCGCGCGCGCGTGCGTCCGATGAGCCGGTCGGGTTCACTTACGCCGACCGGGTACGGCGCAACCTCGTCGCATCAGGTGATGCGCGTCATGGCGCGGCTGCGTTGAGCAGTGAGGCAGCCAATAGCGGTGTGCTGGGCGACGAAGAGGAACGTGCGCGGCAACTGGCGCGGCTGCTGGGACCGATGGCAGATGCCGTGCGCGGCGGTGGATCGATGACGGACTACCTTGCCCTGCTCATCTCGCTGGTCTTCCTTCGGGTAAGCGGAAGCCCGCGCTCTGCGTCGCTCCCGCGTACGGCGCGGGCTCGATCCGTGGCTGCCACGGCGGCGTTGCTGCGGGAGATCGGGGAATCGGCCGACGAGGCACTGCGCCTGCGCGGTGTAACGCCGGGCATGCGCAGCGCTATTCTCAGGTTGGAGCCTCGGGAGTATGGAGATGTGGTTGAGGCGATCCGCATGACTGACGGTTTGGGGATCGACGAGTTCCGGCAGTTGGTGGATCAATTCGGCTCCCGAGCTGCGCTTCCCAGCGGAGAGTTCTTCACCCCGCGTGCCGTTGTACGGCTGATGCGGGATGCCGCTATAGGGGACGAACACTCTGCACAGCGCGTGTATGACCCGTACGTGCGCGCCGGAGAAATGCTCGACGGAGTCGCTGAACGCCTCAGTGGCGTCGTGCCTCTGACCCTGTGTGGTGAGAGCCCCCAGCGCGGCACGCTTCGGCTCGCCGGAATGAATCTCGCGCTGCATGGAGTCACGGTTGAGCTGGAGGCCGGCACCACGGCCCCATGGAATGAACGAGTCTGGCCGAACGGCCAACAGGCCGACTTGATCTTGACCAATCCGCCTTTCAACGCTCATGGAGCGGCGCCGAAGCCACGTGAGGGCATCGCCTGGCCGTATGGACAGCCTCCCCCCGGTAGCGCTGTCTTCGCCTGGCTCCAGCATGTCCTGGTCTCGCTCAAGGACGAGGGCCGCGCAAGCGTGGTGATGCCGGTTAGCGCAGGCGCCTCCACCGACCCCCGAGAGCGCGAAATTCGTAGCAGACTGGTGGAGGAGGGGGCTGTCGAATGCATTGTCGCGCTGCCGCCTCAGCTCTTTTCCCGAGCGCAGGTGTCTGTGTGTTTGTGGTTCTTGCAGCGTTCCACAGCGGTGCGCGAGGAGATCCTGTTCGTGGATGCCCGGGAGCTGGGCGACAAGGCAACGCGTGGACCCCGCGTCCTGCCTGACGAACACGTCGGTGCCGTCGTGGGTACCGTTCAAGCGTGGCGGCGAGGCACTGGTTTCCGCGTCGGTCGGCAAGGCGCGGGACATCTTGCGGTCGCTGCTCCGCTAGAAGCGGTTCGGGCTACCGCCTACTCGCTCAGCCCCGCCGACTACGTGGACAGATGGATGTCTGCGGCGTCGCCGCCGACTGATGCGGCGAAGGAGGCAGCAGCCACGGAGCAGACGCTCTCTGCGGCGAGGCGCCGAACGAAAGCCGTGGACGGCGCGGTCGATGCACTCTCGTTCGGGCCACTGCCGTCAGCCGCCACGTTCTCGTACGACGGGCTGCCTCGTGACTGGCATCGTGTACCACTGCGGGAGCTGGTCGATATCACAGCTGGTCCGTCCTACTCGCGCCTTCCAGCTGAGGTTCGTTCCGCGGAAGGCGATCTACCTGTCGTGATGCCCAAGCACCTGCGCGCGGGGCGTATCGACGATCGTGGCATAGAGAGGGTGACCGCGGATGTCGCCCGCTCACTAGCGCGGTTTCGTCTCAGCCCCGGAGACATCCTGTGCGTGCGCTCCGGCGCCCAGATGCCCCCTGCCTTGGTTGAGCCGGCGCAGGACGGCTGGTTGTGCAGCACCAACCTGCTGCGGCTGCGCAGCCTGGACTCAGGCGGGGAGCCGCTTGTCCTCCCGGGCTACCTGCTCGCCTACCTGTCGCTGCCAGAGACGATGCAGTGGCTCAGGGAGTGCGCCCGCGGCACTGCCGTCCCTTCCCTCAGCGCCACCACACTGGCACTTTTGCCCGTACCGCTGCCGCCCCTTTCCCGCCAGCGCCGAATCAGTGCGGCGCTGGATGCCATAGACGCACAGATCACTGCGCATCGCGAACTCATTCAGGCTGCGACGCACCACCGCAGCACACTTGCTGCGCATCTGATGACTGGCGTCCTGGTCCCGGAATGACGCGCTCTCGTTCTTGCTGTCCCTCCGCGAAGGAAGACTTCTGTGAATGCTCCGCCATCTGCGCCACGACCCGGAACGCGGTACCTGTGGCTACTCGTGGCAGCGCTGTTCTCGGTCGTGGTGGCTCTTATCGCCGGGATCCTGAAGACCAGCACTGGAGCTGGGCCCGCCGAGGCAGTTCTTTACGGCGGTACGGCCTTCGCCACATCGATGGGTCTCTGCCTGCTTGTCCTGTCCGCGGCCGGCCAATTTTGAATGAACTGCCGCGCCTTGCGGTACACCCTGCTGTGGGCTGGGTGCGTGCCCTGTGCGGCGGACGCGACGAACATGCCGATGGTCAGTCCGTCCGACCAGCCCGCGGACTCGGCGCGGGCCCGACGGCGCCGCCGCCACCGGCGATCGCACCGTAGATGCCGAACGCCTTGGCCTCCGTAGCGCCAGGTAAGCGGGTCGCCCATCCACCGCCGGATGTGGTGCACGAAGGGTGCGAGCTCTCTGATTGGTCCAGACAACAAAAAGGCCCCGGGCCATTGGCCTGGGGCTTTACATGGAGCGGGTGACGAGAATCGAACTCGCGCTCTGAGCTTGGGAATCACCCGGTACTGCTCCCGTGTATGGCGTCTGACCTGCGAGAACGTGCACCGGTGACCTCTTCCCTGCTGTTCCGTCAGCACCCTTGGTGACCGCTGTTTACCGCCCCTTCTGGCACGTAGTGGCACGGGCTCCCGTGCGGGCAACCGCTCTGACGGGGCTGCCCGGTCCGGGCTCCGTGGCCGATGCTGATCGCCGGGTGGTCACCATCAGAATGCGGTTGCTCAGACGCAGCAGGCCAGCACTCGGGGCGCCCTGGTGCGGTGTGTCCAGTCTTTACCACGGGGTCAGGTCGACTACGTGTACACCGTGGGGGGCGGATGTCTCTGTCACCCAGCGTTCCTCTTTGCCGATGAGCGAGGGCAGGGCGGCCAGCAGGGCGGTCAACGCGCCGGTGAGCTGTACGTCGGCCGCGATCAGACCGTCGGCCTCCTCGACTGCGAGGTAGAGGCGCATGCTGTCCTGGCCGGTGAAGAGGAACCCGCAGAGTGCTGGGCAGGGTGGGGTCTCGGTGAACGGCCAGGCCAGCGTGCGCAGCACGCGCAGCGCTGGATCCGTACTGGTCGGGTCGGCGGGTTCGAGGACGGTGGTGTCCACCGGGACCAGCGGCATGCTCATCACGGTCGCGTCCGTGCGGGGGAGAGGGCCGGAAGTGAGCGTGCATGTCCAGCCAAGTACCAGTGGGGCGGTCACCGGCTCCCCGTCCTCGTCCGACAACGGGACTTCATAGGCCACCAGTTCGTGTGGCGCCGCTGTGCCGGCGGCTCCGGTCACGACCCGAACCGCATCCCGCGCCGGCAGCACACCGCGCAGGAAGGTCCTCCCGGCAATGGGCACCACTGTGTAGTCGAGGAGGAAGCGTGTGATATGTGCCTGCTGCTCGACCGTTTCTCCGCCGGGGTCGTTCACTCGTTGATCTGGTCCGGGCACCTGTTCATACCCTTGCAGTGGGCCGTGATGACACCGATCTTCTTGCCCCTTCCCGCGTCGTACGCACCATCGGACGTGCGGCGGGCGTACTGCACGATGACCACGATCGTAACGAGCTTGGTCTGGTTGCGGGCGACCCCGTAGTACTCGAGTTTGCCTCAGTCACTCGTCCCTCGGGGTCGGTCACCTCGCACTTCACGTTAGCTAAATAGACGCATCTTCTGGTGGCTGCCTGGGCTCTGGAGCAACGTTTGCGGCCCGAGCTGTGTCAATGTCGCCCTTGATCCATCGGGTGATGAAATCTGAAACATCGGGGCTGAAATTGAGGCCGCGCAATGTTGCCATGGCGCTTGGACGCTCTTCGGGATTAATTCGTGCCCTAGCCCACTTGAGGACGACCCGTCTCATCTTTCCATCAGTGCGAGTCACTGCGGGAACCTCGTTGCCTTGGCGGTGTCGAATTACGCCTCGTCGGGAAATTAGTAGTTCTGCGATCGGAAGGAACATTAGGATCGATCCTTCCTTCAGTGGGCCGGACTTTCCGGAGACTGGACCATCACAGGCCCGAAGGATTGGCAGCAGAAGATTGTGTGAAAGCTCGGCCTCGCTTACCCACGGGCATGGTGCTGCAGGAAGCAGTTCCGCCAAAGCCTTGACGCAGTCAGCGGATGCGGAAATGCCAAAAAAGTCGCTAGAATCGATAAAACTGACACCCTCGCGAAACGAGGCATGGAATACGAATGGAGGGATGGCTGCAGCCCAGTAAGAGTTCTGGAATGCCCACAGTTGAGAGGTTCCGAACTTTTCAATCAAGACGCTCATGGAGACATTACCACTAACGGCCCCAAGGCGGGCAGCCCAAAAGGATGAGCCGTAATGCCGAGATATCAACGGTGCCAATTCTTCGCGCAGGTCATTCTTCACCCCACCCCATACTTCTGCGCTGCCAGAGGGAAGAGGGTTTGCGTAGGCGGTCGTGTAACTAGCGATTTCGTTGAAGAATAGCGCTGTTAGGAGTGCCTTATCATCCTCCGGGTAGCTAGCTACGGAAGCCCGAAGTGCTTCCTTTAGATTCTTGGAAACCATCTCAAGGTTTTCGGGGCTGCATTCCATTAGCAGGGCGATGGCTTCGAAATTAAAGGCCGAATCGCTGATGGACTCCAACGATAGGCGTACGGCCTGCTCGCAGATACTCTGAATAATCTGCGGGCGCGGTACCATGAATCCCAGTGATCTTGCCGCAAATGATGCCAGGTTGATCTTCTGGCTAAGCGAGTCGGTATCCTGGATGGCCGACAGGGTGAGCTCAAGGAAGTCATCCCCGCCATCGTCGACATTCTGGCTCAATATCTGCAGCGACAACTGCGCAACAACTTCCCACTCCTGGGCCGAAATGCGTCCATGGAGGACGTCGAAGAGTTTTTCCGGCGTGTAATGCTTCCGTACTAGTTGCGTCGCAGCGAAATATTCGAGGAATGTTCGGTGAGTGAAGGCGTAGAGATTCTGTTGTGTATCCGATCCCATGTCTGTGAGCACCCAGGCTCGACCCGTGCAAAAATCTACGAACTGGTTTGCGGCATCCTCGGCAATTGCCTCATCATCGAAACGTTTCTCCACGAGGAACTCAGTCATGAATGACACAAGTCGCGCACGAGTGAGCCCCTTTTGCGCCTTCGGGTCCGAATACATGCGGAGGGCCAGCGCGTTGAGGGCCTGTCGGACATGGGCGTTAAAAGGAAGGGGGATGACGATACCCCTCTGCTTGTCCCACCTTTCAAATAGGAGTTGGGCGCATTTCTGATATAGGTCTGGTCGATTAGACGGAATGTAGTGCTCGGTGGCGTAGATGCCGCACATCAAAGAAAGCATGAGCGGGTTTTTGCGCAGATCGGCTACGAATTGACTTTCGCGAACAAAGGCGGTGGCGAGTTCGCTGCGTCGCTTTCTCTCTACAGTTTGATCGAGGGCGAACCACTTTTCTGCATACGTCGCTACCTGGCTGTCGCTCAGTTCCGCCAGTGTTACTGCTGCAAAAAGACTCTCATCGAGAGGTGCTTCGCTGTAACCTACGCGCCGTGAAGTGACAAGTACGGGTGCGGATGGGTAACGATAAACGAAAGACTCGACGAATTCCGATACCTTCCGACGTAGGGATGTGTCAGTTAGTTCGTCGAGGCCGTCGAAAATTACCAGAGCTCTTCCGCTGCTGAGGAGGTATTCAATGGCGCCCTCGGGTGGTTCCACATTGTATGGGTTTCGGGAGATGGATTCGAGGAAAGTGACCATTGAATCTTTGCTCGCCCTGAACGCTTCGACGTAATCGCGGAGGACGAACAGTAGAGGGATTCGCGCAGTAGATGCAGGGAAAGAGGATCGGGCAATGTCGTAGGCAAGTTTGAGGGACAGTGTTGACTTCCCCCCTCCTGGGTCGCCCAGAATTACTACTCGGTGATGGTTTGCGATCACCTCATCGAGATCGCGAACATAGGCGTTATGTGATTCATTCTTCTTTGTGGCACTCCGCAGTTTGGGTTCAACGAACAGCTTGCTGTATGGAACCTTCCGAGTTGTACCAGCATGCGGGAGCCGCATAGTGGAGTGCAGATTCTTAATCTGATCGGCCAGCTGGACTTCGAAGTCGTGGTAGGTGGCGAGGCTGCTAAGGGTTGCCAACTGCTCAGCGGATTTCGCATCAGCGGCCGCGTGGCAGGCTGCGATTTTCAGCATCGAGGCGCGTGACTCAGGAGTGAACGTGTCTGAGGATTTAACTGTCTCTACTTGGGAAGTAGTCTTCTCAAGCAGAGCATTCCATAGTGCCTGGGTGATTTCTGCTGTGAGGTCTTCGTTTGGGACGCGAAGTGCCACGAGTTGCCGCAGGCGTTCTAGGGTGGAGTTAAGTTCCTTTCTCTCATTCTTGGCGCCTGCGCTAGCATAGATTTGCGTGGCGATAGAAAGTGCAATCGCCTGAAAATCGGGTGTTTCCAGAAACTCGGCGATCTGCTTGGCGGACTCTGGCGTGAGGTGGGGGCATAGGGCGTCGTAGGTAACGTCTGCGAGTGCCCGTCGCGTCTTGCGGTTCTTCCAACGTGCTGACAGTCCAGCGATAGGAGCGGCTGCCAGCTTCGCTGCTGCACCACCGGCCGCTCGACCGGCAGCGGGTCCACACGCGGTTGCTAGTGCCGCGCCCAGTCCGGTCAGCATTGTGAAGCCTCCATGCGATTAGTCTGCAAGCAGCTAGATTTGACGGCACGTTAGCAGTTCTGTGATGTCTGCGGAGGGGACATCATGGCCATCGCACCCGTGTTGGGTACCGAGCCTGAACTGGCCCTGCCATAGGGGCTGATGAGTGGGGATTGTCTGCGGTGTCACCGGAGGATGAGGGATCCGCTGGGTGACGGCCTGAGTGCCTATAACAACCCGGTCCCCCAGTGCTGCCGCCGACCGCTCCTTACAGTTGCGGCCGGCGGCGCGACTGAAAGCCGTCAGGCCGAAGGGCTGGCCTTCCTGCCCCTGCGGGTGCGGCGGTGGAGGATCTCGTCGAAGGTGGCGCGGGCGCCCGTGGGATCGATGTAGTGCATGGCCAGGAGAGCGGCGATGACGGCGCCGACCAGGTCGTTCTGGACCTCGGACCAGGTGTGGGCGTCGTTGCAGGTGGTGAGGCCCTTCAGGCCGTGGAGGGCATGCATGGCCTCGCCGGCCTCTTCGGCGACCTTGCCGACCTGGAGGGCCTTGAGCTCCTCGTCGGGGAGGTGGGCGCCTGCCGCTCGGCAGACGGCGGAGAGCTTCTCGATGTTGTCCCACAGGGTGTCCACGTCGGACCTCCGATCGATGGGTTCGGCTATTCCTGTGCGGGTCGTCCGAGCTGGCGTACGGTGCATCCGGCCATGCGCCAGGCGTCGGCGTCGATGAGGTTGCGGAGGTCGACGAGGACCGGGGCCGCGACCAGTGAGGCGAGGGCCTTGGAGTCGGCCTCGCGGAAGTGGGGCCATTCCGTGGCCAGGACGATGACTTCGGCGCCCTGGACGGAGGCGTCGAGGGTGTCGGCGTAGTCGAGTTCGGGGTTGCGGCGCAGTGCGGTGGGCAGGGCGTGCGGGTCGTGGACGGTGACGGTCGCGCCGCGCTGGTGCATCAGCGAGGCGATCGCCAGGGCCGGGGATTCGCGGACGTCGTTGGTGCCGGCCTTGAAGGAGGCGCCCCAGACGGTGACGCGTACGCCGTCCACCGGGCGGCCGAGGGTCTGCTCGATGAGCTTCAGCGCGGCGGTGGGGTGTGACTCGTTGACCTCCTCCGCCGCGCGCAGCAGGGTCGCGGCCTTGGTGGCACCCAGGGCGCGGGCGGAGGCGGTGAAGGCGCGGACGTCCTTCGGGAGGCAGCCGCCGCCGTAGCCCGGGCCGGCGTTGAGGCCGCCTCGACCGATGCGCGGGTCGACGCCGATGGCCTCGGTGAGCTGCTGGACGTCGGCACCGGCCGCGGCGCACATGTCGGCGACGCCGTTGATGAATGAGATCTTCATGCCGAGGTACGCGTTCGCGGCGCCCTTGATCAGTTCGGTGGTGGCCGGGTCGGTGACGAAGAGCGGGATGCCGTCGGCGAGGAGCGGCGCGTAGACCTGGCGTACGACGTCCTCGGCGCGGGCCGAGGGGACACCGACCACGATCCGGTCGGGGCGCAGGGTGTCGTCGATGGCGTGGCCCTCGCGGAGGAACTCCGGGTTCCAGACGACCTCCACGTCCTCACCGGCCGGGGAGAGCCGGGCAAGGAGTGCGCCGAGGTCGCGGGAGGTGCCGACGGTGACCGTGGACTTGCCGATGATCACGGTCGGGCGGGTCAGGTGCGGGGCCAGTGCGCGGGCGGCGCCTGGTCGCCAGCGTCCACCGCACCCTGCGCGAACTCGGCTTGGACCGCCTCAACTTCGTCGATCTGCGGCTCCACGAGGACGACAACGAAGCAGTGGCCGAACGATTCGGAACGCTCGCCGCCCTGTGGGAGGAGGGGCCGATCCGGCACCTCGGCCTCAGCAACACGACCATCGGGCAGCTCGCCAGTGCGCAGCGGATCGCTCCGGTGGCGGCGGTACAGAACATGTACGGCCTCTTCCACCGCCGACATCCGGAAGTCCTCGACGCCTGCACCCGGCAGGGCATCGCGTTCGTCCCGTTCTTCTCCTTGAAAAGCCTGGGGCGCCCCGAGCCGACCGAACCTCTCGCCCGGATCGCCGCCCGGCACGGAGCCTCTCCCGAACAGGTCAAGCTCGCCTGGACGCTGGCCAGGTCACCGGTCGTACTCGCGATCCCCGGCACTTCCTCGGTGGCCCACCTGGAGGACAACACCGCGGCAGCCGACCTGCTCCTCGACCCGGAGGACCTCGCCGCTCTGGACGCCATGTCGACCTGATTGGCGGGTCCCACAAAGACGAAGCCCCAGGTCGGCTGACCTGGGGCTTCGTTCAAGAGCGGATGACAGGAATCGAGCCAGCTGTGCTAGCAAGGCCCTTGCTCCGCACCATGCCTGTTCTCCGCGTCGTCAAGGATATTCGCCGGGTGCTGCCTTGTGTCGCGACGCAACCGCTTCCGCAGCAGAGCGCCCGCGGTCACCACAGCCATGGCTGCGAGCGACCCCAGCGCTTCGGCAATCACACCTTCACTGACTGCGGTCCAGGAAACCCCCAACACGGCAACTCCTTCAGGTCGTTCGATGTATCCGCTCCAGCGTGTGCCGTCCGGGGGTTCCCAAGACGCTGATGGACGGCGCCTGGCAACGTCGGACAGAATCGGACGGACTCTGACGCCGAGGGACACAGGGGGAGAGCGTGGCGCGTTTGAAGAGGCCGGACCTGCCCTTCGGCCCGCTGCGTGACCTCAACAACGCTCTGCACGACCTGCACCAGCGCGCCGGGCTACCTTCGGTTCGCGACCTCACCAGAAGCGTTGGTGCCGGGGTGGCCAGCAGGAGCCGCATCCACGACGCGTTCACTGGTAGTCGGCTTCCGTCATGGGGTCTAGTGCAGCTGCTGGCTCGTGCACTTGCGCAGACGGTGCCAGCTGGTGACACCGCCAAGGAGGAGAGAGACCTTCATGCTCTGTGGCTGATCGCCTCGGGTGCGGCCCACGTCGATCACCCGATCGAAGAGCCCACGGATCCACACCCCGCCGTAGGAGCACGTGCCATTCTCGCCATGAGGGTTGAGTGGGAGAGTCCAACTATGGTGGAGATTGGAGAGCGCCGTCTTCTTCGCCAGTACGTGACCAGCGCTCTTCAGGACACCGGCTACCAAGATGCTGCTATTTATCGGCACGATGGCAGTGCTGGCAGCACAGTCGCCTTGGCCCCCACCAGGGAGCGTCCGTCCCTCACGGCAGCGACGTTCTTGGCGTCAGTGGACTTCGAGCATCGCCGGCAAACCGAAAAGATGCGATTCATGGCTCACTTCACCCATTCCGTGGGTAATTCAACGCATGCCGGATTCGGGGTCGAGCAGGCTGTCGGAGAGCTCGAATCCTTCTGCTTCTCGTCACTTATCGAGCCGCACTGGCCTAAAGGGGCGGAGATGCCTATGTATAATCGCGACCGTCCAGTCTCCGCCATTGTGCACGGCATGGACTCTGGCCAAATCGGCGACTTCTGGGGTGGATGGACGTTGGTGCAGGTCGCTCTGCGCCCCGGATTTAGACCTGCCAATTTCTGGTTGCGAGAGCATGCAGAGACGCCCTTCTAGCAGGCGGACGCAGGGGGAATGAGTGTTGCTGGGAGTCTTCGTCAACCCGGCCCAGGGAGTCTCGGCTGCAACTTTTCAGCCGTGTGGCATGGGGCTTCACATGAACTATGCGAGGCTGGCGGCCTAGACGTAGCTGGGGACGCTCTCGTAGTACCGGTAGTGGTCTGCGTCGTAGGCGTCGTGACCCCGGTTGACCTTTCTGAAGGTGATCTCGAAGTTGTCGTATTGTCCGTCATCAAAGGAGACGCCATCGTCGCCAAGCTGCTGACGCAATGTGTACTCATTCATCGGCGGCTCGATCTCCTCGCGCTGCCAACTTCGATATCCGTGCAAGTAGTCGAGGTACCAGACGAACCCGCCGTGCTTGTCGTCGTAGAAGACACCCCGGGGGCGAATTTCGTGCCCAACGGGCAATGCGATCGAGGCGACTCTGTCCAGACGTTCGTCGATCCATTTGAGTGGGAATCCGACTGCGCTTCCGTGTCGGTTGGCGACACGGAGGTAGAAGCCGCGGGTGATACCGATGAAACGGTTGGGCTCGCTCGTGGCGAAGACTTTCCACCCGCTGGCTTCGGCGCTCACCGGGAAGAACCGCTGGGCCACCGCCCAGCCTCGGGGAGTGGCGAGCATGCGTTCAAGTTCCACTCCATCCCACACGTGGGTGTGCACGCCCTTGGTTCGCTCGATCGATTCCAGTCTGGACACCAGGGCGCTTGAGGGTTGGGTGGAGCAGACGAGGAGGAAGCCGTCGGCGTCGTGCTGCGCAACGGCATCCACGATGCCGCCGATACTCCCTACGTCTTCACCGTTGACCGAGCGCCCTGCACCATCCTTGGCATGTGTCATGTGCTTGCACGAGATCACCCATTTCCGCGTCTTCGCTCCCAGCAGGGCGACCCCAGGTTCTTCCAGCAGAAGGTCACGTCCGCCGTCCGCTCCCCGGCCGGACCACTTGGCCCTGTAGCCGAGAGCCAGTGCCAGCTCTCGGACTAGTTGCTCCAGGCCCTCGCCGTCCGGCGCCAACTCGTGAAAGTCGAGCATGGTGATCCTTGTCAGTGAAGTGCGGTGTCGGTCCGCGTGGTGCATGCACCCCGCACCGACTGGGCGGTTGACCTTCAGGTGGTGCCGGGCTGATTGGCTGAAGAACAGGCTTATCACCCGCTACTGACAGAGTTGGCACCGAGATCAGCCTGAGATGCGCGCTGCCTGCTCGCGGAGTTGCTGGGCCTCTGGAACTCCGGTGTACCGGCGCAGGCGGACTCGCATGTCTTGCAAGGCGGCCTGGACCTTCACCGAGCGGATGCCGTCGGCGCAGTCCAGGAACTCGCTCCAGGTGGCCATGGCGCCATCGACGTCGCCTTGGCGCAGGCGCACGCCGCCGAGGTCGGCGAGGACGATGGCGCGGGTGCGGCGGCGGTCGAGGCCGTGGATGTCGAGGGCGAGGTGGAGGTGTTCCTCGGCGGCGTCGAGGTCGCCGAGGCGGGAGAGGATCATGCCGGATTCGTGGGCCCAGCGGCCGGGGGAGTAGTGGGCGGCCCAGGAGTCGCCGGCTGCGGCGGTCGGCTTGCCGATGGCGGTCTCGGACAGGGCGAGGTGCTTGGTGGCCATGCGACGGTCGTCGTCCTGGGCGGCGGCGTTGGCGAGGGTGGCCTCGTAGTAGGCGACTGCACGCGGGTTGTCGAGGTGGCGGCCGTACTCCACGCAGGCTTCGCCGAGCTGGACGGCTTCGGCCCGGTAGCCGAGGTCGACGCACTGGACGGCGAGGCCGCGGAGAGCCGTTGCTGACAGTTCCGGATCGCCAGCCTCTGCCGCCAGGCGGAAGGAATGGGCGTAGTAGCGCTGGGCGAGGCCGCGCAGCTCTGGGGTGTCGCCTTCGTCCTGAGCCATCCAGCCGGCGAGGTGGACGAGCTGGGAGGTGGCGGCGAAAAGGTCGCGGCCGGTGGCTTCGGTGAAGTGGCCCTCCAGCCAAGGGGCAACGTCTTGGATGAGGTAGCGGACGGCCAGGTGGCGGGCGTGCCCGCCACCGAGTTCGGAGGCGGAGTCGCCGAGGGCCTTGACCATGTGGCGTACGGCGGCCACCTCGCCCTGGCCGACGCGGACCGCTCCGGGAAGGGCGGTCTTGGTTCGGCGGGTGATGCTGTCCATGTCGGGCAGGCTGAGTGCGGACAGCGCGTATCCGCTGGAGGCGAGGATGAACTCCCGGCGTTCCACGTCGCTCCTTCCCAGGTGCAGGACTGATGCAACGGTATCTGTGCGGGGTGCCGCAGGCGTGGGCTCCGAGAGGTTGATCGCCTCGGGATTCAGTGCCAGCACCTGCGCGATGTAGGGCCACCAGTGGCCGGGAGTTCGTTCGCCTTCTATCCACCGCCGGGCGTGCTGGCGCTGCAGGCGGCGCGGGTCGCCGCATTCAGCGAGGCCGAGAGCACGCGCCAACTCCGAGGGGCCCCAGCCGCGTTCTTGGCAGGCCCGCTTGATCAGTTCCGCGACGGCCGGGTTCCTCGGCACCCCGTCACCCCTCCCCACCTGGATTACGCGGGATTACGCAGGACTACATCCTGGGCCCTGTCCCGGGAGCGCGGCCCGTCGTTCACTGAACATCACTCCGCAGAACTCCGAATGGCTCGAATAGGCCCTGTTCAGGGCCTGTTGGCGCCTGCCCGGACACCTTGAGAGGAACGACGGTGGCGATGCCCCCTGACAACGCACGGACCCGCACGATTCCGCTCCCGCGTCAGCCCAGTGCGACACAAGGCTCCGCCGTCCGAGAGCCCGTCCGATGAGCCGTTCCCGCGTGCCCGACCCGCTGGAGACCGCCCTGAGCTGGGTGTGGGCCCTCGGCACGGCTGCCGGGCTCGCCATGGTCGGACATCTGGCCCACACCGAGCACTCCTCCGCACAGGTCCCGTTGGCGCAGGCGACGCTCAGCGCCGAGGACGTTCCGTTGGCCGACGGCCCCGTATAGGCACTCCGGCCCGTCCTTGCCTCTCGACCCGGGGGCGAGGTCGGAGCCCCATCGAGTTCTCGCCGCAGGGCGTTCACGGCGCCTTGCAGGCGTACCCGCTCCGCATCACCAGTGAAGGGAAGCCGATGTCCAGTCCGTACAACAGCGATACGTATCCCCTCCCCCTGTCGGTCGCGTTCAGCGGCCCCGACAACACGGGGAAGACCAAGCAGATCGGAATCCTCGCCCGGCGCATGGGCCGGGCCGCGACCTCTGCTGGCTCGCTCGACCACTACGACCCCCGCTGGGCCGCCATCAAGGCCGGCGGCATGGCCCGCTGGTGGTTCGAGACCGATCCGGTCGAGGAGGTCGCCGACGTCCTCGCCACCTCCTACCTGGAACGCTCCCGGCACCCCTTCTCCGCGCCGGTGCGCCTGCTGGACCGGGGCATCCCGATGCTGGAGGCGTCCGTCGCCGCGACGGTCGCCGTACGGGAGGATCTGGGCGCCGAGCAGGCCGCGGACCGGGCCCGACTCCTGCTGACCTCGTATGAGACCGACCTGCGTGCCGCTGAGGAGGGCGAGCACGCCCTCGTCCTTCTGCACTGCGACGACCCTGAGGAAGGCACCCGCCGGAGCCTGGCCCACGAGGCGACGGTCACTGGGATCTACGCGGCGTACCAGCGCCACCTCCACGAGCAGATCAACCGGCTCGTCGACGACGGTCGCTTCCCGACGTCCATCCGCATCGGCGACCGGCCGACCATCGCCGTCCAGGATGAGGTCCGCGGGCTCCTGGCACCCCTGCATCCGGAGGTGCCCGGGAGGGCTCTGGCAGGAGTGCATGTCACCGCGCTGGGCGGCATGTCGGAGAGCGGCAAGAGCACGGCCGGCGAGTACCTGCGTACCCAGCACGGCCACGCCCGCCTCAAGATCGGGTACCTCATCGAGGACGCGGCTGGCCGGGCGGGGATTCACGATCCGTACCGGCTGGGATCGGTCGTGCAGGCCGAGCTGATCGTGGACGCGCTGGACCGCTTCTGCCAGGCCCACCACTTCCTCGACTCCGTCAGCATCGAGTCGCTGCACGACTTCGACTCGACCGCCGAACTCGCCCGGATGCTCGGACCTCAGCTCACCATCGTCTACCTGGACGCCTGCGAGGCCACGCGCACCCGGCGGGGCACCGCCGGGGCCCAGGACGTCGCGGACCGCGACCTCATCAAAAGCGCACGAGGCGCAGACAAGATCGTCTCCATCGCCCACAAGGTCATCGGCAACGACGGGCCGCGCTTGGAGTTGGAGCGGCGGCTGGACCGCATTGCGCTCGACCGCCGCTGGCCGGAGCACCAGCCCTCCACCATGCCGGTCAACGCGCTCGGACTCCCCGTACACCTGGAGTCCTACCTGGCCGAATTTCTCGACCGCACCACCGGCCTGCGCCCGTTGATCGATCTGCTGGCCGTCACCGGCAGCGGCGCCCGGGGCAAGTACCAGCACGGCTGGAGCGACCTCGACGTCCTTGTCGTGGCCGACACGTCCTCCCTCGACGAGATGCGCCAGATCCTCGCGGATCTGGAGACCGAACTCGGCGGGGTCAAGCTGGGCATGACCGTACTGACCCGCGCCGAGTGCCGGGCCGGCGCCATCACCTCTCGACTCCTTCACGTCCTCGCTCTCATCGGCAGCGGGTCGCTGGTCCCCTTGTGGTCCACCCCTGGCCTGGCTCTGCCCGCTCCGGACGCGGCCACTGACGTCGCTGTAAGCCTGCGCGACGGCATCCAGGCCGCCATCGAGATCCGCCGCCAGTTCCTCAAGGGAAGCCCCGACCTCCGCGCCCTTTACAAGGTCACCGCGCTGCTCGCGAAGATTCAGCTCCGCTTCAGTGGGATCGAGTGCCCCTCCGACAGCGACGCCCTCACCGCCCTCCTCGACGCCACACGGCAGGACACGAGCCTGGTCACCACCGCCCGCACCGAGCCGCTCGCCGCCGAAGCGCTCGCGCTCCTCGTTCTCCAGGCTTGGCTGGACACCCTCCCTGGAGAGACACGGTGAGCGCGATCGCCCGACGGGCCACGGCAACAGCGGGTGTCTTCCACAAGCCGGTGGCGACCCGGGAGCGGGTCGCAGCCGAGGCGAACGGATGGGCACGGCTTGCCTCCCGTATGGCAGTTCCCGCCCTTCACGGGCAGATCGCGTTACCGGACAGGCAGCTCCTCGTCTACGAGGACGTCTTCGCCACCGGGCGGTGCGAGCTGCTGATGGGCGACGTGATCGCCCTCGCCGACCGCGATCCGGCCGTCCAGCCCCGCTTGAACCGCCTCGTGGACGGGGTCTGCGCCGACCTGCGAGCAGCGGCTGAGGAGACCGGGAAGAGCGTGCCGCTGTCCGAGTGCGTCCCGGACCTCTACCTCGACCGCATCCGCCCCGGTAGCCGACTGGACCGCTGGTACCTGCGCCGCGACCTGCCACTTACTTTGCCCCTCACCGATACGACATTCACCCTCCGGGAACTGGCTGACTTCACCCTCACTGCCAACGGCAGACCGCTGACGTTGAACGTCGCCGACACCATCGGCAACCTCCGCCTTGCCCTGGCTCCCGACCGCCGCAGACTCGCCGGTCTGACGCAGGGCGACCCCACGGAACCGAACATCGCCGACCCGCTGTGCTGGCTCGACTTCGAGTTCGCCGGGCGCAACACCGTCGCGGGCGAGGCCGCCAACCTGCTCTGATACCTGATGGCATTGGGTGGCTGGCTCGTCCCCCGCTACCAGCCCGACGTGTACGCCCGCACCCTCCGCCTCGCCCTGCCGCCCCTGGCCCGCCCGCGTGTCGAGCACCTGGAACTGCACTGGAGCAGTCGGCACATCGATGTCCGGTACTCCTGGAACACCGGCCCCGGCCGCGCTGCGGCCATCACCCGTGCCCTGGACAGCCTTCACAAGGAGAACGGCAGCGGCTTGGAGGAGATACGTGCCTTTCTCGCCCTGCGCGTCCTCGGCGTCATCCCGCCCTCCCGGCTCACCGGACACGACCTCCTGCTCGTCCTGATCAAACTCGCCGAGAGCCAGGATCCGCACACGGTGCTCGACACCTTCTTCACCACCACACCGGCCCCTCACCCCCACCCCGGTGAACGGAGCAGCAATGTCCCTACCCCTGCTTGAGTCTCCTCTCCAGACCCGGCCGCTCCAGGGCCGCACCGCCCTCGTCACCGGCGGGGCCACCGGCATCGGCGCCGAGATCGGACGGGCGCTCGCCGCCGCCGGAGCAACCGTGGCGGTCAACCACCTCGGCCAGGACCCCGACGTCCAGGCACTCCTTGCCGCCTTCGAGCGTGCGGGCAGCCCCGGGATCGCCGTGAACGCTGACCTGACCGATCCAGGCAGCGTCCAGACCATGGCCGGCCTCGTCCGCGCCGAGGTCGGACCCGTCGACATCCTGGTGAACAACGCCGGTTCCTACCCCCGCGTTGCCTGGCAGGACACCGACGAGACCGCTTGGAACTACTCCCTCGACGTGAACCTCACCGCTCACTACCGCACCTGCCATGTGCTCACCCCCGGCATGATCGAACGCCGCTGGGGCCGGATCGTGAACATCGGCAGTGTCAACGCCCGCGCCGGCCGGACGAACCTCGTCGCGTACAGCACCGCGAAGGCAGGGCTGCTGGGACTGACCCGCTCCCTCTCCCGCGAACTGGGCCCGTACGGGATCTGCGTCAACACCGTCATGCCCGGGGCCATCCAGGTCGAGGCCGAGAACACCCTCCCCGCCCAGCACCGTGCGCGGCCGGAGGACCAGATCAAGCGCCAGTGTGTTCCGCGCCGTGGTCGGCCCGAGGATGTCGCGGCCCTGGTGGCGTTTCTCGTGGGCCCCTCTGCCTCGTTCATCACGGGGCAATCCGTCCACGTCGACGGCGGCTGGCTGCTGCACTGAGACCACCAACAAGCAGGGAGACAAACCGAAATGATGGAACGAGTCCGCGCCGTCCTCGTCACCGCAGACGGCACGATGCTGGTCATCCGCCGCACCCGGCCCGGCATCCCCGAATACTGGGTCCTGCCCGGCGGCGGCGTCGAACCCAGCGACGAGTCCCGGGAGGCGGCCCTCCACCGGGAGATCCACGAGGAGATCGCGGGGAAGGCCGACATCATCCGCGTCCTCCACACGATGGAGTCCGACGATGAGCGGCAGCTCTTCTACCTCGCGCGCATCGCGACTTGGTCCTTCGATGACCGCACCGGTCCAGAGTTCAGCGCCGTAGGCCGCGGTGAATACGCGCTGGAAGAGATTCCGCTGACCATGGAGGGGCTCGACGGCATCGACCTCAAGCCCGAGGAGATCGCCCACGTCCTACGGGGAGCCATCAGTGCCGGAAGCCTCGGAGTTGAGGCATCGCTCTGAGCCTTGAGCCTTCGAGTACGTCAGCACGCCATCAGGGCCGACTCTGAGATGACCCGGCCCTGGTGGCGTCCGTACGCGCTACTGGCTTAACGTCGGCTCGATGCCGCACGCCCTGGGAGTAGTAACGGGAAACGAGCCGCGCCCGCGTCTCCTCGGGGCGAGCGGCGCTGCTACTGGACCAGCCGGAGCACCGGCTTCTGTTCCTGAACGTCCAGCAGGTTCTGCACCCTCTCGCTTGTCCACGCCAGCTCATGAGCCAGTCGGGAAACCGATAGGCCCGCTTCCCTGGCAGCCAGCTCGAAGGCTTGCCCAAGCAGCGAAGGCCGTTCACCGGGGAAGTTCGAGACGGATTCCGCGGTGAAGCCCGGCTGGCCGTCGAGAGCGCGTAAACGCTGATACGGCTGGCTGGCAGTCGCGTCGGAGATCAGCCCCAGCTCGCGGCATCGGTAGACGAGCGAGTAGAGGGAGACTCCCCGGAGCTCGGCACGCGAATGGCACGGGCCCTAAAAGTGGTCTAGACAACAAACAAGGCCCTGGTCTCTGACCAGGGCTTTCATTATGGAGCGGGTGACGAGAATCGAACTCGCGCTCTGAGCTTGGGAATCGCAGGCAATGCCATGCCAGCTCACCATCTGACCAGCAGCTATGTACCTGTTGGGTTGCAAGGGGCACTGCTTCGGTAGCCGCCGTTGACCGCGGTTCGCCGTACCAACTGGTGCGCATCTGGTGCGAGCCTTCTGCGGCTACGGGCTACCGTCCCGCCGGCTGCGTGTCATCGTGCCGTGATCGACTTGGCCGCTCCAAGATCAAGACGCATGACGGTGCGGAGCTCGGCCACGGCAGCATCAAACCTCTCCTCCATCTCCACATAGGCCGCGTCGTCGAGCGAGGCACCTGCCACGAGCAGGTCTCGGGTATCCCTCAGGACCACGAATGCTGATCGTGCGGCTTCCACGATCTCCGGTGGTGCGACGATGGCCAACTGGTGGCGGATCTCGTACGCACCAGGCGTCAGGAACACTTCACGGACCCTCCGTGGCCGCTCGGTAGCTGGGATGTCCTCCTGCGCGCACTCATTGAGCGCTGTCCGGATCCGTGAGAGCGCAGCGGTGTAGTCGGCATACATCTGCCTTCGCACGTCGAGGTCCTGGCCGGCACGGTCCCTGCGCCACCTAGCCCGATCAGCGAGCAAGGTGGAGCCAACCCCGATTGCCGCACCAAGTGCCGTACTGGCCAGCGATATCCACTCCATGACAGGAGAGGCTAGAACCTCCGCCTGTCGGCCGCCCGGCGGTTGCAACTCACGGCTGAAGCCCGTGCAGCTACGGAGCTTGGGAATCACCGGGCAGATTACAGAGAAGGAAGCTTCAGTCTGCGGAAAGCGCCACTTGGCCTGCCGTCAGATGGCCCATTTCGTGACCGCCACTGACCGGGGCTGTCCCACTGTTCTGGCACGAGTCTGGCACGGGCCCAACTCTTCATCGCAGCGCTTAGAGGTCAGGGCCGCTGTTCCGGCTTCGACGACGATCTTAGCGCCGAGGCTGCGTACGTGATACGTGCGCGGTCCTCCGACACGACAGCTCTCGTTGCCCGATCGGTGGTCACATTGCCGTGGACGGCGGCTGCCCGGATGCTCTTCATGGGGGTGGTCAGATCGGTAGCATCCTCGGGTCGGTGAGGAGCTCGGATCCGAGTTGGCTCTCTCATATTCGATCACGGCCGGAGACATAATAATGGTTCGTTGGTGAGATCGGAGGAATCTATGGATGATTTCAGTGCATGGTGGAAGCGACGAGAGGAAGAGCGTGCAGAGCGCCAGCGAAAACACGAGGAGCATCTGGAGTCACCGCAATATCTGGGACAACTGAAACGCCTGGATCGGCTGACCGAGGCTGCGATCAACCTAGTCTATATGTCTCACATGGGCATTACCAGAATTCCCCGAGCGGCCGACACATACCTCGTATACGCAGGAACAGACGATGAGCTTGAATGCATCGTGGCAATACGAGCGCTGGTTGCGCAAGGTGTGCACAATGTGGCGCGACGAGAGTGTCGATATCTTCTCGAGCAAGCGGTTAAGTTCCTCTACGTCGACCAGCAGTGTCCCAGTCTCGCCATAACTAGGGAGCAGCGGATCGACTTCCTCAAGAAGGAGGTTCCGCGGTCAAGTATCCAACCGATCTTTGACGTGGACCCACTGCTGCCACCGGAGGAAGTGAAGACATTCCGTGAGGAGGTCAAGGGCCGATGGTCTTCCCTTTCCGGAGTGGTCCACCCTTCGAAGGAACAACTAGACGAGCGAGCTGCAAGGGCCCGCAGGGGGGCATTTAGCGGTTTTGAGACCGTTAAAGACCTCGCGGCGATGAATGATCAGCTCGCAGCAGTCTACGATTTTTTGGGCGTGATGTGGTTGACGGCTGCTGGGCCCGGAATTGCGGGGGATTTGATACTGGAACTAGATCAGGCAGATTGGATCTTTCGTAAGTCCAAGTGGCTCACAAAGCTGAGTCGCCTATACGATTACAAACTCGAACGTCAGGGGAAATTGCAGAATTAGTTCGAATCGCGTGGCCATCGAGTATCTGGAGTGACGGTCCTCACGGGAAATTTCACTGTCGTTTTCGTTTCAGATGGGTACGAACAGGGCTGAAGATGTTAGAATTCCCCTGAGTGTAATGCTGATGGATCGAAAGGTGAGGATCGTCAAGGATGGACAGTTTGAAAAATATTAGAATCCCCCACCAGGGGCGAGTGGTGGAGATTCACGAAGGGGATGCTTATGACCTGTTGAATAAACTTCCACCAGAGTCCGTAGATCTAGTAATCACCTCGCCGCCGTACTGGGGGTTGCGAACTTACGGGCTCACCCATAACGAGAACATTCTTCAGGAGTGGCTTTCTGAAGGAAACGTCAAGGAGCAGGTCCCTTCTTACGACTGGTACCGCATGCACGGTGGTTGCCTTGGCATGGAACCAATGCCCGAATGGTATGTAAGTAATCTGGCTGACTTCTTTCAGCGGAGCGCGTCCGCCCTCAAACCGGGGGGCAGCCTCTGGGTGAACATCGGTGACACCTATTTCGCTCGCTGGTCCAGTATTCGCCTTGAGGGAAGGCAAGGGCTCGGAGATACACCTAGGATGCGCCGCAAGACGCCAATGGGTGGATTTCGCCAAGAGAAGCAGCTCCTTATGATTCCTGCGCGTTTCGCCATTGCTATGCAGGACAATCGCTGGATTCTGCGTAACGATCTAATCTGGGAGAAACGAAATGTTCCTCCTCGACCAGAGAAAGACAGATTGCGTTTGGCGCACGAGCATTTCTATCACTTCGTGAAGCGGCCGAAGGAGGGGCGCGCGAAGTACTACTACGACATGACGGCCGTCGAGGACGGTGCGCGCGACGTCGTCACTGTTAACGCCTCGTCGGGCTCAGATGGGCACTCAGCCACCTTTCCGGTCAAACTCATTGAACCGAGGATTCTAAGTTCGTGCCCGCCTGGTGGCGTGGTTCTTGACCCATTCTGCGGCACTGGGAGATCGCTCTCTGTTGCTGCGAAGAACGGCCGTAGGGCAATTGGTTTCGAGATCACCTCGCACTTTTCCAGTTCGGCGCGCAAGAATGTAGGAATTGACTTGCCCGAAGAGGTCGAGAATGAGGGCAAGAATGGGCTAGTGGACCAGGATGACGCCCTCTTTTAGAAAAGAGTGGGACCTGTTTCGGTTCGTTGCCGAAGTTGCGATGCCGCTTTTTGCTTCACTTTGGCCAAGAAATCTGTACGCACGGCGGGGGGGCGACCGCTTTTAATCATGGCGGTGGTGTAGTTGTCCAGGCTTGTGCGCACAGTCTCCACGTGAGGCATCGCTAGCCGGCCCCCAGGTTCTGTGGTTCCGTCGTAGTCGAATCCCATGAATGTGATGTCCCATTGGCTAGAGTCCCCCAGTGGAACAAAATTGATGCGTGAGCGTAGCTGCTCAAGGATCTTATGTTGCATTACCACGTAAAGCGGTACTGAGATTTGCTTAAGGTATTCGCCCTTTACTGCAACCTGCGTTCCAAGCCTTTTGTATACGTTTCCCGTATTGATTCCATAGTCGACCGTGTCGCGCCTATTCTTCTCCTCTGCTTCTTTGGTGAAGTACTCACGCCACAACTCCGTCTCACCTGCTTCCCAGGCTCGCCAAGCTGGCCCCACTCCGCCCCCACGCAGGTCGATTGCCTGGGTCTCGATAGCGATTGCTTTGACGCCATTGAGGTAACTTGGGTCATCTGCGTAAGCCACATAATCTAGGTTCAGTCGTGGGCTTTGTGTGACGGTAACTTCTGGTACGAGGCGTGCGGGTTGATCCCCGAAGAAGTCGCGCACGGCCCACTCTGTGGGCTTACCATCTAGGCGATGGTCGCAGACGGCGTATGTTTGTGTCTGATCGTCCCATGCGGCGGAGTACCTGACAGAGCAATATCCCATACCGTCATATTGCTTCTGCTTTTCGCATTCCCCGTTAGTGAAAGGGCAAGCCTTTTCGCTGCGGGCAGCTATGGCCTCAGTGGAAGTGCAGTCATGTGGATATCCGTAAGCTTCCGCAATCGGAAATACTTTTCCCCGGCCCTGCTGTTTACTCGACATATCTGCCCCATCCCCATGTCGTGCTTGTCGCCATGACGTGTTGCTGGGTGATCATAGTGTCGTCCGGGGGTCTTGCGGGATGTGTTGCCGGTTTAGGTCGGCGGAGCGGGTTTGGCCGGTGTCCTGCCCGGTTTGGGGTCGAGCATGATCAGGGGGCCGTACGCTGGCCGGCAACTCGGGCAGGCTGTGATCCTGCCCGGAATTTGAACGAGTGGCCCCCTGGTCTTGCTCGACGCGGGACCCGAACCGGGGAGGTGGCTAAAGCCGTGGAGCCGACCGCCCCAGCCGCAGCGGGTTTCTTCCCCACCACGGTGCTCGCTCCAGCCGCGCGACCGGCGTAGCCGGGGCCAGAGCGGGCCGAAGGCAGGAGCGTCGGGCCCCGGCGGTGAGCCGGGGAGCGCGCGGCGAGCGGAGCGAGGCGCCTTGATGAAGTAGGGAAAGTTCTACCGCGCTGGGATCAGGTGCTTGCCGTCGTGGCTCCGCACGTGGGGGCCTGCCTCGTCGAGGGCGTCCAGCAGGCGGATTGCGTAGACCTCGGACATCCGCTCGGTGATCTGTTCCGGGGTGAGCCAGTCGACTGCCGTCGATTCGGCGGACGTGCGCTCGGTGCCTCCGGAAGGCTTGCACCGGAAGACCATGGCGACGATGCCCCTGGCCGTGTTCTTGTAGACGCCCGTGAGCTGGTCGACCTCGACGTGAATGCCGGTCTCTTCCCAGACCTCGCGGCTGACTCCCTGCTCCGGGGACTCCTCCAACTCCAGCACCCCGCCCGGCAACTCCCATGTCCCGTTGTCCGCCCGGCGGATCGCCAGGAGTCGACCGTCCTCGCGCACCACCGCGCCCGCCACGGACACACTGTGCTTCGGCGTTGACGGGGCTTCTTGGGCGCTGTTACTCATGTACAGGAGCATAGGAGAGTGAGTAGGTCGATGGGAACAGCAGTAGGAGGTGGCAGGTCCGTACCTCGGTACGTTCAGATCGCCGACGAGATCGTTCGGCAGATCCGGGCCGGTGTCCTCAAGCCTGGCGACATGGTGCCGAGTGAGTCCGAGTTGGTCGACCGCTACGGCGTATCCGGCGGCACGATCCGCAAGGCCATGGTGGAGGTCCGCGCGAGCGGCCTGGTGGAGACCCGGCACGGCAAGGGTTCCTTGGTGAAGGCCCGGCCCCCAGTGCGTCATCGGTCCTCGGACCGGTTCCGGCGCTCGCATCGCAAGGGTGGTAAGGCCGCGTACCTCGCAGAGTCCGAGCAGGCCGGCGCGACCGCCAAGGTGAGTGTGCTGTTCATCGGCCCGGCTGACGCACCCGAGGACATTGCGGAACGCCTCGGCGTCGATACCGGAACGAAGGTGCTGGCCCGCCGACGTCTCTACTTCCGTAACGGCACTCCGGTCGAGACCGCTACGTCGTACCTGCCGTGGGACGTCGTGAAGGACATCCCCGAGCTGTTCTCCGAGAACCCCGGCCCCGGTGGGATCTACGCCCGGCTTGAGGACGACGGCCACGTCTTCGCGGAGTTCGTCGAGACCCTCCAGGCGCGGCCGGCCTCCAAGGCGGAGTCCTCCGAGCTGGCGCTGAGCCCCGGTGCCCCGGTCGTTCACCTCATCCGGAATGCCGTGACTGAAGAGGGCCGTGTGGTCGAGGTCTGCGACACCCTCATGGCTGCTGACCAGTTCGTTTTCAGCTACCGCATCCCCGCCGCTGACTGACGCACACTCAACTCACCTCAACCCGCTGCGAATTCTTCTTCGCGGCGGGTTGACTCATGTACAGGAGTGCTGCACTCTTCTTCATGTCACTCATATACATGAGTGACAGAGTCCAGCACTTCTAGAGGAGTGATCTCTGTGCGTGTGATCCCCGTCGACATGACCGGTGTGACCGTGATGGTGGCCCAGCCGCCCACGACGAAGATGCGGGACAAGAAGGCCGGCGTCGTCGCGGTCGACCCGGAGAGCGGCGGCACCCTGATGACCGTCGACGTCCTGTTCGTCGCGAACGGCAACGCTGAGGTCGTCTCGGTTACCGTCCCGGAGGCGGACATCTCCGGTGAGCTGGCCACGGGTACCCCGGTGGCGCTGACCTCGCTGGTGGCCCGGCCGTGGGAGAACGAGTTCAACGGTCAGAAGCGGCACGGGATTTCCTTCCGCGCCGCCGCTGTGACCTCGCTGGCGGGCTGACCCTTGACCGGCGGACAGATCACCGCGTTAGTCACCCTGCTGCTGATAGCCGTGGGCCTGCTGTTCCTGCGCCGTCTGCGGCCCGCCTGGTTCTGGGTCGTCTTCGCCGCCCCCGCCAAGCTGCTCCGCATCGCGATCACCTACCGGTCCGTGATGGAAGCGTGTGGGCTGGACGAACCGCCTTCCCGCATCCGGCTGACGATCGCTGCGGCAACTCGGCGGACGCCGTCCCGCATGCTGCCCCGTGTCACCCGCGTCCGGATCAACGCGAACGGGCTGGTTCTGCGGATACGGATGAGGCCGGGCCAGGAAGTCAGGGACTTCGAGACGGCGGGCGAACGGCTCCGCCACTCCTGGCGGGCCTATGCGGTCCACATGTCTCCCCTGCGGCCTGGATGGCTTCAGCTTCGGGTCATCGGATACGACGTGCTCCGGCGGGTCGTGATGCCGGACACCGGGAAGCCCGAACTGCTGCGTGTGCCCGTGTCCTTACGGGCTGACGGCCTCCCGCACTTCCGTGACTTCCGGGCCATCGCTCACGAACTCGTCATGGGGGCAACCGAGTCGGGCAAGTCGGTGTACCTGCGTGGGCTGATCGCAGGACTCGCCTCACAGCCGGTGGCGCTGGTCGGTATCGATTGCAAGTGGGGTGTAGAACTCGCACCGTTCTCCCGCCGCCTCTCCGCGCTTGCCTGCACCCCGGAGGAAGCCGCGGAACTGCTCGACGCCTTGGTGGCGGAGATGACCGACCGGTACGAGCTGATCCGGACCATCCAGCAGTTCGCCCCCGGCACGGGTCCCGAAGGAATCAGCTCGGACATCTGGGGCCTCCCCGATGACCTGCGACCGGTGCCCCTGGTGCTGTTCGTGGACGAGGTGGCGGAACTCTTCCTCGCGTCCACCGCAGCCGATGAGAAGCGGCGGGACCGGATGGTGACTCAGCTCGTTCGCATCGCCCAGCTCGGCCGGGCCGCCGGTATCTACCTCGAAATCTGCGGGCAGCGCTTCGGGGCCGAACTCGGCAAGGGCGCAACAGCACTTCGAGCTCAGCTCACCGGCCGTATCTCGCACCGGGTCAACGACGAGACCACCGCCAAGATGGCGCTCGGCGACATCAGTCCGCTCGCCGTCATGGCGGCCACTGCGATCGGCCCCGACCAGCGCGGGACGGCGGTTGCCGGTGACTCCTCCGGTGGCTGGTCCATCGTCCGCAGCCCTCTTCTCTCGCTCGACCAGGCCGTTGCCGCCTGTGCCGAGCACGCCCGGCTCACCCCGGACCTTCCCGGCCTCGCCGCCTTCCGCCCGCAGGGTGCCCCGGTCTCGTACGCCCTGGTCCCCGACAAGGACTGACCACCGACGCTCGCAATCCTGAAAGGAGGACCTGTCATGCGGTCATCGTTCCGCCTGGATGCCGTACTCGTTCAAGCCGTGATCGCCGGTGCTCTGTCCTTCTCCCACCTTCACGACCTGGCCCAGGCCGCCGGACAGAACGGCTGGAAGGCGTGGGCCTACCCGATCTCCGTCGACCTGCTGCTCGTTGCTGCCTGGCACCGGCTTTGCAGCCTGCGGAACACCGACTCGCCCCGGCGGGCCGCGTGGATCTGGTTCGCCGTCGCGCTCGCCGCGTCCCTCGGGGCGAACATCGCCACCGCCGGGCTGCTCGACCTGGCGGACGTTCCCAACTGGCTCCGCATCCTCGTCGCCGGGTGGCCGGCACTCGCATTCCTCGGCGGAACGCTCCTGGCCCATTCACCGGCTCCGACTGTGCAGAACGACGAACCGGCCCCGGTCCGGGACGCCGAACCTGAAGCCGAGCCTGAGCAACCGGTCCGCCCCGCCCCGGCACGCGATCTGCCCACCGCACCCGAGCCGTCCCACCAGGAGCCGGACGAGATCGCACCGGCCGCCACAGCGCCCGCTCTTCCTGCGGCTCCGTCCGTGCCCCCGGCCCTGATCGCCCACGCCCGAAAGCTCGCCGACACCCACCACGCCACGACCGGCCACGCCATCGACACAGACACCCTGCGCGCTCGCCTCGGCGTTCCCGCTCCGATGGCCGACGCCATCGCCGCCCAACTCGCCTGAAAGGAGGTGAACTCCATGGCCCGCAACCGCTTCTGGAACGTCGACCGCATCGGCCCCGTCCAGATCGGCACCCACCGCGACCGCCACGGCCGCGACGCCCACGCCGCCGCCTGCACCGCCCCCGGCTGCGACTGGTCCGCCGACTACCTCAACCGCGCCTCGGCCGAACTCGCCGCCCGCACCCACCGCTGCAACGCCCGCTGACTTCCGAGGAGATCACGTCATGAACGTCCCGCTCTGGCTCGCTCTGATCGTCGTCGGCGCACTCGGCATCAAGCTCGTCCGCCCGCCCATGTGGCTGGTCGCCGTCCTGCTCTTCGGCGGCTACCTCCTCGCGGACAGCTTCCTCGCACCTGCCATAGACAGCTTCAGCAAGTAACCGGCCCAGAAAGGAGAACCGCCGTGTTCAAGCCCAGGTACCCGCACTCCGACACCCACACCTTCGCCGTCACGAGCCACACATCCGCACCGCTCCCGGTGCCGACCGAGCACACCGAACGGCCGGCCACCGAGCCCGTGCCCGTCCGGCGCGGAGTCGTCGACATCGCTCGCGCCAACCCCGTCGTCGCCGTCACCGGGGTCGTCGCGGTCGGTGCGGTCGTCACCTCGATGCTGCTGGCCGTCGCCGTCACCGCGCTCGCGCTGTCCATCAGCGGCGTCGTGCTCCTGGTCCTCGTGCGCATGCTCCGCCAGGAATTCCACCGCTGACCGGCCTCCGGGCGGTGCCACAAGCCGCCAAGCATCGCCACCGCCCGGATGGCCCACGCAACCCCTTCCAACCGCATCGAAGGAGAACCGTGGACACCCAAGCGCTCGCCCTCGCCTTACCGCTCATCGGCTGGGCCTCGCACACCACCCTGCTCACCCACCGGCTCGCCACCGCCCGCCGGGACCCGCTTACCGGCCTTCGTACTCGCGCCGGATGGACGGCACTTGCCGAGCGAGTCATCCGCCGGCACCGGGACGCGGTCGTCCTCCTGCTCGACGTGGACGACTTCAAGAACCTCAACGACTCCCACGGCCACGCCGCCGGGGACGTCGCCCTGGCCGTCACCGCCGAACGCCTCGCCACCTGGTGTGGCCGTCACGGCATCGCCGGACGCCTCGGGGGAGACGAGTTCGTCGCCATCGCCCGCCGAACCCCGGACCTGGAGAGCCTCCACCGGGTCCTGCGTCAGCCCGTCGTCCACGCCGGGCAGCGGCTCCCGGTCTCCGTGTCGGTCGGCTCCTGCCACGTGACGGACCTGCCGGTCCGCAGTCTCTCCGACGCGCTCGCCGCCGCTGACTCCGCGATGTACGCGGCCAAGGGAACGGCCGGTCGACGCGGTACCCGTCCGCTCTCCCGCTGATCCAGCACTGACCGGCCTCCGGGCGGCGCACAAGCCGCCAAGCATCGCCGCCGCCCGGACGGTCCGGCCCCTTCCAACCGCAATCGAAAGGACCACCATCATGGCCCAGCACAGCCCTGCCCCGACGCGTATCTGCCCGGACTGCGACGGCTTCCCCGCCGTCGCCATCGACACCGGCACGCTCCTCGACGACGGCACTCGCGCCACCCTTCTGGTTACCTGCCGCCGCTGCCGGGGTACCGGCTCCACCCGCGCCGCCGCCCCGGCCCCGGTCGCCCAGCGGGAGCACGCGTGACAGACACCGCGACCCTCGCGGGCCTGGACCCGGCCACCCTCGGCGATCTGCTGCGGGTGGCCGGGGCCACCGGCTTCGACCGCTGGCGCGACCAGATCCGCCGCACCGGTGGCTGCTCCAACCCCATCCACCTGTCCGGCTGGACGCTCACCAAGGACAAGGCCACCGGCGAGACGCTGCACCGCTACTCCACCAGTACGGAGCCCGGTGGACGCCTCCGCGTCGCCTGCGGCAACCGTCGTGCCTCGCGTTGCCCGGCCTGCGCCTGGACCTACTCCGCCGACACGTACCACCTGATCCGCGCCGGACTTGCGGGCGACCAGGACAAGGACGTCCCCTCCACCGTCCGCGACCATCCCCGCGTCTTCGCCACGCTCACCGCCCCGTCCTTCGGGCCGGTCCACAACCGCCCCGACTCCGGTCGCTGCCGCTGCGGCACCGCCCACGGGCCGGACGACGATGCTCTCGGCACCCCGCTCGACCCCGACTCGTACGACTACGCGGGCGCGGTCCTCTTCAATAACCACGCCGGGGACCTGTGGCAGCGCTTCACCAACCGCCTCCGCCGGGAGATCGCCGCCCGCGCCGGGCTCACCCAACGCGAACTCAAGGAAGTGGCACGGGTCTCGTACGGCAAGGTCGCCGAGTTCCAGAAGCGCGGGGCCGTCCACTTCCATGCCGTCGTACGCCTCGACGGTCCGGACGGGGCCGACAGCCCGCCGCCCTCCTGGGCCTCCGTGCAGCTGCTCAGCGACTCCATCCGGGCGGCCGTCGTGCACTCGTACACGACCATCACCGTCCCGGCCGCCGCCGGCCAACCCGCCCGCCCGCTCCGCTGGGGCACCCAGCTCGACATCCGCCCCATCCGAGCCTTCGACGCCGGTACCGACATCACCGAACAGGCGGTCGCCTCCTACGTCGCCAAGTACGCGACCAAGGCCGCCGAGACGACCGGCACCGTCGACCGCCGGGTCGGCAACCGCGAGGCCCTGGTCCTCCTCGACGTACCCGACCACCCGCGCCGACTCATCGAAGCCTGCTTCGACCTCGATGCGCTCTACCCCGACCGGCGGCTGAGGGCCTGGGCGCACATGCTCGGCTTCCGCGGCCACTTCTCCAGCAAGTCTCGCCGCTACTCGACCACCCTCGGCGCCCTCCGCCAGATCCGCGCCGACTACCGCGCCGCCCAGCAACGCGAAGAACTCGGCCTGCCCGACCCGGATCAGGACTCGACCGTCCTCGTCCTCACGGACTGGCGCTACGCCGGACAGGGCCACAGCCCCGGCGAGTCCGTTCTCGCCGCCTCGATCGCCAGAGACCTGCAACTCAACCGAGAAACCGCCCGCGACGCCCTCGCCGCCCTGGAAGGAGACCGGTCGTGACTGACCTCCTGCTCACCGTCGATCAAGCTGCCGAACGCCTCGGCACCACCGCACGCTTTCCTCGCCGCCTCATCGCCGAACGTCGGATCGCCTTCGTCAAGGTCGGCAGTCACGTGCGCATCAAGGAGAGCGTCCTCGTGGCGTACATCGAGGGGAACACCGTTCAGCCCGTCCGTCGTCGTCGGACCCGCTACGGAAGGGCCGCCTGATGGGGAACGCGAAGGGAAGTCGTCGGCGGTTCGGTGCTGTGCGTCAGTACCGGTCCGGCCGCTGGACCGCGAGCTACCTGGGACCGGACGGGCAGGAGTTCCGCGCGCCCGAGACCTTCGAGACCAAGAAGGACGCTGAGGTCTGGCTCTCCCAGATCGAGGCCGATCTCACGCGTGGGAACTGGCAGGACCCGGACGCCGGTGCGGTGAACTTCAAGGAGTACGCCCTCCAGTGGGTGGACGAACGTGGCCTCTCCGCCACCACTGACGAGCTGTACCGCCGACTCCTGCGGCTCCATATCCTGCCCACCTTCGAGGGCCTGGACCTCGACGAGATCACCGCGCCCCGTGTACGCACCTGGCGAACCGAGCGACTGTCGTCCACCGGGGCAGCCACGACCGTGGCCAAGTCGTACCGGCTGCTCAAGGCCATCATGGAAACCGCAGTCGATGACGAGCTGATCCGCCGGAACCCCTGCCGCATCAGGGGCGCCGGAAAGGAGTCGTCCGCAGAACGCCAGATCGCCACCGTCGCCCGGGTCGACGCGCTCGCCAACGCTCTCGGCCCTCGCTGGCGACTGATGGTCTTCCTCGGCGCGTACGGGCCTCTTCGGCCAGAGGAACAAGCGGAGCTGCGCCGCAAGGACGTGGACCTGGACGAGATGACCATCCGGGTACGCATGGCCGCGCCCGAGCTGACCACCGGTCGCCGTGCTCCCGGCGATACCAAGTCGGAAGCGGGCAAGCGGATCGTGGTCCTGCCGGCCTTTCTCCGGACAGACCTCCGGCGTCACCTCGACTGGTACGCGGAAAAGGGGCCGGACGGACTTCTGTTCGTGGGGGAGAAGGGCAAGCCGTTCCGGCGGTCTACCTTCGGGCGGAAATGGCGCAGGGCTCGCGCGCTCGTCGGCATGCCGGACGGCTTTCGTTTCTACGACCTTCGTCACACCGGGCACACCCTGGCCACGCGGTCCGGGGCCACACTCAAGGACACGATGGTCCGGGCCGGCCAGTCGTCGGAGAAGGCCGCGCTGATCTACCAGCACTCGGATCTTGAGCGACAGCAGGAGGTCGCGAGCGGACTGAACGACTTCGTGCGCGCCGCCCGCGAGAGGGCCAAGGAGAAGCCTTCTGGTGCGGATCTGGTGCGGGACGCTTGAACTGGTCCAGACAACAAAGAAGCCCCCGGCCGCTGGCCTGGGGCTTTTTCATGGAGCGGGTGACGAGAATCGAACTCGCGCTCTGAGCTTGGGAAGCTCATGTTCTACCATTAAACTACACCCGCGTAACGCACCGATCGATCCGCTGCGTATCGTCACACACTGTACCCCATGCCAGGTCCCCGGCGTTCGAGCCGTGGGGCCCTTTTGTTGTGGGGGAGGGTGGATGCGGTTGCTGTGGGCGGGAGTTGAGGGCGTAGCGTGGGTGGTCGGAGTGCCGCCTGGAGTGGCGTCCTGTTCATCCCCTAATGTGGCTTTCTCGTCCAAGGCTTGTTGGGGAAGGGACTTGATGGACTCCATGGAGCGCACCGTCGTCCGCTGTGCCGAAGGGCACGTTTTCGCTACCGCTTCGTTCCCGATGCAGCAGCTCGGGTCCGGGCGGATCGGTCCCGGGCGGCTCATTCGCTGTCCTCGTTGTGCGCGGTTGCGGCATGCCGTGCCCGTGGTGTTCGAGGAGCGGTAGCGGCGGTGTCGGGCGCGCGGGGCGGTCCCGGATTGGGGCGGGCCCGCGCGTTCTGCGTATCCTCGGGGCGTGCTTCTCTCAGACAAGGACATCCGGGCCGAGATCGACGCCGGACGTGTTCGCATTGATCCGTTCGACGCATCGATGGTGCAGCCCTCCAGCATCGATGTGCGGCTCGACCGCTATTTCCGGGTGTTCGAGAACCACCGCTATCCGCATATCGACCCAGCCGTCGAGCAGGCCGATCTGACGCGCATGGTCGAGCCGGACGGGGACGAGGCGTTCATTCTGCACCCCGGTGAGTTCGTGCTCGCTTCGACGTACGAGGTCATTTCGCTTCCCGACGATCTTGCGTCGCGGCTGGAGGGGAAGAGTTCGCTGGGCCGGCTCGGTCTGGTGACGCATTCGACCGCCGGGTTCATCGACCCCGGTTTCTCCGGTCACGTGACCCTGGAGCTGTCGAATCTCGCGACGCTGCCCATAAAGCTGTGGCCGGGGATGAAGATCGGGCAGCTGTGCATGTTCCGGCTGAGTTCGCCCTCGGAGTTCCCGTACGGCTCCGAGCGGTACGGATCGCGTTATCAGGGCCAGCGCGGGCCGACCGCGTCGCGGTCGTTCATGAACTTCCACCGGACGCAGGTGTGATGCCCGATGAGTGTTGAGGTGCGGGAGAATCTGACGTACGACGGCTTCGGCCATGCCGTGCGTGAGCTGGCGCAGGCCGTGGCCGACGACGGGTTCGAGCCCGATGTCGTGCTGAGCATCGCGCGGGGCGGGGTGTTCGTCGCGGGTGGGCTCGCCTACGCCCTGGACTGCAAGAACATTCATCTGGTGAATGTGGAGTTCTACACCGGTGTGGGCACCACCCTGGAAATGCCGGTCATGCTGGCGCCCGTGCCGAACGTCATCGACTTCTCGGACAAGAAGGTCCTGATCGCCGACGATGTCGCCGACACCGGGAAGACGCTGAAGCTGGTGCGCGATTTCTGCATCGATCATGTTGCGGAGGTGCGCAGCGCGGTCATCTACGAGAAGTCGCATTCGCTCGTGAAGTGCGAGTACGTGTGGAAGAAGACCGATCGCTGGATCAATTTCCCGTGGAGCGTGGAGAAGCCCGTCGTGCGACGCAGCGGGCAGGTTCTCGACGCCTGACGCGCGAAACACCGCGCGTGCGTGATGCCCGATGGACCGTGGCCCGACGGTACGGGTGCGTGATGCCACTCCGGCCGGTGCGCGACGGGTGTCGGTCGTGAGGACGGATGGACGGACTGAAGACCCCCGGCGCACAAGAAACCCCCGGCGCACAAGCGCCGGGGGTTTTCTGTCCGGGTTCTGTCTGTCCGCGGACGGGACCGGTTTCCCGCTGGCGGGACCGTCAGATCGTGCCGAGCTTGATGATCGACAGCAGCGCGATCAGCTGGATCGCGGAGGCGCCCAGCGCCTTCGGCCACGGCAGGTCGTGCGATTTGCTCACCATCGAGGTGAAGAGCGCGGCCGAGGCCAGCCAGGTGATCCAGCCGAGGATCTGGACCAGGGAGTTCTCGCCCCCGAGGAAGAGGGCGAATATCAGGCGGGGCGCGTCCGTGATCGACATGATCAGCATGGAGAGGCCCACGGTCGGCTGCCAGGAGCCGTCGCCCCCGAGCTGGCGGGCCAGGGTGTGCGTGACCGCGCCGAGGACCAGACCGCCGATGACGAAGCCGATGCCCGTGATGACGACGTAGGGGACCGCGGTGGAGATCGTCGCGTGGATCGCGTCGTCCCGGGCCTGGTCGAAGCCGAAGAGGGCGAGCAGGCCGTACAGGAACGTGACGATGAGCGCCGGGCCCCAGACCGGGTAGTCGCGCATCTGCCAGAACGTCGGTCCCGGGCGCAGCACGATGCCGCTCAGCAGGTCCTTCCACGGCAGTCGCGGGCCTGCGGGCTGGGCGGGGGCCTGGCCGGCACGGTAGGTGTTGGCGTCGCCGTACGGGTCCTCACCGATGCTGAACGCCTGGGTGTGGCCGGGGGAGTTGGCGTACGGGTCGCCCTGCCGGGGGGACCCGTGGGGGTGGTGGGGCTGTTGGTACGGGTCGCCGAAGTACTCCGGCTCCCCGTGGCCGCCACCGTTGTAGCCGTTGCCGTTCCCGTAGCCGCCGTTGTGGCCGCCGTGGCGTCCACCGTTGTCGTACGGGGGCGGGGCGCCGTCGCCTCCCGTCGGCGGCCAGGGCTGCTGCCCGTACGGCGGTGGTGCCTGTGTGCCGTACGGCTGCTGCCGCGGTTGCTGTTGCCCTTGTTGCGGGGTGCGGTTGTCCCGGCCGCGTCCGATCCTGAATCCAGCCACGTCATCGAACGTACCCGGTCCGCGTGGGTGCGGTGAGAGGGCCCGGGGAACCTGCCCGCCATTGCGGCCGAGCTGTGACATCCCCTAGGGGAACCCTGGGGGCTGCCCCACGTGCGACGCGGTACGCAAGACAGAAGCGGCCGGTCCTGCCCCCGAGGCAGGTCCGGCCGCTTCTGTCGCACGACAGCCCGAGCTACTTCACCGGCTCCGGCTCCGGTGCGTCCGCCGACTCCGTCTCGCCGGCCGGGTCGGCCGGAGTCTTCACGGAGTCCAGCAGCAGCTGCGACACGTCGACCACCTGGACCGACTCCTTCGCCTTGCCGTCGTTCTTCTTGCCGTTGACCGAGTCGGTCAGCATGACCAGGCAGAACGGGCAGGCGGTGGAGACGATGTCGGGGTTCAGGGACAGGGCCTCGTCGACGCGCTCGTTGTTGATGCGCTTGCCGATCCGCTCCTCCATCCACATCCGGGCACCACCGGCACCGCAGCAGAAGCCGCGCTCCTTGTGGCGGTGCATCTCCTCGTTCCTGAGGCCCGGGACCTTCGCGATGATCTCGCGCGGCGGGGTGTAGATCTTGTTGTGACGGCCCAGGTAGCAGGGGTCGTGGTACGTGATCAGGCCCTCGACCGGGGTCACCGGGGTCAGCCTGCCCTCGTCGATGAGGTGCTGGAGCAGCTGGGTGTGGTGGATGACCTCGTACTCGCCGCCGAGCTGCGGGTACTCGTTGGCGATCGTGTTGAAGCAGTGCGGGCAGGTCGCGACGATCTTCTTCGCGGCCTTCGCCTTCTTCGTCGAGTCGTCCTCGTCGTCCTCGCCGAACGCCATGTTCAGCATGGCCACGTTCTCCTGGCCGAGCTGCTGGAACAGCGGCTCGTTGCCCAGGCGGCGGGCCGAGTCACCGGTGCACTTCTCGTCGCCGCCCATGATCGCGAACTTGACGCCCGCGATGTGGAGGAGTTCCGCGAAGGCCTTCGTGGTCTTCTTGGCCCGGTCTTCGAGCGCGCCCGCGCAGCCGACCCAGTACAGGTAGTCGATCTCGGACAGGTCCTCGACGTCCTTGCCGACGATCGGGACCTCGAAGTCGACCTCCTTGGTCCACTCGACGCGCTGCTTCTTGGCCAGCCCCCAGGGGTTGCCCTTCTTCTCCAGGTTCTTGAGCATGGTGCCCGCCTCGGACGGGAACGCGGACTCGATCATCACCTGGTAGCGGCGCATGTCGACGATGTGGTCGATGTGCTCGATGTCGACCGGGCACTGCTCCACACACGCACCGCAGGTGGTGCAGGACCACAGCACGTCCGGGTCGATGACGCCGTTCTCCTCGACCGTGCCGATCAGCGGGCGCTCGGCCTCCGCCAGGGCCGCGGCCGGGACGTCCTTCAGCTGCTCCTCGGACGCCTTCTCGTTGCCCTCCATGTCCTTGCCGCCGCCGGCCAGCAGATACGGGGCCTTGGCGTGCGCGTGGTCGCGCAGCGACATGATCAGGAGCTTCGGGGAGAGCGGCTTGCCCGTGTTCCAGGCCGGGCACTGCGACTGGCAGCGACCGCACTCCGTGCACGTGGAGAAGTCGAGGATGCCCTTCCAGGAGAACTGCTCGACCTGGGAGACACCGAAGACGTCGTCCTCGCCCGGGTCCTCGAAGTCGATCTCCTTGCCGCCGGAGGTCATGGGCTGGAGGGCGCCGAGCGCGACCGCGCCGTCCGCGTTCCGTTTGAACCAGATGTTCGGGAAGCCGAGGAAGCGGTGCCAGGCGACACCCATGTTGGTGTTGAGCGAGACGGTGATCATCCAGATCAGCGAAGTGCCGATCTTGATCAACGCGACGAAGTAGATGAGGTTCTGCAGCGTGCCGAGCGCGAGGCCCTTGAAGGCGAGGACCAGCGGGTACGAGATGAAGTACGCGGCCTCGTAGCCCCCGACGTGGTGGATCGCGCCCTCGAGGCCGCGCAGGGTCAGGATCGCCAGGCCGATGATGAGGATGACGTACTCGACGAAGTACGCCTGCCACGCCTTGGAACCCGTGAAGCGGGACTTGCGGCCGGCCCGGGAGGGCAGGTTCAGCAGCCGGATGGCGATCAGCACGAGGATGCCGACCGTCGTCATCAGGCCGATGAACTCGGTGTACATCTCGAACGGCAGCCAGTTGCCGATGATCGGCAGGACCCAGTCGGCCTTGAAGAGCTGCCCGTACGCCTGGAGCAGCGTCGGCGGCAGCGTCAGGAAGCCGATGGCGACGAACCAGTGCGCGAAGCCGACGATCCCCCACCGGTTCATCCGGGTGTGGCCGAGGAACTCCTTGACCAGGGTGATCGTGCGCTGCTTCGGGTTGTCGGTGCGGCTGCCCGCCGGGACCGGCTGTCCGAGCGTGACGAACCGGTAGATCTGCGCGACGGCTCGGGCGATGAGCGCAACGCCGACCACAGTCAGCACCAGCGACACGATGATCGCGGCGAGTTGCATTTGGGGGCTCCTCGGGCCTGCGAGGGTGGGATCCAGCGTCTGCGGACACTGGGACTACTAAGCAGTAACTTAATCAGTCTGTGCTGACACTATCCACTTATTCCGCCGCGCTGTAGCCGGACCGGCGGTGATCTGTGTCGCTCAGGTGTGCCTTGCCGCGTCGGGTGAGTCCGCGGACCGCCCGGTGCAGCGGAGTGTGTACGGCTCTCGCCAGGATGGCGAGGTCGAGTCCCACCCAGTGGTGCTCGGCGTAGTGCTGGTCGAGCAGGGCGGGTTCGTCCCACGGCATGCCGGAGCGGGAGCGTACCTGTGCCAGGCCGGTGAGGCCCGGTCTCAGTTCCTGCCGCCAGTCTCTCGCGGCGGGGACGGTGACGGTTCCCGGGGGCTCCGTGGTGGCGGTGGTTGTGGCTGTGGGTCCGCAGGGGTCGGCGGAGTCGGTGGCCTCGGCGGCCTCGGCGGGTCCGGCGGGTCCGGCTGTCCCGGCTCGGGCCTCGTCCGGCGTCAGGGGTTCGGGGCCGACCAGGGACAGCTCTCCCCTTACGACGTGCGGCAGCCGGGAGAGCAGGTCCAGCCGCAGCCGGCGGGTGCGCAGCGAGCGCAGTACGAAGAGGTGACCGCCCAGGCCGATCCGGGGTGAGCGGGTCAGTACCCCGCCGGAGGGGCGTCGTGCGGCGAGGGCGAGGGCGCCCGCGGCGAGCAGGGGGGCGGCGAGAGTCAGCAGGATCGAGCCGAGGGTCAGATCCAGTACGCGCTTGGCCGACGGCCACTCCTGCTGTCGCAGGCGCATGCGGGCCGACGAGAGGGCCGACAGGAGGCCCGGCGGGAGAACCGGCGTGCCCGCCGGGGTGCGGGCGGTCGCGTGGGCCCGCAGGTACGCCGACATGCGGCCCGGCCCGCGGTCGGACAGGTGGCCCGGCAGGCGTGCCGCGGCGCGTGCCGGGATGCGGCCCATGGAACGGTCCATCGGCCGGCCCTGTCTCTGTCTCTGCATCGTTCGCGCCTGCCTGGGGTGGGGTGGATCGAGTGCCGGTTTTGTGTGGCTCACGGCAATTTGTGACAGAACGATCCCACGACGCGATGATGGGGGCGGGTTTCCCGGCCCGCGAGGGAGCCGGTGTCGTCCGGGATCATCCGCCGCGCGTCAGGTGCATGCACGATAGTTGAGTCGACTCGACTCAAGTCTGTTGACACTGGGACGGGCGTCATGCATCCTTGAGTCAGTTCCACTCAAGTAGTCAAGCTGGAGGAATTGAAATGGCACGTGCGGTCGGCATCGACCTGGGCACGACTAACTCCGTCGTCAGCGTTCTCGAAGGCGGCGAGCCCACCGTCATCACCAACGCAGAGGGCGCCAGGACCACGCCGTCCGTCGTCGCCTTCGCGAAGAACGGCGAGGTGCTGGTCGGCGAGGTCGCCAAGCGCCAGGCGGTGACCAACGTCGACAGGACCATCCGCTCCGTCAAGCGCCACATGGGCACTGACTGGAAGATCGACCTGGACGGCAAGAGCTTCAACCCGCAGCAGATGAGCGCCTTCATCCTGCAGAAGCTGAAGCGGGACGCCGAGTCCTACCTGGGCGAGAAGGTGACCGACGCGGTCATCACCGTCCCCGCGTACTTCAACGACTCCGAGCGTCAGGCGACGAAGGAGGCCGGCGAGATCGCCGGCCTGAACGTCCTGCGCATCGTCAACGAGCCGACCGCCGCCGCGCTGGCGTACGGGCTCGACAAGGACGACCAGACGATCCTCGTCTTCGACCTCGGTGGCGGCACGTTCGACGTGTCGCTGCTGGAGATCGGCGACGGCGTCGTCGAGGTGAAGGCCACCAACGGTGACAACCACCTCGGTGGTGACGACTGGGACCAGCGCGTCGTCGACTACCTGGTGAAGCAGTTCGCCAACGGCCACGGCGTGGACCTGTCCAAGGACAAGATGGCTCTCCAGCGTCTGCGCGAGGCCGCGGAGAAGGCGAAGATCGAGCTCTCGTCCTCGACGGAGACCACGATCAACCTGCCCTACATCACGGCGTCCGCCGAGGGCCCGCTGCACCTGGACGAGAAGCTCACGCGCTCGCAGTTCCAGCAGCTGACCGCCGACCTGCTGGAGCGGTGCAAGACCCCGTTCCACAACGTCGTCAAGGACGCGGGCATCCAGCTCTCCGAGATCGACCACGTCGTGCTCGTCGGTGGCTCGACCCGCATGCCGGCCGTCGCCGAGCTCGTCAAGGAGCTGACCGGTGGCCAGGAGGCCAACAAGGGTGTGAACCCGGACGAGGTCGTCGCCATCGGTGCCTCGCTCCAGGCCGGTGTCCTCAAGGGCGAGGTCAAGGACGTCCTGCTGCTCGACGTCACCCCGCTGTCCCTCGGCATCGAGACCAAGGGCGGCATCATGACGAAGCTCATCGAGCGCAACACCACGATCCCGACCAAGCGCTCCGAGATCTTCACGACGGCCGAGGACAACCAGCCGTCCGTGCAGATCCAGGTCTACCAGGGCGAGCGCGAGATCGCGGCGTACAACAAGAAGCTCGGGATGTTCGAGCTGACCGGCCTGCCGCCCGCCCCGCGCGGCGTCCCGCAGATCGAGGTCGCGTTCGACATCGACGCGAACGGCATCATGCACGTCGCCGCCAAGGACCTCGGCACCGGCAAGGAGCAGAAGATGACCGTCACCGGCGGCTCCTCGCTGCCCAAGGACGAGGTCAACCGGATGCGTGAAGAGGCCGAGAAGTACGCCGAGGAGGACCACGCCCGCCGCGAGGCCGCCGAGTCGCGCAACCAGGGCGAGCAGCTCGTCTACCAGACGGAGAAGTTCCTCAAGGACAACGAGGACAAGGTCCCCGGTGACGTGAAGACGGAGGTGGAGACCGCGCTCACCGAGCTGAAGGAGAAGCTCAAGGGCGACGACACCGCCGAGATCCGCACGGCCACCGAGAAGGTCGCGGCCGTCTCCCAGAAGCTGGGCCAGGCGATGTACGCCAACGCCCAGGCCGAGGGCGACCAGCAGCCGGGCGCCCAGCAGGCCAAGGCCGACGACGATGTCGTCGACGCCGAGATCGTGGACGACGAGAAGGACGCGAAGGGCGGTGCGGTGTGACCGAGGAGACTCCGGGCTTCGAGGAGAAGCCCGACGTCCCCTCCGGCGCCACCCCCGGCGGAGCCGAGCCGAAGGACGCCGCTTCCTCTCCGGAGGAGGAGGCGTCCCCGGACGGGGACGCAGCACAGACAGTCGGCCTGACGGCCCAGCTGGACCAGGTCCGCACCGCGCTCAGCGAGCGCACGGGCGACCTCCAGCGGCTCCAGGCCGAGTACCAGAACTACCGCCGCCGCGTCGAGCGGGACCGGGCCACGGTCAAGGAGATCGCCGTAGCGGGTCTCCTGTCCGAGCTCCTGCCCGTGCTCGACGACGTCGGCCGGGCCCGCGATCACGGCGAGCTCGTGGGCGGGTTCAAGTCGGTGGCCGAATCACTGGAGACGGTCGTCGCCAAGCTGGGCCTGCAGCAGTTCGGCAAGGAGGGCGAGCCCTTCGACCCGACGATCCATGAAGCCCTGATGCACTCGTACGCGCCGGATGTCACCGAGACGACCTGCGTGGCGATCCTGCAGCCGGGGTATCGGATCGGCGAACGCACCATCCGCCCCGCGCGGGTGGCGGTGGCCGAACCCCAGCCGGGTGCGGCAGCCAAGGAAGAGAAGGCAACCGACGAGGAGAGCGGTGGCACCGAGGAGGTCTGACATCCCGTCTGACCACCTCGCGGCCCACCGCCCGGCCATGCGACCGCCCACCGGGCCGGTCGCATGGCCGATCGTCCGGAAGGAGGGACGTCGATGAGCACGAAGGACTTCGTCGAGAAGGACTACTACAAGGTCCTCGGCGTCCCCAAGGACGCCACCGACGCCGAGATCAAGAAGGCGTACCGGAAGCTCGCCCGCGAGTTCCACCCGGACGCCAACAAGGGCGACGACAAGGCGGAGGAGCGCTTCAAGGAGATCTCCGAGGCGAACGACATCCTCGGTGACACCAAGAAGCGCAAGGAGTACGACGAGGCGCGCGCCCTCTTCGGCAACGGCGGCTTCAGGGCCGGACCCGGGGGCGCCGGCGGCAACTTCAACTTCGACCTGGGCGACCTCTTCGGAGGGGCCCAGGGCGGGGGCTCGGGAGGCGGCGCCGGTGGCTTCGGCGGCGGCGGTCTGGGCGATGTCTTCGGCGGCCTTTTCAACCGGGGCGGCACGGGGACGCGGGTGCAGCCGCGCCGCGGCCAGGACATCGAGTCCGAGGTGACGCTCAGCTTCACCGAGGCGGTCGACGGGGCCACGGTCCCGTTGCGGATGTCCAGCCAGGCGCCCTGCAAGGCGTGCTCCGGCACCGGTGACAAGAACGGCACCCCCAGGGTCTGCCCGACCTGTCTCGGTACCGGCCAGGTGTCGCGCGGCACCGGCGGCGGTTTCTCGCTCACCGATCCCTGCGTGGACTGCAAGGGCCGGGGCCTCATCGCCCAGGACCCCTGCGACGTCTGCAAGGGCAGCGGACGGGCGAAGTCCTCCCGGACCATGCAGGTCAGGATTCCGGCGGGCGTCTCGGACGGCCAGCGGATCCGGCTGCGCGGAAAGGGCGGTCCGGGCGAGCGCGGTGGACCGGCCGGCGATCTGTACGTCGTGGTCCATGTCGACGCCCACCCGGTCTTCGGCCGCAAGGGCGACAACCTCACGGTCACCGTGCCCGTCGACTTCACGGAGGCGGCGCTCGGCGGCGAGGTGAAGGTGCCCACGCTCGGCGGTCCGCCGGTCACTCTGAAACTGCCGGCCGGCACCCCCAACGGGCGCACGATGCGCGCCCGCGGCAAGGGCGCCGTACGCAAGGACGGCACCAGGGGCGACCTGCTGGTCACCGTCGAGGTGACGGTGCCCAGGGACCTCAACGCCGAGGCCAGGGACGCACTGGAGGCCTACCGCAAGGCGACCGCGGGCCACGACCCGCGGGCGGAGCTGTTCCAGGCAGCGAAGGGAGCTTGAGGTGGACGGCCGACGACGCAATCCGTACGAACTGACCGATGAATCACCGGTGTACGTGATCTCGATCGCGGCCCAGCTCTCGGGCCTCCATCCGCAGACACTGCGCCAGTACGACCGTCTCGGTCTGGTCTCCCCCGACCGCACGGCCGGGCGTGGCAGGCGCTACTCGGCCCGCGACATCGAGCTGTTGCGTACCGTGCAGCAGCTGTCGCAGGACGAGGGCATCAACCTCGCCGGCATCAAGCGCATCATCGAACTGGAGAACCAGGTCGCGGCGCTCCAGCAGCGCGTCGCCGAACTCTCGGCGGCCGTGGACGGGGCGGCGGTGGCCATGCAGCAGCGCGAGGCCCAGGTGCATGCCTCGTACCGCCGCGACCTGGTGCCGTATCAGGACGTGCAGCAGACCAGCGCGTTGGTGGTCTGGCGGCCGAAGCGGCCGAAGGACTGAGCGGGCTCGACGCACCCGCACGACGCGCGAGGCCCGCCACCCGGTGGAGAACGGGTGGCGGGCCTCGCCCGTGTCCGCGCCCCCGACTCACGGAGGGCGTCAGAGTGCGTCGCGATCCGTGTCGTGGTCCAGGATTCCCGACTGCGCGATGAGGTAACCGAGTTGGGTGCGGCTGCCGCTGCCGAGTGCGGCATTCAGTTTGGCGATGTGCGCGCGGCAGGTGCGTACGTTCATCCCGAGGCGACGGGCGATGGAGTCGTCGACGTTTCCCTCGACGAGGAGCTGGGCGATGGAGCGCTGGACTCCGCTGATGCCCTTGGGCGCCTGTTCGTACTTGATCTCTTCGAGGAGTGGCTGCGCGCGGGTCCACAACTGCTCGAATACCTTCACCAGATACTCGACCAGCCCGGGGTGGCGCAGTTCCAGGGCGACTTGGCGGTCGTCCTGAGCCGGGATGAAGGCGACCGTCCGGTCGAAGATGATGAGGCGCTCTATGAGTTCTTCGAGGGTCCGGATCTCGACCTTGCCCTCGGCCAGACGTTCCGCGTAGGCAAGGGTTCCAGGGCTGTGCCGGGCCGTGTGCTGGTAGAGCGTGCGGATGCTGACACCGCGGTCCACCACCGAGAGGCCTCGTTCCAGGGCCTCGCTGAGGCGGTCCTCGCTCCGCCCGCCCCCGGGTTGGACGGTGAGGACTTCGGTGCGGCACTCGGCAGTGGCGAGATCCAGTGCCGCGTTGATCCGGTTGACCCCCTCCAGCACCGTGATGGCGTGGGTCGTCGTCGGGTCCTGGGCGCTGATGTCCATGAACGGTTCGAATGCTTCGGCCAGTTCGACGGAGTGCCGTCGGCGTTCCTGGATCTCGCGCTCTATGGGGTGAAGGCGCTGCGCCAGGGCGGCGGACGGCGGGACCGGACGGAGCCAGTCGGAGTCGTCGGGGTCCGGGTGCAGGAGCGTGAAGTCCATCAGGCAGGGCGCGGAGTCCACTTCGCTGCGAGCGATGCGACCGGAGCGAAGTGCGCTGGCGTAGAGGTGTTTTCCGGCGTCGCACAGTTCGGTGATCGCATGAGGATGTGCCTGTTTTGTGTCTCTTGTGGTCATACCTTCACCCCCCAGGTTCCTGAACATGCAAGAACATGATGCATTGACTCGGTGGTGTTAGCGCGCCCAGGTGAGACATCGTCTTAGGTGCGGGGGAGAAGAATCCACAAGTGAGGACGAAGCTGACTATGTATAAGCGAGTGCTTCGCTCGGTGCTTGCCGCCTCGTTCGTCGCGGCTTTGGGCCTTGGAGCAGTGGGTGCCGGCGACATTGCGTGGAACGCCGAGGCGGCAGCCGTGCCGGGTGACATCGCGTGGAGCGTCGAGGCGGCGCCCGCGCCTGGTGACATCGCCTGGGGCACACCGACCTCTGTGCCTGGTGACATCGCCTGGGTCACGCCGGCCTCCGCGCCGGACGACATCGCCTGGATCGCCCCGGGTGACATCGCGTGGAACATCGAGGCAGCGGCCGCGCCCGGTGACATCGCCTGGTCCGAACCGACTCAATCGGGCGCATGACCATCCCGCCGGACGACCGAACCTTCCGGCGCGAGATGGCCACGGCCTACCGATCAGGCTGGCATTTCATCGATCTCGTCACGGCCATCCCCCGCTGTGGCGACTCGCTGATGGTCACTCTGTTCGGCGACCCCATCGTTGTCGCACGTGAAGAAGACGACGAAGTACGCGCCTACCGGTGCCTCCGCAAGCCGCGGGGAGCCCCGCAGCCCGTCCGCTGCGCGATCCGGTACGACATGATCTTCGTCAACCTCGACCGGCGGGACCACCAGCTGTTCGAGCCAGAGACTATCTCCGCCACCCCCCGCAGTGCCTGAGCGATCCCCCGTCGTTACACGTCGCTCAGTCACTCCCCCACACAACGGCGCCATCGTGACCTGAACACGGTGGCGCCGTTGTGCTGCCCGGAGTCCTGTGCTGCCGGGGGTTCTCGCGGTCTCCCTCACGCCCTGCCGAGCGCCCGGTCCAGGGCGATCTCCATGACGACGCGGTCCGGGTTGGGCGACGGCGTGCGCCCGTAGCGTTCCGCGTAGCGGCGTACCGCGTCGGCGACCACCTCCGGCTCCGTGCGGACCGTCGCGCGGCCCTCCAGCGTCGCCCAGCGGCGCCGGTCGACCTGGCAGACCGCGACCCGGGCGCCGTCCGGTCCCGCCGCCAGGACGTTGGCGACCTTCCGCCTGCCCTTGCTGGTGATGATCCGGGCCAGCCCGGCCTCGGGGTCGTACGTCACGCCCACCGGCGCCACGTGCGGCGTGCCGTCGGGACGGAGTGTGGTCAGGGTGCACAGGTGGTGCTCGCGCCAGAACGCGAGGTACTCGGGATCGGGGTTCGTCACGTCGACTGCCATGGCTACAGCGTAGGCAGCGCGGGCCGGCCCCTGCGGTGGCGCGGGCCCGACCCGGCCGGTTGACTCGGTCGGGGCGGAAGCGGACTGCGGACTGCGGGGAGCCGAGGGCCGAGGGCCGAGGGTCGGGCGGGGGCAGGGCAGGGGCGGCGGGTGGGAACAGGGATGCCGGACAGGTGTGATGTGAGGTTGAGTGGAATAGACTCAACTTTGTACACGTTGACCTAGTCAGTGTTGTGGAGAGACCAGTCGACGCAAGGAGGAGAAAGCGCACGTGGACGCCGAGCTGACCAACAAGAGCCGTGACGCCATCAACGTGGCCACCAGCAGGGCCGTGAAGGACGGGCACCCCGATCTGACCCCCGGGCATCTGCTGCTCGCGCTGCTCGCGGGCGAGGACAACGAGAACATCGTCGATCTGCTCGCCTCCGTCGAGGCCGACCAGCTCGTCGTACGCAGCGAGACCGAGCGGCTGCTGGGTGCGCAGCCCAGCGTCACCGGGTCGACCGTCGCCCCGCCGCAGCCCAACCGCGAGCTGCTCGCCGTCATCGCGGACGCCGCGCAGCGCGCGAAGGAGCTCGGCGACGACTACATCTCCACCGAGCACCTGCTGATCGGCATCGCCGCCGTGGGCGGCCGGGTCGGTGAGATCCTGAGTGATCAGGGGGCCAGTGCGAAGAGGCTGCTGGACGCGTTCGAGAAGAACAGGGGAGGGCGCCGGGTGACCACACCCGACCCGGAGGGCCAGTACAAGGCCCTGGAGAAATTCGGTACGGACTTCACGGCGGCCGCGCGCGAGGGCAAGCTCGACCCGGTCATCGGACGGGACCAGGAGATCCGCCGCGTCGTCCAGGTCCTGTCCCGCCGCACCAAGAACAACCCCGTGCTCATCGGTGAGCCCGGCGTCGGCAAGACGGCCGTCGTGGAAGGGCTCGCCCAGCGCATCGTCAAGGGCGACGTCCCCGAGTCCCTGCGCAACAAGCGCCTCGTCTCGCTCGACCTCGGCGCGATGGTCGCGGGCGCGAAGTACCGCGGAGAGTTCGAGGAACGGCTCAAGACCGTCCTCTCCGAGATCAAGGAGAGCGACGGGCAGATCATCACCTTCATCGACGAGCTGCACACCGTCGTCGGCGCGGGCGCCGGCGGCGACTCCGCCATGGACGCCGGCAACATGCTCAAGCCGATGCTGGCCCGCGGCGAGCTCCGCATGGTCGGCGCGACGACGCTCGACGAGTACCGCGAGCGGATCGAGAAGGACCCCGCCCTGGAGCGCCGCTTCCAGCAGGTCCTGGTGGCGGAGCCGAGCGTCGAGGACACCATCGCGATCCTGCGCGGTCTCAAGGGCCGTTACGAGGCCCACCACAAGGTCTCCATCGCGGACTCCGCCCTGGTGGCCGCCGCGACCCTGTCCGACCGCTACATCACCTCCCGCTTCCTTCCCGACAAGGCCATCGACCTGGTCGACGAGGCGGCGTCCCGGCTGCGCATGGAGATCGACTCCTCGCCCGTCGAGATCGACGAGCTCCAGCGCGCCGTCGACCGCCTCCACATGGAGGAGCTGGCCCTCAAGAACGAGACCGACCCCGGCTCCAGGCAGCGCCTGGAGAAGCTCCGCCGCGACCTCGCCGACAAGGAGGAGGAGCTGCGCGGCCTCACCGCCCGCTGGGAGAAGGAGAAGCAGGGCCTCAACCGCGTCGGTGAGCTGAAGGAACGCCTCGACGAACTGCACGGCCAGGCCGAACGCGCCCAGCGCGACGGCGACTTCGACACCGCCTCCAAGCTGCTGTACGGGGAGATCCCCGGCCTGGAGCGGGAGCTGGCGGAGGCGTCCGAGGCCGAGCAGGAGGCCGCCAAGGACACGATGGTGAAGGAGGAGGTCGGCCCGGACGACATCGCCGATGTCGTCGGCTCCTGGACCGGCATCCCGGCCGGGCGTCTGCTGGAGGGCGAGACCCAGAAGCTGCTCCGCATGGAGGACGAGCTGGGCAAGCGCCTCATCGGGCAGACCGAGGCCGTGCGCGCCGTGTCGGACGCGGTGCGCCGTACCCGCGCCGGAATCGCCGACCCCGACCGGCCCACCGGATCGTTCCTCTTCCTCGGTCCGACCGGTGTCGGCAAGACGGAGCTCGCGAAGGCGCTCGCCGACTTCCTGTTCGACGACGAGCGGGCCATGGTCCGCATCGACATGAGCGAGTACGGCGAGAAGCACAGTGTGGCGCGGCTCGTCGGCGCTCCGCCCGGATACGTCGGCTACGAGGAGGGCGGCCAGCTCACGGAGGCGGTCCGCCGCCGCCCGTACAGCGTGGTGCTGCTGGACGAGGTCGAGAAGGCACACCCCGAGGTCTTCGACATCCTGCTCCAGGTCCTGGACGACGGCCGGCTCACCGACGGACAGGGCCGGACGGTCGACTTCCGTAACACCATCCTGATCCTGACCTCCAACCTCGGCAGCCAGTTCCTGATGGATCCCCTGACCGAGCCCGAGGTGAAGAAGGAGCAGGTCCTGGAGGTCGTACGGGCCTCGTTCAAGCCGGAGTTCCTCAACCGGCTCGACGACCTGGTGGTCTTCTCCGCGCTGTCCGGCGACGAGCTCTCGCACATCGCGAAGCTCCAGATCGACCGGCTCGCCGGGCGCCTGGCCGAACGTCGGCTCACCCTCGACGTCACCCCGGCCGCCCTGGCCTGGCTGGCCGAGGAGGGCAACGACCCGGCGTACGGCGCCCGGCCGCTGCGCCGGCTCATCCAGACGTCGATCGGCGACCGGCTCGCGAAGGAGATCCTCGCGGGCGAGGTCAAGGACGGGGACACCGTCCGGGTGGACCGGGTCGGCGACGGCCTGCTCGTCGGGCCCGCGACCTCGGGGAAGACCTTGTAGCCGGCGCACAGCCTGTTCGATGTCGTGTCCCCGGCCGGAAGACCACGTGTTCCGGCCGGGGACCAGGGGCTGTCCCGCAGTCGTCTGCGCCGCAGTGCGATCGACGAAGAATTGCGGTGATTTCGGGAGAACGGAATACCGGCCGCCGTCATCGATGATCCAGTGTTCAACATCGATATTGAGCCAAACGCTTCGCCCCGCGTCGGGGGGTGGGATCGCGTTGTCCTGCTCCGTCCCGGGCCGTATCGCCCGCCTCTGACAAGGGGCGTCCGCTCGGGCACCCGAAGTGCCCGCCCAGCGGCATGCGAGTAATCAGGACACCTCGGGTGGCCCGTCGTGACCTGCCCACAAGCAGGATTAGAGGCCGAATTCGGCAGCCGGTAGCGTGCCCGCATGAACGAGCAGATAGGCGATGAGATAAAACCGGGGCCCAAAAAGCCCAGATCTGACAATCTCTTTCACCTTGGCGAATTCCGTACCCTTTGGGCTGCTTATGCTCAGTCGATCCTGGGCGACCAGTTGGCACGCGTGGCCCTGTCGTTGCTCGTGTTCGAACGCACCGACTCGCCAGGATGGACAGCGGCGACGTATGCGCTGACCACCCTGCCCGCTCTGCTGTCCGGGGTGCTTTTGTCCGGCCTGGCGGACCGTTTCCCCCGGCGTACGGTCATGATCGGATGCGACCTGGTGCGGATGGCGCTGGTCGGGCTGATGGCCCTGCCCGGCACGCCGTTGCCGCTGCTGGCCGGGCTGCTGGTGCTGGCGCAGCTGGCCGAGGCACCCTTCGGCGCCGCGCAGGGCGCACTGCTGCCGACCGTGCTCGGCGAGCAGAGATACGAACGTGGCCAGCGGGTCATGCAGATCACTCACCAGGTCGGACAGCTGGTCGGTTTCGCCGGTGGCGGTGTGCTGGCCGCGTGGCTGGGCAGTCACCTCTCGCTGGGCGTGAACGCGGTGACGTTCCTTCTCTCGGCGATCCTGGTCCGGTTCGGCGTGAAGGCCCGCCCCGCGGCGAGTGCCGACGACCAGAAGACGCGGCTCGGCGCCCAGGTCGGCGATGCGGCCGTGCTGATCTGGTCGGACCGCAGGCTGCGGTCGCTGCTCGCGCTGGGGTGGCTGGCGGGGTTCGTCGTCCTGCCGGAAGGGCTGGCCGCGCCCTTCGCGGACGAGGCCGGCGGCGGGGCCTCCTCGGTGGGACTCCTGCTGGCCGCGCATCCGGCGGGAATGGTGTTGGGGGCAGCCCTTCTGGGGCGGGCCCAGGTCGGGGACGAGCGGCGGCGCCGCCTGCTCGGGCCGTTGGCGATCGGCGCGAATCTTCCGCTGCTCGTCTACTGGCTCGGCCCCGGTGTAGGTGTGGCCGTACTCCTGTTGCTGGTGTCGGGGGTGTGTTCCGCCTATCAGATCACCGCCGGGGCCACCTTCGTGCTCCTGACCCCGGCCGGTCGGCGTGGCCAGGCGCTGGGGCTGGCAAGGTCGGGGCTCATCGCCATGCAGGGGATCGGTGTGGCCTTGGGGGGCCTGGCAGCGGAGCTGTCCGGGTCGTCGGCGAACACCATCGGCGCGTCCGGACTCCTCGGAGTGCTGTGCGCGATCCCGGTCGCCGTTGCCTGGTCACGGGTGCGGGAAGCCGATGCGGGGACGATTCCCCGGAGGGCGTAGACCCTCTGGCGGCGAAACGCGGCTAGGGTCGTCGGCAGGAAACCACGTGCGATCCACAGGAGTACCCAGCGATGTCTATCGATCCGTCCTCGATTCCGAATTTCGGGGGCCAGCCCGAACCGCAGGCGGCAGGACCCGAGGGCCCCGTTGTCCCTGACCAGGACCTCGTCAAGCAGCTTCTCGAACAGATGGAGCTGAAGTACGTCGTCGACGACGAGGGCGACCTCGCGGCGCCGTGGGAGGACTTCCGCACGTACTTCATGTTCCGCGGTGAGGACGAGCAGCAGGTCTTCTCCGTCCGTACGTTCTACGACCGCCCGCACGCCGCGGACCAGCGCCCGGTCCTCCTCGACGCGATCGACGACTGGAACCGCCGCACCCTGTGGCCCAAGGTCTACACGCACACCCACGAGCCCGAGGAGGGATCCGAGGAGACCGAGGTCTCGGTCCGTCTCATCGGTGAGGCGCAGATGCTCATCGGTACGGGCGTCAGCCTGGAGCACTTCGTCTCGTCGACGGTCAGCTGGGTCCGCGCCTCGATCGAGTTCGACAAGTGGCTGCAGGAGCGTCTGGGCCTGGCGCCCGCCGAGGAGAAGACGGACGGCGACGAGCCGGCCGCTCCGGACGCCTGAGTCCCGTACGGCAGCGACACCCCGGCCCGGGGCGGCGGTCTCCACGACCGCCGCCCCGGGCCGGGCCGCGTTCCGCCGGGTCCCGACCCGACCGTCGACCGCGACACGAGGAAGGCCGGCGCGGCGTCGCGAGCCCGCCGGGAACGACGGGACAGGCCCGGGACCGGCAACTGACCTCGTCGCAGTCCGTTGCCGAGCAGATCCCGCTTGCGTCGCAGGTCGGCGCGGAAGCTGTCGCAGTACGTGCCCGGCAGACGCGGCGGCCCGCCACTTTCGTCACTGTTCCGCAACAGGCATGAACCGCCCCGCCGGGTGCCCCGTACAGCCCGGTGTGCGCGGCTCAGCGACCGCGGCGACCCGGAACGAGAGAAGGAACCGACATGGCCGGCGGCAACATCAAGATCAGCCCGGAAGAGATGCGGGAGGCGTCGATCTGGCTGCAGAACCAGAAGGACCTGATGCAGCAGAGCCTCCACGAGGCCAACACCAAGATGGACGAGATGGTCGAGGCGGCCTACGCGACGCCGGGTTCCGAGAGCAAGTTCCGTCCGTTCTGGGAGGAGTACAAGAACGGCACCGAAAAGGCGATCGAGGGCCTGCAGGGCGTCAGCGAGTTCATCAAGCAGGTCGCCGACGCGTTCGTCGACACCGACGACCAGACGTCCGGCTCCATCGGCTGACGTCCCCTTGTGTCCGGTCCCGCCCTTCTGCGGCGGGACCGGACGGCGGCCGGAGAGGAGGAACCGATGACCCGCATCAACGTCCCCATTGAGGACCTGAACGAGACGGTCAAGTCACTTGAGGACATCGGGGAACGGATCAACAACACCGCGCGGCTCAGCGACGTCGGATCGAAGGACGACGTGGGCGATTCGAAGCTCGCCGACTCCCTCGCCGACTTCGACCACGCATGGGGCAGGGGCCACGAGAAGGTGCAGGACAACGTGAAGGTCTTCTCCGAGAACACGAAGAAGATCTCCGACGCCTTCACGCAGACGGACGACGAGACCGTCAAGACGCTGGACGACTCCAAGAAGACCTGACAAGAGCCTGCTGGCAGAAGGGACATGCGTCATGACGCATCCGGTCACGGACCGGGCTACGGGGGCGCCCGCGCACTACAAGCTGCGCTACCCCGGCTCCTGGTGGTACCTGGACCTCGACCCGAGCACCCGGGACGCGTCCATCCGCCGCCGTATCGAGCACCAGGCGAAGGGGGTTCCGCAGCTCTCCCGCGAGCGGCTCGACGGCCTGATCCGCGACACCCGCCGGACCGCCCGCGAAGCCTACGCCCGGGGGGCGCTCCAGGCAGCGGGGATGGTCAGATTCCCCGGCGGGGACGCGATGCTCAGCGCCACGTCCGTCGTGCTGCGGATGCCCGTGCCGGAGGACCAGTCGGCGGATCTGGCCGAGGTGCTGTTCGGGGCGAGCATGCAGGCCGGGGACCCGCAGAGCAGCGGGTACCCGCCGCGCGAGGTGGATCTGCTGGAGCTTCCGGACGTCGGACCGGTCGGACGGATCGCCTCGATCGAGGACATCGACTACAAGGGCACGCCGGTGCGTACGGCGCTGCTGCACACGCTGTTCCCGATCCCGAACCGCCGGGAATACCTGCTGGTCTCCAGCTCCACGCCCAATGTGGAGCTCAAGGACCAGTTCTTCGAGGTGTTCGACGCCATCGCGGGGACGTTGCGCTTCGTGGAGGTCAAGAGCAAGGGCACGGCTGTGCCGGCCGCACAGAGCCCGCAGGGCACGGACGAGAACGGAAAGTGAGGGCGCGGCAATGGCGCGGCCAGCGGTGTCCGACTGGGAGACGGTCTTCGGGTTCTCGGACGACCCGACGCCGGGCGATGCGGAGATGCTCGCGAAGCTCGCGGGCCAGTACCGGTCCGTCGCCGACGACGCGGACCAGGCGCTCCCCATCGTCAGCGGCCTGAAGAACAGCCAGCTCGGCGAGGGCAAGGCCATGGACAAGCTCCGGCACAAGCTCGGGGACCTGGCCAATCAGGTGGAGAAGCTGCACAGTTCGTACGACAAGGCGGCCCGCGCGCTGGACACCTACGCCGACCAGCTGGGGGACCATCAGCGCAAGGCCGACAACGCCCTGGTCGAAGGGCGGGACGCCAAGGAGCGGCTGCAGCGGGCCACCGATGCCGCCGCCGCGGCGGGGTCCGTGATCAGCGGCCTGGACGCGGCGGATCCGCCCCCGCCGGACGACGAGGCGGCCCGGCGCAGTGCGCGGCTGGCCATGGAGGACGCCCGGAACGATCAGTCGGCGGCGCAGGGGGACGCCGACAGCGCCCAGCGGGATCTCGACGCCGCCCGCATGCTCGCCGAGGACGCGCGGGAGCTGCGCGAGATGGACGCCTCGACGGCGGCCCGCGCCCTGGACGACGCGACGAGCGAGGCGGTCCCGGGCAAGAGCCTGTGGGAGAAGATCAAGGACATCTTCAAGAAGGTGCTCGGCTTCATCAGCGCCGCCCTGGGCATCATCGCCATGCTCATCCCCGGATTGCAGGGCCTGGGGCTCATCCTGACGATCGCCAGTCTGGTCACCGCCGCCATCCCCTTCATCATGAACATCGTCGACAGTATTCAGTCGGGTGAGTGGGATGTGCTCGACATGGTCCTCAGTGGCCTGGGGCTGGTGCTCGGCGGCGTCGGCCTGATCAAGATCGCCAATCTGGGCGGGATCGCGAACACCCTCAAATCCGTCACGAACGACCTCAAGGCGATCCAGCTCAACATCAAGAGCGTGGTCCCCACCATCAAGGCGTTCACCGGGTTCAAGAACCCGGGCGACCTGGTCGCGAACCTGCTGAAGAACATCCCCGGTGGCGTGTGGAAGACACCGGACATCCTGAAGCAGCTGCCGGACATCACCAACATCTGGACGAAGACGGCGGGGTGGATCGACCAGAGCTCGAACCTCATCGGACTGGCCGGTCTCGCCTGGGCGATCAACGGCGCCGTCCCCAACGGAACGACGAGCACGATCAAGCACGACCCCAGCTACGTGGAGGGATCGACCTGATCCGGGCCGCGTCCCGTCATGCGTGAGGGCTCCCGCCCCGGCCGTCGCCGGGGCGGGAGCCCTCTGAGCCTGCCGGGTGAGCTTCGATCGCAGGCCGTCAGCCGTGGGACCTCACAGCCGGTGCCGGAACCCCCGCACAGGCGCTCAGCTCCCGGTCGGCGGAAGCACCGTCTCCGGGACCTGGACGGTGCGCAGCACGCCGTCGCCCAGGTGCAGGATCGCCCGCCCCGGGCGGGTCGCCCCCAGGCGGCTGCGGGGCACCTTGACGCCGATCAGTTCGCCGTCGCTCATGTTCTGCGGCTTCAGCAGCAGACCGCACCGGTTGCGGCGGGCCTCGGTGTGCCAGCCGGAGAAGCCGGAGGAGAGCCGGTCGGTCTGCCCGGAGATCACCAGGCCCCGGCCGTTCTCGGCACCGGACTTGGCGATCTGGGTGAGGACGGGCTCGGCCTTCGTCTTCAGCAGCAGGTCGGCGTCGTCCAGGATCACCACGGCCCCCTGAGGCGAGGAAGCCAGCGCCTCCTCCAGCGCGGTGGGGTCGATGTCGGACTCGTCGAAGACCGCGAGCACCCCGGGCCGTCCGGCGAGTTGGCGCAGCTGCGACCTGGCGGGCGCGCCGACGACGATCGGCGTCCCGGTCGACAGCAGCGACAGTGCCAGCGTCGCCAGGACGGTGCTGCGGCCGGAGCGGGCGGGCCCGGCGACGAGGAAGGTCGACGTGACGGCGAAGTCCGGCCCGGACGCGATGAGTTCGTCGCCGCCGACACCGGACAGGGCCCACCGTGCGGACGGCAGCGGCTGCGGCACGTACCGGATCGCCTCCTCCCAGGTGAGCCGGTCCGGCAGGGTGTCGACGCGGAACGGCCGGGTGGAGTCCGGCAGCTGGGCCGCCCGCTCGCGGCAGTACTCGGCGATCTGCTGGAGCGCCACGGCCTGCGCCTGGCCCTCCGGGTTGTCCGTGAGGAGCGCGATCTGCACCTCCGCCTTGTCGGCGGCACGGAACGCGCGGCCCGGCGGGATCTCGTCGGGCACGTTGCGCTGGGTGATGCCGATCATCCCGTACTCGGACTTCTCGTTCAGCTTCAGCACGAGCTTGTCCTCGGTGGAGCCGTTGACCCGGCTGGAGAACAGCGCCCGGTCACCGGTCATCACCAGGTGGATGCCGACGCTCGCGCCGTCCCGGAGCAGGGTCAGCACGGAGCTCAGCAGGTTCCCGGAGTCGTACTCGCCGAGCTGCTTGTCGAAGACCTCCCACCGGTCGATGAACAGCATGATGTGCGGCGGCCGTTCGGCCTCCGGCAGGGAGCGGCGGAGCTCCGGCAGGTCGGCGCTGCCGCGGGAGGCGAGCATCTCCTGGCGCCGGGTCAGCTCCCCGGACAGCCGGGCGAGCAGCCGGGCCACCCGGTCGGGCTGGGTGCGCTGGGTGATGGCCCCGCAGTGCGGCAGCCCCTCGATGGGCAGCAGCGCGCCGTTGCCGCAGTCGATGCCGTACATGTGCAGCCGGTCCGGGGAATGGGCGGAGGCCAGGGTGCCGGCGATGGTGCGCAGTGTCTGCGACCTGCCCTGCCGGGGCGAGCCGATGATGTGCAGGTGCCCGAGCGTCGCCGGGTCGATCACCAGGGGCAGCCGGGCCTGTTGTGCGGGCAGGTCCACCACGCCGTACGCGACGGGCGCGAGGTCGTAGTCCGAGGGCGGGGGCGCCGGCAGTTCGCCGGTGACCAGGACCTCGGGCAGTGGCGGGAGCCAGGGGCTGTGCTGCGCGGGGATGCCCATCTCCCGGTCCGCTTCGCGGATCGCCGTGACGAGCCCGGTGAGGTCGGTCTCCACCTCGGCGGGCACGGCCGCGCCGCGGGGCCGTGCCGGGAGCGGCTCGCCGAGCCGTTCCCAGCCGACCGTCACCGCCCAGGGTGCCGGCAGCGAGGTCGCCGCGGCACCGGGCCGACGGCCGCCGACCCGTCCGGACTGGAACGGCACGAGGGAGTTCTGGCCCAGGCGCACATAGGCGCGACCGGGGGTGCCCTGCGAGATCCCGGCGGCCTCGGGAGAGTTGAGGACGTCCGTGCTCTCGCCGGCGTCCGTCACCCGCAGCGCGATGCGCAGGTTGGTGTTGGCGCGGATCTCCGAGGAGACGACGCCGCTGGGGCGCTGCGTCGCCAGGATCAGGTGGATGCCGAGGCTGCGGCCCCGCTGGGCGATGTTGACCAGACCCTTCACGAAGTCCGGCAGGTCGCGCACCATCGAGGCGAACTCGTCGATGACGATGAGCAGCCGGGGCATCGGCGCGCGGCCCGCCGGGTTGCGCTCCAGCAGCTCGACGTAGTCCTCGATGTCCTTGGCGCCGGCCGCGGCGAGGATGTGCTCGCGCCGGGTGAGTTCCGCCGTCAGCGACACCAGGGCCCGCTCGACGAGGTGGGCGTCGAGGTCGGTGACCATGCCGACGGTGTGCGGCAGGTCGACGCAGTCCTTGAACGCGGAGCCGCCCTTGTAGTCGACCAGGACGAACGTCATCGCGTCCGGACGGTTCGCCACCGCGAGCGAGGCGACCAGCGTCTGGAGGAGTTCGGACTTGCCGGAGCCGGTGGTGCCGGCGACCAGCCCGTGCGGGCCGTCGCGCCGCAGGTCCAGGTGGAACGGGCCGTCCAGGGAGACGCCGACGGCCGCCCGGGTCGAGCGGCCCCCGGCCGTCCAGCGCGCCCGGATGCCGGCGGCCTGCGGCGGGTCGAGGGCGAGGACGTCGAGCAGCCGCGCGGAGCCGGGAAGCACCGCGGCCTCCTCGTCGGCCCCGCCCGGGTCCCGCAGCGGGCCCATCGCGCGGGCCAGCGAACGGCACCAGTCCAGGGACACCGCGTCGGGCCGGATCCCCCCGACGGTGCCCCTCCCGGAGCGTCCCACCCGTACGGTTCCGCCGGGCTCCTCGGCGACGACGGCGTGGCACTCCTCGGGCAGCAGCCGCTCCTCGGCGTCCAGGCAGACCGCGCGGACGCCGACGGCCGGTCCGTCGCGCAGGATCTGCGCCACGCCGGGCAGCGAACGCAGCCTGCGGGCTCCGTCGAGGATGACGAGCACGTCGGGCCCGGCGGGCCGGCTCCGCCGGTCCTCCCGTCCGGCGCGCTCGACGATCAGTGCGGTGAGCTCGGCGACCCGCCGGGCGCAGGTCTCCGTGCCGTAGCCGATGTTGGCCGGGGTGTCGCCGGACTTCTTGCGCACATGCGGCAGCCAGCGCAGCCAGGACCAGCCGTCCCGGCCCTGTTCGCCGGTCGTCAGCAGATGGATCTGGAGGTCACGGGGGCTGTGCAGGACGGCGGCCTGGGCGACCGCCCAGCGCGCCACGGCGCGCGCGGTCGGGCCCTCGCCGGCGATGCCCAGGACATCGTGTTCCCGCAGCGGAACGGTCACCGGGACGTCGTACGCGGTCCGCGGGTCCTCGCGGCGGTGTTCGTCCTTCGTCGGGTCCTGGAGCACCACGTCGGAGGCCAGATCGGCGGTTCCGACGCGCAGTTCGAGGAAGTCGGCGTCGGAGGTGCGGCGTTCCCACAGGCGGCGCCGGGGGCCGACGGCGGTCAGGACCACCTCGGCCGGGTCCGGGAAACCACGGCGCCTGGCGGTGCGTTCGGTCGCCAGGGCCTTCGCCGCGTCGCCCTCGATGCGTGCCTTCTTCTCCTCATAGGCGGCGACACTGTCGGAGTGGGTCTGGCGCCCGCTGCGCCGGCTCATCAGATAGTTGCCGAGGATCGCGACCGGGGAGAGCAGCCCGAACAGCAGCATCGACATACGGCCGAATACCAGCGCCCCGGCCCCCGCCATCACCAGCGGGGCCGCCGCGGTGATCCACGGGAGCGGCCGGGCGGCGGGCGGGACGGGCGGGGAGGGCAGGGTGAAGCGGGTGGCGTTCTCGGCCGGCCGCAGCCGCGGCGGCCGGTTGTAGTCCCAGCCGGTGCCGTCCTCCGACGGCTGCACGGCCGCGTCCGGCTTCTGCGGGAGGGCGAGTTCGAGCAGGCTGTCCCCGACGAGGAGCTGTGCGCCGGCCGGCCAGACGGTCGCCTCGGTGAGGTCCTCACGGTCCAGTTGCAGGGTGCCGCCGTCCGGCGCGGAGGCGTCGGGCGTGATACGGCAGCGTCCTTGGGGGCCCACCGCCAGGACGGCGAACGGACGGTCCGGTACGGCGCGCAGCACCTGGGCGGTCCCGTCGTGGGCCAGCCCGATCCGGTACTCGCCCATGTCGAGCCGGTGCACGGCGCCCGCGCCGGTCCCGCCGACCGCACGGACCTCCACCAGCCCGTCCGGTTCGGCCGACACGGTGCCCGCCGGGCGGCCCAGGCCCACGATGGCCGCGTGGTGCAGCGGCGCGTCCCGCAGCCGCGTATCGGCGGGCAGCAGCCGGTTGCCGGCATACAGGCCGAGGCCCTCCGGGGGCCGGTGGACGCCTCCCGCCCCGGCCAGCGCCTCCGCGACAGCGCGCACAGGCGTGTCGGGATCGGCGTCGAGGTGGACGTCGAACGCGTCACCGCCCTCCTCGACCACGGTCAACATCAACGACACGAGAACGTCCTCCAGCCGGCGTGAATGGGGGGCCTCGGCAGCCGCGCTCGGCGGCTGCCGTGCCACTGACGGGACCTACGGCGCCGGTCCGCGGATGGTTCACCCGGCGCACCGGTGAACCATCCGCCGACGGGCTCCGTAGTGGCCATCGGGTGCACGGCACAGCGACTGTGCCGCGCTCGTTCCCGACCGTCCCGGCTCCGCCGCCGGGGCGTCCCGACAAGGAGTCAGAAGATGATCTGGTACGTCCTGGCCGTGGTGCTGGGGCTGGCACTGATCGGGGCGGTGGCCGCGCTGATCGTCACCGAGCGACGGCCCCGCCCGCCGAAGCCCGTGCGACGGCCCCGCCGGCCGAAGCCCGTCGCCGCCTCGGCGGCCGTCGTGGGCCGGGAGGCGCTGGACGTGGTCAACGCGGGCCTGCGCCGGCTGACGGGCGAATGCCTGCGCTCCGGCCGGTCGCTGCCCGACCTGTATGCCGTCGCCTACTCCGAGGAGCGGCTCGCACTGCTGCTGGCCGGGGCCGAGGAGGTCGCCCCCGCGCCCTGGACTGCCGAGGCGGACGGCGAGCGCTGGACGATCTCGCCCGACGATCTGCACCGCCCCGGCCCGGAGGGCGAACCGGCCCTGCCGTACGCGCTGACGGTGACGGTGGGCCTGGACGGCCCCGACCGCGTACTGGTCGACCTCTCCCGGGCGGCGGGGCCCGTCTCGGTGGCGGGTCCGGACAAGGAGGTGCGCAGCCTGGTGCGGGCCGTCGTCACCGAGGCGCTCGCCGGCCCGGTGGGGGCGCTCGCCGAGGTCACCCTGGTGGGATCCCTGGCCGACGGCGGGCTCCTTTCCGGCGATGAGCCGCGGACCTCGCGGCTGCACAGCGCGGCCAGCCTGGAGGAGGCGTTCGCCACGGTGGCGGCGTCGGCGGGCACGGGAGCGTCGGAGCCCGGCTCGCCCGACGTCACCCAGATCTTCCGGCTGATCGAGGGCAGCAGCCGGATCGCCGTCCAGGGCGAGGCGCCGCATCTGTTCGTCGTGGACGCCTCGCAGCTCCCGCGACGGGAGGGGGCACTGGCCGGTCTGCGGCGCGGGGACGCGCTGCTGGTGGTCGGCGAGGCACCCACGGGGTGGCGCTGGCGTGCCGGTGCGGGCGGATCGCTCGACACCGGGCCGCTCGGCCTGGAGATCAACCGGCACGCGGGACGTCTGGCATGAGTGTCATCCGGCCTCGCGTTCCAGGCCGCCCGCGTACAGCCCGCGGCTGTGCAGCGCCTCGCGCAGGGCGCGGGCGGCGTAGTACGTCCGCGACTTGACCGTGCCCGGCGGCACGCCGAGGACCTCGGCCGTCTGGTTGACGCTGCGTCCCAGGTAGTGCACGTGCAGCAGGACCTCGCGCTGTGCCGGCCGCAGGTCCCGCAACGCGTCGATGAGCACCTGGGAGGTGAGCATGTGGTCCACGCCGTCGGCCACCGGCAGGTGGGCGAGTTCGGGTTCACCGATCTCCGGTGGTCTGGCCTGGCGGGCCCGGTGGCCGTCGATGACGAGATTGCGCAGCACGGTGAACAGCCAGGGCCGCACCGAATCCGCGGTCGGGTCGAGTTCCCCGGCGTGCCGCCAGGCGCGTATCGCGACCTCCTGGAGGATGTCCTCGGCGCGGTGCCAGTCGCCCTCCAGTCGCCGTGCGGCGAACTGCAGCAAGGCGCTGCCGTGGAAGTGGTAGAGCGCTCTGAGGAACTCGTCGGGGCAGGGTTCCGTGGTGCGGGGGCAGGGTGGTCGGTCTTCGGTCGAAGCGCTGGCCGACAAGGGCCTTTTCCTCTCCGGTCGTCTGTGGGGAAGACGGGTTCGGCCGGTTGCGGGACAACCGGCAGGCGCCGCCGCGAGCCGCGGTGCGCCCGTGCGGCGCCCGTCAGCCTGCGGCGGCGGTGAACTTGCCCCCGTCAGCGCCGGTTAGCCCGGCTCGCGAGAGGAAAGCGAGCTCACCTCACGGGATGTCAACTCCCGGTCGTAGACGTGTACGTCGGCGATGTCACCGTTCCAGTAGTCGACGGGCTTCCCGTCGAACTTGGCGCGCCCGATCACCACAGTGCCAGTGGGGTACACGTTGTTGGAGGCCACCCTGGTCCCCGCGAGCCGGCCGTCCACGTAGGTCCGCATCAGGTGGTCCTTCTGGCTGTACGTGCCGGTCAGGTGGTACCAGCGGCCGGGCTGCGGCTTCTCGGACGTCGCGACGGCGCGGGTACCGGAGAAACTGAAGGCGAAGTTCCCGTCCTGGCCGGAGTACTGGAGGAAGAATGCGCTGACCCGGTCGCCGTCCTCGGACAAGGCGGTGTGGAAGCCGTTCATGTCCTTGGGGGTGAGGCGCACCCGTGCGGCGACCGAATAGTCCTTGCCCGCGGTGTCGAGCCGGGTGCCGGTGTCCGCGTATCCGCTGGTGCCGTCCAGTTGCAGGGCGCCGCCCTCGGGGCCGTCGGTCCACTGCGTGCCGCCCCTGACCACGGCGTCGTGCGCGCCGGCCTTCGCGGTGCCCGACTGGTGCAGGGGCCACCAGCTGAGGCCCTGCAGCGACTCGGCGTCGCCACCCGGTTTCGGCGCGGGCGGGTTCGGTGCGGGCGGGTTCGGCGCGGCCGGGCTCGGCGCGGCCGGTTTCGACGCCGACGGTTTCGGCGTGGCCGGTTTCGACGCGGACGGTTTCGGCGTGGCCGGTTTCGACGCGGCTGGGCTCGACGCGGCTGGTTTTGCCTCGGTCTGTTCCTTCTCGGGGGCCTGGCCGCGCACCAGTTGGACGACGACGAAGGCCAGCGCGACGGTCAATGCGGTGATCGTAGTGATAAGCGCCCATCTGCGCGTCATGAATGTCCTCAGGAGGTGCGGCATAAGTGTGTCACTGGTGATCACGCTTCTGATGCGGAAGTGGTTCTGTGCGCCGTCAAGTTGTGACAGGCCTGTGAGCAGCGGACCTGTCCGCCTCTGGATGTGCGTCCGTGCGCCGGGGGATGCGGCGACGGCTTGTCCGGGGCGGTGGAGCATGGGGAATTGTGACGTTCCGGCGGCGCGGGCGCATCGTCCGCCGGCCGTTCCCGAGTGTTCACGACTCGGTCGCCGGCGTCCCGCCGTCCTTCCCCGGCGGTTCACCTGTGCGCGGTGGGGGTGGCGCGTGTCCCGTGGAATCCGCTCAACTCCGTTACGGCTGCCGGTGAGCGGTACGGCGGGCACGCCAAGACTTCGGGACGGGTTACCTGGGCACCCGGTTCCGCCCGGGGCGGCCGTTCGTCCTCGGCCTCCAGGAGCGGCTCCGGGGCGCGGGCTGCCGTTTCCGCCTCGCCGGCCTCGATGGCCACAACATCCGGGCTCGCTGACCCGGCCCTCACCGCCGCGGCGATCCCGATCCGCGTGGCCTCCTTGGGTAGGCGGCGGAGCAGGAGCAGGACCTCGGTCGAGGCCTGTGTTCCCGCAGCATCCCATGGGCAGCCCTGGCGGCGACCCGGAATGCCTTGTGGACGGGGGTGAAGGTGCCCTCGGCCCGCGCGGCTGCCGGCGCGGTGGAATCTGCAGGGCGCCCGGCTTGGCCGGCCGGATCTCCAAGTAGTCGAGGGCGTCCCGGTATTCGCAGCGCTCGGTCAGCCGTGGATGCCGGGCGACCACCTTGCGGCGCTCGAAGACCAGCAGCTCGTTGCCTTGCAGTAGGACACGCACCTGCTGGCCGATGAATCGGGTCGGAACGGAGTAGCGGCACTGAGGGACCGTGATTCGGCTGGAGCGGTCGACCTTCGGCGGCAGGGTGACCCCGCACTCGAAGTCCTCCGTCGGCATCGGTGCCAACTCGTCGCCTCGGCAGCGGAAGTTGAAGCCGATCGAGGCGAGTTTGCCCCGCAGACAGGCGGGCCGGCCGTGTGAGTCGTCGGGCGCCGGATCAAGTCGGTGAGGGCCCGTTCACGGCGAGGCGGTGGCGCAGGGGGCGGAAGGGGTACTACTGAGGGCGGGCAGGCCGGAGGGCCGGGCGAGCGCACCGGTCGACGCCTCGCCGGGTTCTTGCGTCCTGCAGGATTCCGTACGTCGGATTTCAACTCCGCAAAGCGGGTGTGCAATTCGATGCCGTGCGCGTGGATGGTGATGAAGGGCGGCGGCTCGCCCACCTGATGGAGGCGATCGCGGGTGGCGAGCCGGGGCCTGTCGTCGTCGAGGCGAACGGGCGGCGGGCGGTGTACTTCCTGGTTCCGGCGGGGAGCACGGTGGGCAAGTCCTGGCCCGAAGGGGTGATCACGCTGAACGCGGCGGCGGGCGGCATCGGTTGTGTGCCGATTCCCGCTCTGGCCGGCCGTACGTGGCCGTTGGTGTGGCACTTTCCGCCGACGGCGCCCGGCAGGTTCGTCCACGCCCTGTTGTTGCCGAACGCGGCGTGGGCACTGCTGGGCTGATCAGTCGGCTTTGGTGTACGTGAGCCTTTCGCCGGTCTCCGGTATCTCCCGGCTCAGGGTGCCGTTCGGGAGCAGGGTCAGCGTGGTGGCCTTTCCTGCGGTGCAGGACGACATGGGTTCGCCGATGGTGACCGTGGAGGGGCCGACTTCGACGGGGCCGCTCGGGGACGGTTCCGCGGTCAGGTCCGCCTTGAAGACGCAGTGGTAGGAGCCGCCGTTGTCGAGCGGGCCGTCCGCGGTGAGGGTGAGGACCGCCTGGCCCACCTTGCCCTGCTGGACGACGAGTTGCCGGGTGGAGTGGCCCGAGGGGTTGTCGATGGAGCCCGACCAGGTGCCGAGGTAGCCGGCCGGGATGGGGCCGTCGCTGTTCCTCTTCTCGTCGGCCGGGCTCGACGCGGCTGGGCTCGACGCGGCTGGTTTTGCCTCGGTCTGTTCCTTCCCGGGGGCCTGGCCGCGCACCAGTTGGACGACGACGAAGGCCAGCGCGACGGTCAATGCGGTGATCGTGGTGATAAGCGCCCATCTGCGCGTCATGAATGTCCTCAGGAGGTGCGGCATAAGTGTGTCACTGGTGGTCACGCGTCCGTTCCGGAAGTGGTTCGCTGTGCCGTCAAGTTGTGACAGGGCTGTGAGACAGCGGACCTGTCCGCCTCTGGATGTGCGTCCGTGCGCCGGGGAATGCGACGACGCCTTGTCCGGGGCGGTGGAACAGGGGGAGTTGTGACGTTCCGGCGGCGCGGGCGCATCGCCCGCCGGCCGTTCCCGAGTGTTCACGACTCGGTCGTCGGCGTCCCGCCGTCCTTCCCCGGCGGTTCACCTGTGCGCGGTGGGGTGCGGCGCGTGTCCCGTGGAATCCGCTCAACTCCGTTACAGCTAACGGTGAGCGGTACGGCTGCCGGCGAGCGGTACGGCGGGCACGCCAATGACTTCGGGACGGGCAGACTGCTCCCCCGACACCCGGCCCTTCGCCCCGGACTCCTCCGCGCCGCCCGCCCCGGCGCGTCCGGAAACGGCGCCGCGCCATTCGCCACCGGTCCCTCTTCCCTGGGGGACCGGTGCCGAACGGCGCAGGTGGCTCGGGACCGCGCCGGGGCGGACGGGTTCAGGACGCCAGGCGTCGCAGGCGGCCGACCGCCTGCTGAAGGACGTCGTCGCGCTTGCAGAAGGTGAAGCGGACCTGGCTGCGGCCCGCGTCGGGGGTGTCGTAGAAGACGGAGTTGGGGACGGCGACGACGCCGCAGCGTTCGGGGAGGGTACGGCAGAATGCGTAGGCGTCCTTCTCGCCGAAGGGGGAGATGTCGGTGGTGATGAAGTACGTGCCCTGGGGTTCGTAGACCTCGAACCCGGCCGCGCGCAGCCCGTCGCCGAGCAGATCGCGCTTGCGTCGCAGGTCGGCGCGGAAGCTGTCGAAGTACGTGTCCGGCAGGCGCAGCGCTTCGGCGATCGCGTACTGGAAGGGGCCCGCGCTGACGTAGGTCAGGTACTGCTTGGCCGTCCGGACGGCGGCGACGAGCGAGCCGTCCGCCGTGACCCAGCCGACCTTCCATCCGGTGTACGAGAAGGTCTTGCCGGCGGACGAGATGGAGACGGTGCGCTCCCGCATGCCGGGCAGGGCCGCGATGGGGCGGTGCGCGCCCTCATAGACCAGGTGTTCGTACACCTCGTCGGTGACGACGAGCAGGTCGTGTTCGACGGCGAGTGCGGCGATGGCGCTCTGTTCTTCGGCGGTCAGGACCATCCCGGTCGGGTTGTGGGGGGTGTTGAGGAGCAGGAGGCGGGTCCGCGGCGTGATCCTGGACCGCAGTTCGTCCAGGTCCGGGCGGAAGGACGGGGCGCGCAGGGTGAGTGGCACGCGCTTCGCGCCGGCCATCGCGACGCAGGCGGCGTAGGAGTCGTAGAAGGGCTCGAAGGCGATCACCTCGTCGCCCGGTTCGAGGAGGGCGAGCATGGTCGCGGCGATCGCCTCCGTCGCCCCTGCGGTGACCAGCACATCCGTGTCGGGGTCGACGTCCAGGTCGTAGAAGCGCCGCTGGTGGTCGGCGATCGCGGAGCGCAGTTCGGGGACGCCGGGGCCCGGCGGGTACTGGTTGCCGTGTCCGGCGCGCAGGGCCCGGACCGCGGCCTCGCGGATCTCTTCGGGGCCGTCGGTGTCGGGGAAGCCCTGGCCGAGGTTGATGGAGCCGGTCCGTACGGCAAGCGCCGACATCTCCGCGAAGATCGTCGTGCCGAACTCGGCTAGGCGGGGGTTGAGCAGCGGTCGTCCCTGGGTCATGGCCGCCATCCTGCGCGGAAGCTCTGGAGTTGCTCAAGTCTGCTTTGGCCGAACGGGGCCGGGGGCATCCCTCAGTCACGCGGGAAGCGCACGGAAGCGGGGGGACCTCGCTTCGGGGGATCGGAAGGACATGAGGTCGTGAGGACTTTTGTCGTAGTGGTGATCGCGGTGGCCGTGAGCGGACTGATCGTCTCGCTCATGGCGAGGGCCGGGAACAAGAAGAAGGCGCGCGCACGGAGTGCGCGCCGGGGTGCCGGCGGCGGCAGCGCCGCGGGTGGCAGCTGGTGGGCCGGTGGCGGTGACGGCGGCGGTGGTGGCTCGTCCTGCGCAAGCGTCGGCGGCAACCCGGGTGGTCACTCCGGTGGTCACTCCGGCGGTCATTCGGGCAGCCACTCCGGCGGTCACTCGTGCGGCGGTCACTCCGGGGGGCACTCGTGCGGCGGCGGTCACTCCTCGTGCAGTGGCGGCTCCTCGTGCGGCGGGGGCGGATGCGGCGGAGGCAGCTGACACGGGGCAGCTGATCCGTGACCGGGCAGGGCCACATGCCCGGTGCCGGACCCGAGCGGTCCGGTGCCCGACAGGTGCCCGGCGGGTGAACTGCCGCCGGGCACCTTTTTGTTGGGGCTTTCCGCGAGATCCCGGTGAACAGATGAACCGAGGGGCCCCCGAGGGGATGGAAACCACGTCAAGTTGGGTAAAAACACTGTGGACGCGGCTTACTTCGTGATTCCCTCGGTGGAGAGAACTTCCAGCCCTCGGACCTGAGTTGGACCTGATCGGGCGCCTCACCACCTCCCACGTGCAGCACGTCGGAGGCGTCCCCTGTCCATGCGTCCACGCTTGTTTGCGGAGCCGACCCATGCTCACGACCCTCCAGACGGCCTATTCCGACACCCGTGCTGCCGATTTGGCCTGGGCACTGGGGCGCGAACCGCTCCCCGCCCTGGCCGTGCTCGACCTCGATCTCGCGGGTGCCCGACTTCAGATGCGCCTGCTCGGCGCCTCCCATCAGGTGCTGCTCGAGGAGGACCGCGGCACCTGTTCCGAAACCGTGGCGTGCATCCCCGGCAGCAGCACACCGCTGCCGCTGGGTGTCGCCAAGCGGATCGGGGAGTGGGAGTACGAATTCGCGGCGCGCGTCGAGACACTCTCGGCGGGCTCGTTCGCGGGGCGTGCCCAGGAGCTCCTCGCGCTCGTGGCCGACCATCCCCACGGCCTCGCCGGGACGTTCCCCGGCAGCCCGCACGCCTTCACCGCCATGCTCGCCCAGCGGACGGAGGGCCAGGTGCGGTGGCGCACCTGGCACGCGTACCCGCAGGAGGGGCAGTTGGTGGTGACGCGCACCCAGGTGGGCGTGCGGATGCCGGCGGCAGCACTCTGACGCGGGCCCAACTCCGGCGTGAGCGCGCCACTTGCACCCTTGTGGGTGACAGTCGGCAACCGCTTCGTGACGTAGCGTTCGCCTCATGATCGACCAGCAGGTGTCGCTGCGAGGGGGCGGCGCGGCATGCCTTCCCGTACGACCGAGGACCGGTCGGTGTCTCGTGCTGGCCGCGGTCTTCGTCTGCGCAGCGTGCGGTCTGGTGTACGAGCTCGAACTGGTGGCGCTCGCCTCCTACTTGATCGGTGACTCGGTCACCCAGGCGTCCGTCGTGCTCTCCGTGATGGTGTTCGCGATGGGCGTCGGCTCGCTCCTCGCGAAACGTTTACGCAGCCGTGCCGCGGTCGGGTTCGGGCTGATCGAGGCGGTGCTCGCACTCGTCGGCGGCTCCTCGGCGCTCGTGCTGTACGCGACGTTCGCGTGGATCGGGGAGTCGCGGTACGCCCTGGTGGGGTTCTCGCTCGCGATCGGCGTCCTGATCGGGGCGGAGATCCCGTTGCTGATGACGCTGATCCAGCGTGTCGACCGGCAGGACGCGGGCGGGGCCGTCGCGGACCTCTTCGCCGCCGACTACGTGGGTGCGCTGGTGGGCGGACTGGCGTTCCCCTTTCTGCTGCTGCCGATGCTCGGACAGCTCACCGGGGCGCTGTTCACCGGCGCGGTCAACGCGGCGGCGGGTGGGGCTCTGGTGCTGTGGGTGTTCCGGCGGGACCTCGCCCCGCGCTCCCGGTGGCTGCTGGTCCTCGTCAACGTGGCCGTGATTGCCGTACTCGCCGTCGCCACCGCGCTGGTCGACGACTTCGAGCGGGCGGCGCGGCGCGCGGTGTACGGGGACGGGGTGCGGGTCGCGCTGCAGACCGGGGTCCAGGAGGTCGTGCTGACGGGGGCGGGCCGCAGCTCCCTGGGTCTGTATCTGGACGGGCGGCTGCGGGTCAGCGCGCGCGACGAGTACCGCTACCACGAGGCGCTGGTGCACCCGGCGATGAACGGGCCGCGCGCCCGCGTCCTGATCCTGGGCGGTGGCGACGGCCTCGCCGCCCGGGAGGTGCTGCGCTATCGGGACGTGCGCCGCCTCACCCTCGTCGAGCTGGATCCCGGCGTCACCCGGTTGGCCCGTACCGACCGCGCGCTCTCGGCGCTGAACGCCCACGCGTTCCGCGATCCCCGGCTGACCGCCGTCAACGCGGACGCGTTCAACTGGCTGCGGGCGGCGCACGGCGGCTACGACGTGGTGATCTCCGATCTGCCCGACCCCGGGATCTCCACCAGCACGAAGCTCTATTCGGCGGAGTTCTACGGCCTGGTCGCCGAGGCCCTCGCCCCGGGCGGCCGACTGGTCGTGCACGGGGGCCCGCCGGTCACCCGGCCGCATACGTACTGGACGGTGGAGGCGTCGATGAGGGCGGCGGGCCTGCATACCCGTCCGTACCGGATCAGCGGCCGGCTCTCCGACTTCGCGGCCGGTCCCGACCGGGCCACGCACCGGGCGCAGGCCCAGGACGGCTGGGGATTCGTCCTCGCGGGTACGGCCGCCGAGCCCGCGCTCCGGCTCTCCCCGCAGGCGCCGACGCTCCGGTCGCTGACGCGGTCCTCGCTGGTGCGCGCGGGCCGGGACGCGGAGAGCACGCGGCCGGGCGGGCTGCTGCCGTCGACGCTGGTGCATCCGCGGTACTGGGAGGACCGGTGAACCCGCCGCCCGGCGGCGCCGCGGAGCCGAACGGCTGACGGGCCCGGGAACCGCCGACGTGACGCGGAAGCGCGGACGTGACGCGGAACCGCCGAGGGGCAGCGAGACCGCCGAGGGGCCTCGGACCCCCGGCATGACGTGGAACCGCTGACGGGATGGCCGGGGCTGAGTAGGCTCGGTTTCCATGGAGCATGAGGTGTTCGTTCCGGTTCCGGCCCCGTCCCTGCGGCGGACGCTGGGCGATCCCGCCCGCGTCGCGCGCTGCGTACCGGGGCTTCAGCGGGACGCCGACGAGTCCGCCGGCCCGCTGTCCGGTCGGCTCAGGATCCGGGTCGACGGCCACACGATCACGTACCGGGGCGTGCTGCGGCTCACCGCCTCTGCGCAGGACGGTCCGGACGCGGGCGGGATCCTGGTGGCGGGCGAGGGCGTCGAGGCCAGGGGAACCGGCTCGGCGAAGCTGACGCTGACGGTCAGCCTGACGGAGAAGGACGGCGGCACGGCGATCGGTTTCGCGGGTACGGCGAGCGGTGACGGCCGACTGCTGGAGCTGGACCGGGCGGCGGCGCTCGCGGCGGCCCACCGGCTGCTCGACCGCTTCGCGCAGCAACTGGTGACGGAGACGCTGGCGGACGGCGTCGCTGCGGGTGAGGAGCTCGGCGAGGCCGAGCGGTCCGTCGGGGAAGCGGTGGAGCAGGCGATCGAGGAGGGGGCCGAGGAGGCCGACGCGACCGGCGCGGCCACCGCCCCGAGCTCCGGGCCGGAGGCCACCGACGACACGGACGACACCCCGCCCACGCACGACGCCGCCGCGGACGAGACGCCCTCCGCCGAGAAGCCGCCGGGCACGGGCTCCGTCTTCGAGGCCCCCGTGCCTCCGTCGTCGCTCGACCCCATGGCGGATGCGGAGTTCACCGTCCCCGACGGCCCCCCGGCCGAGGCGGCGCACGCTCGGCGCACCATGATCGGCCGCAGCGCCGAGGAGGTCGACCACGCGCCGCCGCGCGGGAGGTACGCGCCGGTTCCGTCACCCGATTCGACCACCGCGGGCGTCACGCTGCGCTGGGTCGCCCCCGCCGCCGCGCTCGCGCTTGCGTCAGCCGTCGTGGTGAGCCGGGCGTTGCGGCGGCGCAGGTAGCGTCGCCAGTAATGTCGTTCCGGTGAGTAGCAGCGAGAAGGACGTCCGGCTGTCCGTCGGCGACGCAGAGTTGACCGTGAACCCCGCCAACGGCTGTCGCATCAGCAGTCTGCGGATCGGTGGTACCGAACTGCTGCGGCAGGGGGAGCGGTACGGCTGTTTCCCGATGGTCCCGTGGTGCGGGCGCACCGAGAACGGGCTCTTCCACAACGGTGACGTCCAGCACCGGTTGCCGCTGAACTCCCCGCCGCACGCCATCCACGGCACCGGCAGGGACACCGCCTGGCGCACCGCCCGGGTGGGCGAGCGGGAGGCCTCGTTCTACTACGACCTCGCCGACCCGTGGCCGTATCCGGGCCGGGTGACCCAGACCTTCGAGCTGGCGGAGGACTCGCTCACGCTCGCGTTCGGCATCGAGACGTACGGGGACTCGTTCCCGGCACAGGCCGGCTGGCACCCCTGGTTCCTGCGGGACATCGGCGGCGGCGAGAACGTGGAGATCGCCTTCGACGCGGCCTGGCAGGAGGAGCGGGGCGAGAACCATCTGCCGACCGGCCGCCGCATCCCGCCGCTGCCCGGTCCGTGGGACGACTGCTTCGGGATGCCGGACGGCGTGGATGTGACGCTCATCTGGCCCGAGCAGTTGGAGCTGACCGTGAAGAGCCGGGCCGAGTGGGTCGTGATCTACGACGAGCAGGCCGAGGCGGTCTGCGTGGAGCCGCAGTCCGGCCCGCCGAACGGGCTGAACACCGACCCCCGGTACGTCACCCCGATCGAACCGCTGGAGATCGCGTCGACCTGGAGCTGGCGCAGGCTCTGACCCGGCACGGGTCCTGGCGCGGGCCCCGGCTCCGGCGCGGGCGCGGGCCCCGGGGCGCGCGCCTTAAGCTCGTAGCCATGACTGACGTACGTGCTGAGCTGCTCCAGCAGATCAAGGACAAGGCCGTGGTGCACGGCAAGGTGACCCTCTCCTCGGGTCTTGAGGCCGACTGGTACATCGATCTGCGCCGCATCACGCTGGACGGCAAGGCCGCTCCGATGGTCGGTCAGGTCATGCTCGACATCACCGCCGAACTGGACTACGACTGCGTGGGCGGGCTGACGCTGGGCGCCGACCCGGTCGCCACCTCGATGCTGCACGCCTCCGCCGCGCGCGGGCAGGAGCTGGACGCGTTCGTCGTCCGCAAGGCGCAGAAGGCGCACGGGATGCAGCGCCGCATCGAGGGCACGGATGTGAAGGGCCGCCGCTGCCTGGTCGTCGAGGACACCTCGACGACCGGGGGTTCGCCGCTGACGGCGGTCGAGGCGGTGCGCGAGGCGGGTGGCGAGGTCGTCGCCGTCGCCACGATCGTGGAGCGGGGTGCGGCTCCGGCCATCGCCGAGGCCGGGCTCCCGTACCTCCACGCGTACACGGTGGCGGACCTCGATCTGGCCTGATGTAGGGGTTGACCTGCGGTTTCTTTCGAGGGTGGGCTGTTTCACGTGAAACGGTCCGCCCTCGACGCATGCCCGCCGACCACTCGTCCGTGTACCGGGGGAAGGGCCGGGTGGAGCCGGAGCGAGAGTCTGGGAAGATGGGGGCGACGATGACGTCGCCCCCAGGTCAGGGAACCAGCACGCACACCCGCACATCCCAAGGAGCGGTCAGATGCCCATCGCAACCCCCGAGGTCTACGCCGAGATGCTCGACCGGGCGAAGGCAGGCAAGTTCGCCTACCCGGCCATCAATGTGACGTCGACCCAGACCCTGCACGCTGCACTGCGCGGCTTCGCGGAGGCGGAGAGCGACGGCATCGTCCAGATCTCCACCGGTGGGGCGGAGTTCCTGGGCGGCCAGTACAACAAGGACATGGTCACGGGCGCCGTCGCCCTCGCCGAGTTCGCGCACATCGTCGCAGCCAAGTACGGCATCTCGGTCGCGCTGCACACCGACCACTGTCCCAAGGACAAGCTGGACGGTTACGTACGTCCGCTGCTCGACATCTCCGCCGAGCGCGTCGCCAAGGGCCAGAACCCTCTGTTCCAGTCGCACATGTGGGACGGATCGGCCGAGACACTCGCCGACAACCTGGCCATCGGCCAGGAGCTGCTCGCCAAGGCCGCCGCCGCCAAGATCATTCTTGAGGTCGAGATCACCCCGACCGGTGGCGAGGAGGACGGCGTCACGCACGAGATCAACGACGAGCTGTACACGACCGTCGACGACGCGTTGCGCACCGCCGAGGCGCTCGGTCTGGGCGAGAAGGGCCGCTACCTGCTGGCTGCCTCCTTCGGCAACGTCCACGGCGTCTACAAGCCGGGCAATGTCGTGCTCCGTCCCGAGCTGCTGAAGGACCTCCAGGAGGGCGTCGCCGCCAAGTACGGCAAGGTGGTCGGCAGCCAGCCCTTCGACTTCGTCTTCCACGGCGGCTCCGGATCCACCGAGCAGGAGATCATCACCGCGCTGGAGAACGGCGTCGTGAAGATGAACCTCGACACCGACACCCAGTACGCCTTCACCCGCCCGATCGTGGACCACGTGTTCCGCAACTACGACGGTGTGCTGAAGGTCGACGGCGAGGTCGGCAACAAGAAGGTCTACGACCCGCGCAGCTGGGGCAAGTCCGCCGAGGCGGGCATGGCCAAGCGCGTCACGGAGGCCTGCGCCAACCTGCGGTCCACCGGCACCCGGCTGAAGTAGCCGCCGGTACGAAGCGCGGCCGTGGGCCCGGTACCCCTCGGGGTGCCGGGCCCACGGCATTCCGGAGAGAAGAAGTGAGGGATCCCTGTGAGTTCCAGCGCCCGCCATGACTTCGACACCGTCGTCGACCGCCGGGGCACCTGGTGCGTCCAGTGGGACGGGGTCGCGGACCGGTTCGGGGTGGACGGACTGCTGCCGTTCACCATTTCCGACATGGACTTCGAGACCGCACCGGAGGTGCTGAGCGCGCTGCGGGCCAGGCTCGACCACGGGGTGTTCGGCTACACGACCTGGCAGCAGGACGATTTCCGCTCGGCGATAGCCCACTGGTACGCGACCCGGTACGGGACAGGGATCGACACGGGGCAGTTGGTGTACGGGCCGTCCGTGCTCAACCAGCTCTCCCAACTGCTGCAGATGTGGACGGCCGAGGGCGAGGGCGTGGTCGTCCACACCCCGACGTACGACGGTTTCCGCAAGGCGATCACCGGGCTGGGGCGCGAGCTGCGGGGCGTGCCGGTGGGGGACACGGCCGCGCTGGAACGCGAGCTCGCCCGCCCCGACAGCAAGGTCCTTCTCGTGTGCTCGCCGCACAATCCGACGGGCCGGGTGTGGACGGAGGCCGAACTGGGCGAGATGTCGGCGCTCGCCGCGCGGTACGGGGTCCCGGTGATCAGTGACGAGATCCATGCGGACTTCGTGCACGAGGGGCGGGTGCATGTGCCGTGGACGCGGGTCGGCGGCGAGGGACGCTGGGCGCTGATCACCTCCGCGTCGAAGGCGTTCAACTTCCCGGCGCTGACCGGCTCGTACGGGCTGATCGGAGATCCGGTCGAACGGGCGGAGTTCCTGCGCCGGATGGAGACGGCAGAAGGGCTCGCCTCCCCGGCGGTGCTGTCACTGACCGCGCACATCGCTGCGTACCGGGAGGCCGGCTCGTGGCTGGACGAGGCCCGCGCGTACATCGCCGGGAACCTGGCGCTGGTCGCGGAACGGCTGAACGGGGCATTCCCGGAGCTGGGGTGGGAGCCGCCGCAGGCCGGCTACCTGGCCTGGATCGATCTGCGTCCGGCCGGGGTCGACGACGACGAGGCGTTGCAGCGGGTGCTGATCGAGCGCGAGAAGGTCGCGGTGATGCCGGGGGCGGTGTACGGGGCGGAGGGCTTCGTGCGACTGAACGTCGGGTGTCCGCGGTCCAAGGCGGAGACGGGCGTGGAGGCGCTGATCCGGGGTGTGCGGGCGGTGACGGGAAGGGCGTCGTAGGGCCGGGGGCCGACCACACCTCCGTGAGCATCCCCCGTCCCGATGGCCCGTCCGATGGCCTTCCCGGCGTGGAACGGGGATGCTGCTCGTATGTCTGACGCAGAGACGGGAGCCATCCGCGTCGCTTCTCCGACCGGACGGTGGGTCATCCTCACCACCGTCCTCGGCTCCAGCATGGCCCTGCTCGACTCCACCGTCATCAACGTCGCCCTGCCCCGCATCGGCAAGGACCTCGGCACCGACCTGGCCGCCCTCCAGTGGACCGTCAACGCCTACATGCTGACCCTCGCCGGGCTGATCCTTCTCGGGGGTGCCCTCGGTGACCGGTACGGGCGGCGGCGGGTCTTCGTGGTCGGAGTCGTCTGGTTCGCCACCGCGTCCGTCATGTGCGGCATCGCGCCGAACGCCGTCGTGCTGATCGCCGCCCGCGCTCTCCAGGGCATCGGCGGGGCGCTCCTCACACCCGGTTCGCTGGCACTGATCCAGGCGAGCTTCCATCCGGACGACCGGGCCCGCGCGGTCGGACTGTGGTCGGGGCTCGGCGGGGTCGGCGCCGCCATCGGGCCGTTCGTCGGCGGCTGGCTCGTCGACGGGCCCGGCTGGCGATGGGTCTTCCTGCTCAATGTGCCGGTCGCCGCGGTCTGCCTGCCGGTGGCACTGCGCCATGTACCGGAATCGCGTGACCCCGATGCACACGGGCGCTTCGACGCGCTGGGCGCCGTGCTCGGCGCGATCGCCCTCGCGCTGGTGACCTACGCGCTGATCGAGGCGCCGGGACAGGGCGCGTCCGGCGTGGTGATCGGGGCGGCCGTCGCCGGGATCGTCCTGGGGGCGGTGTTCGTGCAGGTGGAGCGGCGGCGGGCGGACCCGATGCTGCCGCCCTCGGTGTTCGCGTCCCGGCAGTTCACCGTCGTCAACATCATCACCCTCTGTGTGTACGCGGCGCTCGGCGGCTACTTCTTCCTCTCCGCGATCCAGCTCCAGGTCGTGGCCGGGTACTCGGCCCTCGGCGCAGGCACGGCCCTGCTGCCCACGACCGTGCTGATGCTCCTCTTCTCCGCCTCCTCGGGCGAACTGGGGCAGCGCATCGGGCCCCGTATCCCGCTCACCGTCGGCCCGCTGGTCGCCGCCGCCGGAATGCTGCTGATGCTGCGGGTCGGGCCGGGGTCGAACTCCGTCTCCGGCTACTTCACCGACGTGCTCCCCGCCGTCGGTGTGATCGGCGTCGGACTCGTCACCGTGGTGGCACCGCTCACCGCGACCGTCCTGGCCTCGGTGGACACGGCACGGGCCGGCCTCGCCAGCGGGATCAACAACGCGGCCGCCCGCGCCGCCGGGCTGATCGCGGTGGCCGCGCTGCCGCTGCTCGCCGGAATGGGCCCGGAGGCCTACCGGAACGCCGACGAGTTCGCCGTGACGTTCCGGCGGGCCATGCCGATGTGTGCCGGGCTGCTCGTGCTGGGCGCGGTGATCGCCTGGGCGACCGTACGGAAGCCTGCCGCGGCGCCGGACGAGGAGCGGAAGGCGCGACCCGAGTGCACGGTGCACTGCGGCGTCGTCGCCCCACCCCTGGAGCCCGAGCACGAGGACGTGGAGACGCCGGGCGCGAACCGGCCCTCGGAGCGGCGGCCCGGTACCGCCGGCGCGGACTGAACCTCATGGAGCGTGCGAACGCCCCGGCGCGAACTGTCTTCCCGAGTGGCGGCCGGGTACCCCGGCGCGCATGTGCCAGGCACACTTGAACCCATGTCGATCCACGAGAACCTGCTCGGGGGGCCTCCCCCGACCCACCTGCCCGACGACCCGGAGCCGCGCGAGCTGCTCGCCAACGGCACGGCCCCCGCCGATGTCGCGGCGAAGTACCCGACCTCCTCCCTGGCCTGGGCGCAGCTCGCCGACGAGGCGTTCGAGGGCGGCCGCGTCGTCGAGTCGTACGCCTACGCCCGCACCGGCTACCACCGCGGCCTCGACGCGCTGCGCAGGGCCGGCTGGAAGGGCCACGGCCCCGTACCGTTCGAGCACGAGCCGAACCGCGGCTTCCTGCGCGCCCTGCACGCCCTCGCGCGGGCCGCCCAGGCGATCGGGGAGCAGGAGGAGTACGAGCGCTGCTCGACGTTCCTGCGCGACTCCTCGCCGACCGCCGCCGAGACCCTCGGCTGACGACCTGGTGCACGACGGCGAGCGGGCTCCCGGCGTGCACCGGGCCGTGAGGGCTGTCCCGTACCTCAGGGTCCCCCATTCGGAGCAGGCCGGATCAGCGAGCCGGGACCGGTGCCGGGACACGCGGGCCCGGCATGATCCGGACGAGCGGCCCCTGCCGTACACGTACACCTTGTGACGTTCCGGACCCCGCAGATGTACCGGTATCTGCGGGGTCTGCGCGGTTGTGCGGGCTCCGTCTAGGATGCCGACAGGGGACCGGAGCTCCACCACCTCACGGAAGGGGCGGACCGCTACCCGGAAGCTCGTGTCGAGGAGACAGCAATGTCGACGATCCACCCCGACCCCGAAGCCACCGGTGCGCAGACCCCGCACCTCGACTTCGCGGGAACGACTCCGTACGAGGACTATGTCCAGGCCGATGTCCTGACCCACCTCCAGCACCCTCGCTCCGACGACCCGGGCGAAATGGTCTTCCTGGTCACCACCCAGGTCATGGAACTCTGGTTCACCGTCATCGTCCATGAGTGGGAGACCGCCGCGCACGCGCTGCGCGAGGACCGGACGGTCGTGGCGCGCGACGCGCTCAAGCGGTCGGTGCGGGAGCTGGAGGCGCTCAACGCCTCCTGGACGCCGCTCGCCCAGCTCACTCCCGCCCAGTTCAACTCCTACCGCGCCGCCCTCGGTGAGGGATCCGGCTTCCAGTCGGCGATGTACCGGCGGATGGAGTTCCTGCTCGGCGACAAGTCGGCGTCGATGCTCGTGCCGCACCGGGGCGCGCCCCGCGTCCACGCCGAGCTGGAGAAGGCGCTCGGCGAACCGGGCCTGTACGACGAGACGCTCGCGCTGCTCGCCCGGCGCGGGTACGCCGTACCGCAGGCCGTGCTCGGCCGGGACCTCACGCAGAAGTACGAGCCGTCCCCCGAGGTCGAGGCCGTCTGGACGGAGATCTACGCCAACCCCGACCAGAACGACGAGCTGGTCCGGCTCGGCGAGGCGCTGACCGACGTCGGTGAACTGGTGTGGCGCTGGCGCAACGACCATCTCGTCGCCACCCGGCGCGCGATGGGCTCGAAGACCGGGACCGGCGGTTCCGCCGGGGTCTCGTGGCTGGAGAAGCGGGCCACGAAGAATGTGTTCCCCGAGCTCTGGACGGCGCGCAGCCATGTCTGAGACCTTCGTCGCGCGTGCCGCGGCACTCGACGCGGCCGACCGGCTCGCCGATCTGCGCAAGCTGTTCACCCTCGACGACACCGTCTACCTCGACGGCAACTCGCTGGGCGCGCTGCCCGCCCATGTACCCGCCCGGGTGCAGGAGGTCCTCACCCGCGAATGGGGCGAGCTGCGCATCCGGTCCTGGGGCGAGAGCGGCTGGTGGACCGCGCCCGAGCGGATCGGCGACCGGATCGCCCCGCTCGTCGGGGCCGCCGCCGGGCAGATCGTCGTCGGCGACTCGACGAGCGTGAACGTCTTCAAGGCCGTCGTCGCCGCGAGCCGGCTGGCGCCGGAAGGACGCGACGAGATCCTCGTCGACGCGACGACCTTTCCCACGGACGGGTACATCGCCGCGTCGGCGGCCCGGATGACCGGCCACCGGCTCGTCCCGGTCGTGCCCGCCGAGGTGCCGGACGCCCTCGGACCACGTACCGCGGCCGTCCTGCTCAACCATGTCGACTTCCGCACCGGCAGGCTCCACGACCTGCCCGCGCTCACCGCCGCCGTGCACGCGGCGGGCGGGCTCGCCGTCTGGGACCTGTGCCACAGCGCGGGCGCCCTGCCCGTCGGGCTCGACGCGCACGGCGTGGACCTCGCGGTCGGTTGCACGTACAAGTACCTGAACGGCGGCCCCGGTTCGCCTGCCTACCTCTACGTCGCCGAACGCCACCAGGCGGCCTTCGACTCGCCCCTGCCGGGGTGGACGTCGCACGCCGATCCGTTCGGCATGACACCGGGGTACGTCCCGGCGGACGGTGCGGTACGCGGCCGGGTCGGTACCCCGGACATCCTCTCCATGCTGGCGCTCGAAGCGTCGCTGGACGTGTGGAACGGGGTGTCGATCGAGGCGGTGCGCGCCAAGTCCCTGGCACTGACGGACTTCTTCCTGGAATGCGTCGACGCGTACGCGCCCGAGGGCCGGGTCACCTCCGTCACCCCGGACGCGCACGCGGAGCGGGGCAGCCAGGTCGCGCTGCGGTGCGCGGACGCGGAACCGGTGATGAGCGCGCTCATCGGGCGCGGCGTCGTCGGTGACCTGCGGCGGCCGGACGTGCTGCGATTCGGGTTCACGCCGCTGTACGTGGGGTTCGCGGACGTGGAGCGGGCGGCGCGGGTGCTGGGCGAGGTGCTGGCGGACGCGGCCTGAGGCGGCGGCCGGGTCGGCGGGCCGGGGCCCGTTCCCGCCGGCTCCCGGCCCGCCGCGTCGTCGACGGCCGGGTCGGCGGCGACGTCCGGGTCGCCGTGGCGGGTTCGTACGGCGGGTCCGCGTCGTGGGTTCGTAGGGCGGGTCCGCGGGGCTGGTGCGCGGGCCGGTTCTGATGGTCCGCCGCCGGTACCGGCGGCCTTCCGTACTGGTACCGTCCCCGCAGGTCAGCCCAGTTGGGCTCAGAGACAGGACGGTTGGAGCAGCATGTCGGATTCTGCCGCGCGTGATCGTGACGCAGCCGAGACCGAGTCGGCCCTCTCGCACCCACCGGTCGCCCCCGATGCGTCCGCCGCCTACGGCAACCACCCCGACCAGCTGATCGACTTCTACGCCCCGCGCGACGGCCGGAGCGGTGCGCCGGTCGTGGTCGTCGTGCACGGCGGGTCCTGGCGGGCGCCGTACGACCGGCAGCACGTGTCGCCGTTCGCGGACTTTCTGGCCCGGCGCGGTTTCGCCGTCGCCAGCGTCGAGTACCGGCGCGGCGGCGAGATCCCGCAGCAACGGGGTTCCGGTCCGGTCGCGGGCCGCTGGCCGGAGACCCTCGACGACGTCGCCGCGGCGATGGACGCGCTGCCGGAGCTGCTGGCGCGGGAGCTTCCGGAGGCCGACGCGCGGCGGATCGTCGTCACCGGGCACTCCGCCGGCGGGCAGCTCGCCCTGTGGGCAGCGGCCCGGCACGTGCTGCCCGAGGGCTCGCCGTGGCGGCTGCCCGCGCCGCCGCCGCTGCGGGGTGTCGTCGCCCTCGCACCGATCGCCGACTTCGCCACGGCCGTCGAGCTGAATGTGTGCTCGGGCGCGGTCGTCCAGTTCCTCGGTGGAGAAGGGGACGTCGAGGAACGCTCCGCGCACGCCGACCCGGCCGCGCTGCTGCCCACCGGGATCGCGACGACGGTGGTGCAGGGCACCACCGACCTCGATGTGCCGCAGGCGGTCTCGGAGGCGTTCGTCGACGCGGCGGCGAAGGCGGGGGAGACGGTGGGGCTGACCCTGCTGCCCGACGTCGGCCACTTCCCGTTGATCGACCCGGCGACCGACGCGTGCGCGGTGGTGGCGGAGGAGCTGGCCCAGCTGGCCTGGTGAGCGGGGCCCGTCGGCGGTCGGGCCCGTAGTACTTGCGACGGACGGCGCAGGATCCGTATCACTGCTGACGACCCGGGCGGCGGTCGGCCCCTACCTTGGGAACGTGACCGAGACCAAGAGCAGAAGCCCTGAGTACCGAATGGCCGCGGGAACGCTGGGCGGCCTGCGGCAGGACCTTTTCCGTGACGCCTTCGAATACCGTCCGCTGGAGCGGATGCGGACCGACGGGCCACTGCTCCGGCAGCTGCCGGAGCGGATGCGCGAGCGTATCGCGTGGACGCCCCACGCGCTGGTCGTCACGGCCGCCCTGTTCGTGGTCCTCATCGGCCTGCTCTCGGCGGACTCCGGCGCTCTGCGTATGGCGGTCAGCACCGTCATGCTCATGCTGCTCCCGGCGATCACCGTACTGATGACGCTGGTCAGGCCGGTCGGCGCGTTCTGGATATCGATGGCGCTCACCCCGTTCGCGGCGGTCGTCGGCGGTCACTACTGGCCATGGGGGCCCAGTACCTTTCTCTCGCATCTGACGGTGCTGGTCGTGGTCGCGGCCCGGACCCGGCCCCGTACCGCCGCCTGGATGTGGGGGCTGACCTTGGCGTTCGGCGGCATGCTGGAGAACGTGGGCGGCTGGGACTCCTCCACCACCACCTCCGTCTTCGCCGTGGTCTCCGCGTTCGCACTGCTGGTGGTGGCCGTGGCCCAGATCCGGCGCGATGCGGAGCGCGAGGTGACCGTGCAGCGCACCGTGACCGCCGTCGAACGCGACCGGCGCACACTGCTCGAGGAGCGCACCACGATCGCCCGGGAGCTGCACGACGTCGTCGCCCACCACATGTCGGTCGTCGCGATCCAGGCCGAGGCCGCCCCGTACCGGGTGGAGAACCCGCCGCCCGAGCTGGAGCAGGCCTTCGCCACGATCCGGGAGAACGCGGTCGCCGCCCTCACCGAACTGCGCCGGGTGCTCGGTGTCGTACGGGCCGAGGACCAGCAGGCGCCGGATGCCCCGCAGCCCACCCTCGCCCAGCTCGACGGGCTCCTCGCCAATGTGCGCGAGGCGGGTCTGGAGACGGAGAAGACGGTCACCGGCGCGGTGCGTGAACTGCCGCAGGGCGTCGAGCTGTCGGCGTACCGGATCATTCAGGAAGCCCTCAGCAACACGCTGCGGCACGCACCGGGTGCGACGGCCAAGGTGGAGATCGGCTACGTGCTGGGCGGGCTCGGCCTGCGCGTCGTCAACGGGCCGCCGACCGGTCCGGTGAAGCCCTCGCCGGGTGCCGGTCACGGGATCACCGGGATGCGGGAGCGGGTCGCGATGCTGGACGGCGACATGACGGCCGTGGCGACGGCGGAGGGCGGCTACGAGATCACGGCCTTCATCCCGGTCCGGCTCGCCGAAGAGCCGCACGAGACACAGGGGCCGCACGAGACACAGGGGCCGCACGGGCCGCACGGCAAGACTGATGAGCCGTACGGGACGGATGAGCCGTACGGGACGGGCGAGAGGCTCGGGGCTCGGCTGGAGAAGCGGGAGATCCGGCCGGCGAAGGCGGAAGAGGCGGAAAAGGCGGAAAAGGCGGAAAGAGCATGACCGGCATGACCACCTCCACCTCCACCACTCCGCCCATCCGGGTGCTGATCGTCGACGACCAGATGATGGTCCGCGAGGGCTTCTCGGTGCTGCTCAACGCCATGCCGGGGATCGAGGTCGTCGGCGAGGCCGTCGACGGCCGACAGGCCATCGCGCAGGTCGCGGCGCTGCGCCCCGATGTGGTGCTGATGGACATCCGGATGCCGGAGCTCAACGGCATCGAGGCCACCCGCGAGATCGTCGCCGCCGACGCGGAGGCCAAGGTGCTGGTGCTGACCACCTTCGACCTCGACGAGTACGTGTACCAGGCGTTGCGTGCCGGGGCGTCGGGCTTCCTCCTCAAGGACGCCTCCGCCCGCCAGCTCGCCGACGGGGTACGGGTGGTCGCCTCCGGCGAGGCGCTGCTCGCCCCGACCGTCACGAAGCGGCTGATCAACGAGTTCTCGAAGCTCGCCGAGGCCCCGCGCCCGCCCGCCCTCGCCCGGATCGGCGACCTCACGGAGCGCGAGACGGAGGTGCTCGTCCTCATCGCGCAGGGGCGGTCCAACTCGGAGATCGCCTCGCGTCTGGTGGTCGCCGAGTCCACCATCAAGACGCATGTGAGCCGCATCCTGGTGAAGCTGGGGCTGCGGGACCGCACCCAGGCGGCCGTCTTCGCGTACGAGGCCCGGCTGGTCACGCCTTCCTGAGGGGGACCGGGGACCCGGGGGGACCGGGCGGGGGTGGTCGGCGGGCGGTGGGTCCGGTTAGCGTCCGCATATGCACCCGTCCCCCCGTTCCGTGGCCGATGCCCCCTTCGGCTCGTTCGACCCCTGGTCCCCGGCGTTCGTCGCCGACCCGTACCCCGCCTACGCCACCCTGCGCGCCGCCGGCCGGGTGCACTACTTCGAGCCGACCGACCAGTGGCTCGTCCCGCACCACGCCGATGTGTCCGCGCTGCTGCGCGACCGCCGCCTGGGCCGTACGTACCTGCACCGTTTCACCCACGAGGAGTTCGGCCGCACACCGCCGCCCGCCGAGCACGAGCCCTTCCACACCCTGAACGGACAGGGGCTCCTCGACCTGGAGGCGCCCGACCACACCCGGATCCGGCGCCTGGTCTCGAAGGCGTTCACCCCGCGTACGGTCGAGCAACTCGTTCCGACCGTGCAACGGCTGGCCGCCGGGCTGGTGGACTCCTTCGTGGAGGCGGGCGGCGGCGATCTGCTCAAGGCGGTCGCCGAACCGTTGCCCGTGGCTGTCATCGCCGAGATGCTCGGCATCCCGGAGTCCGAGCGCGCCCCGCTGCGGCCCTGGTCGGCGGCGATCTGCGGAATGTTTGAACTGAACCCGTCCGACGACACCGCCCGTGCCGCCGTGCGCGCCTCGCTCGAATTCTCCGCGTATCTGCGCGAGCTGATCGAGGAGCGGCGGAAGAACCCCGGTACGGATCTGATCTCCGCGCTCATCGCCGCCCATGACGAGGGGGAGCGGCTGAGCGAGCAGGAGATGGTCTCCACCTGCGTACTGCTGCTCAACGCGGGCCATGAGGCGACCGTCAACACCACGGTGAACGGCTGGTGGACCCTGCTGCGTCACCCCGAGCAGCTGGCCGCCCTGCGCGCCGACCACGGGCTGCTGCCGACCGCGGTCGAGGAGCTGATGCGGTACGACACTCCGCTGCAGATGTTCGAGCGCTGGGTGCTCGACGACATCGAGATCGACGGCACGGTCATTCCGCGTGGTTCCGAGGTGGCCCTGCTCTTCGGTTCCGCCAACCGCGATCCGGCCCGCTTCCCGGCCCCGGACACCCTGGACCTCTCCCGCCGGGAGAACCCGCACATCACCTTCGGCGCGGGCATCCACTTCTGCCTGGGCGCCCCGCTGGCCCGGGTCGAACTGGCCGCTTCCTTCGGCGAGCTGCTGCGCCGCGCCCCGAACCTGCGACTGGCGGCCGAGCCCGAGTGGAACCCGGGCTATGTGATCAGGGGCCTGAAGGGACTCCGCGTCGAGCTGTGACGGGGCCGGCCGGGGCTCAGCACTTCGGCCCACAGTTCATCGGCGGCCCGTCCAGCACGTCGAACGCCACTCCGAAGCCGGCCAGGGCCGTGAGGAGCACCGCCGCCCCGAGGGCAGGCCGCCACGCGCGCTGAACGAGGACGAAGAGGGTGAGCCCGGCCGCGATGCCGCCGAGGATCATGACCGGCAACCCGAGCCAGAGCACGTTCCACTCCGACTCGCCCTCGAAGCCGCCGAAGATGCCGCGTCGGCCGTACGGGGCCCAGGCGAGCATCCCGGCGGCGCCGCCGGCGGCGGCGATCGCGCATCCGGCGACCCCGCGGAGGGCTTCGCGTCGGTTGTCCATGATCTGGAGGACGCCTGCGCTTCGCCGGAAGGTTGCACCCTCGGGGCCTCGGGCCCCGGGTCCTCGGGGCCCGAAGTCCCGGGGCGCCGAAGTCCCGAAGCCCGGGTGACCGCCCACGGGCGCCGTCAGGTCAGGACATCGCGTCGCCGCAAGGCCCCCACCCCGGCCCCCACCAGCACCACCGCAGCCGAGGTCAGCGCCAGCACCGGGCCCCACTCCATCCCCGTGCCCCCCGGCAGCTTCGGCAGGTGCGTGAACGGTGACACGTCCATCACCGGCTGCGGCAGATCGATGGCGGGCCCGATCCACCCCAGCGCCAGGCAGATCCCGGCCACGCCCCACGACGCCACCGCCGCCTTCGGGAGCGCCCCGTACAGCAGGACCGCCACCCCGCCGAGCAACCAGACCGCCGGTAGCTGCACCAGCGACGCACCCAGCACGGCCGGGAGGTCGTGTCCGTATCCAGCGGCCAGGCCGAGGCCGCCGACCGCCATGATCAGGGCCGCGCCACCGAACGCGATGACCAGATGACCGGCCGCCCACCCGATCCGGCCCACCCCGCCCGCCAGCACCGGTTCGGCACGCCCGGCGGTCTCCTCGCCGTACAGCCGCAGCACCGACGCGACGATGTACAGCGCCGCGACCATCCCGAGCATGGAGACCATCGCCGCGAGGAACGCGTCGGTCAGTCCGGCCTGTCCGCCCATCCGCTCGAAGATCTCCCGCGTCTTCGCGTTGTCGCCGACGAGGTCCGCCGCCCCGCCGGTCAGTCCGCCGAAGACGGCACCGACCGCGGCGAAGGACGACGTCCACCCGGTCAGTGCACCGCGCTGGAGCCGCAACGCGAGTCCGAACGCCGTGGAGATCCGCCCCTGCGCGGGTCCGGGCCGGGCCGCCAGGAAGCTCATGCCGACATCACGCCGCCCCGCCAGGACGTACGCGAAGGCTGCCTGGACCGCGACGGCGCCCGCGATGAGCAGCAGCACCCACCAGCGCTCGTCCCCGTACGCGCGTACGTTCTGCGCCCAGCCGACGGGGGAGAGCCAGGTCAGTACGGACGAGCCGTCGTCCGTCGCCGAGTCGCCCGCCGCCTTCAGCACGAACGCGGCACCGATCACCGCCGCCGTGATCCCCTTCGCGAGCCGTGCGCTCTCGGTGAACTGAGCGGCGATCGCGGCGGTACAGGCGAACAGCAGGCCTGTACCGGCGACGGCTAGGGCGAGCGCCACCGCTCCGGCGCCGCCCGCGCCGGAGCCGGCCGTACCGGCGGCGATCACCAGTGCCAGCGCGGTGTCGGCGATCAGCGCGGCGAGGAGTGCGGAGGTCAGCGGGGCGCGGCGCCCCACCATGGCGGAGGAGAGCATCTCCTGACGGCCGGTCTCCTCTTCCTCCCTGGTGTGCCGGATGACGACGACCAGGCTCATCACGGCCGCCAGCGCCCCGCCGAAGCCGGCCATCCGCCAGCTGACGAGCCCGCCGACGGAGTCGTCGAAGACCGGCCCGTACAGCGCCCGGATCGAGCTGTTGCCGTTCATCGACGCGGCGAGCTCGGCGCGCTGGGCGGCGGTGTCGTACAGCGAGGCGAAGGACTTGCCGACGGAGGAGAAGGAGGCGCCGAGCACGAGCACCCAGATCGGCATCATGATCCGGTCGCGCCGCAGCGCGAGCCTCAGCAGGGTCCAGGTGCCGGTGAGCCGCCCGGCCCCGGCCCCGGATCCGGTCCCGGCCCCGGTCCGGCGCCCCGCACCGGCCGGTGCGGTCGTGGTCACGGCAGTCATCGCGCCGCCACCCCCACACCGTCGCCGCTGCCCGGCGTGCCCGCCGTGCCCGTCGCGTCGGACGTGTAGTGACGGAGGAAGAGCTCCTCCAGCGTGGGCGGGGTGCTGGTCAGCGTCCGTACCCCCGAGGCGGAGAGCGACTTGAGGACCGCGTCCAGCTTGTCCGTGTCGACCCGGAGCGTGACCCGTAGGCCCTGGACGTCGAGGTCGTGGACGCCGGGCAGCTGCGCGAGCCCGTCCGGAGCAGCGGCCAGTTCGGCGGTGATGTTCGTACGGGTCAGATGGCGCATGTCCGCCAGCGAACCCGTCTCCACCGTCCGCCCCTGGCGGATGATGCTGACCCGGTCGCAGAGCGATTCGACCTCGCTGAGGATGTGGCTGGACAGCAGGATCGTCCGCCCGCGCGCACGCTCCTCGGCGACGCAGCCCTGGAAGACCTCCTCCATCAGCGGATCGAGCCCGCTCGTCGGTTCGTCGAGGATCAGCAGATCCACGTCCGAGGCGAACGCGGCGACGAGGGCGACCTTCTGCCGGTTGCCCTTGGAGTACGTACGCCCCTTCTTCGTCGGGTCCAGCTCGAAGCGCTCGACGAGGTCGGCGCGCCGGGTCCGGTCGAGGCCGCCGCGCAGCCGCCCGTACAGATCGATCACCTCGCCGCCGGAGAGGTTGCGCCACAGCGTGACGTCACCCGGGACGTACGCCACCCGCCGGTGGAGCTCGACCGCGTCGTGCCACGGGTCGCGGCCGAGCAGCTGGGTGGCGCCGGAGTCGGCCCGCAGCAGCCCCAGGAGCACCCGGATGGTGGTGGACTTCCCGGAGCCGTTGGGCCCGAGGAAGCCGTGGACCTCACCGGTCTCGACCGTGAGGTCGAGGCCGTCCAGCGCATGCGTCCGACCGAACGACTTGTGCAGCCCGGCCACCGTGATTGCCTTCGTCATGTTTTTGAAGGTACGCTACGTTCACAAATTTGTGAAGTTAAGGAAGCGTATAAAGTTGGGTCACAGGCGGGGGTCGGGGAACCAGGGGAGACGATCGGGTCATGACCAGCGAATCCGAGCAGAACACGCGTGACGAGCGCGACGAGCAGGCCGTGTCGCGGTTCGTGGAGCGGTTCGCGTCGGAGATGACCGAGGCGGGGATGCAGCGGATGGCCTCCCGCGTCTTCGCCGCGCTCCTCGCGGACGACGACGGGTCGATGACCTCCGCAGAGCTCGCCGTGGCGTTGCAGATCAGCCCGGCGGCCGTGTCCGGCGCGGTCAATTACCTCACGCAGGTCAGCATGGTCGGCCGCGAACGCGATCCGGGCTCGCGCCGGGATCGCTACCGCCTGCACGACGAGGTCTGGTACACCACCTTCACCCAGCGCGACCGGGTGCTCACCCGCTGGGAGAACACCCTCAAGGACGGCGCCCGCACCCTGGGCGAGCACACCCCGGCCGGCGCCCGGCTCGCCGAAACAGCGGCGTTCTTCGAGTTCGTGCAGGAGGAGCTGGCCGGCGTGATGGAGCGCTGGCGCGTCCACCGCAAAACACTCGACCTCCCGGCGGCCGACGAGCGCGGGGGACAGAAAACGGGCGCCTGATGAGCGCGGGGGACAGTGCGCGGGCGCCCGACGAGGGCCCGGAGGCCGCGCTGGACACGCACAGCAGGGCGTACCGCAGCGTCCGGGTCTCGGGAGCGACCACGGCCGTCCCACGGCAGATCCAGCGCGACCGGGGTTCGGCCCGCCCCCGCGTCCGCCCCCGCGTCCGCCCCCGCGTCCGCCCCCGCGTCCGCCCCCGGCCCGGCCGCACCGCCTGAACCGCCCGACATCTCCGGCCCCCTCGCCTCGGTCCCGCGTCGGACGCTACCCCTCGTCCGCCGGCAGCATCAGCCCCCAGGCGCCCGCCCGTACCGTCCAGGTCCTCGTCCGGACCGGACCGGCGACCTGTATGTCCGCCCGGTAGCGGAAGTCCGCGCCCGAGACCGTGACGGCCTTCGCCTCCGCCGTGACCGGTTCGGCCGCCGGAGGGCGGATCACCACCTCCGCGAGGCCCCCGTCGCCGCCCTGCGAGGTCACCGTCACCGACTCGACCGGGCGGTCCAGATCGTTCAGCAGGACGCCGTCCGCCTCCACCCGCAACCGGTGCGTCGGTTGCGGGGCGGGCGGTGTCTGCGGGATGGGGCGCACCAGCGTGCGGACCAGGGAGCGGCAGGTGTCCCAGACCGCCGTGACCCCCGTATGGGCGGCCACGGCGCCCGGCAGCGCGCCCAGGGCCGGGATGTGCAGCGCCCCCAGGACCACGCCGTCGCTGTCGTCGACCAGCAGGTCCAGCCTGCGCACCGCCCCGTCCAGCGCGGTGCGCGCCGCCGCCACCGCGCCCAGCGGCACGCCGAGCGACCGGGCGAGTTCCAGCGCGGCCGAGGCGCCGACCGGGATCAGCGAGAGAGCGGCCTGGGCGGGCTCGCGCTCCCGGTGGAGCAGGGCCACCGCCCGCCGCAGCGCCCGGTCGTCGCCGACCACCACCGGGCGCCGACCGCCCCGGCGGGACAAGGCCCGCGCGAACTCCTCGGGACCGTCGGGCAGGCAGATCTTGGCGTGCGAACCGGCGCTCAGTACGTCCTTCGCGATACGGACGGACTCGCCGTCGGTCCGGCGGGCCATCGGGTCGATGACCACCAGCAGCTGGTGCGTACCGTCGCCGGGGGGCTGGGCAGCCGACACCTCGGTCCTTCCTCGGGTAGCATCTTGGTGCAAGAGCCCCTTGCGCTATTGCGCCAGGGGCTTCGTCTATTCCGGGGCACCCGGTTCGACGGTTCAGGCATTGCCGTACAACGACGTACGGCATGTACGACGTTTACGTACACCCCCTGACCTTGGACATGCCCCGCCCGGAAGGGGTGTACGCCTGTGCCCGCACTTGTGCTGCTCGGTGCTCAGTGGGGTGACGAGGGCAAGGGAAAGGCCACCGACCTCCTCGGTGGATCCGTGGACTATGTGGTGCGCTACCAAGGTGGCAACAACGCCGGCCACACGGTGGTCGTCGGCGACCAGAAGTACGCACTTCATCTTCTCCCCTCCGGAATCCTTTCGCCGGGGTGCACCCCGGTCATCGGAAACGGTGTCGTCGTCGACCCGGCCGTCCTGCTCTCCGAGCTGAGTGGGCTGAACGAGCGCGGCGTGGACACGTCCAAGCTGCTGATCAGCGGTAATGCCCATTTGATCACCCCGTACAACGTCACCGTCGACAAGGTGACGGAACGGTTCCTCGGGAAGCGCAAGATCGGCACGACCGGCCGCGGCATCGGCCCGACGTACGCCGACAAGATCAACCGTGTGGGCATCCGGGTCCAGGACCTCTACGACGAGTCGATCCTGGAGCAGAAGGTCGAGGCGGCCCTGGAGCAGAAGAACCAGCTCCTCGCCAAGGTCTTCAACCGGCGCGCCATCGAGTCCGGCAAGATCGTCGAGGAGATGCTCCAGTACGCGGAGCAGATCAAGCCCTACATCGCCGACACGACGCTTGTCCTGAACAACGCCATCGACGAGGGCAAGGTCGTTCTCTTCGAGGGCGGTCAGGGCACGCTGCTCGACGTCGACCACGGCACGTACCCCTTCGTCACCTCGTCGAACCCGACCGCGGGCGGCGCCTGCACCGGTTCCGGCGTGGGCCCGACGAAGATCAGCCGGGTCATCGGCATCCTCAAGGCATACACCACGCGCGTCGGTGCGGGCCCGTTCCCGACGGAGCTGCTCGACGAGGACGGCGAGGCGCTGCGCCGGATCGGCGGCGAGCGCGGTGTCACCACCGGCCGTGACCGTCGCTGCGGCTGGTTCGACGCGGTGATCGCGCGGTACGCGACCCGGGTCAACGGTCTCACCGACTTCTTCCTCACCAAGCTGGACGTGCTGACCGGCTGGGAGCAGATCCCGGTGTGCGTCGCGTACGAGATCGACGGCAAGCGCGTTGAGGAACTCCCGTACAGCCAGACCGACTTCCACCACGCGAAGCCGGTCTACGAGATGCTGCCGGGCTGGTCCGAGGACATCACGAAGGCCAAGACCTTCGCCGATCTGCCGAAGAACGCTCAGGCGTACGTGAAGGCGCTGGAGGAGATGTCCGGCGCCCCGATCTCCGCGATCGGCGTCGGCCCCGGCCGCACCGAGACGATCGAGATCAACTCCTTCCTGTAGGGCTTTTCGCAGGAGCGGTGAACGTGCCAGGAGGGCCGGGACGGCGAGTCCCGGCCCTCCTGGCGTCCGGTCGGTCGTCGCCCGTCAACGGGGCGTCCGACAGCTCGGCGCGCGGGGCCCCGCCCGCTCTCCGGAGCACCGGACCCTGATGGTCTAGACCTTGACAGGTTCAGACCATCAGGGCTTGAGTGGCGGGATGTCCGGACGGCCCGCCGACGTGTTCGGCGCGCCCCGTCGAAGGAGTGAGCTGCGCTGAACCGCATCAAGAGCCTTCTGACCGTGCTGAGCGCCGTCGTCGCGACGGCCGCGTTCCTCCCCGCCGCGTCCGCTTCCGCCGCCACGACGGCCGCCGGATCCGCTTCCGCCGCCACGACGGCCGCCGCGTCCGCTTCCGCCGCCACGACGGCCGCATCATCCGTACAGTGCGCGCCCGTATGGGATTCCTCGACCGCGTACTCGGCGGGCGGCACCGTCTCGCACCACGGTCGTAACTGGGCGGCCAAGTGGTGGACGCGGAACGAGAATCCGGGTGCCACGACCGTCTGGGCCGACCGGGGGGCCTGCGCCGGCGGCGTCTCGGACTTCGTCGTCGGCGAGGCGCAGTTCGACGCGATCTTCCCGGACCGGAACCCCTTCTACACGTACCAGGGACTGATCGACGCCCTGCGCGCCTATCCGCGTTTCGCGAACACCGGGACGCCGGCCACGCGGGCCCGGGAGGCCGCGGCGTTCCTGACCCACGCCGATTTCGAATCGGTCGGCCTGCGGTACGTGAAGGAGATCAACGAGGCCGACTACTGGCGCAAGTGCGACTACGGCCGGCCGTACGGCTGCCCGGCGGGGCGGACGGCCTACTACGGCCGCGGCCCGATCATGTTCAGCTGGAACTTCAACTACAAGGCCGCGGGCGACGCGCTCGGCCTGGATCTCCTGAACAACCCCTGGCTGGTCGAGCAGGATCCGGCCATCGCGTGGCAGACGGCCCTGTGGTACTGGAACACCCAGAACGGCCCCGGCACCATGACCTCGCACGACGCCATGGTCGGCGGTGCGGGCTTCGGTGAGACGATCCGTTCGCTCAACGGCGCCCTGGAGTGCGACGGCGGCAACCCCGCCTCCGTCGCGGCGCGAGTCGCCACGTACGAGCGGATCACCGCCGTCCTCGGTACGCCGCCGGGCTCCCGGCTGTCCTGCTGACGGGCCGGACCGCGCGGCGCCGCGGCCGGCCCGGGACGGTCGGTGGTGGCCTCGGCCGGAGTGCGCCGGGGGTCGGCCGGAGTGCTCAGCGGAAGGCCGCGGCAGCGCGTGCGGCCCAGGCGGCGAAGGTGCCCGGCGCCCGGCCCAGAACACGCTCGACATCGGGGCTCACCCGCTGCTCGTCGTCCGTGGGTTCGCCCAGGATGGCCAGCGTTCCCTCGACCACGGGAAGCGGCATGAACCGTGCCATCAGCGCATGGGCCTCCTCGCGGGTCTGCTCGGTGAACCGCACCGGTTCGCCCAGGGCGGCGGCGATCGCCGCCGCCCGCTCGCGCGGGGAGGTCGCGGCCGGGCCGGTCAGGGTGTATGTCGCGCCCGGGTGAGTGTCCTCGCGCAGGACGACGGCGGCGACCGCCGCCACATCCGCCGGGTCGACGAAGGGCAGACCGATGTCGGCGAACGGCGCCGCGGCCTCCCGCCGCTCGCGGATCGACTCGGCCCACGCGAGGGCGTTGGTGGCCATCCCGCCCGACCGCAGGACCGTCCAGTCGAGCCCGGACTCCCGCACCGCCGCTTCGAACAGCAGTGGATGCCGGTACGCCTGGGGGCGGGTCCCCGCTCCCTGCGAGGACAACAGCACCACCTTGCGCACCCCGGCGGTCCTCGCCACGTCCAGGATGCCGTGCGGATCGTCGCCCGCCACCAGCAGGAACAGCGTCTCGGCCCCGTCGAACGCGCCCTGCAGACCGGCCGGTTCGGCCAGGTCGGCGGCCACCGCCCGGACCCCCGGCGGTACGTCGGCGCCGGTGATGTGCCGGGCCACGGCGGTCACCGGCACCCGGGCATCGGTGAGGATCCGCACCAGCTCCCGTCCGACGTTCCCCGTCGCACCTGTCACCACGATCATGCCGGTCTCCTTCGTTGGAAATGAGTCGGTGGAATGAGTCGGTGAAGCGAGTGAGTAAGTTGACTGACTCACTTCGATGGCTGGACGCTAGCACGGCCGGGTCGGGTGCTGTCTATAGTCAGTCGGGTGACTGACTCAATGGATTCCCGGCGCCCTCAGGCCAAGGCCGCCGGCAAGCGGCAGCGGCTGACGGCCGCCGCCGCGCGGGTTCTGCACGAGCAGGGCGTGGAGCGCACGACCATCGCCGACATCGCCCGGGCCGCCGATGTCCCGGCGGGCAACGTGTACTACTACTTCAAGACCAAGGGGGAACTGGTCGAGGCCGCCCTCTCCGAACACACCAGGCACCTGGAGGAACTGACCGGCACCCTCGACCGGCTCGCCGACCCGCGCGAGCGTCTCAAGGGTCTGGTGGACGCGTGGGTGGGCCGGCGTGAGGTCGCGGCCCGTTACGGCTGCCCCACCGGCACCCTCGCCATGGAACTCGACAAGCGCGCCGAGGGTGGCCTCGATCTCGCGGCGGGCCGCGTCGTACGGCAGCTGCTGGACTGGGCGGAGCGGCAGTTCCGCGAGATGGGGGCGGCCGACCCCGAGGGTCTCTCGCTGGCGCTCGTCGGCGCCTATCAGGGCATGTCGCTGCTCTCCAGTGCGCTGCGCGATCCGGAGATCATGACGCGTGAGGGAGCCCGTCTCGTCGGCTGGCTCGACGCGCTGGACGCGCCCGCGGGCAACGGTGGTGGCTGACCGGCCGGCCGGTCCGTTGTTCCGCATGCTGGACGGGCCCGAAGGTTTTACCTTCGGGCCGCCCCATGTTCCGGACCATGATCCGGATTAATCCCTTCCGGAATCACTCCTGTTGGGGGCGGGTCCGGCGGTGCGAGGGTGTCGCGGCCCCGCTCCCGGGCACTCCTTCGGGGAATTTTCCCTGTCTTGGTCTAGACCTTGACAGGTTCAGACCAGCGGCGCTTGAGTGACCGTCAACCCCCCCATGGCGGCACACCGTCCAGCCGGTGCGCCGCGCCGAAGGAGTGATCACGTGATCAGACGCATCATGGGCCTGCTCGCCGCGCTGGGCGCGGTCGTCGCGATGCTTGTCGTCCTTCCCGCCACCACCGCAGCGGCTGCCGACTGCGCGGCACCCTGGAACTCCTCGTCCGTCTACACCGGCGGCGGAACGGCCTCCTACAACGGGCACAACTGGACCGCCAAGTGGTGGACCCAGAACGAGACCCCCGGCAGCTCCGACGTCTGGGCGGACCAAGGCAGTTGTGGCGGTGGCGGTACGGACCCGGGCAACCCGTCCGGCTTCGTCGTCAGCGAGGCGCAGTTCAACCAGATGTTCCCGAACCGGAATCCGTTCTACACGTACGGCGGACTGACCGCGGCGCTGAGCGCCTACCCGGGCTTCGCGAACACCGGCAGCGACACCGTCAAGCGTCAGGAGGCGGCGGCGTTCCTCGCCAACGTCAGCCACGAGACGGGCGGTCTGGTGTACGTGGTCGAGCAGAACACGGCCAACTACCCCCACTACTGCGACAGCAGCCAGCCCTACGGTTGCCCGGCCGGCCAGGCCGCCTACTACGGCCGCGGCCCGATCCAGCTCAGCTGGAACTTCAACTACAAGGCCGCCGGTGACGCGCTCGGCATCGACCTGCTGGGCAACCCGTACCTGGTCGAGCAGAACGCCTCGGTCGCCTGGAAGACCGGCCTCTGGTACTGGAACACCCAGAACGGACCCGGCACCATGACCGCCCACAACGCCATGGTGAACGGCGCCGGATTCGGCGAGACCATCCGCTCCATCAACGGTTCCCTGGAGTGCAACGGCGGCAACCCCGCCCAGGTCCAGAGCCGCATCGACCGTTACCAGGCATTCGTCCAGATCCTCGGCACCACCCCCGGTTCCAATCTGAGCTGCTGACCCCCGTACCCCCCACCCGACGGGGGCGTGCCCGGCCGCTTCGGCCGGACGCGCCCCCGTTTCGGTTCACCGGACGGCGCCGTCGGCTCCCGCGACGTCCAGCGCCCGGAAGGCCAGCCACAGGTCGTACCGCGCGCTCGGTGCCTGCAGCAGCGAGCGCTGAAGAGTGGATTCGAGACGCGTGAGGCGCTTGCGGACCCCCGGCACCGAAAGGCCCAACGCGGCGGCCGTGGGCCCGAGCCGGGCCTCGCAGTCCAGCCAGGTGCGCAGCGTCGTCCGCGGATCGGCGGTGCTCGGGGCGGCGCCGGACGCGGTGAGCGGGCGCAGTTGCTGGGCCGCCCACTCCTGGACGGCCGGCTCGCGCAGGATGTCGTCGAGCCGGTGGGGCGGCCGGGGCGCCGCCTCGTCAGGGGGGACCGCCCGCAGCACGGAGGGTGTGGCGCGCACGCGCAGGGCCAGATCGAGGGCGGCCTGGTCGGCGACCCGGCCCAGGTCGAGGCCGATCAGCTCGCCGATCAGCCGGAGCCGTGCCGTCAGCGTGTTCCGATGGATCTTCAGGTGCTGCGTCGCGTGCGTGGCGAACGCGAGCCAGGAGGCCAGCGTCGCCGAGAGTTCCTGGCTGCCCGGGTCATGGCTGCGCCGCGGTACGTGTGTGAGCAGCGGGTTCAGCAGCGCGTCCGCCCACCGTGCGCCGGCCGCGCCGACGACCAGGGCGGCCTCCGGCGCCGAGCCGAAGCGGGCGTGCCGTGCGGGCAGCCGGCGGGCCACGGCCAGGGCATGGAAGGCCTGGCGGTATCCGGTCGCGGTGTCGGACAGCGGTACGTCCTCGCTCGCCCCCACGACGCACTCGTCCACCGCGTCGGCTACCCGGCGGCCGAGTTGCCGTTCGGCGGCGGCGTCCGGACCGGCGGGCACGACAAGGATCAGATGACGCGCGTACACCGGACAGCGCACGATCCAGGACCGGCCGCCGGAGAGCTCCGCGCAGTTCCGCGCCACCTCGTCCCGGCGGCCTGTCGGGCACTCCACGACACACACCTGTACGGGGTCGGGCAACGCGGGCCTCAGCGCGCCCGCCACCTGATGCGCGATGGACAACTGGCCGGTCATGAGCAGATGCAGCACCGCCTCCCGGTTGCGCGACTCCGCCAGGTCGACGCGTCGGCGCTTGCGTTCCACGGACTCCGCGGCCCAGCACGTGGCGAGCGGCATCGCGACATCGGAGAGAAGCCCGACGAGGCCGTCCGGCAGCGGGCGCGGGGCGACGACGGCCAGGACCGGGGGAGAGGCGTCGGGCGGGCCGTCCAGGGGGAACAGCAGCACGGTGCGTGAACCCCGGTCGAACGAGAAGGAGCGCGCGCCGAGCGCTGCCAGTTCCCTGGCGCCCTCGGTGGCCAGCGCGGCGGCCTCGGCGGCATCGGTGACCGTGCTGTCCGGGCCCCGGACCACGCCGTGCAGGACGGTGCCGTCCCCGTCGAGCAGTCCGGCCCAGCCCTCCGCCCGGCCGGACACCCAGCGCAGCAGCTCCCGCGATCCGCCGGAACGGGCCAGCCGGTGCATCCGCAGTACGTCGTCGGCCCGTTCCCGCGCGTACACGCGCCCTCCGCTCCCCGCGCCGTTGCGCCTTCGTGCCTCCACGCTTCCGCGCTCCCGAAAAAACCGGAGTGCAGCGTACCGGGTCTGGCCGTGCGGACTGATACCTCCGGCGGCTCACACAGTGCGAACTGAATCTTTCTGTCGTGTACCCGAAGTCCTAGAGTCCGAACACGGTCGCGGGGCCCTTCGGGGGAGGGGCACACGGGGACGACGGCAGCGGCTCACGGGGGTGGCCGCTGTCGTCGGCCGCGGCCGGTCCTTCCTTCTCCCCTTCTCCTTCCTCCCGTTGTCGCTCCTGCTCCCGTTGTCAGTGGTGGCCCCTAGGGTCGGCTCACGATCAGGATCACGATCAGAGACGACCGGGAGAGGCCGCCCCCATGGAGTTCCGCATCGAGCGCAGCGCACTGACCGATGCCGTGGCCTGGGCGGCCCGCGTGCTGCCCACGCGCTCTCCCGTACCCGTGCTGGGCGGGCTGCTGGTGGAGGCGGCCGACGGCCGGCTGCGCATCTCGGGTCTCGACTACGAGGCTTCCGCGTGCATCGAGGTGGAGGCGGAGACCGTACGGGCCGGGAAGGTGCTGGTGATGGGCCGGCGGCTGCTCGATGTCTGCCGGGTGCTGCCCGAGGGCGCGGTGGAATGCGCGGTCGAGGGCTCACGTTTCTCGCTGGCCGGTGACAGTGCCCGATTCGGGCTCTCGGTACTGCCGTTGGACGACTATCCGTCGCTGCCGTCCCTGCCGGAGGTGCTCGGCGCGGTGGACGCGGAGGAGTTCGCCGCGGCCGTCGTCCATGTGGCGGTGGCGGCGGGCCGGGACGACACGCTGCCGACCCTGACCGGTATCCGGCTGGCCCTCGACGGCGACACGATGACGCTCGCCGCCACCGACCGCTACCGCTTCGCGGTACGCACGCTCCCGTGGAAGCCCGGCAAGGACGGGGTCTCGGTCGATGTCGTGGTCTCCGCCCGCAGGCTGACGGAGATCGCCCGCTCCTTCGGCGGGTCCGGAATGGTCCGGCTCGCGCTGGACGCCGGTTCGGTCGGTTTCGAACTGGCCGGGATGCGGACCACGGTGCGTCTGCTGGACGGCCGACTGCCGCGCCACGACAAGCTGTTCGCGATGAAGGACCCCGTCTCCGCGCTGACGGACCGGGCCCCCCTGGTCGAGGCCGTCAAGCGCGTCGCGGTGGTCGCGGAGGGTGGCAGTCCGCTCCAACTGACCTTCTCCGGCGGCTCGGTGCTGCTGCAGGCGGGTTACGAGGACGATGTCGCCTCCCAGCGTCTTCCGGCCGTTCTCGACGGCACCGATGAGCTGACGGTCGCCTTCAACCCCTCGTATCTGATGGACGCACTGGCCTCGTTCCACGCGCCCGTGATCCGGTTCGAGCTGCTGGGCCCCGGCCAGCGTGCGATGGTCACCGGGTGGGCGTCCAAGGAGGACGCCGTGGCGCAGGCGTCGCAGCCGGCGCACCAGCATCTGCTGATGTCGGCCCGGCCGCTGGTGTAGGACGGCCGGGCACGGGACGGGGCCCGGGTGCCCCGGGCTCCCCCAGGGTGCGCCGGAGAATCCAGCCGAAGGTGGGCAGCGCGATCAGCGGCGCGAGTGCGGTCTGCAAGGACGTGGCGTCGGCGACGGCGCCGATGAGCGGCCCCGCGATGCCGCCGATGCTGACGGCCAGGCCCAGGGTGATGCCGCTCGCGGTGCCCACACGCCGGGGCAGGTAGTCCTGGCCGAGCGTGACATGCAGGGAGAAGGGCACGTACAGACCGGCCGAGGTGAGGGCGACGAACCCGTAGAACAGCGGGCCGGGGACGAAGACCACACCGGCCACGGCGAGGACGCTCAGCGCGTAGGACCACTGGACGACGGGGATGCGGCCGTGGCGGGCGGCGAGCTTCCCCCCCCCGTCACGGTGCCCACGGCACCCCCGAGGTAGAGGACGAACAGCGCGGCCGTACCGGCGACTTCTCCTCCGCCGGTGCGCAGCCGCACGTACAGCGAGATGAAGGCGCTCAGGCCGACGAAGACGATCGATCGGCACACGATGGCCCCCGTCAGCTTCAGGAAGGACGCCCAGTCGTCCCGGCCGGGGCCCCGCTCGCCTCGGTGTCCGCCGCCGTGGCGGCGCGGACGTCGACGCCCCGCAGCGACCCCCGCCTCGCGGCCGTCTGCGAACTCCTGCACCACGACCCCGCGGACCCCCGCACCCTGGCGGCACTGGCAACCGGGGCAAGGGCCGGCGAGCGCACCCTCAGCCGCCTCTTCCGCCGCGAGCTGGGCATGACCTTTCCCCAGTGGCGCACCCAGCTGCGCCTCTACCACGCGCTGCGCATGCCGGCCGAGGACATGCCGGCGACCACGGTCGCCCACCGCTGCGGCCGGTCCTCCACCAGCGCCTCATCGACGTCTTCCGCCACGTCTTCGGCCACCCCCCGGCACCCACAACCGCCGCCCCTGACCGACGGGGTGCCGTGGCGGGAGCGCAGGGGAGGGCGGAGGAACGCGGGGGAGCGCGGACATGGGTGCGGGGCCGGACGACCTGCCCGGCCCCGCACCCTTACCGCCCGCTCGTGGGCCCGCCCGTCCGGCTACTTCGTGAAGATGAAGTACTTCCAGGCGCCGTGGGTGGTGGAGTTCACGGTGTCGCCCGAGGTGCCGTTCACGTACGAGGCGCGGACCCGCATCCGGTACCCCGTGTCATGGGTGCCGGTGAGCGTCACGACGGACTTGCCGTCGGTGCCGAGCTTGAAGTACTGCGAGCCCGCGTCGTACCACCTGCCCTGGTAGTAGAGCTGCAGGGACAGCTTGTGCGAGCGGTTCTTGTAGTAGGTCATCGTCGTGGTGAAGACCGGGTTGGTCTTCTTGTGGAAGTACGCGTAGGACGTGGAGCCGATCTTGGCCGTCTTGTACTGCTTGGAGACGGAAGTCGAGACCTTCACCTTGGCGTACGCGGTCGACGTGACGGTCTTGGACGCGTACCGGCCGTCGCCCCTGAAGACGGCGGTGACGGTGGTGTCCCGGGTCATGGCGACCGTGGTGGACAGATCGCCCTTGGAGTTGACCTTGCCGGTCTTCACCAGCTTCTTCGGCTTGTCCGCACCGAACGGGTCCACCCACAGCTCGACGGCGCGGTTCTTGTACGTCTTGCCGAGGTGCGCGGTGAACGACACCTTCGCGCCGTAGGAGTACAGCGCCTTGTTGCGGTTCAGGGTGAGCGAGGGCACCGTCCGGGGGACGGCGACCTTGCCTGAGCCGGACGCCGCGGAGTGGGTGGCGTCGCCCGCGTACGAGACCTTGTACGTGACCTGGCCGCCCGCGGTCGGGGTGTCGGCGAAGGAGAAGCCGCCGTCCGGCTTCAGTGCCACCGAAGGGAGTGCCTTGCCCTTGGGCGACTCGATGTCGGTGCGCGTCACCGTGGCCTCGGCGCCGGCCGGGAACGCACCGTCGGACTTCACCCGGCCGGTGACGGTGAGCTTCTTGCCGAGCGCCGACTTCGCCGGGGCGCTGACCGTGACGGTGGTCGCGGACTTGACGGCGTCGGTGAGCACCCGCAGCGAGCGGACGCCGTTGCTGTTCGCGGTGATGGCGAACAGGCGGCTGGTGTCCGGCGCCCAGGCCAGGCCCGCGTCCTCCAGGGTGTCCGAACCGCTGCTGTTCCCGGTGTTGGGGAACTCGTACGTCCGGATCGGCTTGCTGGTGACACCCGGCTTGTAGACGTAGACGTCCGGGTCGTACCAGGCGAACGATCCGGCGGCGACCATGCCGTTCGGAGCGATGTCGACCGCGTTGGGGTACGAGGTGGACGGATACGCGATCCCAGGCGTGAGGTCCGTTGCGCTGTACGCCTGGTGAAGGTACGGAGCGGCGCTGGCCACCACGACCTGCTTGCCGTCCGGAGTCAGCGCGAGGTCGCGCAGATTGCCCCCGTCCGTGGACCGGAACGCGGTGCGTGTGGCCGTACCCGAGGACACGTCGTACACGGCCAGATACGTCGGGCTCTGGGTCTCGATACCGGCGGCCAGTGTGTCCGGCGCACCGGGCGTCGATGCCAGGGTCGGGGCCGCGTACCAAGTGCCGTTCGTCTCGTGGTCCAGGGTGACGACCGGCTCGGCGCCGGACAGGTCGAGCGAACCGATGTGGCCCGAGCCGCCCCCGCCGTACCCGAACCAGAGCTTCCCGCCCGCCAGCGCCGGGAACTTCGGGTCGGTGCCGTTGCCGGTCGAGTACCGCGCGGACTCCTTGAGAGCCGCGGTGTCGATCGTCACGATGGCGTCGAGGCCCGGCACAGCTGCGTAGAGCGTGCCGGAATCGGCGGAGAGTTCGAGACCGGTCACGCCCGGCAGAGACGAGATCGTCGAGACGACCGCGCCGCTGTAGTCGGTGACGAGGACCTTGCCGCCGGTCGGATCACTGATGAAGACCCGCTGGTGCACACCGTCCGCGACGATGTCACCGACCGATGCGGCGGGAAGGATCTTGCTGGAGTCGGCAGCGGCCGGATTCGCCGCACCGCCGACCAGGACCACTGAGCTGAAGAGGACCGCGAGCGAGGTCGCGGCCGAGATTCTGCGCGTACGCAAAAGGATGTCTACCCCCACGGTGAAAGGGCCGCGTGGCACCCGGAGATGAGAGCGGGGTGCGGCCCGCCACCGCAGGGTATGGCATGGCGTCCACATCTCGTACACATATGTGGGGCCGGTGTGCTCCCGGCCCCGCGATACGTCAGTCCGCCCAGGTGAGGGACGTCGACCAGGTGTCGGGGGCGACCGCGAAGGTGGGGCCTTCGGGCGCCTTGGAGTCCCGGACGTGGACGGCGTGGGGGCAGGTGGCTACCTCGATGCAGTCACCGCCGTTGGCTGCGCTGTACGAGGACTCCGGGCGCACTCGACGAGGTACCGCATCTGCTCCCGCATGATGTCTCTGTCGCCGAATACCCGGGTGGGCACGGACTCTTCCAGGACCAACTCGATGAGCGCCTTGGGATCCCGGTCGAAGAGCGCCTTGCGAGCCAGCCGTGCTTCGACGAGTTCCTCCACTCGTGCGTCGGGAAGCGGGGGGTAGCCTCCGCCTTCCTGGTTCCGGCGGGGAGCACGGTGGGCAAGTCCTGGCCCGAAGGGGTGATCACGCTGAACGCGGCGGCGGGCGGCATCGGTTGTGTGCCGATTCCCGCTCTGGCCGGCCGTACGTGGCCGTTGGTGTGGCACTTTCCGCCGACGGCGCCCGGCAGGTTCGTCCACGCCCTGTTGTTGCCGAACGCGGCGTGGGCACTGCTGGGCTGATCAGTCGGCTTTGGTGTACGTGAGCCTTTCGCCGGTCTCCGGTATCTCCCGGCTCAGGGTGCCGTTCGGGAGCAGGGTCAGCGTGGTGGCCTTTCCTGCGGTGCAGGACGACATGGGTTCGCCGATGGTGACCGTGGAGGGGCCGACTTCGACGGGGCCGCTCGGGGACGGTTCCGCGGTCAGGTCCGCCTTGAAGACGCAGTGGTAGGAGCCGCCGTTGTCGAGCGGGCCGTCCGCGGTGAGGGTGAGGACCGCCTGGCCCACCTTGCCCTGCTGGACGACGAGTTGCCGGGTGGAGTGGCCCGAGGGGTTGTCGATGGAGCCCGACCAGGTGCCGAGGTAGCCGGCCGGGATGGGGCCGTCGCTGTTCCTCTTCTCGTCGGAGGGGGAGTGGTCCGCGTCCGGGGAGTCCGAGGAGGAAGGGGACGAGGACGCGGTGGGGGACGGCTTGGGCGTCGGGCCCTTTTCGCTCATGACCGCGTACACGGACCCGCCCGCGCCGATGGCGACGACCACTGCGATCACGATGAGGGCGATCGTCGCCGCCTGTTCGCGCCGGGCGGGTTCGGGGCCGGGCTGCGGGGCCGCGCCGGGGTAGAGGGGGCCGTACGGGGGCGTGGTGCCGAAGCCCGGCTGGTGCGGCGGCCCGGGGGGCTGGGGATGTTGCTGCGGGTATCCGTGACCGGCATGGCTCTGCTGGGCGGGCGGTTGCTGTGGACAGCCGTACGAAGGAGAGGGCGGCGGGCCGAGGGGTGGGGTGTGTGAGGGCGTGCCGACCGTCGTGGGGGGTGTGCGGTCGGCGCCGGGCGGCGGCCCGGGGGCGGGGCGGTCTGTGGACGGTGCGGGCGCCGCGGACGCCTTGTCCGGGACGGGGGCCGGTGCGGCCGTCTCCTCCGGGTCCTCGGAGTCCAGCAGTTCCACGGCGTGGCGCCCCAGTTGGGCTATGAGCGCGCCCGGGAGCCAGGGCTCCGCCGTATCGCCGTCGGCCAGGCGTTCCAGGATGGCGTCCGTCGTCGGACGGGCGGCCGGGTCCTTGTGCAGGCAGTCCCGGACCAGTTCGACGAGGTCCACCGGGACGCCGGCCAGGTCCGGGTCCTCCTGCGCGATCCGGAACATCTGCGCGTGCACGTTGCTGTCGGACGCACCGAACGGCTGGCGGCCGGTCGACGCGTACGCCAGGACCGAGCCCAGACAGAACACATCGCACGCCGGGGTCACGCGCTCGCCCCGTACCTGCTCGGGGGCCATGAAGCCGGGTGAACCCAACAGGGCCCCGGTGCGGGTGAGTCCGCCCTCGGTGACGGTGTCGAATGCGCGGGCTATACCGAAGTCGATGACGCGCGGTCCGTCGATGGTCAGCAGGATGTTGGAGGGCTTGAGATCGCGATGGATGAGCCCGGCGGCGTGGATCGCCCGGAGGGCGTGGGCGAGACCGGCTCCCAGGATGTGGACCGAGCGCTCGGGCAGGGGACCGTACTCCCCGGAGGCCTTCCCCACGAGGGCGCCCGCGCGGCCGGTGACGGTGGCCTGGAGGGAGGGTCCGGCGACGTATCCGGTCGCCACCCAGGGCACGGCCGCCTCGGTGTCGGCGTCCAGCACGGGGGCGGTCCAGGCGGAACCGACCTGGCGGGCGGCCCGCACCTCCTGGCGGAAGCGGTCGCGGAACTCCTGCTGCTCGGCGAGATCGCCGCGTACCAGCTTGATCGCGACGGTCCGGCCGCGGTCGGACCGGGCCAGATAGACCTGACCCATGCCGCCCACGCCGAGTCGGCCCAGCAGACGGTAGGAGCCTATGCGTTGCGGATCGGTGGAACCGAGCTTCTCCATGGCGTGCGTCCTCCCCCGTGCGGCGATACGCCGGAACGCGTCGAGAATAGCGGCGTGCGTCGCGCCCCGGCGGGACCGGATTGTCAGGGACGTCCGGGGGTGCCCGGCGGCTCCTCTCCGGCTCCGTCCGCGGCCCGCAGGACGGGCCGGAAGCGCCCGCTCGCGCCCCCTTTCGGTCCGTTCGGCGACCGAGGAGAGGGGCGGCCGCCCGGCGGTCCCGGTTCTCACCGCGCGCCGCGCCCCACCGCGCGGGCCCGCTGCTCACCCGGGCCGCTCGTCCCCGCCTTCGTTCCCGGTCACCGCCTCCACGGCCGCCGACAACCGCTCCAGAACCCGGGCCGTCTCCGCCGACTCGGCCTCCCCGAGTTCCGCTGCCAGCCGCGCGGCGAACTCCGCGTGGCCGGGATCGATCCGGGACACCGCTGCCCGGCCCTCCTCCGTGGGGCTCAGGAGCTTCGCGCGCCGGTGGGCCGGATTCGGTACGTACTCGGCGAGCCCTCTCCCGACCAGCAGATCCGCGATCCGCTGCACGCTCTGCCGCGTGATCCCCATGGCGCGGGCGATCCCGGACACGGACAACGGCTCCGCCAGCACCGCTCCGAGGACCTGCCACCATGCCGCGGTCAGCCCCGCCGGCCGGGCCAACGTCTCCGAGACCGCGAGGAATCGACCGTTCAGCCGGAAGACCCCGAGGGCGGTGCGGCTGAGCGCGTCCCGCTCTCGCGCTGCTCATGGCTCATCCCTGCAACACCTCGTAGGCACGCGCGTCCGAGTCGTGGAAGAGCCGGTACCAGGCGTCCAGCTTCGCGCCTTCGTACACCCCGAGCCGGGCGAAGACCTCACGGGCGAACGCGACCGGTTCGGTCGGGCCGGCCGTGATGAGGTCGCCGTCCGTCACCGCGTCCGCGTCGACGTACCGCTCACCGCCCCCGTGTCCCGTGGCCGCGAGGTAGAACGAGACCGCGCTCGTGTGCGTGCGGTCGTCGAGCAGACCCTCGCGGGCCAGCCCCGCCGTCGCACCGCAGATCGCGGCGACCGGCACTCCCGCGCCCAGGGATGTCAGCGTGCTGTCATGACGACAACCTGCCGTCAATAATGTGATGTCGCGCCGACCCGACACCCTGCCCACCTGAGGGCCTCACGCCATACAAGGTGGCCATGTCGGGCCGCTCCCGACGCGGCCTACGCTCGCCGCATGACCCCTCATGCCCCTCATGCCCCGCATGTCGACCCCGCTGCCGGCGCGGCCGTGAAGGCCGCCGATCGCGCGCACGTGTTCCACTCCTGGTCCGCCCAGGGCCTGATCGACCCGCTCGCCGTCGCCGGCGCCGAGGGGGCGTACTTCTGGGACTACGACGGCAACCGCTACCTGGACTTCACCAGCGGCCTCGTCTACACCAACATCGGCTACCAGCACCCCACCGTCGTCGCCGCGATCCAGGAGCAGGCGGGCAAGCTCGCCACCTTCGCCCCCGCGTTCGCGATCGAGGCGCGCTCCGAGGCCGCACGCCTCATCGCCGAGCGCACCCCGGGCGACCTGGACAAGATCTTCTTCACCAACGGCGGCGCCGAGGCGGTCGAGAACGCCGTCCGGATGGCCCGGCTGCACACGGGCCGTACGAAGGTGCTCTCCGCCTACCGCTCGTACCACGGCGCCACCTCCACCGCGATCAACCTCACCGGTGACCCGCGCCGCTGGCCGTCCGACAACGGCTCGGCGGGTGTCGTCCGCTTCTGGGCCCCGTTCCTCTACCGCTCGCCGTTCCACTCCGCGACGGAGGCCGAGGAGTGCGCCCGCGCGCTCCAGCACCTGGAGGACACCCTCGCGTTCGAGGGCGCCGCCACCATCGCCGCGATCATCCTGGAGACGATCCCCGGCACGGCGGGCATCATGACGCCGCCGCCCGGCTACCTCGCGGGCGTCCGCGAGATCTGCGACCGGTACGGCATCGTCTTCATCCTGGACGAGGTGATGGCCGGCTTCGGGCGCACCGGCAGGTGGTTCGCCGCCGACCACTTCGACGTGGTGCCGGACCTGATGACCTTCGCCAAGGGTGTCAACTCCGGTTACGTGCCGCTCGGCGGTGTCGCCATCTCCGCCGAGATCGCCGCCACCTTCGAGACCCGCGCCTACCCGGGCGGACTGACCTACTCCGGTCACCCGCTGGCCTGCGCGGCCGCCGTCGCCACCATCCAGGTGATGGAGGACGAGAAGGTCATCGAGAACGCCGCCCGCATCGGCGAGACGGTGCTCGGGCCCGGTCTGCGCGACCTCGCCGACCGCCACCCGTCGGTCGGCGAGGTCCGCGGCCTCGGCGCGTTCTGGGCGCTGGACCTGGTCCGCAACAAGGAGACCCGCGAGCCGCTGGTCCCGTACAACGCGTCGGGCGAGGCCAACGCGGCGATGGCGGCCTTCGGCGCGGCGGCGAAGAAGAACGGCCTGTGGCCCTTCATCAACATGAACCGCACCCACGCCGTTCCGGCCTGCAACGTCACCGAGGCCGAGGCCAAGGAGGGCCTCGCGGCTCTCGACGTGGCGCTGTCCGTCGCGGACGAGTACACCGTGTAGCGGCAGGGCCCGCGCGGCCCGGCGGTGCGACGCCCCTCCCCCTTCCCCTGCCCGGATCCGGGCAGGGCGGCCCTGCCTTAAGGTGACCGAAAGCGAAAAAGGGGAGGGGCGCCATGTGCGCGAGCGGAGCTGTGACCCGCAGTACGCTGCGGCAGCAGATCACGGACGCGCTGCGTGACGAGGTACTTGCCGGGCGTCTGCAGCCGGGACGGGAGTTCACCGTCAAGCAGATCGCCGAGCAGTACGGCGTCTCCGCGACACCGGTGCGCGAGGCGCTCTTCGATCTCTCCGCGCAGGGTCTGCTCGAATCGGATCAGCACCGCGGTTTCCGGGTGCGTGAGTTCACCGTCGACGACTACCGGTCGATGGTCGAGGCACGGGCGCTGGTCATCGACGGAGTCATCCGCGCCCTCTTCCGGGAGCCGACGCCGTCGGCCGCGCAGGTGGTGACGTACCGGGAGGGTCTGGTCCCCGTACGCCGCAGGGCCCAGGAGGCCGCACGGGCGGCGCGCGGCGGCGATCTCGACATCCTCATCGGCTACGACCTGCGCTTCTGGCGAGAGCTGGGCGCGCTCATGAGCAACTCGTACATCAACGACTTCCTGCACCGGCTGCGCGTCCAGGCATGGGTGTTCGCGGTGCCGTATCTGCGCCATGACGCGGGAGCCCGGGACTGGCTCTGGCACGGCCATCCGGAACTCGTCGCGGCACTCACGCTCGGCGACCACGACGCGGTGCGCGCGGTGATCGACGACTTCAACGCACACGCGTTGAGCTGGGCGGACCGGCTCGCGGCCGGAAATCCCGGACAGCCGGACCATGACCCGCAGCCGGCAGGACAGCCATTAGTGGGGGAGCCCCCGACGGCGGAGCCTTCGGCGGCAGAGACTTCGGCCGGGCGGTCCTCGACCGGGCCGACGGGACCGGCAGGGCCGACGGGACCGGCAGGGCCGACGGGGCCGACGGAACAGGCCTCGGTCGCCAAAGGGCCGGAGCCGCGGCGTCCGGCCGGCTGACCGCGCCGGCGGTGTCGGCGGCGCGGACGTGCCCCGGGCGCGCGAACCGGGGGCGCGGGGGCACCAGGCCTCCACCGCCCCCTACCCGTGAGCATCGGCCACTGTGCGCGACGGGCCCGCCGCATTACGCTGGCCCGACCGTCTGAAGATTCCGATGCGCACCCGTGGGAGAGCGAGACTTCGTGGCCTGTGACCTGTGGCTGGTCCCCCTCGTCGATGTGCTGTGCCACAGCCCCGACAACCCGTTCGCCGAAGAGATCGCCGTCTACGACAGGGCGTTGAGCGAGGCAGGACTGCCGCCCGTTCCCGTGTACGCCTACATGCCGGGCCTGACCGGAGACGTCGCCCCGGTCGCGGGGTTCGACTACGACGCGCTGCACTTCCTGCGCCGCGCCTATCTGCTCCAGCTCAGCGGCCTCGCCGTGACACCCGTCGACGAACTGGGCGGGGACTACCAGCAGTTGCTGGAGATGTTCGAGGTGACGGCCCAACAGTCCCACCTGGTCTGGCACTACGACCACGCGGGGGCGTACGTCCCGCTGGACTTCGCCGTTCCGCTCTCCGACGACGACCTGCTCGCGGGCGGCGGCCCGCTCGGTTCCGCGCACGGGCTGCTGCGGGAGCTGGAGTTCGTCGCCCCGTCCATCGGCATCGACCCGGCGAATCCGCCGGCCGCCCCGCTGCCGCCCATCGCGCCGACCTCCCTGGAGGAGCCGGCGGGCCCGATTCTGTACGACGACAGTCCGTTCGCGCGTGAGCGGCACGTCTGGCTGGGCCTGCACGCGGCGGCCACTCGCAGCCTCGCCCAGGGCTCAATGATCATCTTCAGCTGAGACGCACAGCGGCCGGAAGGTGCACAGCGGCCGGACGACGACGGCCAGAAGATGACGGCCGGACGATGACGGCCGGACGACGACGGCCAGAAGATGACGGCCGGACGATGACGGCCGGAGGCGGCGGGCCGTGGCGCCGGGACGGGCCGCACACCTCCTCAGTCACCGCGGTGGGATCACCGCGGTGACTCCGGAGGCCGTTGCCTCGGCATGTTCGGCCGGGTCATCGTCTGCATCGGGAACCGTCCCGGCAGCACCCCCTGGTCCGTACGCCCCCCGTTCCCGCTGCCCGAAGACAGCGCCTGCATCCCCATCGGCGCGGGCCCGGCCCGGAACTCCACCATCCAGTCCGCGGTCTCGGTCCGTACGAGTTCCGTGATGTCCTCCGAGAACCGCCGCAGCACCCCCAGACAGCGCTCGGCCGCCTCGCTGGCCGTCCCCTCGGTCGGGCCGAGCACCTCCCGTACGCACTCCGACGCCCAGTCGAACTGCAGCACCTGAAGGCGTCGCTGCACGGCCTGGGCGGTCGCGAGGTTCCTTATCCAGCCCGAGGTCAGGCCGAAATACCGGTCGCTCGCCATGCACGCGGCGCCCAGCAGCAGCGACAGATAGCCCCAGCCCGCCGCCCCGCTCAGCGCCCCGGTGAGATCGAGTAACGGCAGCGCGGCACCCGCGACCGCCCCGGCCGCCGTGCCGATCCGCAGCATCCTGGCCCCGCGCCGCTTCCGGATCCGGTCGCCCAGATACCAGTCGGCGGTGCGCAGCGCATCGGCCTCGACCCAGCGGTACAGCTCGTCGAGGCGTTCGGCCGGTTCCCCCCAGTTGCCGAGCGGGAACGGTTTAGCGGTCAGATCCCCGCCCCGCGCACCCCGGCCGCGTGCGCCGGAGCCAGAACCGGAGGGACCGGCCGAGCCGGCCGAGCCGGGCTCGTTGCGGGGCGCCCCTTCGGGCTGCATCTCCGGCTGACTCACCGGGTACTCCTCTGCATTCTGCGTAGCGACGCCTGATGTGTGGTGGTGTGTGTTCGGTGGTGGGCTGATCACTGCTCTCCGGCGTGGCCGACTGTCCCGGGTACGTAACCTTGCGTGACGGGCGGTGTGCCTAGGTGTCCTGATGCGTATGCCCTTCCTACCGCCGAATGGTGGGCTGCGGGGTCGGAATCGCGGCATTCCGGGGTGTACAGGGCCTGTGATCAGGTATAGGAGTCCACCCGACGCTGTTTGAAACTCACTCGAAAGAGTTGCTCGCCAGTGGGTGGGGCGCACTGCGCGGTGACCACGTAGGCTCGGCGTACCGAAACATTTTGTCGTCGAATTGCCAGGAGTGACCGTGATTCCCGGTGGTGGTCAGCCCAATATGCAGCAGTTGCTGCAGCAGGCGCAGAAGATGCAGCAGGACCTCGCCACGGCCCAGGAGGAGTTGGCCAGGACCGAGGTCGAGGGCCAGGCGGGTGGCGGTCTGGTGAAGGCGACCGTGACCGGCTCCGGAGAGCTCCGCGCTCTGGTGATCGACCCGAAGGCCGTCGACCCGGAGGACACCGAGACGCTCGCGGACCTCGTCGTCGCCGCGGTCCAGGCGGCGAACGAGAACGCGCAGCAGCTCCAGCAGCAGAAGCTGGGCCCGCTGGCCCAGGGCCTGGGCGGCATGCCTGGCCTCCCCTTCTGACCGCGCGAACACGAACTCGGCGTTCAGCTCATCCAGGATCAGGAGAAGGAAGGCGTTCCCGTTGTACGAAGGCGTTGTTCAGGACCTCATCGACGAGTTGGGCAGGCTGCCCGGCGTCGGTCCCAAGAGCGCGCAGCGGATCGCCTTCCACATCCTGCAGGCCGAGCCGACCGATGTGCGCCGCCTCGCCCATGCCCTCCTGGAGGTCAAGGACAAGGTCCGGTTCTGCTCGGTCTGCGGCAATGTCGCCCAGCAGGAGCAGTGCAACATCTGCCGGGACGCGCGCCGCGACCAGACGGTCATCTGCGTGGTCGAGGAGCCGAAGGACGTCGTCGCGATCGAGCGGACCCGTGAGTTCCGGGGCAGGTACCACGTGCTCGGCGGCGCGATCAGCCCGATCGAGGGCGTCGGCCCCGATGACCTGCGCATCCGTGAGCTGCTGGCCCGTCTCGCCGACGGCTCGATCACGGAGCTGATCCTCGCGACCGACCCCAACCTGGAGGGTGAGGCCACCGCGACGTACCTGGCGCGGATGATCAAGCCGATGGGCCTGCGGGTCACCAGACTCGCCAGTGGTCTGCCGGTGGGCGGCGACCTGGAGTACGCGGACGAGGTCACCCTGGGCCGCGCCTTCGAGGGGAGGCGCCTGCTCGATGTCTGATGCACTCACGACCGCGACGCCCGCCGCATTCACGACCGCGACATCAGGCGCACTCACGACCGCGACGCCCGCCGCATTCACGACCGCGACATCAGGCGTACTCGCGGCCGCGACGCCCGCCGCATTCACGACCGCGACGTCCAATGTTCTTGCATCGACTCACGACGGCTTTACGTTCAGCGACGCTATGTTCTACTCACCGTTCGCGACCGTGCCCACGGGAGGTCCCCTCGATGTCTGACGCCACGCTGAACTCCGTCACGCAGGACCCGGACGACTTCGCCGTCCAGATCGCCGACCAGATCAAGACGTTCATCGTCGCGGTCACCGAGGTGTCCAAGGTCGAGGAGCCCGAGGAGGCCGTCCCCGTCCTGCTGCTCCAGATCTCCCAGCTGCTGCTGGCGGGCGGCAGGCTCGGTGCGTACGAGGACATCGTCCCGGACGAGCGCTACGAGCCGGACCTCGGCGCGGAGCCGGACGCCGACGGCCTGCGCGAGCGGTTCGCCGCCCTGCTGGAGCCGATCGACGTGTACTCCGAGGTCTTCGACCCGTACGAGCCCCGCAAGGCCCCGGTCCCGGCCCGTATCTCCGACGACCTGGCCGACCTGGTCACCGACCTGCGCCACGGCCTGGCCCACTACGAAGAGGGCCGCACGACCGAGGCCCTGTGGTGGTGGCAGTTCTCCTACTTCTCCAACTGGGGCTCCACCGCATCCGCCACCCTGCGCGCCCTCCAGTCACTGATCGCACACATCCGCCTCAACCAGCCCCTCCAGGAACTGGACGGCCTGGACACCGACTCGGAGACGGTCGACGACGAACTGGCCGAGGAGGCGGGCCGGGTGATGGCCGCGGAGATCGCGGGCCCGCTGGGCCTGCGACCGGTGCAGTAGACCGGTAGGCCGGTAGGCAGTAGTGCCCGCCGGCTGTCGGGCACTGCGGGCCGGGGGCGCCCACGGCTGCCGGGTCCGGCAGCGGCGCCCGCGGGCTTCCGGGGGTGCGTTCGTCCAAGGGCCTGTGCACCGCGCCGTCCACCGTGATCGATCCGGACGTGGCCCCGAGTGCGATGAGTTGAGGCGCTCGCCGCCCTGCGCCGGGACGCCGGACGCCCCGGCCACCACCTCGGCCGCGCAAAAAGCCACATCGGCCTCCGGTGCGCAGCACGGTCCCCGTACGACCGCCTCGTGCGGACCGGGCCATACGACGCGGGTGCGATCGCCTCAAGGCTGTGCGGCTATCCGGCGTACGGGGAAGGGACGGCGAGTGCCGCCGCCACGGCCTCGCGTACCGCCGCGGCATGGCCGAGGACCAGCGGTTCGCCGGTGTACGGGTGCGGCCGGACCCCTCTGCCGGCGAGCAGGTGGAGCACCCGCAGCGTCCGCATGGTGTTGGAGGCGTGCGCGGGAACGGGGCCGGGCTCTCCGGCCTCGAAGTCGGCGACGATCGGCTTCAGCCACTCCACCGACTGCTGTTCGGTCAGCTCCGGCCTGGTCAGGGTCAGGGCGATCGCGAGGCCGAGCCGGTCGTCCTCCATGGCGTCGAAGAGATGGGTCGTGGGCGCGATCAGCCGTGCGCAGGCCAGGTCCAGCAGGGGTACGGGGTCGGTCCGGGGGCAGCGGCCGAGGGCGCCCAGGAGATCGGCCCCGTGGGCGACGGCGTGCAGCCAGCCAAGCTTCGCGTCGTACCCCCGAAGGTCCGTCTCGGCCGGATACCACCGGGCGAACGCGGTCTCCCAACTCCGGTCGTAGTCACCCCGCCGTACCAGTGCCGTGAGGATCAGAGGTGCGAATGTCCTGCTCTGAATCTCGGGGTCGGTGAAACGGGTCGCCATCTCGGAGCCGAGAGAAGCCCGTATCGCCGACGGGAGATCGGGGATCCAGCGGCTCAGCAGCACGTATGCCTGCTCGTCCCGGACGACCGGGTCGGCGGAGCGCAGACCGGCACTGAGCTCGGCGACCAGCTCCGGTGTGGGGCGAACGGTGTCGTCGAGAAGGAGGTTCCGCCAGTCCGTCACGCGGATCAGCCTAGGGGTTGTCCCGGCCCCCGCTCACCCCCGTCGCACCGCAGGTCACCCGCCCGCGTGGACGGGAGAAGCGGCCAGGGGGACGGTGACCGGCGCGAGGAGCGCAGGGAGTCGGTGAGCACATGGGGACGGCATACGCATGGTGGGGGCCTCCGAGGGGCGGACTGTGGGGTTCCGGTCCACGCTGGAGGGGGCGGCTCCTGAATCGAGGGCCCGGCTCGCCATATGTGTGGGCTGGACCACATGAGGGAGTGCGCACCCGATCGGCGGGCAGCAGCCCCGTACGAGCAGTTCGGAGCGACACGCCGATGATCACGTGCTGAGCGGGACATCTCACCATGTGATATCGGCGGGGCGTTTCCGGACTGCTCGTTAAACTGAGCCGACCGCAGTAATGGACTGAGCGAGGAGCGCACGTGGGCCTTGTCGTGCAGAAGTACGGAGGCTCCTCCGTAGCCGATGCCGAAGGCATCAAGCGCGTCGCCAAGCGAATCGTCGATGCCAAGAAGAACGGCAACCAGGTGGTTGTCGTGGTGTCTGCGATGGGCGACACGACGGACGAGTTGATCGATCTCGCCGGGCAGGTATCCCCGATCCCTGCCGGGCGTGAGTTCGACATGCTGCTGACCGCCGGAGAGCGGATCTCCATGGCCCTGCTGGCGATGGCGATCAAAAACCTGGGCCACGAGGCCCAGTCGTTCACCGGGAGCCAGGCAGGCGTCATCACCGACTCGGTCCACAACAAAGCGCGCATCATCGATGTGACGCCGGGCCGTATCCGTACGGCGCTGGACGAGGGGAACATCGCGATCGTCGCGGGGTTCCAGGGTGTGTCCCAGGACAAGAAGGACATCACCACTCTCGGCCGCGGCGGGTCCGACACCACCGCGGTCGCACTGGCCGCCGCGCTGGATGCCGAGGTCTGTGAGATCTACACCGATGTGGACGGTGTCTTCACCGCCGACCCGCGGGTCGTCAAGAAGGCCCGGAAGATCGACTGGATCTCCTTCGAGGACATGCTGGAGCTGGCCGCGTCCGGCTCCAAGGTGCTGCTGCACCGGTGCGTGGAGTACGCACGCCGCTACAACATTCCGATCCACGTCCGCTCGTCCTTCTCCGGACTGCGCGGAACCTGGGTCAGCAACGAGCCGCAAGGGGACCAGAAGGTGGAGCACGCGATCATCTCCGGAGTCGCCCATGACGTCTCCGAGGCCAAGATCACCGTCGTCGGCGTGCCCGACAAGCCGGGCGAGGCCGCCGCGATCTTCCGCGCCATCGCGAATGCCGAGGTCAACATCGACATGGTGGTGCAGAACGTCTCCGCCGCGTCGACCGGTCTGACCGACATCTCGTTCACGCTGCCGAAGGCCGAGGGCCGCAAGGCCATCGACGCCCTGGAGCGCAACCGCGGCACCATCGGCTTCGAGTCGCTGCGCTACGACGACCAGATCGCGAAGATCTCCCTGGTCGGCGCCGGGATGAAGACCAACCCGGGTGTCACGGCGGGCTTCTTCGAGGCGCTGTCGGACGCCGGGGTGAACATCGAGCTGATCTCCACGTCCGAGATCCGTATCTCGGTGGTCACCCGCGCCGACGACGTCATCGAGGCCGTGCGCGCCGTGCACACCGCCTTCGGCCTCGACAGCGACTCCGACGAGGCCGTCGTCTACGGGGGCACCGGCCGATGACTGCCCGCCGCCCTTCGCTCGCGGTCGTCGGAGCGACCGGGGCGATCGGCGGCGTCATGCTCCAGATCCTTTCGCAGCACGCGGATGTCTGGGGCGAGGTGAAGCTGATCGCCTCGCCGCGTTCGGCCGGCCGCAAGCTGGTCGTGCGCGGTGAGGAGAGCGAGGTCCTCGCGCTCACCGAGGACGTGTTCGACGACGTCGACGTGGCGCTGTTCCTGGTGCCCGACGACGTCTCCGCGCAGTGGGCGCCGATCGCCGCCGCCAAGGGCACGGTCGTCATCGACGACTCCGCCGCGTTCCGGCTGGACGCGGACGTTCCGCTGGTCGTGCCCGAGATCAATCCGCATGCCGTACGGATCAGGCCGCGCGGCATCGTCGCGAGCCCGAACTGCACGACGCTCTCGCTGATCGTCGCGGTCGGTGCGCTGCACGCCGAATTCGGGGTCCGGGAACTGGTCGTCTCCTCGTACCAGGCCGTGAGCGGGGAGGGCCGCGACGGCGTCGCGGCGCTGCGCGAACAGCTGTCGATGGTGGCCGGTACGGAGCTGGGGACGAAGCCCGGAGACGTACGCCGGGCCGTGGGGGACACGGAAGGCAGTCCCTTCGCCGCGCCGGTGGCCCTCAACGTGGTGCCCTGGGCCGGGACCGAGGCCGGGGACGGCTGGTCGTCGGAGGAACTGGCGATCCGCCAGGAGTGCCGCAAGATCCTGGACCTGCCGAGCCTGCGGGTGGCGGCGACCTGTGTGTACGTGCCCGTCATCGCGACGCACTCGATGTCCGTGCACGCGCGGTTCGAGAGCGAGATCGCGGTCGACCGGGCCCACGAGATCCTGGCGACGGCGCCCGGTGTCGTGCTCTACGACAGCCCGGCGGCAGGGGACTTCCCGACGCCGTCCGACGTCGTCGGTACCGATCCGACCTGGGTCGGGCGGGTGCGCAGGTCGCTGGACGATCCCCGGTGTCTGGAACTGTTCGTCTGCGGCGACAACCTCCGTAAGGGCGCGGCCTTGAACGTGGCGCAGATCGCCGAGTCGGTGGCCGCCGAATTCCCCCGGTCCTGATCGAACCTGTTTTGTACTCTCTGTGAATGCCCTGTGAGCAAGTTGAAGGTCTGAACCTCTTGAGCTGGGGTGTTGAGGTGTCCGACGATGACCTTCCGGCCCACTGCAACCGTTGGCCGGAAAGCGCGCGTCTATGCGGTCACCTCTTGCGCGGCGGGGCGCATATTCGGGGCATTTGGGGAAGAGCAGGTACGTATGAGGGCATGTCGCACTGCGTCAAACGCGGTGCCGCGCGCGTACAACCCTGACGGGGGGAAACGTGTCCAACTGGCGTGGCAGAGGTTCTCGATATCACAGTGGTGGGCCCCCTGCGCGGCGCTTCGGTGCGTCCGCTCAGACGGCCCCGCGCACCCGGCGGTATGCCGGTGATCGCGCCCATGCCCGCTGCGCGTCCGGCGCGGCTGCCGTCGCAGCGCGAGGGCGCTGAGGAGAGCGTGGCTGCCGGAACCACGGTCGACCACCTCACCGAGACCTATCGCGCCCATTACCGTTCGCTGCTCGGTCTCGCGGCGCTGCTCCTGGACGACACCGCCTCGTGCGAGGACGTGGTGCAGGAGGCGTTCATCCGCGTGCACTCGGCGCGCAACCGGGTACGGGACCCCGAGAAGACGCTCGCGTATCTGCGCCAGACCGTCGTCAACCTGTCGCGTTCCGCGCTGCGTCGCCGCATCCTCGGGCTGAAGTTGCTCTCCAAGCCGATGCCGGACATGGCGAGCGCGGAGGAGGGCGCGTACGACCAGTTGGAGCGGGACGCGCTGATCAAGGCGATGCGTGGGCTGCAACGGCGCCAGCGGGAGGTGCTGGTGCTGCGTTACTTCGCGGACATGACGGAAGCTCAGGTGGCCGAGACGCTCGGCATATCCCTGGGCTCGGTCAAGGCTTACGGCTCCCGTGGGATCGCGGCGTTGCGCGTTGTGATGGAGGCGCAGTGATGAGCCGACGCGATCGCAGGGACGACAACGGCCACGAGCACGAGCCCCGGATTGACCGGACTGGAAACGGAATTGTGAACGACGGGCCGGAGAACACCCCGGACGTGAACGCGGACACGGACGATTCGACCATGGACGATTCGGACCTGAGCGGATCAGCCGTGAACGACTCGGACACCGATGATTCGGACACGGACGGCACGGTCGTGAATGACTCGGCCGCGGACGGCTCGGACAGGGACGGTTCGGCCAGGGACGGTTCGGCCGCGGATGCGGATGTGCTCCGTGCAGATGGTGCGGATCGTGAGCGTCAGGGTCTCGTGTCCGTGGGGGGGACGGACGAGGCCACCGGGGCCGCTGGGACGGCTGTGACGGCTGAGCTCGGGGGACTGAGCAGCCTCTTCGGCGCGGGCGCGTGCTCCGGCATGGGGACGGGGTCCGGTACGGGCATGGGTTCCGGTGCGGGAGACGGCGGTGGCACGGGCATGGACGAGGTCGCACTGCGCCGCATGCTGCACGGGGCCGTCCAGCACATCGAACCCCGCGACGGCACCCTCGACCACCTGTATCGAGCGGTGCCCGCCCGGCGTGCCAGGCGGCGGCAGGCCGTCGTCGGCATGGCGGCGGCTGTCCTGCTCATCGGCACCGCGATCCCCGCCTTCGTCCATGTCGCGAACTCCGACGGCTCGAACGCCGCCAATCCCGCGATAGCCGGGCACGGCGAGCAGGCACAGGGTGGCAACGGCACCGAGAGCGGTGCGGGAACCGGCGGGAAGAGCAACGGCGGCAGCAGCGACGAGCAGGGCAGCGGTCGGAACCAGCCCACGAGCACGAGCAGCCCGTTCGACAGCCGTGGCCAGGGCTCCGACGGCAGTCTGGCCGGCGGGGTCTCCGACCCGGCCGCCTCCGCGGCAGCCTCGATGCCGACCTGCGACCCGGGCCAACTCGCGGTCGCCTCGGCCGAGACGGGCGCTGCCGGAGCCGACGGCACGGTGTACGGGACCTTCCGGATCGCCAATGTCTCGGGCACGGACTGTTCGGTGAGCAGCAGCGGCAGCGTGGGCTTCCAGGCGATGGGCGCGGCCGACCCGGCGAGGATCACGGTCGTCCAGCACACCGCGGGTGACGCGGCCTCCGGGCTGCCCGACCCTTCGCAGGAGCAGGGGACGGTGCTGCTGAAGCCGTCCATGGCGTACGAGGTGAAGTTCGCCTGGGTGCCGAAGGACACCTGTCCGACCGCCGGAGGCTCACCGAGTCCGACACCGACGGAAGGCGCGGGCGGCTCGGGCGGTGCCGCTGCCGCCGGTACCGGTGCGGGGAGCACCGACGGGGCCACGGAGACGGCTCCGCAGCTCGGCGGCGAGGACGGCGGTGGAACGCTGGACGGCAGCGTCGCCGTGACCCACACGCCGGAGGCGGGGGCGCCGGTCGCGGAGACCAAGATCGCCAACGCCTGCTCGGGCACGATCTACCGGACCGGGGTGCTCGCCCCCGCGACGTGACGCGGGGATGCGGCGTACGACGCACGCCATACGCGTGAGGGGGCCGACCGGTTGAACCGGTCGGCCCCCTCACGCGTATGCCCTCAGCCGGCGTCGGCGCTCACATGGGGATCGGCTGCGTCGGTCGTGTCGGTGCGGGCGGTGGCATCGGTGGGGGCGGTGGCGATGGCGGGCCGGGTGCCCGCTTCGGTGTCCGCGGTCGAGCCCGTGCCCGCATCGGTGTCCGAGACGAGGCCCAGTTTCAGGTCGCGGGCCGCTTCGGCCTCGCGGCGGACCAGCCGGAACCACATGAAGAGCACGAACCCGGCGAAGACGAACCACTCGCCGGTGTAGCCGAGGTTCTGGAAGGCCTTCAGGTCGAGCCCGGTGCCCTGCGCTGCGGCGGCCGGTACGGGACGCAGCGAGCCGGTGGCGTCGGTGTCCTGGAGCGTCACCCAGGCGTCGTAGACGTCGTACGGGACGAGGTTGACCAGGGACGCGGCGCTGATCATGCCGAGCTGGCCGGGCGGGAGTCCGCCGCTTGAGTCGACGCCGGTGGTCCCGGCGTTCTCGGATGCCTGAAGGTCGCCGGTGACCGTGACCTCGCCGGTCGGTGCGGCGGGTACGGCGGTGTGGCCGGGCCGGCCGGGCAGCCAGCCACGCACCACCGGCAGGGCCTTGCCCCCGTCCGTACGGAGCATGTTGAGGACGTAGAAGCCGCTCTTGTCGTCCAGCTTCCGGCCGGGCACCAGGAACTGGTCGGCGTACCGGCCGGTGGCGGTGGCGGGGCGGCCCGAGGTCACCGTGTCGACGGGCAGGAGGTCGTCGATCGGCTTGGCGGCCCTCGTGCCGGGGGCGGGCTGCTTCTCGGCGGCGTCGTGCGTCTGCACGCGGTCCTCGAAGCGGCCGAGCTGCCAGGTACCCATGAAGATGCAGAACGGGATGGCCAGCACGACGAAGAGGTTGATCCCCCACCATCGCGGGGTCAGCAGGAACCGGTACACCCCTCCACGGTACGGTCCCCGCTCCGGTCGCCCGGCGCGGGGTGCCGAACCGGGGCGCGGCATCGCCGCCGACGGAGCCCCGGAGAGAGCCCCGTGGTGTCCCCGCGCGGTGGTTCCCACCGGCAGCCCACCCCCGCCCTGCCCCGCCCCGCAGCGTCGGCCGTCGCCGCATCGCTTCCGCTTCGCTCTCCATTGCCCGACGGGCTTGAGACGGCCGGTGGTGGGCCGGGCGAAAGGAAGAGGTGGGCGTCCCTACTCGCCGGCCGGCATCGATTCGCCGGACGGGCTCGAAGGAGCGACGGCAGGGGCGGGGGAGGGGACGGTGGCAGCGGCGGGGACCGCGGAGACGGCGGGGACGGCGGAGGCGCCATCCGCGGCCAGGTGGCGTCGGGCGAAGCCGAGTTCCAGGCGGACCTGCTTGATCCGCTCCTCCACCACGAGCGAACCGTGCCCCGCGTCGTACCGGTAGACCTCGTGCACCGCGTCACGGCCCTTCAGCCGGTCCACATAGTTCTCGACCTGGCGGATCGGGCATCGCGGGTCGTTGACGCCCGCCGAGATGTAGACCGGCGCACGGACGGCGTCGACGTACGTCAACGGGGACGAGGCCTCGAAGCGCCCGGGAACCTCCTCCGGAGTGCCGCCCAGCAACGTCCGGTCCATCGCCTTCAGGTCCTCCATCTCGTCGTGATACGCCGTGACGTAGTCCGCGACCGGGACCGCCGCCAGGCCCAGGGCCCACTCCTCCGGCTGTGTGCCGAGGCCGAGCAGGGTCAGATAGCCGCCCCAGGAACCACCGGCCAGGACCAGCTTCGCCGGGTCCGCGAGATTGGACTTCACCGCCCACTCCCGTACCGCGGCGATGTCCTCCAACTCGATCAGGCCGACCCGGTGCTTGAGCGCGTCCGTCCAGGCACGGCCGTATCCGGTGGAGCCGCGGTAGTTGACCCGGACGACCGCGTAGCCGTGGTCCACCCAGGCGGCGGGGCCGGAGGCGAAGGCGTCGCTGTCGTGCCAGGTCGGGCCGCCGTGGATCTCGAAGACCGTGGGGAACGGCCCCTCGGCCGGGGCGGCCGGCCGCTGGACGAGCGCGTGGACGCGGCCTCCGGGCCCGTCCACCCACACGTCCTCCACGGGCACGGATGCCGGTGCCTTCGGGCCGGGCGGATCGAGGACCACCGCACCCGAGGTGGACCGGATGACGGGCGGCTGCGCGGCCGACGACCACAGGTACTCCACCGTGCCGTCCGGCCGGGCCGTGGCACCCGACACCGAACCCGTGGGGGTCTCAACCCGGACGGGAGCGCTGCCCGCCCCCGGCTCGTACCGCCACAGGTCGCTGCGGGCCTCGAAGCCGTGCACGATCAGCAGGGCGGAGGCGTCCGGATACCACTCGGCGCCCACGTCACCGGGCAGATCGATCGCGAGGTCCGTCTCCGTCCCCGTCATCGGGTCCCAGATCATCGGCTCCCAACGGCCCCGGCGCTGATGCCCCACCAGCAGCCTCGTGTCCCCGGCGACGGGGGCGAAGCCCAGCACGGAGAGGCCCAGTTCCTTGGTGCCGCCCTCGGTGTCGTCCAGCTCGGCGACCGTCGACCCGTCCGACCGCACCACACGCAGCGCGGAGTGCATCGCGTCGCCGTGCTCGGTGTGCTCCAGGGCGATCAGCGTGCCGTCATGACTGAGGTCGCCGACGCCGGCCGACTCGCGGTGCCGGTAGATCTCGACGGGCGCGGCCCCGGGCCGTACGACGTGGATCGTCGTCCCGTCCTCGTCGGTCGAACGGCCGACCACCGCCGTCCCGTCCCGCCCGATCGCGAGCCCGGCCGGGTACGAGGCGCCGAGACCGGGCGCCGCCGGCTCGTCCACCGCTTCCTCGCCCTCGCCGGCGCGGAACGGCTGACGCATCCACACCCCGAACTCGTCCCCGTCGGTGTCGTTGAACCACCAGATCGACTCACCGTCCGGTGTCAGCACGCCGTCCGTCGTCCCGTTCGGCCGGTCGGTCACCTGACGCTGCTCGCCGGTGGCGCGGTCCCACGCGTACAGCTCGTACGTGCCCGTGGCATTGGAGACGAACAGCGCGCGGTCCGGTGCGTCCTCCGCCCAGTCGGGCAGCGACACCCGCGGCGCGCGAAAACGCTGCTCCCACTCCGGAACGGAGGCCGATGCCGATGCCGACGCCGATGTCGATGTCGATGTCGATGCCGGAGTCGGGGCCGGAGCCGGTGCGGAAGCGGTCGTCGGGGCGGAAGGAGCCGTCGAACCAGTGATCTCAGTCATGTCCCCCATTCTGCGCCGGAACGCCGACAATCCGTTCGCATCGTCCGCAGCCTGTGGATAACCTCCCGGACATGCATGCTCCGACCCCCGCCGACTGGCACGATGCCAACCGCGCGCACTGGGACGAACGGGTCCCCATCCACGCCATGAGCGACTTCTACGACCTCGAATCCTTCCGGGCAGGCAAGGACGCCCTGCGCGACTTCGAACTCGCCGAGGTCGGGGACGTCACCGGCAAGTCGCTGCTGCACCTGCAGTGCCACATCGGGGTCGACACCCTCTCCTGGGCCCGGCACGGCGCCGCGCACGTCGTCGGTCTGGACTTCTCCGAACCGGCCGTCGAGACCGCGCGCGGCCTGGCCCGCGAACTAGGGTTCACCCAGGACCGGGCGGCCTTTGTCGCGGCCGACGTCCATGACGCCGCTGAGGCCGTGCCGGACTCGTCGTACGACATCGTCTACACCGGTGTCGGCGCGCTGAACTGGCTGCCCGACACCCGTCGCTGGGCCGAGACCGCCGCATCGCTGGTGGCGCCCGGCGGCTTCCTCTACCTCGCGGAATTCCATCCGATCACGGACTGCCTCGACGATTCGACCGGCACGAAGGTCGTGCACGACTACTTCAGCCGTGACGCGTGGGTGGACGAGTCGCCGGGCACGTACGCGGACTTCGACGCACCGACCGTCCACAACCGCAGCGTCGAATGGCAGCACCCGATCGGTGACGTGGTGTCGGCACTGGCGGCTGCCGGGCTGCGGATCGAGTTCCTGCACGAGCACGACATCTCGCTGTTCGCCCGCTTCCCGTCGCTGGAGCGGCAGGACGACGGCTCCTACCGTTTTTCCGCCGATCGTCCGCGCATCCCGCTGATGTACTCGATCAAGGCGTCGCGCCCGGCCGACTCCTGACCGAAGGCCGGTACCAGGGCCCAAGGCCGATGTCCAGGGCCGACGTCCAGGGCCGACCCAGGGCTCAAGGCCGATTGTCAGTGGTGGGGTTCAGACTCGAACCATGACCACGACTGCTGATCTGCGCACCGCGGTGGAGACGTACTGGACCGCGGCCGATGCCCGCGACTGGGACACCTTCGCCACGACGCTCGCCGACGGGGTGCTGTACGACCTGCCGCAGACCCGCGAACGCATCCGCGGGAAGGAGCGGTACGTGCGGTTCAACCGGGAGTACCCGGGGGACTGGCGCGTCCGTGTCGAACGGGTCGTGGCCGACCGGGAGGGGCAGCAGGCCGCTGTCCGGACGCTCTTCACGGTCGGCCTGCAGGAGCTGCACGCCATCCACTTCTTCACGTTCGACGAGGAGGGCCGGATAACCGGGATCACGGACTTCTGGCCCGAGCCGTACGAGCCCCCGGCGGGCCGGGAGCACCTCGTCGAACGGTACTGAACCGCCCGACGGGGGACAGGAGACGCCGACTGCGCTCCGCCTGGCGTCCGGCCGGTCGTCCGTGACCCGGAGTCCGCCGCCGCTCGCCCTTGTTCCGCACCGACCGGGCACAGCCGCCCGGACCCGGAGAGATCCGCCCGTGGGGCGTGGCGACGCGCCGGGGCTTCGAACAGCGTGGCCGCGCCCGAACGCAACAGGAGCGCGGCGGGCCGCCGGAAGTGCCCTGGCGACCCGCCGCATTCCTGTACCTCCCTCGCCCGCGTCCTACGCGGCCGAGCGGAAGGCCGGAAGGTAGCCGCCCGACTGCCCGGCGGCCTTGGGGTGGTACGAGTTGTAGATCGGGATCGACACGCTGTGGAGCCAGGCGTCGCCGGAGCACAGCTCATGTCCGGTGAATTCGTCGACCACGCTGGAGAACGTGAATCCGGCATTGGCCGCCTGCTTGGCGATGACGCCGTTCAGGACGTCGGACGCGTTGTTGATGGCCGACCGTTCCTTCTCCGAGAGCCCGGCGATGCAACTGCCGCTCAGCTGGTAGAAGCGCGGGTAGCCGAGCACCACGACATGCGCCTGCGGGGCCCGCGAGCGGATGGAGCCGTAGAGCGAACTCAGGCCGGAAGGAAGGGAGTTCTGGATCTGCGAAACGGCCGTGCTCACGCTGCTCAGGCAAGTGGCCTCGCTGGACAGCACGCAGTCCTGCATGACATCGGCGAAGCCGACGTCATTGCCGCCCGCGGTGACGCTGACCAGGCCGGTGGAGGAGTTCAGCGCGCCCAGCTGGCTGCCGGCCACGGAACTCGTCGTGGCGCCCGAACAGGCGACGAAGGCGAAAGAGGAAGGTGAGTTCGCCGCTGCCCAGAGGTAGGGGTAGGCATTGGTGCTGCGGCGGCAGTCACCACTGTCGGAAAGGTAGCTCCCCGCGCCGACACCGGAGGAGTACGAGTCGCCGAGAGCGACGTACCCACCGGCGGCGGCCGAGGAGGATGCCGAGGCCGGCTGGGCGATGCCCAGGGCGGCCACGGCGGCGAGGACCAGAGTGGATGCGGACGCCCAGAATCTCCGTACTGACATGGCTGTCAGCCCTCCGAAGTGTGGGGGGTGGGTGGGGGGTTGATTGAGCGCCACGTTTCTAGCAGCTCTTGGTACTCGCCGGTAATGGCTGAGCAAGAACTGGTCTGATTTGCCCGAATGATCGTTCGGTAGCGGTAGCTCCGCGCGTAGATAAACCTCTCGACGCGCCCGGATCTTCGCGCGGCGAGCGCGCATCCGGACAGCGGAGTCGGGCCTGCGGGCGTGGGGGCCCCAGGGCCGGGTGGGTCGGTGATGCCTCAGAGCCTGTCGGGTGGCCTCCGACCGGGCGGCCACACCCTGGCACGTACGCTTCCCGCGTTGTCGTCGGTCGCCGACGCTCCGCGTCGACTCCCTTCTCCGTCTTGGAATCGCACGCACCGGACCGCGTCCGCCATCCGGTCCGAGGTCACCCGACAGGCTCTCGGTCGTTCGCGTCCCCTCAAGCCGCTCGCTGCGTGCTCGACGTGTTCATGCGGCGGGGCGCGGCGGGCCCTCTCGCCTCGAACCGGAGCGTCCGGCAGCAGCGATGGGTTCTCTGTAGGGAGGGGGTGACGCCGACCCCGCTGCCCGGCGTGCGGGACAGCGGGGTCGGCGGGGTGGGTGGCGGGTGGGGTCGCGGTGGGGTCGCCGGGGTCGTCAGGGAGCCCCTCGTCTCCATGCCCTCATGGATCCGGACGCCACGCGCTGCGACCGAACCGTGGGCCCCACGAAAGCGCCCCCTGTGGAGCGGTCGACCCCGGGTTTACGGGGTTGCCGCCACAGAGGGCGTTCTCGTGGATCTACGGGGATCAGTTGTGGCCGAACCTCCGCTGCTTCCGGTGGGAGACCTGTTCTGAGATCGAGTGCACCGTGTCCCGGGGAGCCGTCCGCTGCGTCTGCTCCTTGGTCTCAGGAACAGCGCTGCGTTCGTGGCCGCCGGTGCGGGCACCCCGGTTCTGCCGACTCTGCTTCTTGCCCACGATCGTGCCTCCTGTAGCGGATCTCGGACGATGGGCCACTACTAGATTCGCATATGAGTGCGAACCGTGCATATCGGGTAGCTGTTGCAGGGGGCGCTCACATCGACACAGGTGTGGGAGGAGGGGCCGATGTGCGTACGACACGGTGCCGCGACGGGCCGGACCGGGCCGACCCCGTGGGGCGGTCCTCTGCTGGCAGATATTGAGGTGCGGCCAAGTCGGGGCGGACTTAGAGTCGTCGCCCGTGGAACCGCTCAGTGAGACACAGATCCGTTCGTCCTTCGTGAACTGCACCAAGGGCGACGCGGCGCGGCTGCGGCTGCCGCTGGACTTCGCCGAACTGCCTTGGGAGGAGCTGGACTTCCTGGGCTGGGTGGACCCGGGAGCGCCGCTGCGGGCGCATCTCGTGCTGCCCCGGGAGCAGGGTCCGTTGGGGATCTCGTTGCGTGTGCCCTCGGTGGGCCGCACCAGCGCGGTGAAGTCCAGCATGTGCCAGATCTGCCTGACGGGCCACGCCTCCTCCGGGGTCGCTCTGCTCGCCGCTCCGTTGGCGGGCGCCCGGGGTCGGGAGGGGAACACGGTCGGTATCTACATGTGCGCGGACCTCGCCTGCCCCCTGTACCTGCGGGGCAAGCGGCAGCCGAGGCTGCGTTCCGGGCGGTACGAGGAGTCCCTGACCCTGGACGAGCGTCGCGCGCGCATGTGGGGCAACCTGGATGCCTTCGTGGCCAAGGTCGCCGTGGCGTGAGTGCTGATGGGCCTGTCCCGTCACCTCGCGGGGAACCCGCGTGACCGACGGAGTCACCGGAGCTGTGACGGGATCGGTCACCACGTGTCCGCCGATGCGCTCCGGATGACAAGGCCGTCGTAGGGCATGCGTGTCTTCATCGCCTCGACAGGTTCGAAGAGGACGTCGGCCCTCGGGCCGCCCCCGACGGGCTTGCCGCGCAGCAGGAGTTGGCTGTGACCGAGGGGGTGCGGATTGCCGTACCGGTTTGCCGGAGCCGGATCACCGAAGGATCTTCCAGAAGGTGTAGCCGTGGTCGGCCGCGAAGTCCGCGCGCTGCCAGGCTTCGGAGGACAGTGTCTGCACGTATCCACGCCCACCGAGGAACGTCGGCCAGCTCGTCCTGCCCGAAGCGGCGAAGCCCACCCATGTGTGGAGCATCCGGTCGCGGAACCCCGTCTGCTCATCCTTGACGTTCTCGAAGAGGGCCAGGTCGAACAGGTAGGGCAGTTCCGCCATGTGCTGGGAGCGTGGGTCGAAGCTGGGGGCCGGATATCCCTCGAACCAGGGGGTGTCGCGTTCGCTGAACTCGTACATCCGCGTCGGGGTCCACCTCGACAGCAGGCGTGCGGTGTCGGGTGTCGGGACCGACCATGTCGCGTCGGTGCGGGCCGTGGCCACGGCTTCGCCCGCCGAGGCGAACCTGCTCAGGGGACAGCGCTTCAGCACGGCGTCGGCCCGGTCGCCGAACTGCTCCCGGATGGCGGGCTCGTACTCCTCGGGCTTCATGGGTGAGGCACCCGGGGCCAGTTCCTGGCCGAGGACACGGCCGCGTTCCTCGTCGTGGTTGACCCCGACGAGCACGGGTACCCGGTGGAACCTTCCGGTACGCAGGGCCGCGGCGGGCGACAGCGGAAGCAGCCTCGTCCCGGCCACCGGACGGGGCTCGTTGAACGCTCCGTACGCCTTCAGCAACTCGGCCACCGGCGTCCTCCGCAGACAGGCCGCTGTGTTCTGCTCGCAGCCCACCGCGGTGACGACCCGCTCGGCGTCGGCCTCCGCCTCGGCCTCGGTCCGGGTGCCGCCGGTGGCGCAGGGCGCACTCTGCACGACGGCCCGGTCGAAAAGCCCTGCCGACAGGGGGAGGCGAGGTGGTCGCAGACGCTGTAGCCGCCGCCGGACTGGCCCGTGATCGTGACGTTCTCCGGGGCGCCGCCGAAGGCAGCCGCGTTCGCGCGTACCCAGCGCAAGGCGGCCTGCTGGTCCTGGATTCCGAGGCCGTCCGCGCGGGGCAGGGAGGGATCGCTGAGGAAGCCCATGACACCGAGCCGGTAGTTCATCGAGACGACGACCGCACCGCTGGTGGTCAGCCGCTCGGGTCCGTACAGGTCGCCGGTGCCGTACATCAGGCTTCCGCCGTGGATCCACACGATCACCGGGCGTTTGCCGTCCGTCTCGGTCGGGGTGGTGACGTTCAGACAGAGGCAGCCCTCGCTCGTACTGGGAACCCCGATCGGGAGCCCTTGCGGCTGCGCGCAGGCGGCGCCCGGGGCGGTCGCCTCACGGACTCCGGTCCAGGTAGCGGCGGGCTCGGGCGCTTGCCAGCGCCGTTCGCCGACGGGCGGGGCGGCGTACGGGATGCCCCGGAAGCTGCGTACCTGCCCGTCGACGCTGCCGCGCACCTTGCCATGGGTCGTGCCGACGACCGTACTGCCGGTCGGTCCCGGCTGCGCGGAAGCAGCAGCGGTGGGGACGAGTCCCAGCCACACTCCGAGCCCCAACGACAGAGCGGCGACAGACCACTTGGAGACGTTCTTGGCGCATGTCATGGCAAGGACCGCAGAAGACTTTGCGCGACCGCGCAATACATATGTATAGATCGATCGCCTGAGGCGTTCGCGCGGGCCCGGTGTTACGGTCCGGGGGCATGGGAAACCGCGAAGCCCTGCTTGTCGGCGCCAAGGCGTGTCTGCGGGAGAAGGGGTACGACCGCAGCAGCGTCCGTGACATCGCCACTGCGGCCGGCGTCAGCATGGCCGCCATCGGCTACCACTACGGCTCCAGAGAGGCGCTGCTCAATCAGGCCCTGTTCGAGATACTCGATGAATGGGGGGACGCGATGGGCCGGGCGCTGGTCCCCGATGCCGACGGTTCCACGAAGCGTCACTTCGAGGAGATGTGGGAGGGGTTGATCGCGGACTTCGGGGCCCACCCCGATCTGTGGCTGGCCTCGGTGGAGCTGTTCATGCAGGCTCAGCGGCAGCCGGAACTGCGTGCAGCCCTGGCCGATGGCACCGCCCAGGGGCGCCGGGGCATGGCGGCGATACTCAGGGGCGTACCGGAGGACCAGGTCCCCGAGGAATCCGTGAGAACCATCGGCAGCGTCCAAGTCGGCTCATGTCGGGCATGTTGATCCAGCACCTCAGCGACCCGGCGGCCGCCCCCACCGCCGACGAGGTTCTCGAAGGGCTCCGCGGCCTGGCCGATCTCGCACGCTGACGCCGCAGCGGAGCGCGGGGAGCCTCGTGATGCCGACGCGCAACAGCCAGCACCCCGGGGGGTCGGCGATGGCGAAGTCGGCTTAGCCGTAGCACAGTTCGGCCGGCTCGGTGCAGAAGAGCTTGCTGTGGAAGGCGATCGAGGCGGGAAGGTCGGGGGGGACGCGCAGGGCGAGCTGCACTCGGGACATGACGATCCTCCTGACGCAGAGTGGAAGCGCCCCGGCCGTCAGGTGGCCGGGGCGCGCTGTTCAGGCTCCGCAGCAGCCGCCGGACGACGACGATTCCTCGGTGGCCGCGACCGGCAGAGAAACGCCGACGCCGATCTGTACGAGTGCGGGTGCCGGAGCGGCGCAGCATCCTCCGCCGTCGGCCTGGTCGGCCGCCGGGTCGTCGAAGAGTCCCGCGCCGCCGCAGACTCCGGTCTCGGGAAGGGTGAGTTCGACCCGGTCGGCGGACTCGATGTCACCGGCGATGGCGGCGGTGACGGAGCGGACCTGCTCGTAGCCGGTCATGGCCAGGAAGGTCGGGGCGCGGCCGTAGGACTTCATACCGACCAGGTAGATGCCGGAGTCGGGGTGGGAGAGCTCGCGGTGCCCGTGGGGGTAGACGGTGCCGCAGGAGTGCTGGTTGGGGTCGATGAGCGGGGCCAGCCCGGTGGGAGCTTGGAGGCGCTCGTCGAGGTCGAGGCGGACCTCGGAGAGGAAGGACAGGTCGGGGCGGAAGCCGGTCAGGACGATGACCTCGTCGACCGGGTCGAGACGGCGCCCGTCCTCGCCGACCAGGATCAGACGGCCGTCGCCGTCACGCTCGATGGCCCCGGTACGGAAGCCGGTGACCGCGTCGGCGTGGCCGTTGTCGACAGCGGTCTTCGCGGCCAGGCCGAGAGCGCCGCGGGCGGGCAGCTGGTCGGCGGTGCCGCCGCCGAAGGTGGAGCCGCTGATGCCGCGGCGCAGGATCCACACCGCGTGCGTGCCGGGCTCGTCCTTCGAGACGTCGGCCAGGGTGGCCAGGGCGGTGAACGCGGAGGCGCCGGAGCCGACGACGGCGGTGCGCTTGCCGGCGTAACGGGCGCGGACGGCGGGGTCCTCAAGGTCGGGGACGCGGTAGGTGATGCGGTCGGACGCCGTCTTCTCGCCGAGGGCGGGCAGGCCGTCGGCCCCGGCCGGACTCGGGGTGGTCCAGGTGCCGGAGGCGTCGATGACCGCGCGGGCGAGGACACGCTCCTCACCGCCGCCGGCTGTGGTGAAGTGGACGACGAAGGGCTGGGCTTCGCGGTCGGCGTCGACGACGCGGTCGCGGCCGGTGCGCGACACCCCGGTGACCGTGGCGCCCAGGCGGACGCGCTCGCCCAGCACATCGGCCAGGGGCCGGAGGTACTGCTCGGCCCAGTCACCACCGGACGGGTAGGCGGCAGCGTCGGGCTTGGTCCAGCCGGTCGGTGCCAGGAGCTTCTCGGCGGCCGGGTCGGTGACCTCGCCCCAGGTGGAGAACAGCCGCACATGCGACCAGTCACGCACTGCGGAAGCGGCGGCCGGACCGGCTTCCAGGACCAGCGGTTCGATGCCGCGCTCGACCAGGTGGGCGGCGGCGGCCAGCCCGGCGGGGCCGGCGCCGATGACGACGACCGGCAGGTCTGCAGTGGTGGTCATGACGGTGATCTCCTCCGAGATGGGCGGCTGCTCCGACCGCTGTTTCGATTGCTGTCGATGTCTGGAGCTTGCCACTCGGTATCGATGAGTGTCAACATAGACGCGTGTCGAAGTCAGAGGTTGTGGAGCTGTCGGTCCTGGACGCGGGGGCTGTGGTGCCGTGCTGCCCGCCGATCACCGCCGGGGAGCTGTCGCAGGGCGATGCGGAGAAGATGGCCGCGATGTTCAAGGCGCTGTCGGACCCGGTGCGGCTGCGTCTGTTCTCCAAGGTCGCCTCGCATCCGGGCGGCGAGGCGTGCGTGTGCGACATCTCCGACGTCGGTGTCTCCCAGCCGACCGTCTCCCACCATCTGAAGAAGCTGCGCGAGGCCGGGCTCCTGACCTCCGAGCGGCGCGGGACCTGGGTCTATTACCAGGTCGCCCCGTCCGTCGTGGCGGGCATGTCCGCCATGCTCGACCTGCGGAGCTGATCCTCCGGACCGCGCCTGCGGGTCAGCCGGTGCAGTCGGGTGGACAGCAGAGCGCCAGATACGCCTGGAGGGGGAGACGCGCTCGGCCATGGTGGCTCCGTCGGCTCTGTAGCAGCCTCACCCTTGTTCTCCCCGGCCGGGTACTCGTCCTTGCCCGGGATGCGCTTCCCCGACGCCCCGGACCGCTACCCACGGTTCGGCTTCGGCCTGGTCGGTGACCACCCGTGTGACGACATCGGCCGCCTGCAGCCCGGCCGCCTCCAGCGCCTGCTGCAACCGGCCGGCAGCCAGCTGTTCGTTCGGGCAGTCCTGCGCGACCACGACCTCGATCCGCATGCCTCCAGCATGCCGCAGGCGCTCAGGACAGTAGCTCGGCGATCTGCCGGACGGCGTCGCGTGCCGGGCGCCCCACGCCGATGAGGGTGGCGGAGACCGGCCCCGTCCAGTCGCCGTAGGCGGTCAGGTACTCCACCACGTGCCCGGCGTCCGGGTACTCCTGGCCCGGTCGGGCGGGCATGATGCGGCCGGGCGGTGAGGAGTACACGGCCGGGGAGGAAAGGTGCAGAGGGAGTCCCAGGTGTGCTGCCGGGCCCCGCCGGGCGCGCCCTGTGCGTCGAGGATCACGAAGTCCAGCTTCTTGCGGCGCAGTTGGTACCCGGCGGCGGGCCCTGCCTGCCCGCCGATCACCACGACGTCCACCGTGCCGGTCGCGGGGCCGGAACCGCTGCGGTCGGTGCCTCGGCTGCGGCACACACCGGGCACAGCACCGTCCGCGCTTCGGCCTCACGGGGGGCGCCGGTCAGGCTGCCCCGTCGCACGCTCCGGGTCGCGATGCGGGCATGCGTCGCGCAGACTCCGGCTCCGCAGCCCTGGCAGACGCCGACAGTGGGGCTGTTCGTTCCCGCGGTGCGGCAGTCGAAGCAGTGCGTCAGCCGTCCCTTCCCGGGGTGGTGAGTGCCGCGGGCGTGAACTTCTCGCGCCAGGCCAGCGCGACGTGCACGAGTCCGATCAGTACGGGCACCTCGATGAGCGGGCCGACGACTCCGGACAGCGCCTGGCCGGACGTGACGCCGAAGGTGGCGATGGCGACGGCGATGGCCAGCTCGAAGTTGTTGCCCGCCGCGGTGAACGCCAGCGTCGCCGTGCGGTCGTACGCCAGCCCCAGACCCTTGCCGAGCAGGAAGGTGCCGAAGAACATGATCGCGAAGTAGACGAGCAGCGGCAGCGCGATCCGGGCCACGTCCAGGGGCTGCGAGGTGATCGTCTTCCCCTGCAGCGCGAACAGGGTGACGATCGTGAACAGCAGCCCGTACAGCGCCCAGGGCCCGATCTTCGGCAGGAATTGCTGCTCGTAGCCTTCGCGGCCCATCTTCTGCTCGCCGATGCGGCGGGTGAGGAAGCCGGCCAGCAGCGGGATGCCGAGGAACACGATGACGTTGAGGGCGATGTGCCAAACGGAGACGTCCAGGCCCTGGCCGTCGCCGAGGTTCAGCCACCGGGGCAACAGATCGAGATAGAGCCAGCCCAGCAGACCGAACGCGATCACCTGGAACACAGAGTTCAGCGCCACGAGGACGGCGGCGGCTTCGCGGTCGCCGCACGCGAGGTCGTTCCAGATGATGACCATGGCGATGCACCGGGCGAGGCCGACGACGATCAGGCCGGTGCGGTACTCGGGCAGGTCCGGCAGGAAGATCCACGCCAGCGCGAACATGACCGCCGGGCCGACGATCCAGTTGATGACCAGCGAGGACACCATCAGCTTGCGGTCGCCGGTGACGGTATCCAGCTTGTCGTAGCGGACCTTGGCCAGCACCGGGTACATCATCACCAGCAGACCGAGCGCGATCGGCAGCGAGATCCCGCCGACCTCGATCTTCGCCAGCGCGTCGTTCATCCCGGGGATCAGCCGCCCCAGCCCCAGACCGACGGCCATGGCGAGCAGGATCCACACCGCGAGACAGCGGTCGAGCGTGGAGAGCTTCCTGACGATCGACTCATCCCCGGCCGCCGCCGCGGCGGTGGTGGTGGATTCGGTGGGGGTCACGGGCAGGCCCTCTTGTTCGCGGCCGCGGTACGGGCGGACTCGGCCAGCGCCGCGAACTGCTCGGAGAGGCCGGCCAGGACCTCGGGCCGCAGCTTGTAGTAGGTGAAGCGGCCGCACGGCTCGGTCTCCACCACGCCGGCCTCGCGCAGCACCTTCAGGTGGTTGGAGAGGTTGGTCTGCTTCGCGCCGGTCTCCTCGACCAGGTGCGTCGTGCAGAGCGTCTCGCGGGCCAGCAGGGTCACGATCCGGAGACGGAGCGGATCGCCCAGCACCCGGATCAGATCAGGATCGACTGAAGTCAGCATGTACTGATACTCTCACATCATTGTCTGCTGATACCAGCGGGAACTGAAGTCATTGGCAGCTGGTCCCGCCGTGCGACGAGAGAGAACGATCAACATGGCCGAGTCTTCCGGCAAGCCGTCCGTCCTGTTCGTCTGCGTCCACAACGCCGGCCGCTCCCAGATGGCCGCCGCCTGGCTGACCCACCTGGCCGGGGACCGCGTCGAGGTCCGCTCCGCAGGCTCCAACCCCGGCAACGGCGTGAACCCGGCCGCCGTCGAGGCCATGGCCGAGGTCGGCATCGACATCTCCGCCGAGGCCCCCAAGGTCCTCACGATCGACGCCGTCCGCGAGTCCGACGTGTGCATCACCATGGGCTGCGGCGACACCTGCCCCGTCTTCCCCGGGAAGCGCTACCTCGACTGGAAGCTCGACGACCCGGCCGGCCAGGGCGTCGAAGCCGTCCGCCCCATCCGCGACGAGATCAAGACCCTGGTCGACGGCCTGATCGCCGAGATCGCCCCGGAGACCACGGCGTGAGCGGCATGCACGACGTCGTCGTCACCGGCTCCGGCCCCGCCGGCTGCACCGCCGCCCTCTACGCCGCCCGTGCCCAGCTGGGGCCCGTGCTGTTCGGCAGCAGTATCTTCGTCGGCGGCTCCCTGACCACCACCACCGAGGTCGAGAACTTCCCCGGCTTTCCCGGAGGCGTCGACGGCCCCGACCTCATGGACACGATGCGGGCCCAGGCCGAGAAGTGGCCCAGGCCGAGAAATGGCCCAGGCCGGGAAGTTCGGCGCCGAGATGATCGACGACGACATCACCACCGTCGACCTCACCGGCCCCGTCGAACTGCTCACCGACTCGACCGGCACCGTCCACCGCGCGAAGACCGTGATCATCGCGACCGGCTCCGGCTACCGCAAACTCGGCATCCCCGGCCAGGAAGAGTTCTCCGGACGGGTGTCCCGGTGCGCCACCTGCGCCGGATTCTTCTTCCGCGACCGTGACATCGTCGTGGTCGGCGGCGACACCGCCATGGAGGAAGCCGCCTTTCTGACCCGCTTCGCCAAATCCGCGATCGTCGTCCACCGCCGCTCCGCCTTGCGCGCCTCGAAAGTCATGCGGAACCGGGCCTTCTCCGACGACAAGATCTCCTTCGCCTTCGACACCGGGGTCGCCGAACTCAAGCAGGACGGACGGGGCCATGCTCGGCGGGGTCGTGGTGCGGGACGTCTTCACCGGTGCCACGCGCGAACTCGCGGCCACCGGCCTGTTCCTCGCGATCGGCCACGACCCGCGCACCGAGATCTTCGGCGGCCGGCTCGACCTGGATGATTCCGGCTACCTGAAGGTCTCCTCCCGAGCACCCGGACGAACATCCCCGGCGTCTTCGGCGCAGGCGATGTCGTGGACCACACTTACCGGCAGGCCATCACCGCCGCCGGCAGCGGTGCCTCGGCGGCCCTGGATGCCGAGCGCTATCTGGCCGCACTCCGAGTTTCGGCAGCGCCGGTTCCAGTGAACTCCGTCTCGGCGCGCCTCCCGACGGAGGCGAAGGGACGAAGGCGCGTGGCGCGCCATGGTGGGTAGACGCTCCTTGGTCCGGGCGCCCGGCTGCCGGAACCGCCCGGCTGCCGGGCCGGAGGCGTTTCATGCGGGATGGGGGGCTGGGGATGTCAGTCCACGCCGATGCTGTTCAGGATCGCCGCTGCGACGTGATCGGCGGCGTTGCGGTGGCCGCGGGCATTGGGGTGCACGAGAGCCGGCTGGTGAGAGTCGCTGGTGAGGATGCCCTCGACCCACTTGCCGGAGTCGCAGACGCTGTGGTTCCGGGAGGAGTCGTAGAGGTTGACGAAGCCGACCGCGTCCTGGGTGCCGGCCGACTTCTCGATGACCTTGTTGAGGGGTTCCAGGACGTCCTGGCGCAGCCAGTCCAGGTCCCCTTGGGTGATCGGTCCGAACTGCTGCAGGTCGTTGTACCGGCACTTGGAGGTGTCCTTGGGGATGACCGTGGGGTAGCCGACGGCCAGGACCTTGGCGTGCGGCGCCCGCTCGTGGAGCACGGCGAGCATCTCGTCGTACTCCTTGCCCACCTTGGTCAGCCGGCCGGGGATGTCGTCGGCCAGGTCGTCCCGGCACGGGGTGCCCACGCCACCGCTGCCCGCGCCCAATTCCAGACAGGTGCGCAGGATGCCGTCGAACCCGAGGGTGTTGCCGCCCACCCCGACAGTGACCACGTCGGTGCCCGGGCCCACCGCCTCGGACTGGGGCGGCACTGCCGGGAACGGATAGTCCGGGTCTTCGGAGAAGGGCGGCAGGTGACGGCCGATCGGCTCCTGCGCTCTGAAGGTGACGTTCTCGATCGTGGCGGCGCCGCAGCTGACGTTGATCAGGTCGAACAGGGAGCCGAGGTCGCGGTCGATGACCTGGGGGTAGGACTGGTCGGTGCGCTCGCAGCCGTCGCGGGGGACTTCGAAGGTGTCGCCCGCGGCCGGGATGACCCCGGCGGTGTACGAGTCGCCCAGGGCGACCCACTGGTGCCTTGCCGCTGCGGCTGCCTGGGGTGCGTCGGCGAGTTGCGCGGGGACTTGAGCGCCTGCGGCGAGAGCAACGGCGCAGCCCAGTACGGCGAGTCGAGTACGGACGCTTGCCACGAATTCCTCCAGGGATACGGCAGAGATACGGCGTTGGTGACGTCACGAGCCTAGAGGGATCGTCACACAGTGCCGTAGATCCAATACGGACAGTCATTGTTGATCGTGAGACTCAGGCCGTCAGCGGGGAGGGCTCTGTGCGCTGACCAGTCACGACCTGTTGCGTGACAGGCTCAAGCGCTGATTTGTGCGATGCGGAGCAGGACCTGATCAGCCCGCACGGTCCCGGCCTGTTGCGCGGCTCTCGGCGGCTGTCCTATTTGTGATCACGGATGCACTCGCCCACCGCCCTCACCCGAGGCGCTGTTTCGGATGGCTACTGCCGACAGGGGCCGGTGCCGCCGCCGCTACTCATGAACATCGAACATCGGTCGGTCGGCTCTGTTCCCGGGTCGTCGCGACGGTCACGGCCCCGCTCTGCCGGAGACGTCACCATGATTTGCCCATGGCTCCGACGGATGGGTGATCTTGCTTCGCTCTAACGGGGGGTGCCTGGAGATATCCCTGCCGGCGACCGAGAGCGGCATCCAGGATGCATGGGCGCCGACTGCCGGTCTCGTGGCGGTGCTGTCGGTTCCCCTCCAACGATTGGGATTGTGCTCATGGCTTCCTTCCTTTCTCCTCGCTGCCTCGGCTCCGTCACTGGCGCGGCGCTCGTGCTCGCCCTCGGCGCGGGGGTGCCGTCCTCCGTGGCGGCTCCTGCGTCCCGGGCTGCCGATGGGATGTGCCTGGACGTCGGCAACGGCCGCAACAACGGCGATCACGCACGCATCTGGCAGTGCGTCAACCACACGAACCAGCGGTTCGTGATCACCAATGGACAGATCAAGGTTGAAGACACGATCGGCACCGGCAAGGAGATGTGCCTGGACGCCGGCAACGGCCGCGACAACGGTGATCGTGTACGCATCTGGCAGTGCGTCAACCACACCAACCAGAAGTGGATCATCCGCAACGCGCAGATTGTGCTCGCCGACACGATGGGACGGCCCAAGGAGATGTGCCTGGACGCCGGTAACAGCCGCAACAACGGTGATCGTGTACGCATCTGGCAGTGCGTCAACCACACCAACCAGAAGTGGGTCATCCAGCGGGGTTACATCAAGGTCGCGGACACGATCTGATCGGCTTCTTGACCGCGCCTCGGCTCTGGCCTCCCGGGGCCGAGGCGCGGTGGCGGTTCGGTGCTCCATGAACCCAGGGGCGGACGGGCCCGGACGCCGATGCCGGTGCTTGGAGGTCCGGATGAATCCTGAGCGGACACCCGGTGCCTTTCCCCGAAGGCGGGATCGCGCCCTGGCGGGCAGTACAGCCACCAGCGAAGATGTCCGTCATATCCACTGACCAGTACATCGTTCCCCTCCGCTCGACGCGCTCGGCGTCCGTGGTGTCGGCCGTGATCCTGCTCGCTTCCGCGGTCGAGCTCGCCCACCACGACTGACACTGGCGGCTCGGAAATCTCGCGGGGGCTTCCAGTACCTCAACCTGCCCATTCTCGGTGCGGTCGGCGAGATGTCTCCCGTTGATGGTCGGGACATGCAGGGCGGCACCCCCAGGCCGGTTCGCCTCTGCGTGGGGTGATGGGCGGGACGGCCGAGCCGGAGCCGACCGAAGCCGGGCAGCAAGCTGGGAGACCCCGACCAGGATCTTCTCCCGGATTTCTCCCAAACGATCTCCAGGAACCACTCAGGGGCCTGATCCACTAGGTGGATCAGGCCCCTGACCTGGTATTTCAGCTGTCGGGGTGGCGGGATTTGAACCCACGACCTCTTCGTCCCGAATGAGGTTCGGTGGGGATTGCCACCGGCCGGATTGCTGTTTGGCCTGGTCAGGGCGTTGGGGTGCGTTGGTCTCGGGTGGCGTCGAAGGGGGTTGGGGAGCCGGTTGGCTCCCAGATGGCTCCCAGCGGGATCTCAGCCAGCGACTGCTGAGTCCGTCCTTTGCGTCGTGTCCACGGAGGCCGACCGCGGCGAGTAGAGCGGCCCTCCGCTGAACCACGCGGAGTTGGCCTAGCGTTCCGCAGCAAGCGCGAACCGCACGACACACGGCGCAAGAACCAATCTTGCCAGCCCTGACCTGCCCGGGGTCGGGGGCCTGCGCGATGTCCGTGACCCAACGCTACGTCTGGTCGCGCTCTCAGGCACATGTGTAACAGAAAGTGATATTCCTGGCCGGCTGACCGCCGGACCGGTCCGCGCCGCGCTGGCCGAGTCCCGCTCTACCTGGGGACCGTCCGGTCTGATGCCATGACTGGGAGACCGGGGCGGGACACCATCGGGTTGGGGGTGCTATGGGGACATCCACGCGGTGGAAGGGGCCGAGCGGCGACCGGTGGAGCTCCGCTGCGAGGCGGCTGGCGCGCTGGCGAGACGACTCGCGCAACCCGGACCAGCGGCTGGAGGAGATCGCCGCGGACCATCTGCGTGCCCTGCACGAGACGCTCCGTGCCGACCGATCGGCTTTCGGGTTGTACGACACGGCCTGTGCGGCCGGTGAGCGGCTCGCCGGGGCCCTGGGCTCGCTGGCCGCCGAGGGCGCGGAGTCGGCGGACACGCTCGTCGCACGTCTCATCTCGGAGGTCGGCGGAGACGGCGGCACGCTCGCCGACGCCGCGGTGCGCAGGGGGGTGGCCGCTGCGGTCCGCGATGTCTGGGACAGGCACCCCGAGCTGGACGACGCCATGGACGCGGGTGCCGCGGGCGGTGGCTTTGCCTGGGACATCCTGTGCGATCTCTACCAGGCGTTCTTCGCCGACATGGTGGGGGAGTTCCTCCGGTCTGTTGTCGCCGAGCACGTCAAACTGGCGGTGCCGGTGCTCATCGCGACCGATCCGGAAGGCAGGATCGCCGACTGGGTCGCGGAGAAGGTGGTGGACCTGGTGCCGAATCCCTGCGAGGAGTCCGTCGAAGCGACGGACCCTGCACAGGCTCTGGAAACCGCGCAGTTGGTGGTGGGCGCTGTGGAGGATCCGTCGGCCGCACTGCCCAAGATCGCCGAGTTGCTGGTGCCGCGGGCGGTCGGAAAGGTGCTTGGCCTGATCACCGAGGAGATCACCGGCGAAGAGGGAGCTGCGGCGTGACCGATTCCGACGACTTCCTGTGGTGGCGCGGCCCAAGGAGCGACCGACCTCGTGGCGACCGCTGGACGGAGATCGGTGAGGAAGCCTTCCAGGAACAGGAGCGCCGCATCACCGGCCGGCACTATCTGCCCGGTCCTGTCCCCGACTGGGCTGAGGATCTGTTCCGCGTCGCCAGGGCCGCGTTCATCGCCGACAAGTACGTACGCCGGACCGGAGCGCAGGACCGGTGGACCCGCCGCATCAGCCTCGCCGTGCCCGTCACGGAACACGAGCGGTGGGGAAGCACGGCTGTCCGTACCCACCTCATTGCCCTCCTGCAGGTCCTCACCGGGGACCTCTGGAACGTGGACTTCCGGCCTCTCACCGGTCACTACGTCGAGGAGGCGATGGTCTCTCCCGACGACCCGCGTGCATCGGAAGTCGCTTTGTTCTCCGGTGGACTGGATTCCCTCAGCTGGGCTGCCACCCGTTCGCGCGCCAACGAATCCCGACCGCTCCTGCTCGTGATGTTCCGCGAGATCGGCCTGCTGCGTCTCCAGCAGCGGGTGTACAAGGCCGTCGAGCGACTGGACGGAGCACGGCCGGTGCTGCTGTTACCGATGAGCCAGACCCCAGCGGGCGACGGCTCGGGGTCACGGCTGGAGACCTCCTCCCGCACACGTGGTCTGCTGTACGCGGCGGGCGCGATCCGCGCGGCCGCCGCGCACGGGGTGGGCACCGTCCACATCCCCGAGAACGGCCAGCTCGCCCTCAATCCGCCTCTGACAGCAGCGCGTTCGGCAGCCTGCTCCACGCGTTCCGTGCACCCGCGGACACTGGGCATTCTGAACGCCTTGGTAACTGCCGTGAGTGACACAGAGAGCACGGTGCAGGTGGTTAACCCCTTGGCACGGCTGACGAAAGGCGAGGTATGCAAGGTCGGGCGTGATGCGGGCCTCACTACGTCCGACCTGGAGTCCACCTTGAGTTGCGGCAAGCCGCCATCCCGCCGAAGTGGCGGCCCTCCTATCGCCAACTGTGGTGTCTGCTTCCCGTGCCTCGTGCGCCGCTCCGGGCTGCTCCACGCTAGCGGCACCGACGACACCCGGTACGAGGCATTGCCATGGGCGGATGACCTACCTTTTGACCGTGGTGCCGACTGGCGCGCACTGCAGCGGTGGCTGCTTGGTCGGTACGCCCTTACGGACGTCCTCACCGATACCCCGCTGCCGCCGGACATGGATCCGGTGGTTGCCTTCGACTTGATCAGGCGCGGGCGGAAGGAGCTGGAGCGCCTGCTTCGGATCGCGGCTGTCGCTGAGGCCGCTGACGCAGCGTAGTCGGCAGCGTGAGGTGCGCATCAACGGCGCGAGTCTGAGGTCCAGTTGGGACGTATTCTTCTCTCCGGGCTGAGAGCTGCGGCAGGAGTGATGGTTCCGTATCCATTTCTTGCCGTGAGCGCCGGGTAGCAGAGGCAACAGGGGGAGACGTCGTGGAGATTCAGATCACGGTCGATACGCAGGGCGACGACGCGGCGACACATGATCTGTACTACTGGCTGCGGCAGGATCGCGAACTCCGGCGTCACATGGAGTTCGAACTGGCACGAGCCTCCGAAGCCTCTGATCGCATGAGCGCGGGCGAGATCATCAACATGTTCGTCAGCAATGGAATTGCCGCGGCAAGCTTGCTGGTGAACGTCGTGGTCGCCTGGCGAGCAGCCCGCCCTTCGCAGCCCGGGGCCGTGACCTTCGAACGCGGCGGTATGACAGTGACCGTGCAGGATACGTCGGGCGACACGTTGCGCCGCGTCGCAGAGCTGTTGGCTTCCGAACCTCACGGCGGAGAGCCCGAGGCCACTGGTGCGGGACAGCAGTCGGCTCCGTCGGGCTCCGGGAATCGGTGATGGGGCTGCCCAACCCCGACAGAACCCGTGTGGTGCTGATCGGTGCGGATGAGTACCAGACCTTCCCGGGCCTGCCGGCAGTGCACAACAACCTCGTCAGGCTGGCAGAGCTGTTCACGTCTCCGCAGGCTGGGGGCCTGCCTACTGGTCATTGCGTGACGGTGCGTAACCCCGCTGACCGTAAGGACGTGCTCGATGCCGTATACCAGGCGGCGAGCGAGGCGACAGACACGCTGGTGGTGTACTTCGCCGGCCACGGCATGCGGTCACCCGATGGCTCTCTCTACCTTGCACTGGGACATTCCGAGCAAGGGCGCAAGTTGTACGAGTCAGTGGCGTTCAGCGACCTCCGTGCTGAAGTGCTGGAAAGCGCGGCGCCCAGAAAGGTCGTGATCCTCGACTGTTGCTACAGCGGTGCCGCGCTGGAGGGATACATGGGCGGGTCGGATGAGTTCGCGGACCAGACTGCCATCGAGGGCACCTGTGTCATGACCGCGTCAGCCGCGACGCAGGCGGCCATGGCGCCCGTGGGTGCGCCCTTCACCGCGTTCACCGGTGAACTTGTGCGAGCCGTTTCCGAGGGCATTCCAGAGGTGTCGGGTCCACTCGACATGGACTCTCTCTACCGGCACGTCAGCCGTGAACTGGCCGCAAAAGGCATGCCGGTGCCTCAGCAACGGGCCGGTGACCAGGGGCACGCCATCGCGCTGTTCCGGAACAAGTGGAAGCGGCCTCGGGAGAAGCCCACGCTCGCGGCTCTGCGAGAGGAATGGTTCCGTGCGATCCAAGAAGGGCTGCTCTGGCATGTGCGGGATGTTCCGGCACTCGGCAAGGGGCGACTGCGCACCGACTTCGGTGATCACGGGCTCCTCGGCTCCCTGCTGATCGCGCGGATCGCCGTCCGGCTCGCCCGGGGTGAGAGGAGGGCGAGGATCTGTGACTGGCTCGCCGCCAGTCCGTTTTTCACAGCGCCCGGCCCTGATGGCGATGAGCTCAACGAACTCATCGCCAAGGTCCAGTTCGGGTTCGAGCACGACGGGCTGGCCACCACCGTTGTGGTTCTCGACGGCCTGGGCCTGCTCTCCTGGAGCCCGGAGAGCACGGACATGCTCCTCATCGAGTACTGGGCAGCCCAACGAGGGCGCACGATGCCTCGCACACGAGTGGAACGCGAACTCAGGGAGCTGTGGCACAGCACGGACTCTCGCGTCCACGCGGCACTCTCGGCGCTGCCGTCCTCTCCACTGGAGGCATACCCCGACGTGTGGGAGAGGCTGAAGGGCGAGCCGGACTTCCGTGTCGGCAACGTCGGAGCCATGGCGCTTGGCCGGCTTGGCGGCGACCGTGCCTGGGATCGGTGGACGTCCACCCGCCCCTGGAGCATCCTCAAGGCTCGCCACCTGGTGAGCCTCGGCGGAGATCTCGCCCGCTGCCAGGCTGCGCAGCGTGCTCTGGGCCGTCTCCTCGATCAGGCACCTTCCGGCGACGAGTTCCGCGGTGTCCTTGAGCGTGCCGCAGAGATCATCCGGGAGCAGTTGGAGTACATCGCCCTGGCGGTGGAGGGCATGAGTGCCATCGAGTACGAGCTACTGCGCGAGCGCAGCCAGGACGAACACTTCCAAGACGGCTGCCTCGCCACCTTCCAGCAGCATCTGCTGGAGCGGAGGTACCAGTCCTTCACCCCTTTCCCCGAGCATGTGGCGACGCACGGCACCTGGGGTCCGCTTCCATGGTGGTCGATCGCCCTTCACGACGAACGCGAACAACGGGCAGCGCAGGAACTGCTCGCCCGTGGCGGTATGCAGCTGGGCGTCACAGCCAAGAGCCGAGACGCCGACGAGCTCGTCATCACCTGCCAGGAACCCGGGCCCTCGCGCATCACAGCCCGCCTCCGCTTTCATCTCCGCGACGCCGCGCACGCCTGCGAGCTGCTCCTTCTTGCCCGTCGGCAGAAGGTGGCGGTGGATTTCCTCTCGGAACACATCGACGAGTGGGACGATCGCGAGGTCAACCTCATCGGCACGTTGCCCATCGACCTGGGCGGCGATCTCGGAGCCACCCTTGCCGACATCGCGACCCACGCGCTGCGTCGACTCATGCCGGGCGCATCGGGATCAGCCTTTCACGATGAAGGGGTTGCGTCGCTCGACAGGCTCCTGAAGTCATCACGGCTCCCGCAGATCTGCCGTCATCCGAGGTAGAGGCTGTTGCACGCGTCGTGGCCGGCTGTGGGTGCCGCGCCGGGTGTGAGACGTCGCCGGTGCGCGGCGAAGACGGCACGTACCCGAGCCGGACGGCCGCTCGGTCTCCGTCCACAAACCGGTTTCGGCTCCTCCCCGTCGCGATAGGCTCGACCAGGCACTTTTACACGTGGTCCGTGAGGAAAGCCTGGGGAGGCCGGACGGTGACAGCTCAGTCAGGCACGTCGGCACCGAGGCCCGGTGCGCCCAAGCCGGGCCCGCCGCGTCCCGCCCGGCAGTGGTTCCAGGAGCGCCCCTCGCCGTACCCGTGGGAGCAGGACGCGCTGGACCATGTGCGTGCTCTCATGCCGCAGGCCGAGCCGTTCCGCGCCTGGGCCACGTTCTCCTTCACCGCGATGTCCGGCCGCGTCAACGAGTGCGATCTGCTGGTTGCCGTTCCCGCCGGACTCTTCCTCATCGAGATCAAGGGGCATCCGGGGCAGCTCCGCAACACCGGGTCGACCTGGAACTTCCAGGGACCCGACCGCATGCGGACCATCAACAACCCCCTGCACCTGACCGACCTGAAGTCCAAGGAGCTGAAAAGCCAGCTCCAGTGGGCGGCTCGCAAGCTGGGCCTCTCCGAGCGGGTGGTCCCCCGCGTCGAGCCCGCCGTGTTCCTGTCGTCACCCGACCTGGAAAGCCACCTGGACGAGGTCCAGCAGATCAAGGTCTACGGCCGGGACGACGGCGGCAGCGGCCTGAAGCGGATCTGGCAGGACTTCCTCGGCCTGCCCCCCGACCGTCCCGACCGGCGTATCACGCCGGAGTTCTCGCGGCACACCCTGCCGCAGTTGCTGAAGGCGATTGGGATCCGCCAGTCCACGGCACATCTCCGCTTCGGCGACGCCTGGAAGATGGAGCCGCACCCGCTCGACGCGGGACCCTCCTGGGAGGACCGCTTGGCCACCCGGGACGACGGCCTCGTCCAGGAGGAGGGCCGGGTCCGCATCTATCTGGTGAGCCAGATGGCGACGGAGGCGGCCCGCAAGGCAACCGAACGCGCCGCGCGCCGCGAGTACCAGGTGCTGCAGGGCATCACCCACCGCGGCATCGTCGACGCGCTCGACTACCGCGAGCACCAGGGCGGACCGGCGATCCTCTTCCGCCACCGTCACGGCGATCTCCGCCTCGACCAGTACCTGGACACCTACGGCGGCAGGCTCACCCCCGAGATCCGCCTGGACCTGGTCCGGCAGCTCGCCGAGGCGGTCCGCTACGCGCACAACCGCTCGCTCTACCACCGGGCGCTCGCGGCCCGCTCCGTGTACGTGTCGTTCCGGGCCGACGGGGCCAACCCCGAGCTGCGGATCACCGACTGGCAGACCGCGGCGCGGGACTTCGACAGCAACGCCACGTTCTTCCGCTCCATCGGCGGCTCCGCCCTCGACGCCGCCCTGATCGAGGACGCGGCCCGCGTCTACCTCGCCCCCGAGTCGGACCAGCCGTACGCGGACCCGGCCGACCTGGACATCTTCGGTCTCGGCGCACTGGCCTACCTGATCCTCACCGGCCGCCCTCCGGCCACCCAGCGCAGTGACCTCGCCGAACGGCTCCGCAGCGACGGCGGGCTCCGCCTGTTCGCGGTGGCCGACGGCCTGCCCGACGCACTCGACGACCTGGTCTTCCGGGCGACCCGCGCCGACGTCGACGAGCGCCTCGGCTCGGCCGAGGCTTTCCTGGACCTGCTGGACGAGGCGGAACGCGCCGGCATCCTCCCGGACTCTCCGGCGGCGGCCTGCGTCGATCCGCTCGAAGCGGTGCCCGGTCAGGCGCTCGACGCCGAGTGGACGGTACGCCGTGTCCTGGGCACCGGTGCCACCGCCCGCGCCCTGCTGGTGGAGCGGGCCACGGAGGACGAGGACGGCCGCACCCAGATCGACGAGCACGTCTTCAAGGTCGCCCTCGACGAGGAGAAGGCGGGGCGGCTGCGCGCCGAGGAACGGGCGCTGCGCAAGGTCGGCGGCGGCTCCGTCGTCCAGCTGCGCGGCGAGGGACTGCGGGAGCTCGGCGGCCGGACCGTCCTGGAGCTGGAGTACGCCGGCGAGCAGTCGCTCGGCGAACGGCTGCGCGGCAAGGGGCAGCTCAGCTACCACGACCTGGAGCGCTTTGCCGACGACCTGTTCCGCGCCCTGGACCAGCTCGCCGCGCAGGGCGTGCGCCACCGCGACATCAAACCGGACAACTTCGGCATCCAGCGCCGCAAGGACCGCACCCGGCAGCTCAAGCTGTTCGACTTCTCCCTGACGGACGCGTCCGACCGGGATGTGAAGGCCGGCACGCGCGGCTACCTCGACCCGTTCCTCGGCTCGATGCGCCGCGCCCACTACGACGACCACGCCGAGCGGTACGCCGCCGCCGTCACCCTCCACGAGATGGCGAGCGGCGAGCGTCCGCTGTGGGGCGAGGGGCAGCTCGATCCGCTGACCAACGAGTCGGCCGAACTCCACGTCGCCACCGAGCTGTTCGAGCCTGCGCTGCGCGAGGGACTCACCGTCTTCTTCCAGCGTGCGCTGCACCGCGACACCGAGCAGCGCTTCGACACGCTGCGGCAGATGTGGGACGCGTGGCGCGAGGTGTTCCGGGCGGCCGACGCGACGGCGCCCGCCACGACCCCCTCCACCGTCGGCAGCCCCTCCGACGACCCGCTGGCGGCCCGCGACCGCGCCGCCGCGGCGGCCGACCTGACGACGCCGCTGGACGCCGCCGGCCTGTCCCCTCGTGCCGTGTCGGTGGCCGGCGGGCTGGGCGCGACGACGGTCGGCCAGCTGCTGGACATCCAGCCCTACGCCATCTCCAAGGCGCGTGGCGCGGGAAACCTCGTCCGCAAGGAACTCAACCGGCGTCGCAGGCAGTGGGCCACCGTGCTGCGCCCGGCGGCGCCGTACGCGCCCCGCAGGCAGGCGCCGGACGACACCGGACGGAACCACTCCGCCCCCGGCGGCGAGACGGGCATCCTGTCGATAGACGACATGGCCGCGCTCCTCGCCCCCGAGCCGGGTCGCAAGGGCTCCCACCGTGCTGACGTCGTACGCCTCACCCTGGGCCTGCCCCTGGACGACGGCGGGCTGTCCCCGCTCGGCGCATGGCCCGTGCAGGCCCGGATCGCCGACCATCTGGGCATCAAGCAGACCTCCGTCTCCCGCCACCACCGGAACGAGATCAGGAGGTGGACCGAGGCCGACTGGCTGGCCCCGGTCCGCACCGAGCTGACCGAGATCGTCGAGGCTGTCGGCCGGGTGATGACCGCCGACGAGGCCGCGGCCGAACTCCGGGCCCGCCACGGCGCCGGGCCGGACGCTCCTGCGAGGACGCTGGCCAGGGCCTTGGCCGTCGTGCGGGCCGCTGCCGACGCGGAGACCGCCGAACGCCAGGACGAGGACCCCGCCGGGCAGCACGAGCCCCGCTTCGCCGTGCACCGGCGCGGCGACACCGTCCTGCTCGCCGCTGAGTCCCTGCCGGGCGCCGACGACCCCAGCCCGCGCGAGCTGGCGGACTACGCGGCGCTCCTCGGCCAGGCCGCCGAACGCCTGGCCCGGCAGGACCCCCTGCCCGGCCGGGGCGAGGTCCTGCGTGCCCTGCGGTCCGTGCCCGCGCCCGACGGACTGGCACCGCTCGCCGACACCCGCCTGGTGTCCTTGGCCGCCGCGACGGCCCCCGGCGTCGCGGCCACGCCCCGGCTGGAGCTGTACCCACGTGACCTGAGCCTGGAACGGGCGGTGCGCATCTCCCAGGCGGGCGCGGGCGTCCGCCGCGACCGGGGGATCACCGTCGCCGAGCTGGTGGCCCGCCTGCGTGCCCGTTTCCCGGGTCTGGACCTGGTGTCGGGTTCCCGGGAACCCACCCATGTGGAACTGCTGGACGCCCTCGAAGGCGCGCGGTTCGACCTCGTGTACCACGACGAGGCGGAGAAGTTCTTCCCCAGGGCGCCGGAGTCGAGGGGGCCGTGGAGCTCCACCGGCGCCCTCACCAGCTACCAGCCGCCCTCCCCCGTGACTCGGGCCGACCGCCAGGACCCGCACGGCCCGCTGCGGGAGCGGCTGACCGCCGTGGCGGAGCGGGGCGGGTTCCTCGCCCTCACAGTGAAGCCGAACGCGTTCGCGGGAGCGGCGGAGACCGTGGCAGCCGCCTTGCCGGTCGAGGCCGTCGACCTGTCGGACTTGTTCCTCACCGCCTTCCACGCCCTGGCCGCGGAGAAAGGACAGGATTGGCAGAAGGTCCTGCGTGCCGACAGCCTCTCCACCCCCGGCAGCATCAAGCCGGGGCTGGCGTCCTTCGTCCGGGTGGTCTGGCAGCGCGTCGAGCAGGCGGTGCTCGCCCGCGCCGACGCGCCGCGCACCGTGCTGTTCCTGCACGACGCCGGCCTGGTCGCCCGCTACTGGGACGAGGGCGGCCACGCCTTCCTCGTCCGGCTCCAGAACACGGCACGCCGCCCCGCCGACGCCCCGCACGGCCTGTGGCTGCTGTGCACGGTCGAGACGCGCGCCCAGGAGCCGAAGCTGGACGGCCGGACGGTGGAGGTGATCGGCGGCGACGGGGAACGGGCGCACCTGGACCAGGAGTTCCTGGACACGCTGCGGGTGCCGGCCGGCACGGGCTGAGCGTCGGCAGGACGGCACCGGGCGCGGCTCAGGACTTGCGGGGCACCCCGCCCTTGCGGCCGATGTTGAACGCCAGCCGGTACACGTCGGGGAGGTCGAGTGCGCCGCTGGTGCGTTTGGTCAGGACACCGAGTTCCACCAGTTCCTCTATGAGCGCGAAGGGATCGTCGGCGGCACGGGGGCCGCTGCCCCCATCACGTCCTCCCTCAGGTCCCTCGGCGCCTCCGTCGGCGGCGACCATGTCCCGAAGGATGCCAGTAAGACCACCCTGCTCCCACAGGAAGCGGACGTGTGACGGCTCCATGGGTACCTGTTCGCCCTCAAGCTGTCCGATGGCTGCGGCGGCCCAGCCGATGTCCTCCTTCAACTCGTCCACCCGGACCCGCGACGCCTCGTGCAGGCTCTCTCGGAGCGCCTCGTAGTGCAGCGGGTACGGCTGCATGGCGTACCGCGCCGCCGTCAGGTCCGCAGCCGTGCGCAGCGCGAGCAGCCAGGTCCTTGGGCTCACGCGTCCCTTGCCGTCCTGGAGATGGTTCGGAACCCAGGTGAAGGTGTGACCCTTGCGCCGGTCGGTTCCCATGTACGGCCCAGCCAGGGCGATGAAAGCCTGCTCCTGGCACTTCTCGTCGGCGATCAGGTCGACCGGCGCGACAAATCGCCCCTCACCTTGCACCTCCCACTTGCCGTACTGTGCCCGGAACTTCTCCGCCTCGGTACTCGGATGGTTGCCCAGCCGGTGGAAAAGCAGCCCGTAGAGGTTCTCTCGGCTCCACGTCAGGTCGGCCGCGTTCGCTCCCAGTTTCGAGGCGTCCGGGAACGTCTTGGGGGCGCTGTCGTACATGTCCGGGCGTACGAAGATCTTGGCGCGCAGCGCCCCTGTGGTCAGCCGCAGTTCCAGCGCCACCTGGAACAGCGCCGATACCAGCCGGTCGGCGGTCGTGCGGTCCGCGTGAAGATGGTCCAAGGCGTCGAAGAGCAGCACGCGCGTCTCGCCGCTGTCCCGGGCCTCCCGGTCGGCTTTGCCTAGCGCGTCGTCATACGCGTCTTCGTTCGCCGCGGCCCAGCGGATACGGTCGGACCAGTCAGGAATGCTCGCGATCTCCGGTACGTCGAGCGCCATCATCACGACTGCGTGCCAGAAGATGTCATAGCCCTCGGGATCAACCACGTCCCGCAACAGCCTGGCGATTTTGCGCTTACCCGGGTAAGGGGTCTCACTGTTGCCGCCTGTCCTGAACCCGGTGGTGACCCGGACCCGCCGGAGCCGCGGCATCATGTATGACTGTGCGGCCACCTCCCTCAGCTCGGGATCGATCAGCGCCTTCGCCCAGTACGTCTTGCCTGTGCCGCGCGCGCCCCGGACCACGGTCACGTCCGGGTCGAGCGCGAGGCGGTGGCTCGACGGGGTGAACAGCCGCCGCAGGTCCGGACCGTCCGTGTCCGCGTCGAGTGCGGCACCGAGGGCCCTGGCGATTAGAGTGCGGTACTCGTCGGTGGTCGGTGCGGCGGTCATGAGGACTCCGGGGCGGGGTGCGGATTCGGCAGCAGACGCTCCACCGTAGTCGTGAACGTCCGGTACGCAGCCTCGACGAACGGCAGCTCGGGCCAGTCCCGGCTGCGCAGGGGGTCCAGCCCCACCAGGTCGTTGCCGAAGAGGATGGGGACGGGGGCGTGCGGCGCGTCGTTGTCCTCCAGCGGAGGGTGATACGGCTCGTCGCTCTCCTCGTCCGTGCCGTCCTCGTCCGTGTCGAGCTGGTCGTAGAGCGTGTCGGCGAACAGCTCCTGGGCGCGGTCGCGCAGGGCGGGCAGCCGCTTCGCGTCCCCGGCGGAGTGGAACATGGCCGCCACGATCCGCAGCCGCTCCCTCAGCTCCCGGGCCAGGGTGGGGCGCTGCTGCCACTGCGTGAACAGCATCTTGTAGCCCTCCCAGGTGGAGGGGTTGTCCACCGCAAACAGCAGGGCAAGCCCGCTGAGATGGGTCAGGGTGACCGCCGCGATGTCGTGCATGCCGGCCCTGCTGTCCAGCAGGACGACGTCCGGTGCCCGGGACAGCGCGGTCACCTGGTCCTCGCAGGCGGCGATGGCCTGCTCCAGCCGCGCGGCGAACGGCCGTTCGCCGTCACCGGGGTTGAGCCCGGCGAGATCGCTGTAGATGCGGTTCAGCTTGGCGAGGTAGTCGTACGGCTCGCCCTCCAGCGGCGAGCCGCCCGCGGGTGCGAGCCACACCTCTCCGTTCCCCTTGACCGGCAGCGCGGTGCTCCGCGCCACCAGCTCCAGCCCGTCGGCGTTGCCGACACCGGCCTCGACGAGGTGGTCGACGATGCCGTGCCGGGGGATGCCGGCGGGGTCCTCCAGCAGGTTGGAGATGCCCGGGGACTCCAGGTCGAGGTCTACTACGAGCACGCAGCGGCCCGTTCCGGCCAGGTACCTGGCGAGGACGGCGGTGGCGGTGGTGCGCCCCACCCCGCCCTTGAAGCCGTACAGCGCCACCCGCCGGTCCCGGCGCCCTGCGGCCCCGTCGGACGGGGCGGGAACGCTGCGGGCCCAGTCGGTGCCGATGACGGTTCGCTCCAGGACGTGCACGCTGCCCGTTCCGGAACCCTGCCGAGGGCTGACCGGCACACGGTCGTCGGCGTCGAAGTACAGCTCGGGTGCGAACAATTTGTCGGCGAAGAGGACCGGTTCGAGCCCGGTGAAGGGCCGGGTGGAGGCGGTGAACGCGTCCCGGAGCGTCACCACGGCCGGATCGTCGTGCGCGAGCGGGCTCCGCCGGTCGTCGAGGAGCAGACAGGCCCTGCCGAGCACGTCTCGGGTGACGACGACGTCCGTGCCGAACTGTGCGGCGGCCTGCTGCGCGTGGTCGAGGGCGGCCTGCCAGGCGGTGTCGAACCGCACGCGGGAACTGCTCATGCGCGGGTCCTCGTCCCCAGGATGCTCGCCTGCTCATGAGCGGCGATGAGGTCGTACGCGGCCTTCAGATGCCGGCCGATCACGGTGTCGGTGATCGCGGTGCCATCGCAGTAGCGGTCTCCGACGTCCCAGCCGGCGAACGGGTTGTTCCAGATGAGCTGGGTGAATAACGCTCCCGACCCGCCCCCTCGGCGGCGGTGGGCGACGGCGGTGAGGTGCTCCCAGAGTTCCGGCAGGTGCCCGTGTTTGTTCGTCCACTGAGGCTTCTTGCGGGAGCGGTCCAGGTACTTCACCTCCGGATGCTCCGGCTTGTTCCACACGTCGAGCCGGGACCCGAGGAAGTCGATCAGAATGGCCTTGACGGCGCACTCCGCCGCCAGCCCGGCCAGATGGTCGGCGGATATCCGCAGGTCCTTCTCGGCGGCCAGCGTGGCCGCGCGATAGTGGTTCCTGCTCGCCGTCGCGAACGCGGGCGGCGGCGGTGTCGCTGAGGGTGTCGAGGCCGTCACGACGATCACTTTAACGAGCCGACCAGGAGGGTCGCGGGGCTTTTCCCAGATCGCGACGACCCTGGGCCGCCGTACGGGGGCGCGGGTGCGGCAGGATGGGAGGTCCGGTCCGCGGCTGCCGCGGTGGGGCGCTGACGCGGTGCAGGGAGAAGGAAGCGAAGAGTGACGGTGACGACTACGGGCACGGACAAGACGACCCTGCTCAAGGACCTGAAGAAGCTGGTCGTCGACCTGGAGGACGATCTGCGGTCGCGCAGCATGTCCGAGGAGGAGTTCCGCACCCGCTTGGACCGTGAGTGGCGCGAGGCGAAGGAGGCCCGGCGCACCGCCCTGTCCTACCCGGCCTGGCGCGACGAGCGCGTCACGCAGGCCGCAGTGGCGTGGGTGCTGGGCTGTGTCTTCGTCCGCTTCTGTGAGGACAACGGCCTGATCGACGAACCGTTCCTCGCCGGCCCCGGCGAACGCCTCGCCGAAGCGGAGGCCCGGCACGAGGCCCACTTCCGCACCTACCCGCACCACAACAACCGCGACTGGCTCATCGAGGCGTTCCGCCACCTGGCGCGCACCAACGAGACGGCCGCCGGCCTCTTCGACGAGCGCCACAACCCGCTGTGGGGCCTGACCCCCGGCTACGAGACGGCGACGGAACTGCTGATGTTCTGGCGCCGTTGGGGCGCAGACGGCGAGATCCGCTACGACTTCACCGACCCCGAATGGGACACCCGCTTCCTCGGCGACCTCTACCAGGACCTGAGTGAGCACGCCCGCAAGACGTACGCGCTGCTCCAGACCCCGGAGTTCGTCGAGGAGTTCATCCTCGACCTGACCCTGGAACCGGCGGTCGCCGACGACGGGCAGGGCTTCGGCCTCAACCCCGCCTGGACCGGCCCCGACGGCCGCGAACGCCGCGGCCTGCGCACCATCGACCCGGCGTGCGGCTCCGGCCACTTCCTGCTGGGCATCTTCCACCGGCTCCTGGACAAGTGGCGCCAGGCGGAACCTGGTACGGACGCCTGGACGCTGGTGCGCCGGGTCCTGGAGTCCGTCCACGGCTGCGACAAGAACCCCTTCGCCGCGAGCATCGCCCGCTTCCGGCTTCTGGTCGCCGCGATGCGCGCGGCGGGCGCCCGGCGACTGGCGGACGCGCCGCCGTTCCCGATTAACGTGGCCGTGGGTGACTCGCTGCTGCATGGCCGGGACGCGGCCGGCATCCAGACCGACCTGGACACGCTGTTCGCGGAGGCGGTTGTGGGTCGCGAGGAGGGGGAGGCGTACGCGTACGCCACGGAGGACGTGTGGGAGTACGCGAAGCGGGTCGACCTGCTGGGGCGGGGGTCGTATCACGTGGTGGTGGGAAACCCGCCGTACATCACGGTGAAGGACAAGCAGGAGAAGGAGAATTACAAGAAGGGCTACGACGCCTGTACTGGCCTCTTCGCCCTGTCTGTGCCGTTTGCGCAGCGCATGTTCGAGCTTGCGGTGAAGGGAGCGGGCGGGCGGCAAGGCGGTGGTGGATTCGTCGGGCAGATCACTGCAAACTCGTTCATGAAGCGTGAGTTCGGCCGTAACCTCATCGAGACAGTCTTCCGGAACAGAGTCGAGCTCTCGCACGTCATTGACACGTCGGGTGCCTACATTCCGGGGCACGGAACTCCCACGGTGATTCTGGTGGGGCGTAACCGTGTGCCCAGCGGTAGCCGGTCCATCCGGGCGGTGCTGGGTGTACGGGGGGAGCCTGAGCAGCCCAAGAACGCTGCTGAAGGGCGGGTTTGGAAGGAGATCGTCACCTACGTCGACCGGCCTGGCAGCGAGAGGGACTGGGTCTCGGTGGCGGACTTCGATCGCCCTCACTTCGCCGAGGCACCTTGGTCGCTGAGTGGTGGCGGCGCCTCTGAAGTGTTCGGTCAGCTTACGGTTGCGGGGTCAGATCTGCTTGGCTCGCGCGTGAAGCTGATCGGACGCACGACGCACTCAGGCGCGGACGAGGCGTACTTCGCCCCGCCCGGTAGCTGGACTAGGCACGGAGTGCCGGAGGGCCGGGTGGTGCCCTTGGTGGAAGGCATCGTCATCCGGGACTGGGACCTGGAACCCGTGACCGAAGCGCTGTTCCCGTATGGGCAGAGCCTGTCCGCGGACCTCTCCGACGCTGCGTCCCAGCGACTGCTGTGGGCACAGCGCAGCATGCTCCGGCTGCGCCGAGAGCCCGGCGGCACCCACGAGGAGATCGGGCTGACCTGGTACGAGTGGAGCCGGTGGCATCCGGAACGTTACTCAGTTCCTCTGGGTGTCGCCTTTCCGTTCGTGGCGACGCACAACCACTTCGTGCTGGACCGGGGCGGAAAGGTGTTCAACCGAACCGCTCCCGTGATCAAGCTGCCCGAGGGGGCCGGGGAGGACGAGCACCTGGAGTTGCTGGGGGTGCTTAATTCGTCGGCGGCTTGTTTCTGGCTGAAGCAAGTCAGCCAGTCCAAAGGGAACGGCGGCATCGGTGGCGGCATCTCGGACGAGTTGTGGGAGCACCGTTTCGAGTTCACCGGCACCAAGCTGCAAGAGTTCCCTCTCCCAGCCAAGCTTCCGCTGCACCTCGGCCGCGTCCTCGACGCCCTGGCACAGAAGCTCGCAAGGTTGGAGCCGTCGGCCGTGGCCGTGACCGTCGTGCCCACGCGGCAATTGCTCGACGAAGCCAAAGCCGAACACGCGAAGATCCGTCGCCGTATGATCGCCATCCAAGAGGAGCTGGACTGGCAGGTCTACGGCCTCTACGGGCTGCTTACCGACCACGAAGTCGCCCGGACTGTGACCCCGTCGACCGACCTCGACATCATCCCCGAGGCCAAGCTCGGCGAGCGCGCCTTCGAGATCTTTCTTGCGCGGAAGGCAGAGGTCGGCGAGATGGAGACCGCCTGGTTCACGCGTCACGGCTCGACCCCCGTTACCGAGATCCCCGCCCACTGGCCGGACTGGTACCGCGAGATTGTTCAGGCACGCATCGACCTCATCACGCGCCGCAAGGACATCGCCCTCATCGAGCGCCCCGAGTGCAAGCGGCGCTGGGCGTCCGAGGCATGGGAGAAGAAGGAACGCGCCGCGCTGCGGAACTGGCTGCTGGACCGCTGCGAGGATGAGGACCTGTGGTTCGAGGTGCGTGATGGGCTGCGGCGCCCTCGGACGCTGACCGTCAACAACCTCGCCGACCGGCTCGGTTCCGACCCCGACTTCGCAGCCGTCGCCGCGCTCTACGCAGCCGACCACTTGAAGAAGCCGGACCTCCCCCTCGCGCAAATTCTCAACGAGGTCATCGCCGATGAGCACGTCCCCTATCTCGCCGCCATGCGCTATAAGGACTCCGGCCTGCGCACCCGCCGCGAGTGGGAGAAGGTCTGGGAGAAGCAGCGCGAGGAGGACCGCACGGGGCAGCGCCTCGACATCGACCCGCCCACGAAGTACAAGTCCTCGGACTTCCTTAGGCTGTCCTACTGGTCCCACCGCGGCAAGCTCGACGTGCCCAAGGAACGGTTCATCTCCTACCCGGAGGCGGGACCGGACAGCGACTCCACGCTGATGCTCGGCTGGGCCGGCTGGAACTACAAGGACCAGGCACTGGCCCTCACCCAGCTCATCGACACGCGGGTCAGGAGCGACGCCTGGGGCGCGGAACGCCTTGTCCCGCTGCTCGCTGGGCTGCGCGAGGTCATGCCGTGGGTGCACCAGTGGTACAGCGCGTACGACGACGAATGGGAGGGCTCACCGGCCGAGGACCTGGAGGCGGAGTTCCAGCGTTACTTGCGCACCCACGGGGTCAGCGAGGCGCAGATGAGGGACTGGCGCCCGGTACGCAAGACCCGTGGGCGGAAGCCTGCGCAGCGCAAGGAGACGCCCGGGCAATCCGCGCCGGCCGACGAGTAGAGCTGGAGGGGAGAGCGGCCCTGCGCTCTCCCCGGCCGTCGGCAGGGTGCTCAGTGATCGTGGCCGGAAGCGTGCGCGGTGAACGCCGACCAGGCGGTGAGGGACACGAGCAGGGGTCGGATCCGGGTGTCCTTGGAGTCCCGTACGTGGACAGCCTGCGGGGTTACGGCCACCTCGACGCAGTTGCCACCGCCGCCGCTGCTGTAGCTGCTCTTGAACCAGACCAGTTTGGTGGTGCTCATAACGCTCCTCGCATCTGCTCCAGCAGGCTCGCGGTGGCCGTTCGGCTGAGAGCCTGCGAGCGCATCTTTCCATAGCGTCGGAGCATCGCACTGACCAATTTCGGGTCGGTGACGAGGGCGCTGGTGTCGTGCGCTTCGACGTATCCCACCCACTTGTTGTCCTGGGTTTCCGCCAGATACTGCGGTCCCTCGAACCCCGAGTGATCTTCCTGACGCAGCGGCATGACCAGGATCTCGACGTTGCGACGACTGCCCTGCTCCAGCAGGTTGTCAATGAGAGCGCGAGTAACCTCACGGCCTCCCATCCTGCGTTCCAGCAGTGCCTCTTCGATCACGAAGGAGAATTCCGTGTTGGGGCGCTCGGCGAGGAGATGCTGCCGTTCCAGACGGGCGGCAACCTGTCGCTCGAACTGCTCCTCGCAGAGGGGTGGCAACCTGCGGTCGAAGATGGCCCGGATGTACGGCTCCGGCTGCAACAAACCGGGGATCGCGCAGGCTTCGTACGCATACAGCGACACCGCCTCCTCCTCGATTCCTGCCCACTGCCGGAACCACGACGCCAGCCCCGCCCTCCGCGTCAGACTCCGCGCCGCAGCAGCCAGCACCTTCGCCGCAGCCGCACCCAGCGCCGACTCGGCACGCTCGGGGAGATCCCCCGGAGGGAACCGCTTGCCCTGCTCGATCTTGGCGACGTAGTGTGCGGAGTACTGCACCCGCTGCGCGAACTCCTCCTGGGTGAGGCGGGCCTCCTCCCGCAGGGCCTTCAGTACGGCCCCGAAGGTCTTGAGGCTGTCGGACAGGTCGTGCTCCCCGTTGGAGCCGCCCGTACCGGCGCCTCCGCCCGTGCCCCCGATGCCGACCCCGCCACCGTTGCCCGTCGCCATGCAGCCCGCCTCCATAGTCACGCACGGTGACCCGCCCAGTCCAGCGGGTGAACCAGTACAGGCGTAGCTGTACCAGCGTCGGTCCTGTTCGGCGGGGTCGCGGCGGCGGGACGGTGAACCCCATGCCGACACAACAACCCCAAGTCGCCGTCACCGTACGTGCGTTCGCCCAGCGCTTCTCCGCGACCCGTCGCGGCGCCCGCCTCGCCCGCAGACTCGCCGCGCATCAGTTCGACGCCTGGGGTGTGCCGCACGGCACCTCCGCCTTCGACGCCGCCGTACTGATCGTTGCGGAGCTGAGCGCCAACGCCGCACTCCACGGACGCGTACCGGGGCGGGACTTCGCGCTGCGCCTGGTCCACGCGTCCGCCGCCGGGCTCCTGCGCGTCGAGGTGTCCGACACCCACCCCGCCCTGCCCGTGCGGCTGCTCCCGCCCGCCGATGCCGACGGAGGCAGGGGACTGCTGCTGGTCGAGGCCCTGGCCTCCCGCTGGGGGGTGGCGGAGCGCACCGGTCCCGGCAAGACCGTGTGGGCGGAGCTGGACCTCCGTCCGGAGGCGGCCGGGCACCCCGGGTAGCCGCGCCGGGCGGTCAGCGCCGCACTCGTCACCCACTGTGAGGCTCCGTCCCGGAAGCGGTTGCGATCTCCCCTCCCGCTGTCGGACCTACCTGGCAAGATGGACGTCGCGCCGAACGCCAGTGGGGGGCGCTGTCCGGGCCGGCCGCCAGCACAGTGAGGGAATGATCGTCTGATGTCGACCACAGAGCTGTTCCTCCGGGATGTCATCGCCATCAAGGAGGACGTCCACGCGGGCGATTTCAAGGTCGACCTCTCCCAGGGCTTCCACGAGGCCGACGAGCGGGTGGCGGAGTACGTCGTCACCGAGCAGTTGCGGAAGGCGTTCCGCAAGGCGCTCGGCATCGTTGCCAAGGCCGTCCGTACGGGCGACTCGCACGCCGCCTACCTGCACGGCTCCTTCGGCGCCGGTAAGAGCCACTTCCTGACCGTGCTGCACGCCGTGCTGAACGGCCATGAGGGGGCGTTGGACAAGCCGGGGCTGAAGGAGGTCGTCGCCGAGCACCGGGACTGGCTGGGCGGCAGCCGGTTCCTGATGGTGCCGTACCACCTGGTCGGGTCGACCGACCTGGACTCGGCGCTGCTCGGCGGGTACGTCCACACCGTGCGGGAGCTGCACCCGGAGGCGCCGACCCCGGCCGTCTACCGGTCGGACGCCCTGCTTGCCGACGCGGCCCGGCAGCGGACGTTCCTCGGTGACGACGACAAGTTCCGCCAGTGGCTCGGCGCCGGGGCGACGGCCACCTCCGGCGGCGCGGGCGAGGACGACGAGGACGACCTGCCGGGCATCGACGGCGGAGCCGACCTGCCGGGTACGGGCAGCTGGAGCACCGCCGAGCTGGACCGTGCCTTCGCCGCGCCGCCCGGCAGCGAGGAGCGGGAGCGGCTGGTGTCGGCGCTGCTGACCGGGCCCATGGCCGCGTACACGCAGGCCGCCCGCGGTGACGCGCAGTCCTTCATCCCGCTGGAGAACGGCCTCAAGGTCGTCTCCCGCCACGCGCAGTCGCTCGGTTACGACGGTGTCGTCCTCTTCCTGGACGAGCTGATCCTGTGGCTCCAGGCACACATGGGCGACCAGGACTTCGTCCGCGACCAGGTGCAGCGGCTGGTCAAGCTGATCGAGTCCGCCGACAGCGGCCGGCCCGTGCCGATCGTCTCCTTCATCTCCCGCCAGCGCGACCTGTCCCAGTTGATCGGCTCCGACGTCGCGGGCGCCGACGTACAGAACCTGGAACAGCAGGTCGACTACCTCGCCGGCCGGATCGACGTCGTGGAGCTGGAGGACAGCAACCTCGTCGAGATCATCAAGCACCGTGTGCTCGCGCCCCGTCCGGGCATGGAGCAGGCGCGCGACGACGCGTTCAAGCTCGTGGAGTCCTCGCGGGACGAGGTGCGGCAGGTGCTGCTCGACGCGCAGGGACGCACCGAGGCGAGCTGGGACGACTTCCGCACCCTGTATCCGCTGTCCCCGGCGCTGCTCAACGTGCTGGTCGACCTGTCCGGTGCACTGCAGCGCGAGCGGACCGGTCTCAAGCTGGTGCAGGAGCTGCTGCGGCGCCACCGCGACGACCTGCGGCTCGGCCAGCTCGTTCCGATCGGCGACCTGTGGGACGTGATCGCCGAGCGGACCGGTGAGGCGTTCACCGCGAAGCTCCGCAAGGAGTCGGAGATCGCGCACCGCTTCCACGCCCGCGTCCGCGAGCACCTGCTGACGAAGTACGGCTCGGCCGACGACAAGCGCTTCCAGACCGACGAGCGCCTGGTCAAGACGCTGCTGCTGGCCTCCCTCGCGCCCAACGTGCCTGCCCTGACCCGGCTCACCGGCGGCCGACTCGCCGCGCTGAACCACGGCACCATCAGGACCCGGGTGGGCGACGCGGGAGCTGTCGCCGTGAAGCGGTTGCAGGAGCTGCAGGCCGAGGGCTTCGACGGCGAGCTGCGCAGCGAGGGTGACCCCGCCGACCCGGTCTTCCACCTGCACCTGTCCGACCTGGACGTCGAGCCGCTGCTGGAAGAGGTGCAGGGCGTCGCCGACCAGGACGGCTACCGCCGCCAGTGGATCAAGGACCAGCTGTGGGCGGCGCTGGGCATTCCCGACGCCCAGGCGTTCGTGTGCGAGCGGACGGTCGTCTGGCGCGGCACCAAGCGCACCGTCGAGTTCGTCTTCGGCAACGTCCGCGACCCGCACCTGCCGGACGCCGAGTTCGCGCCGCAGACCGACGGCAACATCCGCTTCGTCTTTGACTATCCCTTCGACGACCACGGCCGCTCGCCGATGGACGACGTGCAGCGGGTGGAGCGGATGAAGCGCGCTGGGAAGACGGCGCCGACGATCGTCTGGCTGCCGCACTTCCTGTCCGAGCAGAAGGCCCGCAGCCTCGGCCGCCTCCTGAAGATCAACTATCTGCTGGAGCGCGACCGGCTCGACGACCACACCGCGACCCGCCCCGCCGAGGAGCGCATCCAGATCCGCAACCAGCTCAAGGCGTCCCGCGACAGCCTGACCACTCAGCTCGCCGACGCGCTGCTTCAGCTCTACGGCATCAACCGGGCCGAGCCCGGCACCGCCGGCGCCGAGGTCCCCGAGGGCCACCACCTGATTTCCCTCCAACCGGGCTTCACCCGCACCCGGCCCGAACCGGCGGTCGGCTTCGAGGAGAACCTCCTTCTGCTCGCCGACGGGCTGCTCGGCGCCCGCCACCCCAAGCACCCCGACTTCGACCCGCGGCTCACCCGCAAGGCCGTCACCACCCGCGAGCTGAAGACCACGCTCGAATGGATCACCAGGGCGATGGAGGACGGCTCCCGGCGCGTCGTGGTCGACAGCCAGCAGATTCCGGTGGTCCGCCGGATCGTGCACGCCCTCCAGCTCGGCGAGGTCCACGACGGGCCGCTCAACGTCACCACCGACTGGCGCCTGCGCATCAACAAGAAGGCCGCCGAGACCCCCGACGCCGGCCCGGAACTGTCCGTCGACGACATCCGCCGTTGGATCGAGGACCTCGGCTACACCGGCCTCGACCGCCACGTCAGCAACCTGATCATCGCCACGTACGCCCTGCTCGACGACCGTACCTGGGTCTACCAGACCTCGCCGCTGCCCAAGGCGCCGGAGCTGGAGCGGATCGGCCCCGGGTACGGACTGAGGGCCGTGGAACTGCCCACCGAGGACGAGTTCCACACCGCGCTCGGCCGCGCCGGGACGATCTTCGGAAGGACCGTCTCCCGGGTCCTGTTCGCCCGCAACGTCGCCCGGCTCGCCGAAGGCGTGCGCGCGGTCGCGGAGGAACACCGCGTGGCCCTCGGCGAAGTGCGCACCCTCCTGACACAGCACGCCGCCCCCCTCGGGCTGACCGGGCCCGGCGGCGCCGACGCGCCCCGTCTGAAGTCCACCAAGGCCGCCGCCGACCTCGTCGCCCGGCTGCTGCGCACCACCGAACCGGCCGCGTGCGTGCGGGAGCTGGCTGCCGCCGCGTACGACGTGACCGACGAGGAGATCGCGGGCGCCCTGCGGCACGCCCCGGAAGTGGCCGCCGCGCTGCGCGGCACCCAGTGGTCCCTGCTGGAGGACGTACGCCGCGACCTCGCCGTACGACAGGACGGCCTCGGCGAGCGAGCGGCCAGGTTCCTGGACGAGGTGCACCGCACCGCCCGCGAGCACGAGCAGACCGTTTCGCTCGTGCCCGTCCTGGACCGGCTCCCGGACACCGTCATGGCCCTGATGCGCGAGGCCACCCGCCTCGCCCAGCCCGCACAGCCGTCCACTCCGCCCGTGGCTCCGGTCACCCCGGAGCCGACCGCCGAGGACGTCAGCCTCACCGACCACGGCAAGCCCTCCGTCCCCTCGACGCCCGTGCCGGACCGGCCCTCCACGCCGGACGACGCCTCCCGCGGCCAGGGCGGCGCGCAGACCGCCGTCCTGGGACAGGCCGGTCGCAGGCAGACCGTCCACCTCGTCGAGCCCACCCAGCTGGAGGCGACGCTGGCCACCACGGTCGCCGGGATCGATGCCGAGATCCGCGCCTACCTCGCCGCCCACCCCGGCACCCGCATCCAGGTCACCTGGCAGCCGGTCACCGACACCGGGCCCGGGACCGACGGTTCCGCCGGAACCCAGCCGGAACCGGGCGGCGAAGGGACCACCGGCTGATGGCCCCGGCCCTGCCCCGGGTGGGCCGCCGTACCGTCGAGGCCCTGCTCGCCGCGATCGCCAAGGACTTGGGCGAGCGTAGCCTCGTGCTCGTCCACGGCCAGTACGCGCCCGGCTCCCCGCCCCGCTTCACCGTCACCCTGGAGGGCGAGGCGCGGCGCGTCCACGTACGGAACGAAGCCTCCGTCCTCGGCGTCGTCGCCGCCCTGCGTGAGCACCGGAGCGCAGCCGCCTCCTCCGACGTGCTCGTGGTGACGACGGGCCTCGACGACGAGCAACTCGGCTGGGACGTGCGCGGCAGGGCCGTACGGCGCAAGACCCTCACCGTCGAGAACGCCGAGGTCGTCCTCCAGCGCTTCGGCGCCACCGCCCTCGACCCGCGCATGTACCGCGAGCGGTGGCTGCTGGAAGCCCTGGTCGAAGCGGAGCCCGCCGAAGACGGCTGGCCGCGCGTCGGCGGAGTGCTTACCCGGGACGCGGCACTGCGCGCCCTCGCCGCCGAACGACTCGGCCTGCGCGCGGTGCACGCCTCCTCCGGCCAGGACGGCCAGGCCACCCTCGACGCCGACACGCTGCTCGCCTGGTCGCGCACACCCGCCGGACCCCGGCGGTTCGCCGAACTGGGCGCCACCGAGCGCGCCGAACTGAAGAAGTGGCTCGCGGAGATCGCCGGACCGGCCGTTCCCGTCCTGCTGTCCCTCGCCGAGGCCGGACTCGGCCACGACGCCCTGCCGCTCGGACTGCTCGGCGCCGCACTGCGGGACCCCGCCGCCCAGCCCGACACGGTGCTCGCCCTCGGCGGACTGTTCGGGCAGGTCATGCCCCGGCGTTCGGAACTCGCCGTGTTCACCGACGCCGTGGAGGGAACCCTCACCCGCTGGATCGCCGACGCCCGCACCAGCCAGGACGCCCGTCGGCGCGTCACCGCCGTACTGGACCGGGCCGACGGGCTGGCCGACAAGGCGGGCCTCACCCTCGGCCTCACCGCGAGCCGCTTCCTCCCCTCCAGCTTCAGCGCGCAACTGCGCCGGACCGTCGCGGAAGCCCTCCGTTCCCCGGCCGCCGGCCAGGCCACGCTGGCCGACCTGCTCGGCCACGCCCTCGCCGGCCTCCGCCCGGACCACGTCCAGGCCGCCGAGACGGCCGTACGGGTGGCACGCTGGCTCAGCGGCCCCGAGCCCGCCGTCACCGGCGTGGCCGCTGCCGTACGGGCCCACGTCTGCGACTGGGGCTGGGCGGACCGGGCACTCACCGTCCTGTGGGCGGGCGACCCCGACGGCGACCTGGAGACCGGCCGGGACCTGCGGACCCTCTACGAACAGGCACGTGAGCGCAGGCAGCGCCTCGATCGGGAGTTCGCCCCAAAGCTCGCCGCCTGGGCCGCGCACGCCACCGCCCAGCACCCCGACGGCTGCCTCGTCGTCGAGAACGTCCTGGACACCGTCGTACGCCCGCTCACCGGCCGGGCCGCTCCGCTCCTCCTCGTCCTCGACGGCATGAGCAGCGCGGTCGCCGCCCAGCTCGGCGAGGAGGCGGAACGCGATGGCTGGCGCGAGATCGTGCCGCGCCCGGAGGCAGGAGAGATCCCGGCACGGCTCGCCGCCGTCTCGATGCTGCCCTCGATCACCCGCGTCAGCCGTGCCTCACTGCTGACGGGTGAGGCAGCCGATGGCGGCCAGTCGACCGAGACGAGCGGCTTCACCGCCTTCTGGAAGCGGCGGCGCAAGCCGGCGGCCCTCTTCCACAAGGCCGCCATCGGCGGCGAGGCGGGCCACGCGCTCTCGCACGAACTCATGACCGCCCTCGCCTCGGACGCCGTGGTGGGTGTGGTCCTCAACACCATCGACGAGGCACTGGACAACGGCCGACACGGCCGCGGCACCACCTGGTCCCTCGCCGAAGTCACGCACCTGCGCGAACTGCTCGCCGCCGCCCGCAGCTACGGCCGCCCGGTCGTCCTCGTCGCCGACCACGGACACGTCCTGGAGCGCGGCAGCAGCTCCGACACCCCGACGGCCGCCGCAGAGGGTGCTGCGTCCGCCCGTTGGCGCACCGGTGACGCCGCGGGCGAAGGAGAGATCGCTGTCCACGGCCCGCGGGTGCGCGAGGGCGGGGGAGCGGTGATCCTGCCGTGGCGCGAGGACATCCGCTACACCGGACGGCGCGCCGGGTACCACGGCGGAGCCTCCCTGGCCGAAGTCACCGTCCCGGTGCTCGTCCTGCTGCCGGCCGGGGAGGAGGCCCCGAAGGACTGGGTGCCGCTGCCGCGCGAGCTGTCCACGCCGGGCTGGTGGCGGACGCACGTCACGCGTGACGTTCCTGAGTCCGCCGCCATTACCGCTGATCAGCCGGAGGTCTCCTCGCCTGCGCGGCCCCCGGCGCCCTCCGAGCGCGCGCCGGCCGCCGAGGCACGGCCGTCCGCCCGGACGGAAACCGGACCGCCGGTGGCCGAGTCGCTGGGCAGCACGGTGGTGAGCAGCGAGGTGTACGCGGCCCAGAAGGAGTACGTCCGCAAAGCGCCCGAGGCGAAGGTGGTGGCCGCGGTCGTCGACGCGCTCGTCACAGCGGGCGGGACGATGTCCCCGGCCGCGCTCGCCGCGGCGATCTCCGCGACCGGACGGGTCCGCCGCAACATCGAGGGGTTCGTCGCCACGGTGCAGAGGCTGCTGAACGTCGAGGGGTATCCCGTCCTCGGGTTCATCGACGGCGGGCACGCGGTCAAACTCGATGTACCGCTCCTGCGCGAGCAGTTCCTGCCGAAGCCGAAGGACGACGAAGCGGACGGGCAGACGGACGAGCCGGCGAGCCGGGGGGAGGAGAAGGCGTGACCGACCCCGCCTCCGTGAGCGCGGTCCGGCGCCGCGAGGTCATCGACGCCCTGCGGCGCGGCACCGTCCCGCAGTCCGGTCTCGACCTGTTCGCGGTCGGACTGGACCGGTTCGAAGCCGCCCTGGACGACGACCTGGCCACCGTCACCCGTGGCGGTGCCGCCTTCCACGCGGTCCGCGGCGACTACGGCTCCGGCAAGACCTTCTTCGCACGCTGGCTGGCCGAACGCGCCAAACGCGCGGGACTCGCCACCGCCGAGGTGCAGATCTCCGAGACCGAGACACCGCTGCACCGGCTGGAGACCGTCTACCGCCGGCTCACCGAGCGCCTGGCCACCGCCACCCACCAGCCCAGCGCACTGCGCGCGGTCGTCGACTCGTGGTTCTACACCCTGGAGGAGGAGGTCCTCGACGGCTCGGAGATCGACGAGGACGACGAGGAAGCCCTCGCCGAGGCCGTGGACACGCTGATGGAACGCCGGCTCGCCGACGTCGCCCGCACCACGCCCGCGTTCGCAGCCGCCCTGCGCGGCTACCGCCGTGCCGTCACTGCCGGGGACGGCGCCACGGCGGAAGCCCTGATCGCCTGGCTCGGCGGCCAGAAGTCCGTGGCCGCCTCCGCCCGCCGTGCCGCCGGAGTGCGCGGAGACCTCGACCACTTCGCCGCGCTCGGCTTCCTCCAGGGCCTGCTGACCGTGCTGCGTGACTGCGGACACCCGGGGCTGCTCCTCGTACTCGACGAGACGGAGACCCTGCAACGCGTCCGCGGCGACGTCCGGGAAAAGGGCCTCAACGCACTGCGCCAGCTCCTCGACGAGATCGACGCCGGACGCTTCCCCGGTCTCTTCCTCGTCATCACCGGGACCCCCGCGTTCTACGACGGCCAGCAGGGCGTCCAGCGGCTCCCGCCCCTGGCCCAGCGGCTCGCCACCGACTTCACGACCGATGCCCGCTTCGACTCGCCCCGCGCCGTCCAGCTCCGCCTGCCCGGCTTCGACCTGCCGCGACTCGGGGAACTCGGCCGGAAGGTGCGGGACCTCTACCGGGGAGCGGCACGTCATCCCGAGCGTGTCACCGCGCGGGTCGATGACGCCTACGTGGGCGAACTCGCCACCGCCGTCACCGGAGGTCTGGGCGGCAACGTCGGCATCGCCCCCCGCGTCTTCCTGCGCAAGCTCGTCGCCGACGTCCTCGACCGCGTCGACGAGTTCGAGGACTTCGACCCGCGCAAGCACTACCAGCTCACCGTCTCGGCTGGCGAGTTGACGGACACCGAACGCAACGCAGCCGCCGACCGGGCGGACGACATCGAGCTGGAACTGCCGTGACCGCCGCCGACGGCCTGGAACCGGCACTGGTCCACCACATCGTCAACACCCTGGGCTGGAAGGACCTGCGCCCGCTCCAGAAGGCCGCCGTCGCGCCACTCACCGCGGGAGACGACGCCCTGCTGCTGGCCCCGACGGCCGGCGGCAAGACCGAAGCCGCCTGCTTCCCCCTGCTGTCCCGGATGCACGCCCAGGGCTGGTCCGGCACATCGGTGCTGTACGTGTGTCCCCTCAAGGCGCTGCTGAACAACCTGCTGCCGCGCGTGGAGACCTACACCGCCTGGCTCGGCCGGACCGCGGCCCTGTGGCACGGCGACACACCGGCCGGCGCCCGGCGGCGCATCCTCGCGTCCCGGCCCGACGTGCTGCTCACCACCCCCGAGTCACTGGAAGCCATGCTGGTCAGCGTCAACGTCGACCACACGTCCTTCTTCTCCGGCCTGCGGGCCGTGGTCGTCGACGAGGTCCACGCCTTCGCCGGCGATGACCGCGGCTGGCACCTGCTCGCCGTGCTGGAGCGCCTGCAGCGAGTCGTGGGCCGCTCCCTACAGCGCGTCGGTCTCTCCGCGACCGTCGGCAACCCCGAAGCCCTGCTCACCTGGCTCCAGGGATCGGGAGCAGGGCGGCGCCCCGGTCGCGTGGTCGCGCCCCACCTGTCCGAGGCACAGCCGACGCCGACTTCCGTACCACCAGGTGACATCCAGCTCGACTACGTCGGCTCGCTCGACAATGCGGCCACGGTCATCAGCGCCCTCCACCGTGGCGAGAAGCGGCTCGTCTTCTGCGAGTCACGGCGCCTGGTCGAGGAACTGGGCGCCAACCTGCGGGCCAAGGGCGTGACCACGTTCCTCTCGCACGCCTCCCTCTCCCTCGACGAACGCAGACGTGCGGAGACCGCGTTCGCCGAGGCGCGCGACTGCGTCATCATCGCCACGAGCACCCTGGAACTGGGCATCGACGTCGGTGACCTGGACCGAGTCATCCAGATCGACGCCCCCACATCGGTCGCCTCCTTCCTGCAACGCCTAGGGCGCACCGGGCGCCGCCCTGGAACCATCCGCAACTGCCTCTTCCTCACCCTCGACCAGGGTGGACTCCTGGCCGCCGCAGGGCTGTTGCTCCAGTGGTCGCGAGGCTGGGTGGAACCGGTCACCGCGCCGCCCGAGCCCCGGCACATCGTCGCCCAGCAGTTGCTCGCCCTCTGCCTTCAGGAACACCGCGTCGGAGACCGGCTCTGGCAGGAGTGGTGGAACGGTTTGGGACCGTTCGGAGGGCCAGCCGAGCCGATCGTCCGTCATCTGGTCGAGGAGGGATACCTGGACCAGGACGGCGGCATGCTGTTCATCGGCCCCGAAGCCGAACGGCGTTTCGGCCACCGCCACTTCATGAACCTCACCGCCGTCTTCACCGCGCCTCCGCAGTTCACCGTCCTCCAGGGCCGCACCGAGATCGGCCGCACCGACCCCGCCCTGCTCACCGAGCGGGTCGCCGGCCCCCGCAGGCTCCTCCTCGCCGGCCGCAGCTGGCAGGTCACCTACATCGACTGGCGCCGCAAACGCTGCTTCGTCGAGCCGGTCGACGGCGGCGGAAAGGCCAAGTGGAGCGGCACGGGCTTCGGCCAGGGCACCTCCTTCGAGGTCACCCGCGCCGTGCGCGAGGTGCTGCTCGGCACGGATCCGCCCGTCGCCTTGACTCAACGCGCCACCACAACGCTCGAGGAGGCACGTGAGGTCTTCCTGGAAAAGGTCCACCCGGGCGGCACGTTGATCGTGCGGGACGAATCGGGGCAACTTCGCTGGTGGACCTGGGCAGGCCACCGGGCGAACGCGACTCTGGCCGCCACGTTGGAGGGGATCGCGGTGCCAGCCCAGCGCATCAACGATCACTGGATCCGTCTGCGAGAAGACCTCACTCCACCGGTGTGGAAGGAAGTGCTGAGCGAGGCTCCGGACCGGCTCTGCCTTCCCCCTGTCGACGAGCGGGCGGTGCGGGGACTGAAATTCGGGGACGCGTTGCCGCCGCGGCTGGCAGAGGCGACGCTGTCGGCCCGGCTGGCCGACTTGGAGTCCACCGCAACTGTTATCGCTGAACCCGTGCGTTTCGTCTACACAGGTGCGTAGAACCCGGATGGCCGTGCGCGCCCAGTTGGCATTCTTGCTGAGACTGGCATTCGGTGCGGCCTTGTGCGAGGCGGCTCACCAGGGGAAGTGACACGGTCGAGGTCTGTGTTGTCCGAGAGGGCCGCTTCGCCCGTCGTGCCGGACCGTCTAACCTGCGGAGCATGATTCGTGCGGTGGTATTCGACGTGGGTGAGTGCCTTGTTGACGAGACCCGGGAGTACGGGACGTGGGCTGACTGGCTGGGGGTGCCACGGCACACCTTCGCGGCCATGTTCGGGGCGGTCATCGCGCAGGGACGTGACTATCGCGAGACGTTTCAGGAGTTCCGGCCCGGGTTCGATCTGACCGAGGAGCGAGAGAAGCGCGCGGCTGCCGGACAACCGGAGTGGTTCGGCGAGGATGACCTGTACCCGGACGTGCGGCCCACGCTGGCTGCTCTGCGTGCGGCGGGGCTGTGGGTGGGCATCGCTGGGAACCAGACCGTGCGGGCCGGCGGCTTGCTACGGGGGTTGGATCTCCCTTCCGACCTGATCGCCACCAGCGATGACTGGGGGGCGTCGAAGCCGGACGTGAAGTTCTTCGGCCACGTCATCGAGGCGACGCCTGCCGAGCCGGGTGAGATCCTGTACGTCGGCGACCGGCTCGACAACGACATTCGCCCGGCCGTGCAGGCGGGGCTTCTGGCAGCTCTGATTCGGCGTGGGCCGTGGGGCACGATTCAGCAGCGTGACCCGGATGCGGACTCGATCACTACGATGCGCATCGACTCGCTCGCGGAGCTGCCTGAGAAGATCGACAAGTTCAACGCTGGAGAGCGCTGACCGTCGTGCCCCAGTCGTAGAGACGATCGTCGAGGTCTCGGACGCACTGCTCGTTCTGCCATGGGGCGAGCGTGCGTCGGACTTCGCGGATGCGCTCCATGCCCGTCGCGTACCAGGTGATGGCGAGCTGGTCGAGGGCTTGTACGGCGTACTGGCATGCCGCCTCCGGATGGCTGTCCGCGGCTTCGACCGCGGCGAGATCGCCGAGGACGACCGTGCGCTGCTTGTCCGACTCGGGTGGCAGGTCGTCGAGAACCTCCTGAAGGGTCTGGCGGGCTTGCGGCAGGTGGCCGGCCTTCAGCTGCGTGTTCCCCTTGAATGCGGACAGGCGCACTCGGCTGAACCAGTCCAGCCAGTCAGGAGTGGGGTGCTCTGAGCCCGAAGAAAGGGCGTCCTCGGCGTGACTGATCAGGCGGAGCGCCGCCCGGGGATCGCCGCATCGTGTCTCGCATTCCGCCTCGACTGCGTCCAGCCATGCCCAGAGCTCCGCGGAGGCGTCTCCGCGTCGAGCGTAGGTGCGGGCGGCCATCATGCGCTCGATCGCCGCGTCACGGTCATCGGCCCAGCCAGGGACGAAGGCCATGTGCGCGAGGATGGCCGATCCGAGAAGCGGATCGTCCGCCTCCCCCGCCGCCTGCAGGGCACGCAAGAGGGTCTCTGAGGATTGCTCGGGCTGGCGTAGGTCGAAGAACTCGATGCGGCCAGCCAGGAGATAGGACTCGGCGAGTGCGCCAGCGAGGGTCTGGCGAGCAGGGTTCGCGGTCTCAGACAGGAGAGCGCATCCCAGACGGGCGTGTTCCAGGACTGCGGGGTGAAGTACGGCCGGGGCCACGGACCAGTAGAGGTGCCGATGGGAACGGGTGACGGCCTCGAAGTCCTTGCCCACCGTGACCGGCTGCCTTGTGATGCCCGCCTGCGCAGGGACGCTGGCTAGCCGCGCACCCGTCAGGGGGGTACGAGGGGTGCTGCGGACCGCCGAGCCCGCAGGGCGGCTCTCGGTTCCCCAGGGCGGGGTGAATCCCAAGTCCTCCATGCTCTGGCCCAGGAGGTGGGTCAGGACTCGGTGGACGTCAGGCTGTGGCCAGGGCGGTGTGGCGGACTCCCAGCGCCGGATCTGACGGACGCCGACAGCGAGCCCCCTGATGCCCAGCTTGGGTGCTGTCTTGGTGATGGCGTCGGCCAGGGCCTGTTGCGAGTTGTATCCGGCAGCCAGGCGAGCGGACTTGAGTCGGGTGTTGCCTGCGGGACGGGACATGAATCTCCTCCGGGACGAACTCTCGTCAGAGAGTGACATGCGGTGTCCCCGTCGCGGCGCGAAATCATCCACGAGAAGCCAATAAAGCCCTGTGGAAGTCCTCTTGATGACCTGTCAGAGCCCTCGAACAGGACCTGCAGGGCCCGGATAGTTGCCATCTCCGCAAGTCCCAGTAGCGCTCGTCTCTGCCCTGTCCCCCGTGAACGGGAGTTCGTGATGCCTCGTACGAGCACGACCATCAATCACAGCCACCTCGTCATCGACACCGGCATGACCAAACCGGACGCGACGACCATCGTGGAACGGAAGGGCCTCGGCCATCCGGACACCCTGGCCGACCACCTCGCCGAGCGGCTGTCCCGCGCCTACAGCCACTACACCGTCCAGCGCTTCGGCGCCGTGCTGCACCACAACTTCGACAAGCTAGCCCTCCTCGGCGGGGCCAGCGAGGTCCGGTACGGCGCCGGCCGGATCACGGCCCCGGTGCGCGTCCTGGTCAACGGGCGGGCCGCGCCAATGTGCGGGGGCGAGAGGATCCCCGTCGAGGAGATCGTCGAGGCCGAGGTACGCGCGTTCTTCGCCGAGAGGCTTCGCGAGGTCTCGGACCACCTCGACATCAAGTTCAACATCACCAGCAATTCCAGCCCCGGTGCCGTCCTCACCGGCGACGAGGTCCCGGACCGCACCCGCTGGTTCAACCCCCGCTCCATCGACGACCTGCGCGAGCGGCGGGTCCGGCTGTCGAACGACACCTCGCTCGGGACCGGATGGGCGCCGGAGAGCGCCTTCGAGTCGTTCATCCGCGAGCTGGTGAACCACTTCTCCGGCGAGAACGAGTTCACGCTCTCCCACGCCTGGTGCGGCTCCGACGTCAAGCTCATGGGCTACTGGGATGGCGACCAGGCCGACGTCGTCCTGTGCGTGCCGCAGAAATCGCGCCACGTCGTCAGCCGCGCCGAGTACGTCCGGAACACCGAGAGCGTTCTCGCCGAGTGCTACCGGCTCGCCGGCCTCAGGCTTCCTGGCGCCGAGGCCCGCTTCCGACTCAACGCCCGCGACGTACCGGAGAAGGACGAGCTGTACCTCACGTACACCGGCAGCTCGATCGAGTCCGGAGACGAGGGCGTCGTCGGTCGCGGTAACCGCGTCAACGGGCTCATCACGCCCCTGCGGCCGATGAACCTGGAGGGCGCCAACGGCAAGAACCCCGTCTACCACGTCGGCAAGCTCTACAACATCGCCGCTCAGCGCCTGGCTCAGCGGCTGCACGAGGCCACCGACGGCCACGCCGAGGTCCACCTGGTCAGCACCACCGGCCAGCGTCTCGACCAGCCGTGGCGCATCCTGATCCGGCTGTCCTCCCCGGACGTCGAGGCCGACAAGGTCCAGGCCCTCGTCGCCGAGACCTTGGAGGGCTTCCCCGCCCTCACGGACGAGCTGGTCTCCGACGGGATCGTGCTGAGCTGATGGCTAGACGCACGCTCGGAGATGTGCCTTCGGGATGCCGGGAGCGGTTGCTCGCGCACTACGGACCATCGGTTGAGGAGTGGCTGGACGCCGCCCCGGGCCTCCTGGCCGAGGCGGCCAGGCGATGGAACCTCTCGCTGAGGAGTTACCACGACGCGGGACACGCCTCGGCGGTCGCGCTCGCCGTTGCGCCTGACCGGAGCCGCTTGGTGCTGAAGGCGTGGGTGGAGCCCATCCGATACCGCCACGAGACGGCCGCCTTGCGGGTATGGGCCGGCGGCCCGACCGCGAACGTGGTCCACACCGCGGATGACCTGTCGGTGGCTGCCCTGGAGCTTGTCGGTGGGCAGCCCGGGGGTGACGTCCGTCCTGTACGCGAGACGCAGGCGGTGGCTGCTGCGATCCACCGGCTCCACACGCTCGGTCGGCGGTCGCTCGGACCGGGCGTGCCCAGCCTGGCCGGCTTCCTCCAGGAGGTCGTCCTACCGCGCGTCCACCGAAGGATGCGGGTCCTCGACCTCGGCTCCCACGGACGGCTCGCGAGGGAGGTATGCCACGAGCTCGCGGGCCTGCGCGAAGTCCCCGCCCGGACGACGGTCCTGCATGCCGACCTGTACGCGGAGAACGTGATCTTCGACGTGGAGCAGCGTCCTCGTCTGATCGATCCCCATCCTGTGGAGGGTGACGCGGTCTTCGACTGGGCCTTCTGGAGCGTCTACTACGACCTCGAACGAGGGATGGCCGATCGGCTCGCCACGACCGCCCGGATCTCCCGTATCCCCGTACCGGAGATCACGCCCTGGTGCAGGGCGCTCGCGCTCGATGGGCTTCTCTACTACACAGAGATCGGAGACCCCGCGAGGCCGAAGATCGCGGCGGTGCTGTCCTCTCTGATGGCTTTCGGAACGGGGACGTTCGGAATGGGGCGGGACCGATGACGACGTACATCCTTCGCCACGGCCAGACGAACTACAGCAAGCGTTACCTCGTCAACGGCGATCCGGGTAAGCGCATCCACCTCAACGAGGAAGGCCGGCAGTCCCTGAGTCACGCCTGGACCACACTCCCCCTGCACTCCGTGGCCACATGGCTGACCAGCGAATTCCCCCGGGCTCTCCAGACCACCTCGCTGCTGATGGGCGTTCCGTCCGCCGGGCTCGTCGTCGACGCGCGGCTCAACGAACTCGACCACGGGCAATTCGAGGGCGGCCCTTTCCTTGACTACGCCGTCTGGCTCGACGCCCATGGAGCCGATGAGCGCCCGCCCGGCGCGTCCGAGTCCCAGCGTGAGGGCATCCGGCGGATGTTCACCGGGGTGCTCTCCGCCGGCGAGCACCCCGGTCCCAGGGTGCTCGTCGGCCACGGCCTGATGGTCTCCGTCCTCCTCTGGTACCGCGAGCGCACCGAGGGGGAGCCCATGCCGCTGTTCTTCCCCGAGGCCCCGTACGTCGAACCGATCGCCATTTCCGACGACGAGCTGCCCGTTCTGATCACCGCCCTCCTGGACGATCTTGATTCGGGCATGTTCGAGAAGATCACCGGCGCCGGTGGCACGGCCATATTCCGGATCAGCGAGGGGCCGGCGGTTGCTACCGTCGATTCGGTATCCCCATCCCATTCGCTGGATAAAAAGGATCTTCCTCATGCATGACGCCCGCGCCCTGATCGAAATGGGTGCCGAAGCTGTTCGTCGGCTCGCTCGTCGCGGCTACTCCCTGGACCTGTCCCAGCTGGAAAACCTCCAGTCCCGGCGCAACCAGAACATCCGCTCTGCCGACGAGCTGCGGGCGGAATCCAAGCGGGTGGCGAGCGAGGTCCAGCAGACCGCGAAGCAGGGTGGGGACATCAGCAAGCTGAAGGAGCGCGCCCGCGAGCTGAAGGACCAGATCCGCGAGATCGAAGCCGGACAGGAGGGGATCGAGGCCCAGCTCCGTGACCTGCTCCTGAGCATCCCGAACTTGCCGGACGACTCGGCCCCGGACGGCGACTCCGAGGAGTTCGCCATCGAGGTACGGCGCGTCGGCACGCCCCCCGCGTTCACCTTCGAGCCGAAGGACCACGTCGACCTCGGCGAGGCCACCCGCATCCTCGACTTCGCCCGGGCGACGAAGCTGTCCGGCCCCCGCTTCGCGGTGTCGCGCGGGGCCGGCGCGGCCCTGGAGCGCGCCCTGGCCACGCTCTTCCTTGACATCCACACCCGTCGGCACGGGTACGTCGAGCACTCCGTGCCCTTCCTCGTCACGCGCAAGACGATGACCGGCACCGGGCAGCTGCCGAAGTTCGAGGAAGACCTGTTCAAGACGGGCGTGGCAGACCGCGATCTGTTCCTGATCCCGACGGCCGAGGTCCCGCTGACCAACCTCTATGCCGACGAGATCATCCCGCCGGCCGAGCTACCGCTGGCCATGACCGCCCACACACCGTGCTTCCGCTCCGAGGCTGGCTCGTACGGCCGGGACACCCGCGGTCTGATCCGCCAGCACCAGTTCGCCAAGGTTGAGATGGTCAAGATCGTCGACCCGGAGACGGCGGACGCCGAGCTGGAGACGATGGTCGGCCACGCCGAGGCGTGCCTGAAGGAGCTCGGCCTCGCCTACCGGGTCATCAAGCTGCCTGCCGGCGACACCGGCTTCTCTGCCCAGCTCACCTACGACATCGAGGTCTGGATCCCGAGCCAGAACACGTACCGCGAGATCTCGTCGGTCTCCAACTTCGGCACCTTCCAGGCCCGCCGCGCCAACATCCGGACCCGCGGCGAGGACGGCAAGCCCAAGCTCGTCGCCACCCTCAACGGCTCCGGCCTGCCCGTCGGCCGCACGCTGGCCGCGCTCCTCGAACAGTGTCAGCAGGAGGACGGCTCGCTCGTCCTTCCCGAATCCCTCTTCCCGTACCTCGGCTTCCGCCGGATCAAGGCGGACGGAACACCGGAGGCATAACGTGCTCGTCGGCGTCTGCGATTTCCCTGGTAGCTACGCCTTTCCGCCCGCCGGCTACGGCGGGATCGAACGATGGCTGTGGGCGGTCGCCGTAGGCGCCCGGGCCGCAGGCGCCGACGTACACCTCCTCGGGCCGGGCTGGCTCGCGGACCTGGAGAGCGACTGGGTCCGCAAGCCGGTCCGCCTGGAGGACATCACCCCCGGATCGCTCGCCGAGCGCGACGTCCGCGACACCAAGTACGACCTCCTGGTCGTCGGGCACGAGTACCCCTCGCTGCCCGCCTGGACCCGCACCTGGAACTCGCTGGACTGCGACGTCGCCACCTTCCAGCACTCCCCGGTCTTCCAGCACACCACCACCGCCTTCGACGGCAGGCGCTCCCGGCTGTACTGCTACTCGCCCGAGATGATCGAGCGGTACGCGGACCACCGGCCGATCCCCGAGCTGGCCGTACACCTCGGCCTCGACGAGGAGGAACCGTCGGCGATCGTCGGACGCGACCTCGTCTGGCTCGGCCGCGTCGACGCTGAGAAGGCCCCCCACCTGGCGGTCCGCGCCGCCCAGATACTCGGCCGCCGCATCCGCGTCGTCGGCCCGGTCTTCGACCACGACTATGTCCAGAGCCACGCTCGCCTCTTCGACGCGGACCACGTCGAGTGGATCGGCGAACTCGGGGGGTCGGCCAAGACGGTCGCCATCCGAGACGCCTCCGTATTCGTCTACACCTACGCCCGCACGTACGTGGAAGCCGGCGCCGCCGTCTTCGGCGAGTCCCTCCGCGCCGGCACCCCCATGGCCGCGCTCACCTGGCGCACAGGCACCTGCGCCGAAGCGGCCCTCTGCGACCAGACGGGCGCCATCACTGTGGCCGACCCGGACGAGGACGACGAGACCGCGGCCCAGCGACTCGCGCGCGCCACCGAGCAGGCGGAAACCCTCGACCACCGGCAGGTTCAAGAGATCGGCCAGCACCGCTTCGACCCCGCCCGGCACTTCCTGGCGATGGCATCACGGTCGTGCTGACCGGCACAGCTCATACGACCGGAGACGCGCTGGCCTCGCGGATACCCTCCGTACTCCGTGGCGCGTTAGCCCACCCGCAGTGGGAGTTCACCATCGACGGCCCCCACGTCGACATCCTGCATCAGCGGCGAGGCACCCCGTACCGCCCGCCGCGCCGGCCGCCCTCGTGGAGGGAACTTCTCCGCAGCCTGGAGACTGCCTTCGCCTACGTCGGCGCTCCACGCGACGACTGCCTCCCGCTCCGCTGGGGGCGCGACACAGAACTGACCATCTCGGCGATCCAGGCCCTCGACCCGCTCCTCAAGGACGGAAGACCCCAGACGTACCGACGGGGCTTCCTCCCCCAGCCGGTCGTCCGCTTCACCGGTGAACGCGACCCCTCCGGCGACCTCCGCGACGGCTTCCTGACCTCCTTCGTCAACATCTCCCGCGTCCAACCTGTAGGACGGCTCGACGAGTACGGCGCGATTCTCGATGGCTGGTTCTCCGTCCTCTCCCAACTCGGTTTCCACGCCCGCCATCTGAGCGTCCACGGGACCCTCACCCCCTGGCGACGACGCGAGGTCGCGGGTATCACGCTGCACTTCCGCCACCTCGGGCTCGACCTCGGCGACATCGTCCTGCTGTGGAACACCGATGACCCGACCCGCATGGCCGTAGACCTGGGAACCGGCCTGGAACGCCTCGCCTGGGCACGCACCCAGCAGCACTGGCACGAGCTGGTCTACGGAGGCTTCGCAGGCGCGGCACCACCCACCACGCTGGACGCCATCCGCACTGCCACGCTCCTCCTGGGCAGCGGGATCACCTCCGCGCCCCGAGGGGCCGGGGGTGTCACCCGGCGGGTCATAGGCACGATCGACCCCGAAGCGGTACGCCTCGGTGTCAGCGCCGTAGTTCGCGAGGCACACGGCTACTGGTCACTCTTCGGTGCCCTACGTGCTCCGTGGCCGCAGATCGCTTGTGCCATCGAGGAAGAGGTACGCAGATGAGGGAAGGGCACCAGCGGCCCATCGCCGCAGCCATCGTGGTGCACAAGGGACGCGTGCTCATGGTGCGGCGACGGGTCAGCGAGGGCCGGCTCTCCTGGCAGTTCCCGGCCGGGGAGGTAGAGCCAGGGGAGTCTCGCGAGGACGCCGCCGTGCGGGAGACCCAGGAGGAGACCGGCCTGGACGTGATGGCGGGGAAGACACTCGGTGAACGGGTGCACCCGGCCACCGGCCGGCTGATGTCCTACACGGCCTGCGGGGTGGCCGGCGGGAGCGCGTACGTCGCGGACACCGACGAGCTGGCCGAGCTCGCGTGGGTTACCCACGCAGAGATTCCGCAGTACGTCCCGTACGGGTTGTTCGAGTCGGTGCAGGAGCACCTCGACGCGGTCCTGAACCGCTGACGAAGGTCGCTGAGGGCGCCGGAGGAACCTGCGAGGCGATGTGGCGCCCGGTGTCTCCTCCAAGCTGGCGGCCGGACAGGTGTTCTCGTGGTCTGGCTTGAGCGGGGCCGGCCGACTGGATGACGGCGTGCGGCCGGTGGCGGGGAGGTCTCCTGGCCACCGGCCGCCGGTTCCTGCATGGGCGCCTTGCCCATGTGCTCAAGCCTCGTGCGGGAGGAAGCCGTCGGCGTCCGCAGCGATGATGGTGGCCAACCGGTCGTACTCGATGAGGTCCTCGTCGGTCATGAAGGGGACGAGTGCTTCATGGTGCTGTACGACGTACTTGAACAGGAGCTCGGCCAGTAGGCGCGAGGCTGCCGCTGCCTCGGCTCCGGCCTCGGGGTTGTGGACGTGGGCGCCTGCGGCTTGGAACTCTTCGAGGTTGGCGTCATCGGCGAGGGCCTGTTCCTCCTCGGTGACGGGGCGTCCGTCGAGGTGGCGGAAGGTGCGGGTACCCGAGGGACGATTGAAACCCGTGTCGAACAGCAGAGCCATGACATGGGGCGAGGGGTGGAGGCGGGCATAGGGATTCTCCTCAAAGGCGCGGGGTGGATGCCGATGCGCCCATGGTCCGGAGAATCCCCGGTTAGCCTAACCGGGGATTCTCGGCTACTTTTGGCCGCTCAATTTCACGGTTCATCGTCGCCGCGGGGGACTATTCGCGGGCCTGGTCCCGGTTTGCGCGGCCCGTTCCGGCGAGGAGACGCCGTGGTTTTCTCGGGCGCGCTGGCCCTGGGAGTCCTGAGAGTCTGCTGGGAGGTCGGCCATCCGCCGCAGCCGCCACACGAGCGCGTCGCTGATCCGCGCCGCCGTGTCCAGTTCCCGTCGTGACGCTGCCTGAGTGAGCAGGGCGTCGGGACTGCGGCCGGCGGTCTGGGCCCCGGCGAGGGTGGCCGCGAGGGCGGGCCAGCCGGGTTCGGCAAGGATTCGGTCGGCCAGATCAGGCAGCGCGTTGCGCAGTGCGGCGGAGTGGCGCCGTTGCCGGGACGGGGCCAGGCGGCGGCCACGCTGGTGGAGCACGCCTATGGGCTGCTCGGCGGCGGCCTGGTAGGCCACACGCAGATGCTCAGCAGCCTGGTTGGCAGCCTCGGCTTGCTGGGCGTGCTGCCTCTTGGCGTGCCAGTGCGCGGTTGCGGTGATCAGGAAGAACAGCATGTCGATGGTCATCGCCGTGGTGGCGCCGTCCTCGCCCCAGCCAAGGGCCGGGCCGCTGTGGACAAGGTCGCGGGCGGCTTGACGCAGGGCGCGGTCGTGGCCGCGTGCGGCGCGGATGTGGGAGCGGGTAGCTCGTTCGAACGCGGTGGCGGCTGCCTGTAGTTCGTGGCGGGTGTGGGCGGCGGAGGTCTTGGCGAGGGCGTCAAGGACTTCCCCGGTGGCGGCGATCTGTGCGGCGATGACGCCGTCGTCGCCGTGGTCGATGACGAGCAATGCTTGCCAGGCGGCGGTGGTGGCGCGGCGCCGGGCGGACGCGGGCCCGGTCACCGGCGGCAGGGCCGGCTGCTGGGTGGCGTCGTCCGAGGGCTGGGTCCAGCGTTCGCGGATGCGGGGCAGGGAGAGGTCCGGGGCGAGCTTGGAGCCGGAGTAGAAGACGGGCTCGCCCTTGCCATTGCGGTCGTCGGGCAGGGCGACGGTGTAGCCGAGGGTGTCGCCCGACGGTGCGATGCGGCGCCGGATGAGCAGACCGGCCGCAGCGAGGCGGCCGAAGAACTCCTCCCCGCTCGCCGCGCCGGCCACCGACCGGCGGACGGTCTCGCGGAGTTCTTCGCGCGGGGTGCGTTGCCGGTTGTGGCGGTGGGCTTTGTGGCGTTCGGCGCTGGTGGGGCGCTTGGCGGCGGTGCCGTCGCCGGCCGCCACGCGCTGCAGGTTGTAGTCGGTTTCGATGTGGCGGCATTCGGCCTGGGCGCGCTTGGCGGAGCGGTGGTGGTCGGGGCGGCGGCCGTCCTCGCGGACGAGTGTGGCGATGAGGTGGATGTGGTCGTCGGCGTGACGGACGGCTGCCCAGCGACACCCTGCGCCGTCGCCGGGGTCGACGCCGGTGGCGGCGATGACCCGGCGGGCGATGTCGGCCCACTCGGTGTCGGTCAGGGTGCGGTCACCGGGGGCGGCGCGGACCGAGGCGTGCCACACGTGCGTGGCGGGACGCGTGTCGTCGGTGAGCAGGTGCAGAGGCTCGTCCAGAAGGCGGGCGAGGTCGTCGAGGCAGGCGTTCGGATCGCGGCTGGGGTCGGGGGCGAGGCCGTCGAAGGAGGCGACCAGGTGAGGGTCGGTGTGTTCCTCGCGGCGGCCGGGGCCGTAGAGGTAGGCGAGCAGGCGGGCGGTGTTGCCGCCCTGATTGTGGATGGAGGGGATCAAGCGGCGGTGCCCTCGGCGTTCGGATCGGTCATGCGGGTGGTGATGTGGCGGATGCCTTCGACGGCACGGTGGACAGCGGCGATGGTGCCCTCCAGGCCGTCGGGGTAGGCGCCGCTGTTGAGGGCGCGGGCGGCCTGGTTGAGGTTGTTGTTGGCGTGGCCGAGCTGGCGCCGGAGCGCGAACAGGGTGGTCAGGGTGTCCTGACGGCTGGCAATGGCGGCGGCGGTGCGGTCGAGATCGCGGGCGGCGGCGAGCCCGCTGTGGGCGAGGAAGCCGGCGATGCTCATGCCGACGGTTTCGGCGCCGGCGGCGACGAGCTCGAACTCGGGTTCGCTGAGGCGGACGCTGTGCGCGCGGCGCTGCTTGGGGGCGCGGATACGGGCTTTGCCCCGGCGCCTGCCAGGCTGCGGTCCGCCCTCGGTCGCATCCCCTCCCTCCCGTGCCCCCTGGCGCGGGAGGCTGCCCGCCACCCCCGGGGCGCGCACGGGTTCGGACGCACCCCCTGCGGGGGAGTGTCCGAACCTCCAACTTGCTTCGCCTGGGGCTGGGATGGCTTGTGTCTCGTTCTGGTGGTGGTCCGGGCTGCTGGTGCACGAATCGTGCATGGAGAGAAGCTCCTGGTGGGAAAGGGGGGATTGGCGGATCAGGCCGGCTGATGGGCAACAGCCCTGCTTCCCACTGGTTCGAGGGGATTCGCTGGGGAGGGCCGTGTCTGGCATAGCGGCGCGAATGAGGGGGCTGGGGCCAGGCGGAGCTGATGGTCCGCAGGTCCCCGTGCCAGCGTTTCTGACTGACCGGATATCCGGTCAGCCCGTGGGAAGGCTGTTCTTGGCGCCCCGCTCAGCGGCTAGGAGCCCCTTGAGTTCGGTGAGCCGGTTCTCGGAGATGGTGAGTTCGGCGTTGCGGATGGCGTTCCGTAGCACGGTGCGGGTCCCCGTTCCGTGCACTGCAATGGCCTCGCGGCCGATGGCGAGTAGTTCGTCCATTTCGGCACCGGGAGGGCGTCCGTAGCGTTGCGTCGTAGGGACGTCCTCTTCGGAGCGCGACTCGGTGCTCTCGGGAGTGGGTGCCGAATCGTGCAGGGGAAGTTGGCTCTGCACGGATCGAGGAGGCAGGAACTCGGGACGAAGCCCAGGGGCGGGGTGTTCCGTGGCTTCCTCGGTCTCCGAGGCGTAGTCGGCACCCGATCGGCTGCGTGGGTGTCTCGTCCCGACATGGCGCGTGGCGTCCCCGCCTGGAGTGAAAGCGGTCCAAGGCGATGGCAGTTCGATCGTGGCCAGCGCTGTCGCGTGACGGCGGACGGCGAGCTGGTGCAGCAGCACTTCGCGCTGGCGCTGGTCGATGCCCACCGAGGCTCGGGCGATGGCCTGTGACAGGCGTCGTGAAGTGCGCCGGCCTCGCCAGCTGGCGCGCTGCTTTTGGGTTCGCTCCGCTAGGTGCGCGGCCAAGGCGACGGCTCGGCGGGTGGCACGGTCGCGGGTGATCTGCGCGGCATCTCGATCGCGTTCGGCGATCCCAAGACGGGAGAGCAGGCGTTCGCGTACTTCGCGTCCGATCCGGGCGAGGACGCTGTGGGAGGCGGCCTCGGGCGTGCGGATGCGCAGTTCGATGCCCATGGCCTGATGCCAGAGCAGTGCGGCCAAGACCGGGCCCACGAAGGCCCGCACCGTGCCGCCGACCATGCCCGACTCGGCGTACGCGGGGATCACCTGCACAGCGGTGATCACCCAGGTCAGGACGCCGGGCAGGCCGGGTGCCTGCTTGGGGCCGTGTAGGTTCTGCCGCGCCAGCAGTGCCGTGGCGAAGAGGGCGAGTTCGGCGGCGGCGAACATTGCGGTGCGCTCGGCGGTTCCGCTCATGTCCAGGTAGTCGGCGGCGAACCGCCAGCTGGTGTCGGCGCTGTAGGTGGTACAGCCGACCGCGGCCAGCGCGGCGACCATCACTGCGGGCGTTCCGGGCTGTGGCTTCCTGCGGTTTCGGGTAGTGCGTCGGCGGATCAGCAAGCCGACCAGCAGCACCGTGCATGCGACCAGGAGGGCGGTAAGCGCGAGAGAGATTGCGGTCCAGCGCCCGAGTGCGGGCAGGGCGAGTTGCGTCATACAGGGGGTCTCCATAGGCCCGCCGAGCCGTGTGGGCAGGCGTAGGTGCGCGGGCGGGCGGTGAGGTGGGGCGGCGCCGTGCGGTCAGGCGGCGGGCTGGCGTCTGCGGTCGGCGCCGGTGAGGACGACGGTCGTGGTCATCTCGGCGAGACGGGAGGCGACGCGGTCGCCGACGGCGTCGCGCAGCGCGGCGGTCGGCAGATTGGTCGTGATGAGGGTGGGGAGCAGGTCGGTGTAGCGGCGGTTGATCAGCCGGTACGTGATCTCCTCGGTCCACTCCGACTGCTTGGCTGCGCCGAGGTCGTCCAGGATCAGCAGCGGGCAGCTGCCGAGAGTGGCGAGGTCGCGCTCGGCGTCGTGGCCGGGGCGTGGGCGCAAGCGGGCGTACAAGTCGGCCGTGGTGGCTGCCTCCCACCGCAGTCGCACACCGGCAGTCAGCAGCGACCGCACCGCGCCGTACGCCTGGTGCGTCTTGCCGGTGCCGGTGGGCCCGGCGATCAGCAGGGACGGTCCGAGTGCGATGCCCCGGGTGCCGCTCGGGCCGGGCCGGGCGGCGAGGGCCACCTCGTCGACCCAGGCGGCAACCTGCTGGTGGCCGGCGAGGGCGTGGCGGTAGCGGGGCGGGATGCGGGCCTCGGCCAGTTCCAGCGCGGTCACCCGCTCCGAAGGGGCCTCGGCAGGTGAGGTAGTTGGATCGATGCCCCGGTCGGCGAGGATCGAGTCGAGGCGGGCCGCCAGGGTGTTGATGCGCTGCGGTTCCCGGCTGGTGGTGGCTGTGGTCACAGCTGGCCCCCGTAGGCCGCCTCGACGTCAGCGGGCGCCGGGTTGGTCCACGCTCGGTGCGGGGCGGCAGCTGCCCGCGGAGCGTTCATGGCCTCGTTGACCAGGCTCGGCAGCAGGCTTACGGACAAGCCCTTGGCACGCATGCGGCTCATCCCGGCGCGGATGTGGTCGGGTGCGACACCCTCGCCGAGCAGTTTGGTGACCACTCGGCCGAGGTGGCCGAGCACGTCGCTGGGCGGCCGGTGTTCGCATGAGGCGACGTACTCGCCGACCCAGATCCTTGACCGAGGTCGAACTCGAGGCAGCCTGGGGCGCGGGGGCGCTTGCGCTCCCCACCGGAGGTGATCCTAGATCCAGGATCCTAGGTCCTAGATCCGGACCCTGAGTCCTCACTGCAATCTCCCGGCGTTGTGGTGAGGGCTCACTGAAATTGCCCTGACCTGCGGTTTCCCGGTTCACGGATGGCTCGCTACGTTCGCGGTACCCCTCAGGGCTTCCCCCATGAGGGCTCACGTCCTGTTCACGGAGGACTCCGTGAACAGGCGGGGCGACCTCGGCCGATCGGCCGCCCTGGTGGCGCGGGCAAGCCGGGCAGCGGCTGCCGCTGGGCCGGTTGATCTTCTGGTGGCGAGCCCAGGCGGCGATGTGCAGGTATCGCTTGCCGTCGTCACCCTCGTACCGGCAGATCAGACCGGCACCGTCGAGCTGCGTGAGGTCGTCCTCGACCTCCAGCGGGCCGTGCTCGGGGCGCAGGGACCACAAGGCGCCGGCGATGACGGCCGCCTGGTCGCGAAAGCGGCCATGGTCGTCTGCCTGGGTGAGCAGGCCGAAGAAGGTCCGCTCGGCATGGACACTCACCGCGGCGAGCGACTCGGAGATGAAGGCTTCCGGCTTGATGGTGCGTATCCGCGCCACGTCTATCGCCCCGCCTTCGTGGGCAGAGCAGAGGAGTTCGGCGACGAGGATGCGACTACGGCCACGAAGGCAGTAGCTTGTTGGGGCATAGACGGTTCCTCACCCGGTGGCGTTGCAACCGCCACCGTCTTGATCGTTCAGGTACGGGCGATATCGGTAGGGACTTCTTGGCCCCCGGCGTTGGCCCGCCGGGGGTTTTTCATGTGCTCGGCGCCGCAGGAGTTCCGGGCGCATGGCCAAGACAGCCACACCCTCCCCGCACAAGTCCAGCATTCTACCGAGAAAGCAAACAGCTCTCGGCGAACGCGTCGTGCGCGGCTTCCCTAAAACGGTAAACCCGAATTGGCGGTTGACGAAGAAGCGGCATAAAAGGGGCAACTGGTAAACCAGTTTTGGTGCGGCTTTGGCGGACGTGCGATGTGGCCGGGCGATGCAGGAACCCCACGTCAGAGACCCGGTAGGCGATGGGGCATCAGGGTGGTTGGAGAAATTTGGCCAACGGCGGATTCCGGGCTATGTTGCGTCGCTCGCGGGACTCAGGGGACCAGATCTGACAACAAAGACGCGGAATATAGCAGCGGATCGCCGGTTACCGAAACCGCGCAGTCGAAGCTACAACTGACCCATGCCTGAAAGCCCTCTGGGAATTGGTCCGGCCGGCGTGCTGACCGCCCGCGCCATTGTGTGTGCCCGCACAGCACGCGGATTCGCCCAGCGTCAGCTGGCCGAACGGGTCACCGCGCTCGGCCGCCCCATGACCATCACGATGTTGTCCCGCATCGAATGCAGACAGCGCCGTTGCGATGTCGACGACCTCGTCGCCATCGCAGCCGCTCTCGGCGTCTCGCCGCTCGCCCTGCTCGCCGAGACGAGTTAGCGGAACGAGCCCTTACGGCGTTGCCCAGGTGGGCCAACACCCGGCAGCCGCTACGTACATCACCTCGCCCGTACCTGAACCACCAAGACCGGCGTATCCGTATCCGCACGGCCGCGCCAGAGAAGGAACCTCCTTGCTCCGAGAGGCCATTCCCCCTGCCCTGTTGCCCTTCCGCCTCCGTACCGCGAAGGAGGCGATCTCGCGTGGCTGAGCAGCCAGGCACCGAGGTAGCGCTGTCCCGCCTCTACCTCCCCGAGGAAATTGCTGCTGTTCTCGGCTGCTCCGCCTGGTGGGTCAAGGACCGGGCCCGTCGGCGGCTGATCCCCTTCACCCGGGTTGGCCGCGCGTATCGCTTCACTGCAGAACACCTCGCAGAGATCATCCGGCTCCATGAGGAACGGCCCGCACGGGCGTCCCAGCCGTCCACAGCTCGGACCGCCGCAAAGGCACACGGCCAGCAGGCGAACGCGCCCCAGCGCCCCCAGCTTGCCGCACCGACAACCCGCCTGCGGGCGCGGCCTCCGTACCGCGTCAGGCAGAGCCAGTTCAGCACCGTCGCCTGACGCGACCACGTATCAAGGGAAAGGAGGAGCGTGGGTTTCGCGGAGAAGCGCGGAAACTACTGGCGCGGCCGGTACAAGACCGCACCTGGCAAGCACCTCACGGTCATCGACGAGAGTGGCAAGGCGATCAAGTTCGCCACCAAGGGCGAGGCCCAGCGCGCCGCGAGCGAGGCCGAGAACAAGTACCGGCGCGGCGACTGGCGTGACCCGGCACTCGGCCAGGAGACCTTCGGCGAGTACGCGAGCCGCTGGTACGGCGCCCAGGACCTGGCCGCCTCGACGATGCAGAACTACAAGCGCCACATCGAGGAGCACCTGCTCCCCGACTTCGAGGACAAGGGGCTTGCCGGCATCCTGCGCATCGACGTCGATGTCTGGGAGAAGAAGGAGAGGGCCGTGTACGCGGCCTCAAGCGTCAAGACCTGGCGCTCGACACTCCACTTGATCTTTGAGGACGCGATCGACGAGGGTCTGATCACGTCCAACCCGGCGGCCAGGAGGCGCGGGCGCGGCAAGCGCGCCGGCCGCTCACGAGACCGCGGGCCGGAGAAGGTCGTCACCGACGCGGTCGGCATCCTGCTGACCGCCGAGAGAGCCGCCCTGCTGTCGGGCCGCGATGACGAGTTCGTCGCCGTCGTTCTCAAGGGATACACCGGCAAGCGCTGGGGCGAGATCGTGGGCCTGGAGACCGAGTTCGTCCGTCCCGGGGCTGTTCGGGTCGAGTGGCAGCTGTACGAACTCGACTCGGGGGAGCTGGTGCGCTGCCCACCCAAGGACGACAGCTACCGCACCATCGACTCCATGGACTGGCTGTCGGCCCTGGTCGCCAACCACATCGCCCGCACGAAGCCGACTCCCTGCTCGTGCCACGGCAGGACCTACGTCTTCCGCGGGCAGGGCACGGCTCGTACGGGTGGCCACCTGGGTGCGAAGCTCGTCGACGTCGCGCGCCTGGCCGGTGTCTCCACAGGGACGGTGTCCAATGTCCTTAACCGCCCCGACCACGTCGCCGAAGCCACGCGGGTACGGGTCCAGAAGGCCATCGCGGACCTCGGTTTCGTACGGGGCGGCGCGGTGCCGACGCACGCAGCCCACTGGCGCAGGAACGGTTTCGCGACATGGCTGTTCACCCCTGCGGTCTCAGGCTGGTACCCGAAGAAGGCGCCGCAAGAACCACGGCCTGTGCCGCTACTTGGCGAACCTTGGCCTGGTGTCCCGGCGCGAGGGCGCGGCGCCAGTGCGCGGGCCGACTCATGCTGGCTCCCGATCGCCAAGGGCCTCACACCCCACGGGCTCCGCCACACCCACCGGACCATGATGGAGGACCTCGGCACCGAGAAGGTGCTCATGGACGAGCGCATGGGCCACATCGACGGATCGGTCTCGGCGCGCTACGCCCACGTCACGCCCGGCATGCGCAAGCGGCTCATGCTCGGTCTGACCGAACAGTGGGAGGCGGCTCTAGACGCGCGGCTTGCCATGCGTCCCACGTCACCGGTGCGCGTGCTCGATGACCTTCTGCGTGCACGCAGGCAGGCACTTGACCTGGCGTAGTGCCAGCGGTGAGTTGCGCCTGTGCCCCCTACGGGGCACAGGCGCTTCCTCGTCGCTCGAAGCGCGCTGGGCCTACCCACCGGGCCTGATCACGTCGACGGGAATCTGGGGCGCTCGGTTCCTTCTGGTGGTTTTGGCAAATCGACGGGCACCGGCATCAACAGACCTGGCTCAATAGGCACATGGAGATTGGCGAGCACTGGGCATACCGCGCGAGACCGAAGGAACTGGGCAGCGCGGTTCGCCAGGTAGAGATCGTTCGTGTGGGCGGCCCCGGCAGGACTGGCTGGGTCCACGTGCGGTTCCTCGAAGGCGAGGCCGCCGGCCTGCAGGAATGGGTCAATCCCACTTCCCTCGTTGCGCCGTGGGCGACGGTCGAAACGTTCCGCGCGGACGACAAGGCGGAACTGGCATTGGCCGAGGCATCGCGACACGTGAGAGGCAGCACAGACTTCGAGGCCGCGCGGCTGATCCTCGGGTTCGTCCGACCGAAGAGCAAACTGCGCCTACGACGAGGCGTCCCGGACGCCGGAATTCTGGACATGGGCCGGTTGGATGAGACCGCACCGCTCGTCGGCAGGGACGCCGCGGAACTGCGGGACGACCCTATGGTCTACGAGAACCGCGACGGCCTGTGCCTGGCCGGTTGGCCGGTCACAGAACGCCTCGCCCGTCATGTTGCCGACCGCCTCGCCGACACGATCCTGCCGGAGGTGGACCGCAAGCAGCAGAGCCTGGAGCAGGAACGTGCCCAGTCCTCCTGGTACTCCTACAGCCGCCGGGACGACCGCAAGCTGGACGCGGAAGCGGCCATCCTGAGGGCCGTGCGGGCGTGGTGCGGCGAGGACAAGTCCGAGCGCTACGACGAACTGGTCGCCCTGCGCGCCGAGGTCATCCGGCTCGGGCAATTGGTCGAGCGCGCGGTGACAGCCCTACGCGACCGCGGGCATGGCGTCATCGCCTCCACCATTGAGCGCGACCTTGGCGTCCATATCTCCAGCCTTGGTCCAGACGTTCGTCGCTGAAGTCGCGCCGCCCGTCTGGCTCCGGCTTGGGTGGCGCGACTTCCGCCTGAGACTTCTCCTTCTTCGGTAGCTCCTCCTTCTCCGGCCGCTGTGGGTGCCAGCCGTCGAGAAACGGCCGCAGCTGGTTTCCCGTCGGCTGCGCGTGGAAGTTGTAGCCGGCAAGTCCCCTGCCGCTCATGGTGGGGTCGAGCCGGTCGGCCTCGGCCTTCCCCCACGCCGACCACTCCCGCAGCCTTTCGGCGTCGAGGACGTCGTCGGACGTGACGGCGGCTTCGTCCAGAGCTGCGCAGAAGTCCCTCACCTCCCCCGCAGTTCGCCACTGCTCCAAGGCCGTGCTGAAGCGCTCGGCCCGCACCGCGTCCACGGCCTTGATCGACGCGACGCTGACGGCCGCCTCCCACTCCCGCCGCCTCCGCTCCTTCTCCTCCGCTTCCCGCAGACGGCGCTCTTTCTCCTGCTGCTCCCGCTCCTCGCGCAGTCTCTGCTGCTCCGCTTCCCGCTCCTCCCGCAGCCGCCGCTGCTCAGCCTCGTGCTTCAGCCGAGACCGCTCCTGTTCTTCCGCACGCGCCTTGAGCGCTCGGAAGACCGAACCAATCTGGTCCTCCAGCGGCTTCTTGACGGTGTCGGCCCAGTCCTTGTTCCAGCCGTAGCCCGACTGCTGGGTGAATTGCAGCTCAAGCTCGCCGGACGGCTCAAACCGTTGCGCCGGAGTGACCCGCTGCCAGTCGTAAGTACGTCGGCCCGGCCGCTCGGGCACGTATCTGACCTGTTTCTGCCGCTCGCGGAAGCTGATCTCGTACGTCCTGCCGTGGATGGTGAGAAGGGGTCTCGGCTGCCTGCGTTTCTTGGACACCGCGATCTCGCCATGGCGGACGAGGGCCTGCTCGGCGAGGAGCCGGAGCAGTGAGAGCACCCGGGGGAGGACCTCCTCGGAGATCTCGAAGGCACTGTGGTCCGCGGTGACCGAGGCGATCACGTCCTCAACGTCGGTGATCACACGGCTGCGTGCCAGGCGGATCCGGTTCCACTCGGTGTCGTCCTCGCCGGTCGCCCTGAGCAGGCCGAGGAAGAAGTCACCCTTCGTCCGCCCGCTGTGCCTGAGGTGGTATCCCGCGGGGGCACACTGCCGCGCCGCGTCGAATGCTCTCCGGTAGCGGGCCCGCTCCTCTTCGCTCGGGTTCGGGACGCGGAGGAAACGTCCGGCCTGCTGCACTTCGGCGATCAGGGCAGCTCCGACCTTCGCCGGTGAGGGGCGCGGGGGCTTCGCAGCACGCGCAGGTTTCGTCTCGGATGACGGCGCCGTCTGCCGACCACGGGGAGGGCCAACCTGTGGATTCGGCTCGGGGGCCGTCGAACGCTGCCCGCGCGGAGCCCGCTCCGGCCGATCAGGGTGATGCCCGTGCTCCAGGTAGAAACGCCCGTCATTGGTGATGTCCGCCTGCCACCTCCCGCTCTGCTTCGGCATGGTGATCAGACCCCGCCCCTTGAGGGCGCGAGCGGTGGCAGCAAGTTCCGGGCTGTCTGAGGTGACAGGCTCCGTCCCGTCCCCGATCCGGGTGAGCAGGGTCAGCTGACGATCATTGAGTGGCGACCAACGGTGCATGTTCACGGTCGTACCGTCTGTGCTTGCGTCAGCACAACCCGTATCAGACGATTCTTACGGCGCCTGAGAAGGATTCGGGGGCGAAGGCGCTGACAGCTCCTGGCTGAGGCGTGACGGGCTGCCCGGCTACATCTCCTCTCTCAACCGTGCCCAGGTGTGGGTGTCCAGACTGTCGTGCGGGCCGATGCGGGAGAGTTCGGTGCCATCGCGGCCAAAAGCCACGATCACGGGACGGGCTCCGCGGTTGACTTGCTGGGACGTCCAAGCGGCGACGAGCTTGCGCTCCTCGGGAGCGGCGATCCGGCGGTTGCCGATGAGGATGTGGCCGACGTCCCGCCCGAGATGGACCGCGGCACAGCTGATCCATGGGGCCGTGGCGAAGGAGTGCGGCGGGTCGAGACTGCGGGTGAGGCTGAGCGCGCCCCCGCCGCCGCGGACCTCGATCACGTCGACGTCGGCAGGGTCATCCACCGGACCGCTGCCGCCGCCCACGTACCGCCACTGCTCGTCGTACCACTCCAGAAGCGCGGTGTGCTCACGCGCCCGCGAGGACTTCGGATGCCAGACAATCCAGACCGCCCCGACACCAGCGGTATTGTCGATATCGGCCGAGATCACCGCCAGAACCCGCCGCGGAATCCATCCCGGTTGCGGCTCCCCACCCTCCAGCACACGCCTCACTACGCCCGGCAGTAGAGATTCCACCCAGCGTCCCACCCACAAAGCCTCTCCCCATGCCCGCATGCGCCTGCGATACCCGGTGCGCCAGGACATCAAGCCTCAGGTTCCTGGGGTAGCGGCTCACAACCATTGGCGCATCGCAGCGATTTGGACGGTCGCTTATCGTCCGATTCCGCTAGCGTCCCGCCCGGTGGCTCCTTCTGTCGGGTACTGTCCCGGGCGCCGGCGGCACACTGATGTGTCTCGCATGGGTGACCCGCTCGGTTGCCGTGCCCCGACTACAGGCATGGCGGCGTCGCTGGCATCACGTGTCGTGGGGGTGCGCCGGTGAGCTCAGCAGCCCTTGGGCTGAGGCCCGCGGCATGCGAATATTTCAGGTCGCCTGGTCGGTTTGAAGGCGTTCGTTTTCCTCCTCCAGGAGGGCGATGCGCCGTTCCAGCTCCGCTCGGCTGGGCTTGCTTGGCGCCGTTGGTGTCGCGGTTTGGACCCGGGGAGGTTCGCCAGCGAGGCCGATCGGCTCGAACGCAACGATCGCCGAGGGATATTTGCCGCACTCGGGGCACGTCGTAGAGCGAGGCGGCTTGTCGTTCTCCGCATGACACGAGGTCGTAGCAACGTGCCCGCAGTAGAGCCGCACGCGCCACCGCATGATCTCGTGGGGTGGCGTTTTGACCGACTTGATGCGCTTCCACGCCTCGCTGAGCCGCTCGTTGTGGGCGACTGCCCGCACGGGGTCTGCGTAGACCTCGTCCAGGTGCTTGGCGACTTGCTCGTGGGCGGCCCGCTGGATGTTTTCCAGGTCCTTCTGCCACCGGTGATCGTGCCGGGTGAGTTCGTACGCCTGAAGCGGCAAGCCATGGCTCTTGTATCCGATGTTACGCATGAGACGCACCGTAGATTCCTGGCGCCGGGGGGCGGGGTGAGGAACGCTTCTGATCGGTTTCAAGCTCGCCCTGACGGCATCAATTCGCAGGTGGTCCTGGGATGGTCGTCAGGGTCTGTCTCTTCGATCACGGTCGGAGCTCGATCAAAAACCGTTTGGACTCCTGACGTGTCGCTCTGTGTGCCTGAACGGCTGGTTGACACCGGGGACTGCGAACCGGACGAGAACGGCCTGTTCTAAAGTCGTTACGAATGCAGGACCGGTAGGTCGACCTGGGGCAGCGCTTCTCGGTCCAGCGCTTGGGCTGGCGTCCGAGGGGGCTGTGACTTCAGGCTCCCCGGCAAGACGGAGGAGGCCACCCCGGTGCTGTGGCCCGGCTGCTTGATCACACGGCGAGGTGCCGCTGGGTGCCCGTCTCGGTAAGCGTCTCGTCGGGCCAGCCGGCAAGCTCGTCGGCTGGCCCTTGGGAGCCGGATTCCCAGGTCGGCTCCCAAACGGCTCCCAAAAGAGCCCTGGAAACCACTCAGGGGCCTGATCCACTAAGTGGATCAGGCCCCTGACCTGGTGTTTCAGCTGTCGGGGTGGCGGGATTTGAACCCACGACCTCTTCGTCCCGAACGAAGCGCGCTGCCAAGCTGCGCTACACCCCGATCACCGCCGATGTCCCGGCGACATCGATTACTTTAGCCCACCCGCGCCCGCAGACGAAATCCGGTTTACGTGCCGCTGAGGGCGGGGGAGGGGCGAGGCGGCCGTGGCCGATCAGCCGCGGGGTGTCAGGGTCAGCAGGGTCGCCTCCGGGGGGCAGGCGAAGCGGACCGGGGTGTAGCGGTTGGTGCCGCAGCCCGCGGAGACGTGGAGGTAGGCGCGACGGTCCTCGACGGAGTGGGTGGACAGGCCCTTGACCCGGTCCGTGTCCAGGTCGCAGTTGGTGACCAGGGCCCCGTAGAAGGGGATGCAGAGCTGGCCGCCGTGGGTGTGACCGGCCAGGATCAGGGGGTAACCGTCCCTCGTGAAGGCGTCGAGGGAGCGCAGATAGGGGGCGTGGACGACGCCTACGGAGAGGTCGGCACCCGTCTCGGGGCCGCCGGACACCTCCGCGTAGCGGTCGCGCTTGATGTGCGGGTCGTCCAGGCCGGTGAAGGCGATCTCCAGGCCATCGATCTCGAGGCGGCCACGGGTGTTGGACAGCCCCAGCCAGCCCGCCTTGTCGAAGGCGTCGCGCATCGGCTCCCACGGGTTGTGGACGACGCCGACCGCCGGGGTGTTCCCGTTGAGGCCGTGTCGGCCCTGGGCCTTCTCGAAGAGGTAGCGGGCCGGGTTGCGGAGCTTGGGGCCGTAGTAGTCGTTGGAGCCGAAGACGTACACGCCCGGGAACTCCATCAGGGGACCGAGCGCGTCGAGCAGCTCGGGCACGGCCCCGGGGTCCGAGAGGTTGTCGCCGGTGTTCACGACGAAGTCCGGGCGCAGCCCGGCCAGCGACTGCAGCCAGGCGCGCTTCTTGCGCTGCCCGCTCACCATATGGATGTCGGAGACCTGGAGCACGCGCAACGGGCGTGCCCCGTCGGGGAGTACGGGGATGGTGACCCGCCGCAGGCGGAACGAGCGGGCCTCGAACCCGGCGGCGTAGGCGAGGCCGGCCATGCCGACCGCTGCGCCGACTGCCGTGATTTTCAGGGGTACTCCGTAGCGTGCGCGCATGCGCCCATCGTCGCAGACGCTGTGCGGCGCGAAGAAAACCGGCGGGCGCCTGCCGCCCCGTACCTGCCACAATCAGCACATGACCACGCTCAAGTCCAAGCTCAAGGAAGACCTCACCACGGCCATGAAGGCGCGTGACGAGCTGACCTCGTCCACGCTGCGGCTGACCCTCACCGCCATCGCGAAGGAGGAGGTCAGCGGCAAGACGGCGCGTGAGCTCTCCGACGACGAGGTGCAGAAGGTGATCGCCAAGGAGGCCAAGAAGCGCCGTGAGGCGGCCGAGGCCTTCGCCAAGGGCGGCCGGGCCGAGCAGGCCGAGCGCGAGAGGGCCGAGGGCGAGCTGCTCGACGCGTACCTGCCGAAGCAGCTGAGCGACGACGAGCTGGGCGCGATCGTGGCGTCCGCCGTCGAAGAGGCGAGGGCCGCCGGGGCCGAGGGACCGCGGGCCATGGGCGCCGTGATGAAGATCGTGAACCCGAAGGTCGCGGGGCTCGCGGACGGCGGCCGGGTGGCCGCCGCGGTGAAGAAGCTCCTGGCGGGCTGAGGCGACGCGCCGTACGGACCACGGACGGGGCTGTACGCGAAAAGGTGGGGCGCCCCGGATCGGGATCGATCCGGGGCGCCCCACCTTCATGCGCGCGTGCCGTACGGGTCAGGGGCCCTGTGTGCCGCCGTTGGTCTGACCGCGGTGGCCGCCCTGGTTCCCGCCGGTCAGGTTCGGCGGGATGCTGATGCCGGGGAACGGGTTCTTGTTGCCGGGCTTCTTGCCGGGCTTGCTGCCCCCGGCGCCCCGCCGGTCCCCCTCCCTGTCGTCGCGGTCGTCGCCCCTCGGCGGGTCCGGGATGTTGACGGTGTTGAACGGGGGTGCGGCCACTCCGTTGAGGGCGCCCGTCATCGCGTCCCGCCAGATGGGTCCGGGGACCTGCCCGCCGTACACCTTGTCCTGGTACACGCCACCGATGGTGACGTGCTCCATCTCGACGCTCTGGGACGGGCTGCCGACCCAGACCGCGCCGGACATGTTCGGCGTGTAGCCGACGAACCAGGCGTTCTTACGGGAGTCGGTCGTACCGGTCTTGCCCGCGTTGTCGCGGCTCTGGAGGCCGGCTTCCTGGCCCGTACCGGAGTCGACCACGCCGCGCAGCAGGGTGTTGATGGTGTCCGCCGTCGTCTGCGACATCGCCTGTGAGCAGGTGGTCTTCGGCACGGGCAGCGAGGTGCCGTCCGCCTTGTTGACCGATTCGATGGCGATCGGCGTGCAGTACGTGCCGCGGTTGGCGAAGGCGGCGTACGCGCTGGCCATCGTCAGCGGCGACAGGCCGTTGGACCCGAGCGTCAGCGTGGACGGGTTCTGCGGCAGCTTGGTGCCGTCGCCCTGCACCACGCCCAGCTTGTCGGTCATCTGCGAGACCGGGCACATGCCGATGTCCTGGAGCATCTGCACGAAGTAGGTGTTGACGGACTTCTCCATCGCCTCCCTCAGCGCGTACGGCCCCCTCTCGGACTCGTTCTCGTTCTCCAGGTGATACTTCGGCACGCCGTCGTTGACCCACGGCTTTTCGCAGGACTGCACCGTGTCCGGGTAGTCCATCTCGTACGGGGACGGGTAGACCTGGGTGGCCGGCTTGCCGCCCTCTATGGCCGCGGCGGCGAGGAAGGGCTTGAAGGTCGAACCGGTCGGGAAGCCGTAGTTCGAGCCGCCCATGCTCTTGTTGACCGAGTAGTTGTACTGCGTCTCGTTGGGCCCGAAGCCGTATGGCTTCGACTGGCCCATTCCCATGATCTTGCCGGTGCCCGGCTGGACGAGCGTCACGGCCGTGGCGACCTTGTCCGACTTGTAGACGTGGCTCTTGATCGAGGCCTGCACCGACTGCTGGGACTGGGGGTCGAGCGTCGTCCGGACCGTCAGACCGCCCCGGTTCCAGATCTTGGCCCGGTCCTCCTTGGTCTTGCCGAAGGCCGGGTCGGTGAGGAAGACGTTACGTACGTAGTCGCAGAAGAAGCCCGCCCCGCTGACGGCCGTGATGCAGCCGTTCTTCGGCTTCTTGACCTGCAGCTTGATCGGGGTGGCCTTCGCCTTGTCGGCCTCGGCCTGCGTGATGTCGCCGATGTCGGCCATGCGCTGGAGCACGGTGTTGCGTCGTTTGGTCGCCTCCGCCGTGTCATTGACCGGGTCGTAACGGCTCGGCGACTGCACGATGCCGGCCAGCAGCGCGGCCTCCTCCAGCGTCAGATCCTTCGCCGACTTGGAGAAGTAGCGCTGGGAGGCGGCTTCGACGCCGTACGCCTGCTGCCCGAAGAAGGTGATGTTCAGGTAGTTCGCCAGGATCCGCTTCTTGCCGAGCTTCTCCTCGACCTGGATCGCGTACTTCAGCTCCTGGATCTTGCGGCCCATGGTCTGCTGAGTGGCCTGCGCGACCTTGTCCGGGTCGTCACCGGCCTCCTCGATGAAGACGTTCTTCACGTACTGCTGCGTGAGGGTCGAGGCGCCCTCCGCGGTCCCGCCCGTCTGCACATTGCGGTTCAGTGCGCGCAGGATGCCCTTGAGGTCGATCGCCCCGTGCTCGTAGAAGCGGGCGTCCTCGATCGCCACGATCGCCTTCTGCATGTACGGCGAGATGTCCTTCAGCTTGACCACCGTGCGGTCGCGCGAGTACACCGTGGCGATCATTCCGCCCTTGCTGTCCAGGATCGTGGTGCGCTGGCTCAGCGGCGGGGTCTGAAGATTGGCCGGGATCTCGTCGAATCCCTGGACCGTTCCCTTGGTGGCAAGCCCCAGGGCTCCGGCGGCCGGCAGCGCGATGCCCGCGAGCACGACTCCGGAAAGTGCGGCGACACCGAGGAACTTGGCGGCCTGCTGGGTCGTCGTGAGACCCCCGCCCGAGCGCTTCTTTGGCATGGGGGCAGCCTAATCCGTAGTTATGAGCGTTCCGCAGGAGCGGGTGCTTCTCGGAGCGTTCGAGTACCAGACCGTGACATCCAGGTGCAGCCGGGCTGTCGAGGCCTCAACGTAGATCGGTGCGCGGTCGTGGTGCTCAGGGTGGTGGCGGTCACGTGGGCGCCAGACGGACGCCTCCTGGACGCTGGGCCTCGACGCCTACTCGTAGATCGGGCGGCGTCTGGCGCCTTCGTGGCCGTCACCACCTGGAGTTCTTTCGCTCGTCGGCGTCGGACGGACATCTGAAGCCAGAACGTTCCGCGAGGCCTCGGCTGAGACCGGGTGCCGTCCGGCGCCGCCGAGCGTCAACACCCTCAACTCGATCACTCGTTGGTGTTGGTGGTGCGAGCCCACCGCACGGTGACCTCTTGATACGCCCGAGCCGCCGAGCTCCCGCATAGACCGAGGCCCGTGGGGTGCGCTGGTGTCACGAACGGCTAGTGAGGTGGCGGCCCGACCGTGGTGCGGTCGAGGCCTGGGATTAGGTCGCTGCGTGGCCCGCATGCGCTCGTGACCAGCGCAAACGCCGATCTCTGGGGAGGGGAATCTTGATCTACTGCGGAATCGACTGGGCGGAACGAACCCACGACGTCGCCCTGGTCGACGACACCGGCCAGCTGCTAGCCAAGCGCCACATCACAGACGACGCGGCCGGCTACAAAATCCTGCTGGAACTGCTCGCCGAGTACGGCGACACCGACGAGAATCCGATCCCGGTCGCGATCGAAACCTCCCGCGGCCTGCTGGTGGCCGTCCTGCGGACCGGCAAGCGCAAGGTGTTCGCCATCAACCCGATGGCCGCCGCCCGCTACCGCGACCGGCACAGCGTTTCGCGCAAGAAGTCCGACCCCGGCGACGCCCTCGTCCTGGCGAACATCCTGCGCACTGACATGCACGCCCACCGGCCTCTGCCCGACGACTCCGACCTCGGCCGCGCGATCACCGTCCTGGCCCGCGCCCAGCAGGACTCTTTGTGGAACCGGCAGCAGCTCGCCAACCAGCTCCGGTCCCTGCTGCGCGAGTACTACCCCGCTGCCCTGGACGCCTTCGCCACCTGGACCAACGGCCTGTGCCGCCCCGAGGCCCGCGAACTCCTCAAGACCGCCCCGACCCCAGCCCGGGCCGCGCGGCTGACCCGCACCCAGATCCAAGCCGCGCTCAAGCGAGCCGGCCGCCAGCGCGGCATCGAAGCCGAGGCCGAGCGCCTCCGCGAGGTCTTCCGGGACGAGTGGGCCCATCAGCCTCCGCTGGTCGAGGACGCCTTCGGCAAGCAGATGCTCGCCCTCCTCATCCAGCTGGACGCCGCCTGCACCGCCGCCGACCAGCTCGCCGAAGCGGTGGAAGATGCCTTCCCCCAGCACCCGGACGCCGAGATCCTGCTGAGCTTCCCCGGCCTCGGCATCCAGCTCGCCGCCCGCGTCCTGGCCGAGCTCGGGGACGACCGCACCCGCTTCGCCGACGCCCGCGGCCTCAAGGCCTACGCCGGCTCCTCACCCATCACCCGCGCCTCCGGCAAGAAGTCCGCCATCACCAGACGCTGGGTCAAGAACGACCGGCTCAACCACGCCGGCTACCTCTGGGCCTTCGCCTCCTTACGGGCATCGGCCGGGGCCAACACCCACTACCGACGCCGACGTGAACAAGGCGACTGGCACGCAGCCGCCCAGCGCAACCTCTTCAACCGCATGATCGGCCAGCTCTACCACTGCCTCCAGAAGCGTGAGCTCTTCGACGAACAATCCGCGTTCCCGACACCTTCGCTTGTTGAGGCGGCGGCAGCCTGACCAGCCACGATGCCTTGCCCGCAGTATCGAAGGCGGCCGATCATTCGCCCATGAGACCCGAAGTGCAGACGTTCGTCACCGACGGCCCGCTCCCCGACTGGGACGCGAGCGAAGAAGAGATCGACAGGCGTGTCACGCAACTCGAAGCGATTGCGAAGCCGGTCACGGGAGAGGAAGCCCGAGCGCTCGTCTCCTGCTTCGGCCCGGACGACTGCTACGGCGTCGCCTGGACCCTTCTCCACCTCATCGAGACTGGCCCCAACCCCGTACTGGCCACCGACCCCGGACCGGACGCCAACGAGTGGCACCAGCGGCTCTACCTCCGCGCCGTGAACGGAGGACTCATCCCGTGAACTTGACGGCATAGCAACGTGAGGTGTCTACGTTCTCATTCGCCGGACACACGTATATGCGTTGGCCTAAGCTGCTCTCAACTGTCACAGCAGTCCCGTTGCGCATCAACCCCCGTGCGCGATTCGGCCACACGTTCAGGCACTCCCGAATTCACCCCCTGTGTCATCGAACGTCCTTTGTGATCCAGGGAATCTGTCCGGAATTCAGGGGGGTAGTCACGTATGTCCTCACCTCACTCCCCTGGGTGATCTGCCGCATACGCATAGTCCGTTCGGGCCATCCAAGATTGGGCCCGAAGGGGGTGTTGTGCTGTCGCCGCCTTCCGTAACGTCCTCAACTGGCAGCGGTGAATATGCCGCTACCGCCGTGGGGGAGCCTCGATTCGGGAGAGGACGGCGCCGTGATGGGCTGGGTAACCGACTGGAGTGCGCAGGCAGCCTGCCGCACTACTGATCCGGATGAACTGTTCGTACAAGGGGCAGCGCAGAACAGGGCCAAGGCGGTGTGCACCGGATGTCCGGTGCGGACCGAGTGCCTGGCCGACGCGCTGGACAATCGCGTCGAGTTCGGCGTGTGGGGCGGAATGACGGAGCGGGAGCGTCGCGCACTGCTGCGCAGGCGGCCCACCGTCACGTCCTGGCGCCGGCTGCTGGAGACCGCGCGCAGCGAGTACGAGCAGTCCGCGGGCATCCTGCCCGTGGCGATCGGACTGGACGACGACGAACTCCACGAGAGGTACGCCGCGGTGGGATAGGGCGAACGGGCGGTTACGCAGCTCCGGCCGGGGCGGAACCGGTCGCGAGCCGGTCCCCGATGGCCCGGAGTCCTGCGAGGTCATGTACATCACCGGGCAGCGCGGCCACTTCGGTCACGGCGACCTCGGGATGCAGTGCGGTGAAGCGGTCGCGAGTGTGCCGCTCGCGCGCGACTACCTGCATACGTTCCGCGTGCAGCCGCAAAAGGCCTGCGGTCAGCTGCTCGACGGAAGCGGTCTCGGGAACGGGAGCGGTCCCGGAAGCCGGTCCCGGATCCCCTTCGGAGTCTCGGGTCGTTTCGGGGTCCAACTCGCGGTCTTCGATGTCCTTCTGGGTGGCAACGAGGGCGGTGACGGCTTCGGGGGAGGCTACCGACCAGTCGGCCGGGTCACGAAGTCCAGCCTTCCCGGCCGTCTGATCCACAATGCCGACCCCGTCAAGATTTTCTGCGGCTGCCAGGGCGCGCTCGGCGGAGAGCCGGGCGGCGTCGCTGCCGTGGACACGGTTGAGCACCAGACCGGCCAGCGGCATCTCCTCCGCGGCCAGCCGTTCCACGAAGTACGCCGCCTCGCGCAGCGCGTCCCGCTCCGGTGTCGCGACGACGAGGAACGCCGTACCGGGCGCCTGGAGCAGTTTGTACGTGGCGTCGGCCCGGGTCCGGAAGCCGCCGAACATGGTGTCCATCGCCGCCACGAAGGTCTGCACGTCGCGCAGGAACTGACCGCCGAGCAGCTTGCCGAGGGTGCCGGTCATCATCGACATGCCCACGTTGAGGAACTTCATCCCGGCCCGGCCGCCCATCTTCGCCGGGGCCATCAGCAGCTTGATGAACTTTCCGTCCAGGAACGAGCCGAGCCGCTTGGGCGCGTCCAGGAAGTCCAGTGCGGAGCGCGACGGCGGGGTGTCGACGATGATCAGGTCCCACTCGTTGCGCGCGCGCAACTGGCCGAGCTTCTCCATCGCCATGTACTCCTGCGTGCCCGCGAAACCGGCCGACAGGGACTGGTAGAAGGGGTTCTCCAGGATCGCGCGGGCCCGCTCGCCGTCCGCGTGAGCCTCGACGATCTCGTCGAAGGTCCGCTTCATGTCGAGCATCATGGCGTGCAGTTCCCCGGCACTCTCGCTCGTGATGCCCGGCACCTGGCGCGGGATGTTGTCCAGCGAGTCGATGCCCATGGACTGGGCGAGCCTGCGAGCCGGGTCGATGGTGAGGACGACGGCCTTGCGGCCCCGCTCGGCCGCCCGTACGCCCAGCGCCGCGGCGGTCGTGGTCTTGCCCACTCCACCGGAACCGCAGCACACGACGATGCGGATCCCGGGGTCGTCCAGCAGCGCGTCGATGTCCAGCACGGGGGCGAGCGAGGATGCGGGGTCCTGGGCGGTGGACGTGGTGGCGGCTGCGGGCTTGTCCGTGGTGGCGGTTGCGTCGGTGTCCGTTCCGGCGGCTTTGTTCGCGGAGGTGGACATGGGCGTGCACGTGGACGCGAAGGTGGACGGGACGGCGTTCTCGACCCTGTCCCTGCCTGTGACCCAGTCCGCGGGCACGGACGTGCCTGTGCCCGCGGACGTGGCCGTGGTGGAGACCTCGGCAGCGGGCGAGTCCGGGGCTGTGTCTATGCCTGTGGCAGTGGTTGCGGCCGATTCGGTGCCGGTGCTGGTGCCGGTACCCGTGGTGGTGCCGGTGCCGGCACCCGTACTCGTGCCCTGTGTCACGTACCCACCCCTTGTCCCGGCCCTTCGCCCGCCCCGTCCTCCACGCCCTGCTTGCGCAGTTCGGTCGCCAGGTCGTAGAGCCCGGCGGGGTCCATTCCCTCGCCGATCAGCGGGAGTTCGTACCCCGGCAGCTCCAGACCAGCGAGCACCGCACGCTGCTCGCGCTCCAGCTCGACCCGCTGGGCGTGCTCGGCAGCCTGCTCGACCAGAGGGCGCACGAGCCCCGCGGAGCCGGTCACGCCCGCCCGCGTCAGCGCCTTGGCGATCTCCTTGCGGCGGCCTCCGGCGGCGGCGCGCAGCGCGTCCTCGTCCAGCAGATGCGGTCGCACCATGTTCACGATGACCCGGCCGACCGGCAGTTCGGCGGCCCGGAGCTCCGCGATGCCGTCCGCGGTCTCCTGGACGGGCATCTCCTCCAGCAGTGTCACCAGATGGACCGCGGTCTCGGGGGACTTCAGCACCCGCATCACGGCCTGTGCCTGATTGTGTATCGGGCCGATCCGGGCCAGCCCCGCCACCTCGTCATTGACATTGAGGAAGCGTGTGATGCGCCCGGTGGGCGGGGCGTCCATGATCACGTAGTCGTAGACGTACCGGTTCTGCTTGTCCTTGCGGCGTACGGCCTCGCAGGCCTTGCCGGTCAGCAGTACATCGCGTACGCCGGGCGCGATGGTCGTGGCGAAGTCGATCGCACCGAGCTTCTTGAGCGCCCGGCCCGCGCTGCCGAGCTTGTAGAACATCTGGAGGTAGTCGAGAAGGGCGCGCTCCGCGTCGATCGCGAGGGCGTACACCTCGCCGCCCCCCGGCGCGACGGCGATCTTGCGCTCCTCGTACGGAAGGGACTCCGTCTCGAAGAGCTGGGCGATGCCCTGCCTGCCCTCGACCTCCACGAGGAGGGTGCGCCTGCCCTCGGTCGCGAGGGCGAGCGCGAGGGCGGCGGCGACCGTGGTCTTACCGGTACCACCCTTGCCGCTGACGACCTGGAACCTGCTCACGTATTCGAGCCTAACCAGTCGGGCCACGGGCTACGCACGAGGCTGTGCGTGCCAGGCATTACAGTCGGGCCATGACCAAGTGGGAATACGCGACCGTGCCCCTTCTCGTGCACGCGACGAAGCAGATTCTGGACACCTGGGGCGAGGACGGCTGGGAGCTGGTCCAGGTCGTTCCCGGCCCGAACAACCCCGAGCAGCTCGTGGCCTACCTGAAGCGGGAGAAGGCGTAGTGGCGGGCTCCGTCGAGGCGAAGCTCGCCGAGCTCGGGCTGACGCTGCCGGACGTCGTACCGCCGCTGGCCTCGTACCAGCCGGCCGTTCAGTCCGGGGTGTACGTGTACACCTCCGGCCAGCTGCCGATGGTGGACGGCAAGCTCGCGGTCACCGGCAAGGTCGGTGCGGAGGTCACACCCGACGAGGCCAAGGAGCTGGCGAAGACCTGCGCGCTCAACGCGCTGGCCGCCGTGAAGTCCGTGGCGGGCGACCTGGACCGGATCGCACGCGTGGTGAAGGTCGTGGGCTTCGTCGCCTCGGCCGCCGACTTCACCGGCCAGCCGGCCGTGATCAACGGTGCCAGCGAGCTGCTGGGCGCGGTCCTCGGTGACAAGGGCGTGCACGCGCGCAGCGCGGTGGGCGTTGCGGTGCTGCCGCTGGACGCACCGGTGGAGGTCGAGGTCCAGGTCGAGCTGGTCGGGGCCTGAAGCAGCGGAGGGACTTGAGCCGTATGTTCCGCTGCGGGCCCTCGGCGGGAGGCTGTCCGCCCGCCGCCCGCTGATCCGTCCGTTGTCGGCTCTCCGATCCCGTCCGGTCGTCACGACCGGGCGGGATCATGTGTGTACGAGGCATGTACGGATCAACATGCCTCTCGAACATCGTCGCGGTTCCGGATAGCCTCCGGCCATGTCCAAGTCCAATGGTCAGTGGTACCCACCGGAATGGCCCGACCGGATCCGGGCACTCGCCGCCGGTGAGCTGACGGCCGCGACCCCGAGGCGTGCCGCGACCGTGATGCTGCTCCGGGATCCTGCCGTCGGCACCGAGGGCGGCCCCGCGGTCCACATGCTGCGCCGCCGCTCCTCCATGGCCTTTGCCGGCGGGGCTTACGCCTATCCGGGTGGCGGAGTCGATCCGCGCGACGACGACCGGCTCGTCGACTGGGCCGGACCCGCGCTGGAGAGCTGGGCCGAGCGGCTCGGTGTCGACACGGGGGCCGAGGCCCAGGCCGTCGTCTGCGCGGCGGTCCGCGAGACGTACGAGGAGGCGGGCGTCCTTCTCGCCGGCCCGACCGCCGACACGGTCGTCAGTGACACCACCGGCGCCGACTGGGAGGCCGACCGAGAGGCGCTGGTCGCCCGGGAGCTGTCCTTCGCGGAGTTCCTGGACCGACGCGGTCTGGTGCTGCGCTCCGATCTGCTGGGCGCCTGGGCGCGCTGGATCACCCCCGAGTTCGAGCCGCGCCGCTACGACACCTGGTTCTTCGTCGCCGCGCTCCCCGAAGGCCAGCGCACCCGCAACGCCTCCACGGAGGCCGATCGCACCGTGTGGATCCGGCCCGGCGAGGCGGCCGACGGGTACGACAGGGGCGAACTGCTGATGATGCCGCCGACCGTTTCGACGCTGCGGGCGCTCAGGCCGTACGGGACGGCTGCCGAGGCCCTGAAGGCGGCGGATTCCCAGGACCTCGCCCCCGTGCTGGCACAGGCGCGGCTGGAGGGTGATGAGCTGGTGCTGAGCTGGCCGGGGCACGACGAGTTCACCAAGCACATCGCGCGCGGGCCGGCCGGTGGCGGGGGAGGTGAAGCCGTATGAGCGACGCGGCCGCGCTGCCCGGACAGCCACGCGGCGGCGTCCTGTCCGGCCCGGCCACCACTCGTACCGTCAATGTCCTGGCGCCCAACGCCTCGGCGATGACGCTGGACGGCACCAACACCTGGATCGTCGCCGAGCCGGATTCCGACCTCGCGGTCGTCATCGACCCGGGGCCGCTGGACGACGTGCATCTGCGGGCAGTCATGGACACCGCGGAGCGGGCGGGCCGCCGGATCGCGCTCACTCTGCTCACCCACGGACATCCCGATCACGCGGAGGGCGCGGCACGCTTCGCCGAGCTGACCCGTACGAAGGTGCGTGCCCTGGACCCGGCGCTGCGCCTGGGCGACGAGGGCCTGACGGCGGGGGACGTGATCACCACCGGAGGGCTGGAACTGCGTGTCGTGCCGACCCCCGGGCACACCGCGGACTCGCTCTCGTTCCATCTGCCCGCAGACAGGGCGGTGCTGACGGGGGACACGATCCTCGGACGCGGCACCACGGTCGTCGCGCATCCGGACGGGCGACTCGGCGACTACCTCGACTCGCTGAGGAGGCTGCGGTCGCTGACCACCGAAGACGGCGTGCACACGGTGCTGCCGGGCCACGGCCCGGTCCTGGAAGACGCGCAGGGCGCGGTCGAGTTCTACCTCGCACATCGCGCGCACCGGCTCGCCCAGGTGGAGACGGCGGTCGAGGCCGGGCACCGGACGGCGTCGGAGGTGGTGGCGCAGGTGTACGCGGACGTGGACCGGTCCCTGTGGCCCGCCGCGGAGCTCTCGGTGCTGGCGCAGCTGGAGTACCTGGGCGAGCACGGGTTGATCCAGGACTTCTAGGCCTCCGTCCCGGGACGGACATGCGCGAGGCCCTGCCGGGAGGCAGGGCCTGGCGCAGGCAGTCAGGACTTCGCCCGTCCGTATCCGTCCGTCAGTCCCGTCCGGACGGGACGTGTCCCGCGGACCAGGGGCGGACGAGGGGCTAGCGGGACCGCTTCGCCAGGCGCTCCACGTCCAGCAGGATCACGGCGCGCGCCTCCAGGCGCAGCCAGCCGCGGCCGGCGAAGTCGGCGAGCGCCTTGTTGACCGTCTCGCGGGAGGCGCCGACCAGCTGGGCCAGCTCTTCCTGGGTCAGGTCGTGGACGACGTGGATGCCTTCCTCCGACTGGACACCGAAGCGGCGTGACAGGTCGAGGAGGGCGCGGGCGACGCGGCCCGGGACGTCCGAGAAGACCAGGTCGGACATCTGGTCGTTGGTCTTGCGCAGTCGGCGGGCGACGGCGCGCAGCAGCGCGGTGGCCACCTCGGGGCGGGCGTTCAGCCAGGGCTGGAGATCACCGTGGCCGAGGCCGAGGAGCTTGACCTCGGTCAGCGCGGTCGCGGTGGCCGTACGCGGGCCCGGGTCGAAGAGCGACAGCTCGCCGATCAGCTCGCCGGGGCCGAGGACCGCCAGCATGTTCTCGCGCCCGTCGGGGGAGGTGCGGTGGAGCTTCACCTTGCCCTCCGTGACCACATAGAGGCGGTCGCCCGGGTCGCCCTCGTGGAAGAGCGCGTCGCCGCGTGCGAGGGTCACCTCACTCATCGAGGCGCGGAGCTCCGCGGCCTGCTCATCATCGAGCGCCGCGAAAAGCGGGGCGCGCCGCAGAACGTCGTCCACGAGTTCTCTCCTTGTCGGCCTGTTCCGGGAACCGTGGTCCCCATCATGCCGGACGGTAAAACAGTGCGATCAATCACAAACCAGTTTGACGCACGGACGTGCCGAACCGTGCGGCAGGGGGCCGATCGGGGGTGGATACATTGCGACCGGGGCGGATGGCGGTGCGTGGCTCTAGGCTGGCCGGGTGTCCAGATCGCCGGTGAGAGCGCAGGCCAAGGGGGCTGGTGGGGTGTCGGAAGGCCGTGATTCCGCTGTGGGCGAACAGGCTGGGAGCAGTCCGGAAAAAGCGACAAAACGTGCTGCGGTCGGGCGTGCCTTGAAGGCCGGAGCGCAGGCAGCGGAGAAGCCCGTGACCAAGCCTGCGACCAAGCGGACGGCGAAGTCCGCGGCGGAGCGAGCCGCGAAGCCCGCGCCGAAAGCCGCCGGGAAATCCGTCGGGAGAACCGCCACGAAGGCCGCGTCCGAGTCCACCGCGAAGACCACCACGAAGACCACCGTGAAAGCCGCGCAGGCAGGAGCGCAGGCCGGAACGAAGGCCGGAACGAAGGCCGGAACGAAACCGGAATCGCATCTGGCGATGGTCCGCCGGGCCCGCAGAATCAACCGTGAGCTCGCCGAGCTCTACCCGTACGCCCACCCCGAGCTGGACTTCAGGAACCCCTTCGAGCTTCTCGTCGCCACGGTGCTCTCCGCCCAGACCACCGACCTGAGGGTCAACCAGACCACCCCCGCGCTCTTCGCCGCCTACCCCACCCCCGAGGACATGGCCGCGGCCGTCCCGGAGGAACTGGAAGAGCTCATTCGGCCGACCGGCTTCTTCCGGGCCAAGACCAAGTCCCTGATAGGCCTCTCCGTGGCGATCAGAGACAATTTCGGGGGTGAGGTGCCGGGGCGCCTTGCTGATCTCGTCACGCTTCCCGGGGTCGGCCGCAAGACCGCCAATGTCGTTCTCGGGAATGCCTTCGGCGTTCCGGGCATCACGGTCGACACCCACTTCGGGCGCCTGGTCCGCCGCTGGAAGTGGACGGAGCAGGAGGACCCGGAGAAGGTCGAGGCCGAGGTCGGCGCGATCTTCCCCAAGAGTGAGTGGACGATGCTTTCCCACCGCGTCGTCTTCCACGGCCGCCGCATCTGTCACGCCCGCAAGCCCGCCTGCGGCGCCTGTCCGATCGCCCCGCTCTGCCCGGCGTACGGGGAAGGCGAGACGGACCCGGAGAAGGCCAGGAAGCTGCTGAAGTACGAGATGGGCGGTCAGCCCGGCCAGCGGTTGAGCCCGCCGCCGGACTACCCGGGCAAGCCCGCGCCGGCCCTGGGAGCCGACTGACGTACTGCGCTCGCTCCGGAACGAAATGCGTGACGACAGGCGTTGTGAGACGAGGGGTGCCTATGAAGACGCACGAACAGAGCACGCAGGAGCAGAACGCGCAAGAGCAGAACGCGCACAAACGGAGCGCGCACGAGCAGACGCGGCCTGATCGTGTTGCGGAGGCTTCGACGGCGCCTGCGGCGGTCAGCCCGGCGGCGGCCGTTGCGGCGGCCGCCGCAACGGCGGATGCGGCACACGACTCCGCCGTCACCGTCACGGCCGAGGGCCTGCCCGACTGGCTCGATCCCGTGGCCCGTGCCTCGCGGACCATCGAGCCCGACCAGCTCAGCCGCTTTCTGCCGCCCGAGAGCGGCGCCGGGCGGCAGTCCGCCGTACTCGTACTGTTCGGGGAGGGCGAACGAGGGCCCGAGCTGCTCCTCATGGAGCGAGCCGGAAGCCTGCGTTCCCATGCTGGGCAGCCTTCCTTCCCCGGTGGCGCCCTGGACCCGGAGGACGGCGACCAGGCGACGACAGGGCCGCTCAGGGCCGCGCTGCGGGAGGCCCGGGAGGAGACCGGCCTCGATCCGCGCGGAGTCCAGCTCTTCGGCGTGCTGCCCCGGCTCTACATCCCCGTGAGCGGCTTCGTCGTGACGCCAGTCCTCGGCTGGTGGCGGTCGCCGAGCCCGGTCGGCGTGGTCGATCCGGGTGAGACCGCCCGGGTCTTCACCGTTCCCGTGGCGGATCTCACGGATCCGGCCAATCGCGCGACCACGGTCCATCCGAGTGGCCATCGGGGCCCGGCATTTCTGGTCGAATCCGCCCTGGTCTGGGGTTTCACGGCCGGAGTGATCGACCGCATTCTCCACTTCGCGGGCTGGGAGCGCCCGTGGGACACCGCCAGGCAGGTGCCGCTCGACTGGCGCGCATGACAGGCTGACCCCCGTGCTGCGCCGTCCGGCCCCGCCCGGACCCAGCCGAACGAACGGGCCCGGTGACGAATCTGCGAGGCTATAGACGGTGAACGTGCTGGACATCCTGCTGCTGGCCGCCGCCGTGTGGTTCGCGGTCATCGGCTATCGCCAGGGGTTCGTCGTCGGCATCCTGTCGGTGATCGGGTTCCTGGGAGGCGGCCTCGTCGCCGTCTATCTGCTGCCGGTCCTGTGGGACCAGCTGACGAACGGCTCCGAGGTCTCATCGACCGCCGCCGTCGTGGCCGTCGTCATCGTGATCGTCTGCGCCTCGGTGGGGCAGGCATTCACCACCCACCTGGGAAACAAGCTCCGCCGCTACATCACGTGGTCACCCGCGCGCGCCCTCGATGCCACCGGCGGCGCCCTGGTCAACGTCGTCGCGATGCTGCTGGTCGCCTGGCTCATCGGTTCGGCGCTGGCGGGCACATCACTGCCGACTCTGGGCAAGGAGGTCCGCAGCTCCTCGGTTCTGCTCGGTATCTCCCGCGTGATGCCCAACCAGGCCTCCACCTGGTTCACGGACTTCTCCTCCGTCCTCGCGCAGAACGGCTTCCCGCAGGTCTTCAGTCCCTTCGCCAACGAGCCGATCACAGAGGTCCGCGCCCCGGACCCGGCGCTGGTCGGCAGCCCCGTGGCGGCCCGCGCCAAGGAGTCCATCGTCAAGGTCGTCGGTACGGCCCCGAGCTGCGGCAAGGTTCTCGAAGGCACCGGTTTCGTCTTCTCCGACCGCCGGGTGATGACCAACGCCCACGTCGTCGGCGGCGTCGACGAACCGACCGTCCAGATCGGCGGCCAGGGGCGGCTGTACGACGCGAAGGTCGTCCTCTACGACTGGCGGCGGGACATCGCCGTACTCGATGTACCGGATCTCCACGCGAAGCCGCTGAAGTTCACCGACACCGACCACGACGCCCGGACCGGGAACAGCGCCATCGTCGCGGGCTTCCCGGAGAACGGCTCGTACGACGTACGTGCCGCGCGTGTCCGGGGCCGCATCGACGCCGATGGCCCGGACATCTACCGCCGGGGCACCGTTCGCCGCGACGTGTACTCGCTCTACGCGACGGTCCGGCAGGGCAACTCCGGCGGACCACTGCTGACCCCCGACGGAAAGGTGTACGGGGTCGTGTTCGCGAAATCGCTCGACGATCCCGAGACCGGCTACGCCCTGACGGCCGACGAGATCCGCCAGGACATCGCGCACGGCCGCTCCGCCAACCAGCAGGTCGACAGCCAGTCGTGCGCTCTCTAGTAGTACTTCGTCAGGTTGATTTGATCTTGGTAGTCGTGGCGGTGCATGCCACGGCTGGTGGATCTTGGTGAGGTGGAGAAACTCCGCGGGGACCTCGGTGATTTCGTGGCTGAGGTCTTCGCGTCCCTGACGCGCAAGGACCAGCGCCGGCAAGGAGATTGCTATCTGCGGGGGCTGATGCTGGACGGGCGGCGCAAGTCCATCCAGCCGATGGCCGGGCGGCTTCCGGACGGCAACATGCAGGCCCTGCAGCAGTTCGTCAGCCAGTCGCCGTGGGACCACGTCCCGGTGCTGCGGAAGATCGCGCGGAAGATGACCTCCGCCATCACCCCCGAGGCATGGGTGATCGACGACACCTCGTTCCCGAAGTCCGGCGACCAGTCGGTGGCCGTCTCCCGGCAGTACTGCGGCGCGCTGGGCAAACGCTCACCCTGCCAGGTCGGAGTGAGCATCCACGCCGTCACCGACCGGGCTTCGTGCCCGCTGTCGTGGCGGCTGTTCGTGCCGCCGGAGTGGGACGACCGGGATGATGTCCGCAGAGGGGCGGACCGGTCTCCCGCCGGAGGTCGGGCACGTCGAGAAGTGGCGGCTGGCGATCGACATGCTGGACGAATCGACCACCTGGGGACTTGCTCCGCAGGTCGTCGTCGCTGACGCCGGCCCCGGCCAGTCCGCCGCCTTCCGTCACGCTCTGCGCTCCCGGCACTTGGACTACATCGTCGCCGTGCGCGGGGACGATGTAGTCCACCCCTTCGACGCGGAACCGGTGGCGCCCGCATACAGCGGCGCCGGCAGGCGCACTCTGCCCCGCTTCCGCACCGGCACGCTCGCCCTTCACGAACTCGCCACCGAGGAAGGCCACCAGGCGTTTCGGCAGGTCACCTGGCGCCAGGGAAGCCGCGGCGCGATGCGCTCGCGGTTCAGGGTCCTGCAGGTGCGGCCCGCCGGGAGGACCCCGCGGACGCTCGCCGCCGCCGACGCCGGAGGCGGAGCCGCCTGGGCGGCCTGCTGCCGGCCGAGATCCTGCTGGTCGAATGGCCCCCGGTGAGAACGCACCCACGGACTACTGGCTCACCGGCCTCCCGCCCGACACCCCGATCCGTAAGCTCGTGCGTCTGGCCAAGATCCGCTGGCGCATCGAGCACGACTACCGCGAGATGAAGCACGGCCTCGCCTGGACCACTTCGAAGGCCGCACCAGGCGCGGCTGGCACCACCACGTCACCCTCGTGACGCCGCCCACGCCTTCCTCACCCTCCGACGCCTCGACCCGAAAGCCGAAGCGCCGGCCTGACCTTCTATCAAGTCTTCGACACCCTCCAGGACCTGATACGGGCCTGGACCGGCGAATGCCCCACCTGCCACCGCGACATACCAACACTCGTACCGACCTGACCAAGCCCTACTAGTCGTATTGCCGGGCGTTCCATGGGCGGGATCGGTCTCGACGCCACCGTGGCCGGGCACATGGGCGTGCCGGGCGTGCTGTTCAGCGGCGACGACACCGCCTGCGCCGAACTGAGCGAGGAGGGACGTCCACATGCCGGATGTGTTCGGGTGTTTCGGCAACGCGGCCAGGTGCCGTAGCCGTCGTCGTGCGCCCGTCATGGAGTACAGGACAGCCCTCATGGTCTCTTGTTCGGATCACGCCGGGCTTGCGTCCCGGTGCCGCGCCTTGCCGCGTTGTCGTCGGCGGCCTGTCCGGCCGGCTCAGGGCACGGAAGCTTCCGTCATCGCTGCCGGGTCGGCCTGTGCCCGGACCGGGTGGCCCGTCCGGCCCGACACCGGACCGGAAGCGGGAACGCGTCCGACCGGCGCGAAGCTCACCCCTCGGCCGACGGGCGTTCCCGCTCGCGGCGCGAGATGTGCGCGGCAACTCCGGGTGCGTGCGGGCGCTCCCAGCACGCTCGCCGCGCGCGGGCGCATCATGTGTGCTGAGTGAGCGCGTCCGTGTGCACGCGCATGTGCGCTGCCCGTGTACTGGCCGGTGGCAGCCGGGAGACAGCGGTGCAGGCCCCGCCCGGCCGGTGAACGCTCACCGGTCGGCCGGGGCAGGCCTCATCCGCGTGGGTGGCGCAGTCGCGCCGAGACCCAGCGGGCCCGTCGGCGCAGAATGCGCGGAATGCCGAGCTGGGGATCATGCAGAACATGCATATCGTGCACCCGGCCCTGAGGGCCGCCCCCCTCGTGAATGCTCGGACCCGCCGTGGCGGTCGAGCGACGGTTGCGTGCTGCGTCACCGAAGTCGTGCGTCCAGCCCATACCCCGACGTCTGCCCGTGCCTCATGGTCGGTAACCGCCCATCCGTCAGCCAATTGGCCTATGCGCCGGGCAATTGGCTGTTCGTCGGACAACTGTGCCCGTACGGCTACCGATCAGGCTCGGGATCCTTGAGCCAGTTGATGAGTTCGGCCGAGAACCCGGCCGGATCCTCTTCGTGGGGGAAGTGACCCAGACCGTCGAAAAGTCGCCAACGGTACGGCGCTTCGACATACTCGCCGGAGCCCGCCGCGCTCCGCGTACGGATCGCCGGATCGAGTGAACCGTGCACATGCAGTGTGGGTACCCGCACCGGGCGCTTCATCCGCCGGTTGAACTGGATTCCGTCCGGACGGGCCAGGGAGCGGACCATCCAGCGGTACGGCTCGATCGAGCAGTGCGCCGTCGACGGGATGCACATTGCGCGACGGTAGACGTCCACCGCCGCCTCGTCGGGGAACTCCGGGGTCCGGGGGCCCGACCAGTCGTGGATCAGCCGGCCCACCAACGCGGCGTCGTCCGCCACGAGCTGACGCTCCGGTACCCACGGGCGCTGGAAGCCCCAGATGTACGAGCCCGCCCGGGTCTGTGCGAAGTCGGAGAGCATCGAGGAGCGCCAGCGGCGCGGATGCGGCATCGAGGAGACCACGAGGCGGCGGACCAGCTTCGGCCGCATCACCGCAGCCGTCCATGCGAGATAGCCGCCCATGTCATGGCCGACGAGGGCCGCGTCCGGTTCGCCGAGGGAACGAATCACCCCGGTGATGTCGAGCGCCAGGTTGGCGGGGTCGTACCCCCGCGGCGTACGGTCGCTGCCGCCGACTCCGCGCAGATCCATCGCCACGGCGCGGAAACCGGCGTCGGCCAGCGCGGTGAGCTGGTGCCGCCAGGTCCACCAGAACTGCGGGAAGCCGTGCAGCAGCAGCACCAGCGGCCCCTCGCCGAGTTCGGCGATGTGGAAGCGGGCGCCGTTGGCCGCCACGTCCCGGTGGGTCCACGGCCCGTCGAGCCGCACGGGCCCACCGGCGCCCACCGGGCCGGGTGACGCGGAGGAACTCGGCGGGCCGGAGGGATCGCAGGAGCCGGAGGGGCTGTCCACATCCGCCCGGCAGTCCACGTCCGCCCGGCCGTCCAGGCCGGCAGCCCGGCCGTCCGGACTTACCTGACCTTCCGGGTCTACCGGTCCTACTGGTCCTACTGGGTCGGATGCGCTGGAATCGGGGACCGTCATGTGGACGAGCGTGCCACAGCCGGCGCCTTGTCCTGGACCGGAGCCTTCTCCAAGGCCTTGTCCGTCCGTGTGCTTCCCGTGACGGCCGGACGGCTCGCCCCGGCCGTCACGGCGGGCCGGGGGTGCGGCTTGACGCCCTGCAGCACGGCCGCCGTCTGCTTGGCCGAAGCGATGGACTTCTCCGGCGGCTTCACCTTCTTGAACTTGGCGACGGCGAACAGCGCGAGCAACGCACCCAGAACGATGAACGCGGCGCCCACGATCAGGAACGACCAGGCCAGTCCGAGCCCCAGGTAATGGATGCCGTACGCCGCCGCGAAGCTCAGCACCGGGATCGCGAACAGAACCAGTACGCCCGCGATGATGAACGCCACGCTCCCGGTCGCGCCGCGCTTGACGTCCTGCCGCACTTCGGCCTTGGCCAGGGCGATCTCGTCGTGCACCAGTGCGGACATCTCGGCCGTCGCCGCAGCGACCAGCTGTCCGAGACTGCGGTCGGCGCTGCCCGCGTTGTTGCCGGGGTCGCTCATCCCTGACTTCCTCTCCTGCTCTCCTGCTCAACACATCTGGTGTCAGATCATGCCGGACTGTCCGGCTTGTTGCTCGCTGCCCCCGCCAGTTGGGCAAGGCGGCGGTGCTCGGCCGCCTTCTTCTCGTAGATCACGGCCATGCGCAGGTGGTACTCCGGGTCGCCCTGTTCGTACACGTCGGGCACACCGTCCTCGTCCTCGTCGAGTTCCTCGGCCTCGTGCAGCGTCCGGTACTTTCGGACCCGGAGTTTGAGCAGTACACCGGAGAGTACGGCGGCTGTCAGGGAGCCGAGCAGCACGGCGGCCTTGATCTCGTTGATCGTGTCCTCGTCGCCGGCGAAGGCCAGCTCGCCGATGAGCAGCGAGACGGTGAAGCCGATGCCGGCGAGCGTGGCGACCGCGAAGACGTCCGCCCACGCCAGGTCCTTGTTCAGCTCGGCCTTGGTGAAGCGGCTGGCCAGCCACGTTCCGCCGAAGATGCCTGTCGCCTTGCCCACGACGAGCCCCAGGACGACACCGAGCGTCTCGGGCCGGGTGAAGACGTCCGCCAGTGCGCCGCCGGAGAGGGAGACACCGGCCGAGAAGAGGGCGAACAGAGGCACGGCGACACCGGCCGACAGCGGGCGTATCAGGTGTTCGATGTGCTCGCCGGGGGAGCGGGTCTCGCCCTCGCGCCGGACGCATCGGAGCATCAGGCCCATGGCGACACCGGCGATCGTGGCGTGGATGCCGCTGTTGTACATGAGGCCCCAGATGACCAGGGCGAGCGGTACGTAGATGTACCAGCCGCGCACGTTCCTGCGCAGCAGCAGATAGAAGACGGCCAGACCGATGAAGGCGCCGAGCAACGCGGTGAAGTTGATCTTCTCGGTGAAGAAGATCGCGATGATCAGGATCGCGAAGAGGTCGTCGACGACGGCGAGAGTCAACAGAAAGGCGCGCAGCGCGTTCGGCAGCGAGGTGCCGATGACCGCGAGGACGGCGAGCGCGAAGGCGATGTCGGTGGCGGTGGGGACGGCCCAGCCGCCCGTGGAGCCTCCGCCGAACACCGCCACGAGTGTGTAGACGGCGGCCGGAACGGCCATTCCGCACAGCGCGGCGACGACCGGGAGAGCGGCCGCCTTGGGGTCGCGCAGTTCGCCCGCGACCAGTTCCCGCTTGAGTTCCACGCCCGCGACGAAGAAGAAGACCGCGAGCAGCCCGTCCGCCGCCCAGTGCTGCACGGAGAGATTGAGGCCCAGCGACCCGGGACCGAAGTGGAAGTCGCTGACGGCGGCGTAACCGGATCCGAAGGTATTCGCCCACACCAGGGCGGCTATGGCGGCGACCAGCAGGATGACCCCGCCGACGGTCTCGGTGCGCAGGGCGTCTGCGAGATAGTTCCGCTCGGGCAGGGACAGACGCCCCAGAAAGGTACGGCGCGGGGAAGGGGGTGCGGGGGTGGGCGCGGCCACGAGGGAGGACCTCCGGGTCGGTAAGGCAGCGATGGCATGGCTGATGCACTTGCCGACCAGACTTCCCGGCACACCCTGTGGAGATTTCTTATTGCTTTGTTGACGCGCCTGCCACTGTACCCGGGGTGCGCGGATCTGTATGCGGTGATCGTCACCTTAAATGCCCGAGGGGCACCCGGCGCGTTGCCGGGTGCCCCTCGGGGACGTACGTGCTGCGGTCGCCCTGAGAGGAGGCCGGGCTCAGTCCTCGGAGGAGGAGGACGGCAGCTGGGTCTGGATGAGGTCCATCACCGAGGAGTCGGTGAGCGTCGTGACGTCGCCCAGCTCGCGGTTCTCGGCGACGTCGCGCAGCAGGCGCCGCATGATCTTGCCGGAGCGGGTCTTCGGCAGTTCGGCGACCGGCAGGATCCGCTTCGGCTTGGCGATCGGGCCGAGCGTGGCGCCGACGTGGTTGCGCAGTTCCGCGACGAGCTCGTCGGAGGCGGTGGCCGTACCGCGCAGTATCACGAACGCGACGATGGACTGGCCGGTCGTCTCGTCGGCGGCGCCGACCACCGCGGCCTCGGCTACCGACGGGTGCGACACGAGTGCCGACTCGACCTCGGTGGTCGAGATGTTGTGCCCGGACACGAGCATCACGTCGTCGACCCGGCCGAGCAGCCAGATGTCACCGTCCTCGTCCTTCTTGGCGCCGTCGCCCGCGAAGTACTTGCCCTCGAAGCGCGACCAGTAGGTGTCGATGAAACGCTGGTCGTCGCCCCAGATGGTGCGGAGCATCGACGGCCACGGCTCGGTGAGGACCAGGTAGCCGCCCCCGCCGTTCGGAACCTCGTTGGCCTCGTCGTCGACGACCGTGGCGGAGATACCGGGCAGAGCGCGCTGGGCGCTTCCCGGTTTGGTCTCCGTCACACCGGGCAGCGGCGAGATCATCATCGCGCCGGTCTCGGTCTGCCACCAGGTGTCCACGATGGGGCACTTGTCGGCGCCGATGTGCTTGCGGTACCACATCCACGCCTCGGGGTTGATCGGCTCACCGACCGAACCGAGGACCCGGAGACTGCTCAGGTCGAACTTGGCGGGGATGTCGTCACCCCACTTCATGAACGTACGGATCGCGGTCGGCGCGGTGTAGAGGATCGTGACACCGTACTTCTGCACGACCTCCCAGAAACGCCCCTGGTGCGGGGAGTCCGGCGTGCCCTCGTACATGACCTGCGTCGCGCCGTTGGCCAGCGGGCCGTAGACGATGTACGAGTGGCCGGTCACCCAGCCGATGTCGGCGGTGCACCAGAAGACGTCGGTCTCCGGCTTGAGGTCGAAGACCGCGTTGTGGGTGTACGCCGCCTGCGTGAGGTAGCCGCCGGAGGTGTGCAGGATGCCCTTCGGCTTACCCGTCGTACCGGAGGTGTAGAGGATGAAGAGCGGCTGCTCCGCCTCGAAGGCCTCGGGGGTGTGCTCGGCGGACTGCCGTCCGGTGATCTCGTGCCACCAGACGTCACGGCCCTCGGTCCACGCGGTGTCCTGGCCGGTGCGCCGCACTACGAGGACGTGCTCGACACCGTCGATACGGGAGACGGCGTCGTCCACTGCGGGCTTGAGCGCGGACGGCTTGCCGCGGCGGTAGCCGCCGTCTGCGGTGATGACGACCTTGGCGTCCGCGTCCTGGATGCGGGCGGCGATGGCGTCGGCGGAGAAGCCGCCGAAGACCACCGAGTGCGCGGCGCCGATCCGGGCACAGGCCAGCATCGCGATGGCGGCCTCGGGGATCATCGGCAGATAGACGGCGACCCGGTCGCCCTTGCCGACACCGAGCTCGATGAGCGCGTTCGCGGCGCGCGAGACCTCGTCCTTCAGGTCGGCGTAGGTGATGGCGCGGCTGTCGCCGGGCTCGCCCTCGAAGTGGATGGCGACCCGGTCGCCGTTGCCGGCCTCGACGTGGCGGTCCACGCAGTTGTACGCGACGTTGAGCCTGCCGTCCGCGAACCACTTCGCGAAGGGCGGGTTGCTCCAGTCGAGCGTCTCGGTCGGCTCCGTGGCCCAGGTCAGGCGACGAGCCTGCTCGGCCCAGAAGCCCAGCCGGTCCGCCTCGGCCTGCTCGTACGCCTCCGCTTTGACGTTGGCATTGGCGGCCAGATCGGCAGGCGGTGCGAACCGCCGCTCCTCCTTGAGCAGATTGGCCAGGCTTTCGTTGCTCACGACATCTCCCATTCCCAGGGTGTCCGTTGTGTCCCGGGGCATAGCTCATCAGGCCAAAGGCCGGGTGACAAGTGTCTGCCCGGAATTGGTTTAGACCTGTGTCTCGTGTATGGAGACACGATCCCGCCTCCATGCGTGGTGCGATGTGGAGACGGGGCCACAAGGTCTCACGGACCGGATGTGGGTGTGGTTCAGACGCCGGTACGTTCCCGATCGCCCGGACCGGAGGGATCACCCGGGGCGGTGGTGTCCCCGGAGGCGTCCCGACTGCCCGAGGTGCGGGATTCGGTCGGGGGACGGGGGTGGCCGGAGGTGGAGAATTCGGCCGGGGTGTCGGTGGTGCCGGAGGCGGGGAATTCGGCCGGGAGGTCGGTGGCGCTGGAAGCGTGGGATTCGCCCAGGGCGTGTCCGCCACCCGAGGCTCGTGCATCGGATGCGGCATGGGCGTCACCGGGGCCCACGCGGTCGAAGACCTCGTCGAGGGCCAGCCCGGCACTCGCGTCCTCCGCCAGCAGATAGGCCTGTGCCTCACCCACGTGGAAGTACATCCCGTGCAACTGGAGCGTGCCGTCGGCGAGCCGCCTCGCCACCGATTCATGGGCGCGCAGATGGTCCAGTTGCTGGATCACATTGGTGAGGCAGAGCTGCTCCAGCGAATCGGCCGGCAGCCGACCGGAGATCCGGGCCCAGGCGTGATGCCGCGACGCCATCCGCTCCAGGCTCGGCAGCCCGTGTCTCAGCCAGCGCCACAGGGAGGTCCGCGGAGTGTCCGGATCCGGCCTGGCTCCGAGCAGCGCCTGCATCGCGCCGCAGCCGGAGTGGCCACAGACGGTGATGGAATCCACCCTCAGCACATCCACCGCGTACTCGATCGCGGCGCCCACCGAGTCGTCACCCGACTCGGCGTCCGGCGGCGGTACCAGATTGCCGACGTTCCGCACGGTGAACAGATCACCCGGGCCGCTGGCCGTGATCATGCTGGTGACCAGGCGGGAATCGGCGCAGGTGATGAAGAGCTGGGAGGGGCGCTGGCCCTCGCGGGCCAACCGGGCCAGCTCCTCGCGTACCAGCGGGGCGGTGTTGCGCTGGAACGAACTCAGACCGTTGACCAGGTGGTTGCCCCCGGTCCGACGCGGGGTGGTGGTGGGTGAGGCGGCCGGGGCGGGAGCGCTGGGGGCTCCTGACGCGGGGACGGAGGTGTCGTCGGTGCCGGGAGCCGGGCTCCGGGCGGCGCCCGAGGCGGGGTCCGCCCCGAGGCGGTCGTCGCTGAAGGGGCTGTCCGGGCCGTGACGGGTCTCGGGCGGCTGCTCGGGCCGGTCGTGGCAGTGATGGTTGCGCCACGGTGTCCAGGGGCGGCAGCAGGAGTGCGCCGCTGACGCGGGCTCGGCGATCCGGCCGCCGGACCTCCCGGTGAAGACGACCTGGCCGCCGTGGGCCGTCTGGGCGAGGCTCCAGTCCTGGATCGTCTCGTACGCCGCATGGTCCATGAAGAAGCCGTCCAACTCGACGACGGCATCCCCGCCCTGCGGCAGCTGGGCGAGAGTCCGGCTGAGGCGAGGCACCGCGAGGAACGTCAACTGGCCCCGTACGACGACCAGATGCTGTCCGCCCTGATCGATCACGGTGATCCTGGTCCGTGCCAGCCTGTGCAGGGCGACGGCCACGGCCACCGCGATGCCGATCGCCACGCCCTTGAGCACGCCGAACAGGATTACTCCGGTGATCGTCGCCCCGTACACCGGGAATTCCCGGTGCTTATGGACATTGCGGATGTGGGCGAAACTCACCATCTGGATGCCGACCATCATGACCAGCGCGGCGAGCGCGGCGAGCGGAATCCACTCCAGCACGGTGACAAGCAGCCCCGTCGCGAGCACCACCCAGACACCGTGCAGCACGGTGGAGGCACGGCTCGTCGCCCCGGCACGCACGTTCGCCGAACTGCGCACCGCGCCACCGGACACCGCCAGCCCGCCCACCAGCCCGGACAGAGTGTTGGCGATGCCCTGGGCCCGCAGCTCACGATCGAGATCGGAGCGTCTGACGGGTGGTGGGGCGGGTGTCGTCGGCGGGGCCGAGGGTGCCGGTGCGGTCAGGGACGGGGGCGGAGGTGAAGAGGGGGGCGGAGGCGGAGGCGAGGTCGAGCCCGGGCCGGAACCCGAGGTGGGGGTCGAGTTCGGGGACGGTTTCGAACCCGGGGTCGGGGTCGAGACCGGGGCCGATCTCGTCCGCGCCCTCGACGCCGAAGCCGGTTCGGGCGCCAAGCCGCCCTTGGACCGGGCGGAGGTCCGCTCCCCGGCGCGATCGGCCGAGAGTTTGTCCACGGCGACTGCGGCGAGCAGTGACTCCAGGCTTGCCACCAGCATCACCGTGAATACCGCGGTGGCCAGGGCGAGTACCGGACCGTGCGGCATTTCCGGCAGGGCATGCGAGCGCCAGGACGGCAGATCGACCCGGGCGATCCCGGGCGCCGCGACCGAGGCCACCGCCGTCGCGGTCACCACCGCGGCGAGGGCAGCCGGAATGCGCCGTACCATTCGACCGATGTGTCCCGGAAGCCGTGGCCACAGGACCAGAATCGCGATGGTCAGCAAGCCGATCAGCGGGGCGGCCGGACTCACCCGCCCCAACTGGTTCGGGAGCGCAAGGGAGTTGGCGACCGCCGAACTCTGCGGCGAACCGCCGAGAACGATGTGCACCTGGGCGAGGGCGATCGCGACGCCGATTCCGGCGAGGGTGCCATGCACGATGGCGGGGCTGACGGCGAGGGCGCTGCGCGCCGCCCGTAGTGAGCCCAGCAGGATCTGCAGCAGTCCGGCGCCGATGGTGATCGCGCAGGTGGTGCGCCAGCCGTAGATCTGGATCAACTCGGCTGTGACCACGGTCAGTCCGGCGGACGGTCCGCTGACCTGGAGGGGTGTGCCGCCGAGCAGCCCGGCGACGATGCCGCCGATCGCGGCGGAGATGAGACCGGCCTCCAGCGGGGCGTCCATGGCGACGGCGAGGCCGAGCGACATGGGGACGGCGAGCAGGAAGACCGTGATCGATGCGGACAGGTCGGCGCCCGCGATGCGGAATCGTCCGCCGCGTGGTGGCGGTGGCGGGCTGTGTGGTCGCTTGACTCCCGAGGCGCGGTGTGGGCGCGAACTGCGGGATGTGTGGTCATGACGAGTGGGGACGCAGGCAGACATGTTCCCGTCTCCTCCGGGGCAGCGCGGTCGCGGAACGTGGGGACGCGGCCGTGGGTCACGGCGTGCAGCGGCGGGATCTCTCAACTCTCAGTAAATAGATCGTAATGGAGAGTAAAGGCTTGTGTCCATCATTGAGGACAAATGGACTAGTCAATCGCGCATTCAAGTGAATAGGCAGCTTTTCATGAGGTATGTCGTACTGATTTCTGTAAAACCGTGTGCGACCTTGGCCGCGCGGGTCGGGATATTTCAACGCAAGTCACCTGCGAGGAAGAGGGCGGGCGGATGCTGGCTGTCACGAGGGGTGTCACGAAGGGAATCGCCGCCGGACGGGTTGCCCTGGGCGTCATGGTCGTTGCGCTGATCGCGGGAATGGCCGGCTGCTCCTCCGGTCCGGATCCCGTCGTCGGAGCCGCCGGGCCCGGCGCCGCGAAGAGGGACGCCGGGGCGCGGAAGAAGAACCCTCAAGTCGCGCCCAAGAGCCCGTTCCGGCTCATTGGCGACGGCTCCACGGCCTTCACGGGAATCCAGCCGAAGCAGCCTGTGGCACAGCGCCTGGCGCCCGGCCGGAAGCCGCCGCAGTTCGTGGTGTTCTCGTGGGACGGCGCCGGAGAGGACAGCCAGAAGCTGTTCTCGCACTTCCGCGAGGTGGGCAGGAAATACCACGCGAACATGACGTACTTCCTCAGTGGCGTCTACCTGCTGCCCGAAGACAAACGCGAGCTCTACGACCCGCCGAAGCACAACGCCGGCAGCTCCGACATCGGCTTCAACGACACCGAGGGGATCCGGAACACCATCACCCAGGTGCGGGGTGCCTGGGAGGACGGCGACGAGATCGGCACCCACTTCAACGGCCACTTCTGCGGCCCCGAGGGAGGCGTCGGCACCTGGTCCGTCGATCAGTGGAAGAGCGAGATCGACCAGGCCAAGTCCTTTGTGAGGAGCTGGAAGACCAACGACCCCGGCCTCAGAGGTGAGAAGCCGCTTCCCTTCGACTACGACAAGGAACTCGTCGGCGGCCGCACCCCTTGTCTGGAAGGGCGGAAGAACATGGTGGCCGCAGCACGGACGATGGGGTTCCGATACGACTCCAGCGGCGTCGACAACCAGGTCTGGCCGAAGAAGAAAGAGGGCATCTGGGACCTGTCGATGCAGCTCGTCCCGGTGCCGGGGCGCGAGTTCGAGACCCTCTCGATGGACTACAACTTCATGTTCAACCAGTCCGGTACGACCCAGGGCGATCCGAGCCGGCACGCCTACTGGGGCAAGCAGATGCGTGACGGCTTGATCCAGGCCTTCGACCGCGCGTACGAAGGAAACCGCGCTCCGCTGATCATCGGCAACCACTTCGAATCCTGGAACGGTGGCACATACATGCGCGCCGTCGAGGAGACCATCGCGACGGTCTGCACCAAGAAGGGCGTCCGCTGCGTTTCCTTCCGGCAGCTGGCCGACTGGCTGGACGCACAGGACCCGGCAACGCTGGCGAAGCTCGGAACACTTGATGTCGGACAGGCTCCGGCGAAGGGCTGGGCGGAGTTCCTCGGCGAAGCCGGGAACGCGGGGGCGGAATCCGGCAGGGAGTCGGATTCCGGCACCGCGTCGGATGTGGGCAAGGCATCGGGCGTCGGCAAGGCTCACGCGGAGTCCGGCACGGATCAGGCCGGCCGCTAGCTAGCTGATTGACATCACTCTCCGGGCGCGCTCTCCTGGCGTGCCTGTCGACCGGGCTCGCCGACCGCGCGCTTGGTCAGCCCGGTCGGGACCGTCCGGCGGTTGCGCAAGGCGGCTGGGTAGCGCGCCTTTCGGCCGTGACCGGCAGGCGAAGGCGCAACGGCACCCCGGCGGGAAGAGCGCGTGCTCCAGGCCGGGGCGCCGGCCGATCAAGCAGGCTGAGCGGCGCTGTCCTGGGCGAACCGTTCGTCGAGCACGAAGGCCGGGTCGACCTGGGCAGCCAGATCGGCACCCGTCTTCTCGTTGCCCCAGCTCTCCGCGTTCTTCAGATGGAAGTGCACCATCTGTCGTGTGTAGCGCTCCCAGTCCCGTTGCTCGTACGAATCCTCCGCCGCGTTCTGCAGCGCTTGCAGGGCCATCCGGTTGTCCGCCTCCAGCAGTTCGAAACGGTCGGGCCTGCCTTTCTCCATCGCGCGGACCCAGTCGGAGTGCCCGACGCTGACCAACAGGTCGTCCCCCACCTCGGCACGCAGGAAGTCCAGATCGTCCTCGCCCTGCACCTTGTTGCCGATGACCTTCAGTGCGACCCCGTAGTCCCGCGCGTACTCCTTGTACTGGCGGTAGACCGAAACACCCTTACGGGTGGGCTCCGCGACCAGGAACGTCATGTCGAAGCGGGTGAACATCCCGGAAGCGAAGGAGTCCGAGCCCGCTGTCATGTCGACGACGACATAGTCGTCCGGGCCGTCGACGAGATGGTTGAGGCAGAGCTCGACCGCACCGACCTTGGAGTGGTAGCAGGCCACGCCCAGGTCCGACTCCGTGAACGGGCCGGTGGCCATCAGCCGGATCTCCCCGTCGTCGAGCCGGACCGCGCGGGCGCACGCGTCGTAGATCGGGTTGTCCTCGCGGACCCTCAGCAGCCGCGAGCCCTCGCCGGGCGGAGTCGTTTTGATCATCGTCTCGACGGAGGCGATACGGGGGTTGCTGCCACGCAGATACTCCTTGATCAGCGGTAGCTGGGCCCCCATGGCGGGCAGTGCCGCGGCCTCCTGGTCATCGAGACCGAGTGCGGCTCCGAGGTGCTGGTTGATGTCGGCGTCCACCGCGACGACATGGGCTTCATTGGCGGCAAGGTGGCGGATGAAGAGCGAGGACAGCGTGGTCTTGCCGCTGCCGCCCTTCCCTACGAAAGCGATCTTCATGTTCACCTAGGGTAGCGGTGCAAGTGCGGACTGCTGTCACACTTCGTGAAGATGGCCACTCCCGGGCGGTATCCGAGTGAGGGACGCGTAGCCTCCCTACTTATGAGTACGACTGCCTCTGATCCGCTTGCCACCCTGGGCGCTCTGCCGGGAGTCGCCGATGCGGTGGACTCCGTACGCAAGGCCGTCGACCGGGTCTACGGTCACCGCGTCATGCGGCGCCGCAGCAACGAGGTCACCGCGGAAGCGGCCCTGCGCGGCGCCCGTGGCTCGGCGGCGCTGTCCGGTGCCGACTGGAACCTGGAGGAGGTACGTCGGCGCACCGATTTCAGCGGCGACGGCGAGGCGCATGTGATCGGGGCCGCCCTGAGGCTGACCGCCGAAGCGGGTCAACTTCTTTCCATCTGGCGGCAGTCGCCGCTGCGCGTCCTCGCGCGTCTGCATCTGGTTGCGGCCGGTGGCGCGGAGCCCGAGGAAGCTGTCGGCCGGCCACGGCTGGCGGGCGAACCCGTCGACGAGCCGCTGATCGAAGCGCCGCTGCCGGACGCCGACGAAGTGGCCGGGAGGCTGGAAGGGCTCTCCGGATTGATCCTCTCGGGTACTGCGGCGCCCGCACTGGTGACGGCGGCGGTCGTGCACGGTGAACTACTGGCCCTGCGCCCCTTCGGCTCGTACAACGGCCTCGTTGCTCGGACCGCCGAGCGGATCGTGCTGATCGGGAGCGGGCTCGACCCCAAATCGATCTGCCCGGCCGAGGTGGGCCACGCCGAACAGGGCCGCGCAGCGTATCTGGCGGCGTTCGACGGCTACCTTTCGGGGACGCCGGCCGGGATGGCGGCCTGGATCGCGCACTGCGGGCGCGCCGTGGAGCTGGGTGTCAGGGAATCGACGGCAGTGTGCGAGGCCCTTCAGCGCGGCGCCGCCTGATGGGGCGGTGGGACGCCGACGTGCCGCGATGGGGCGGGCCTGTGGCGCATGGGCTCCGTCGGCGTGACTTCGTCGCTGTGACTCCGGATCCCCGGCTCGGGTTCGTAACTCCACCGCGATAACTTCATCCAAGTAACTTCTCGGCCCCGTAAAAGGGTTGCGGCGGTACCGTCCTCGGTACCGCCGCTGGCATGTCTACCCAGTTACCATGCGTCCTCGATATGTGCCCATCAGGTCGGGGACTTTGCCCGTTCCCTGGTGCGGCTGGCCCGTAATCGACGGGTCGACGTCGCGTGGGTGCTCGGTTTTCATGCTCGGTCCGTGGGGCCTTCTCTGCGTTACAGGTAATCCTCTCGGATGTCCTTGGTCTCGCGGGCCGTTGAGTCCTTTGTACTCCAGCCCCGGGGTGAGCGGTAGTGCTGGCCACACTTCTTTACTTTTAGGTTCAATTACGGGCGAGTTGGGCAAATGGGTCTGGTGGGCGAACGGGGCCGATCGGCTGGGGTGTTCGTTGGTCGGGCGGCCGCGGAGAGAGGGGCGAGGAAGGATGCGTTCGGAGAGCATCGTTCGGCCCCGGCTTCAGAGCGAGGAGGTGGTGGAGCGGCGGCGGGAGGTGTACCAGACGAGTCCCGCTGTGACGGCCGCCGCGCCCACCGCTGCCGCTGCGACCAGGGCGGGGCGCGGTGGCAGCGAGAACGAGGGCAGTCGTTGCTTGAGTCGGACCGGTCGGTCGAAGACGAGAATCGGCCACTCGCGGAGGGTCGCTTCGCGCCGCAGCGCACGGTCCGGATTGACCGCGTGCGGGTGTCCGACCGACTCCAGCATCGGTACATCGGTCGCGGAATCGCTGTAGGCGTAGCAGCGCGACAGGTCGTATCCCTCCGATACCGCGAGCGCCTTGATCGCCTCGGCCTTCGTCGGCCCGTACGCGTAGTACTCCACTTCACCGGTGAAACAGCCGTCCTCCCCGACGACCATTCGAGTGGCGACGACGCGGTCGGCGCCGAGCAGCTCGCCGATCGGTTCGACGACCTCGGCGCCCGAGGTCGAGACGATCACCACGTCGCGTCCGGCGGTGTGGTGTTCCTCGATGAGCGTCGCTGCTTCGTCGTAGATGATCGGGTCGATCAGATCGTGCAGGGTCTCGGCGACGATTTCCTTCACTTGTCGGACGTTCCAGCCCTTGCAGAGTGCGGAGAGGTATTCCCGCATCCGCTCCATCTGGTCGTGATCTGCACCCCCGGCAAGGAACACGAACTGTGCGTACGCGGTGCGCAGTACAGCGCGGCGGTTGATCAGTCCGCCTTGGTAGAAGGACTTGCTGAAGGTCAGCGTCGAAGACTTCGCAATGACCGTCTTGTCCAGGTCGAAGAAGGCTGCTGTGCGCGGCAAGAAGCGGTTTTCCACAAGGCAGAGCATAGGGGGCCACCATTCGGCGTAAACTCTGGCGCGTGGGTTTGCCTGAGAAGGCTCTCGGGTACACCATGGAAGTCACGGATCGTTCGCGACCGTGCTAACCCGGTCCGGCTCCTCCCCCCCCGAGTCGGCCGTGGGGACGACCCCCGCTCTCCCCCCCGGCGGGGGTCGTCGCATGTCCGGACGCGTTTCTGCTGTTCGGAATCAGGCATTCTGCCTCCATTTCGGCCGTGACGGCCCACTTCTCGACCCGCTCTCGCCATCATGAACCGTCACGGTGTGTAGCGGAAGGGGTGCTCTCCGGAAGTCGCCGGTATGGGCGACGGAGATATTCACAACGACGGAGTTGTCCACAGTTTTCGAGCAAGATCCACACGATTTCCCGAAGCGCTGCACGGTGATTCCAGCCGCGAAGTCCGCGGGTCGTGGAATCGCCGATCTCGGAACGCTCCGAGATCATCGCGAACCGCGATGAAGGTGCAGTGAGAAGGGGGGCGGAGATCGTGGCTGATTCCATCGCACGGGATCGTCTGCCGATCGCCGAAGCGCGGCAGGGTGGACCGCTGATCGTGACCGAGGATGTGGAACTCCTCGATGATCTGCTGAGGCTGTGTGCGGCCGCCGGAGCCGAACCGGAAGTTCATCATTCGCTGCCTGAACGCAGGGGCGGTTGGGAGCAGGCGCCGATCGTTCTCGTGGGGGACGATGCCGCTCAGCGGTGCCGCGGAGCCGTGCGCAGGCGCGGCGTGATGCTGGTCGGCCGGGACCAGGACGCTCCGGATGTCTGGCGTCGCGCCGTGGAGATCGGGGCCGAGTATGTGCTGAGGCTGCCCGATTCGGAAGGTTGGCTCGTCGACCAGATCGCCAACGCGGCGGAAGGCGTGGGCCGGCCGGCGCTCACCGTCGGGGTGATCGGCGGACGGGGCGGTTCCGGCGCGTCCACACTGGCCTGCGCCCTCGCGGTGACCGCAGCCAGGGCCGGGCGGCGGACGATGCTGATCGACGGTGACCCGCTCGGCGGGGGCATCGATGTGCTGCTGGGCGGGGAACGGGCCGAGGGCATGAGATGGCCGGATTTCGCTCATTCCAAGGGGCGAGTCGGTGGACGCGCGCTGGAGGAGTCGCTGCCCGCACTGCACGGGTTGCGGGTGCTCAGCTGGGGCCGCGACGACTGGGTGGTCGTCCCGCCCCGGGCCATGCAGGCCGTGCTGGCCGCCGGGCGCAGGCTCGGCGGGGTGGTGGTCGTCGACCTGCCGCGCCGGGTGGACGAGTCGGTGGCCGAGGCTCTCTCGCAGCTGGACCTCGGGCTGTTGGTGGTCCCCGGGGAACTCCGTGCGGTCGCGGCGGCGAAACGGGTGGCGTCGATGGCCGGGGTGGTCCTGAACGACCTTCGGGTGGTCGTCCGCGGCCCGTACGCGGCGGGTCTAGACGAGCGGTGGGTGGCGCAGGCGCTCGGCTTGCCGCTCGCCGGTGAACTCCCGGTCGACGGCGGGCTCCTGGCGGACCAGGACGATGGCGCGCCGCCCGGCGGCCGTGCGCGCGACCCGCTGGCCAGATTCTGTACGGCGTTCTGGGAGCAAGCCCTCGTCCCGGAGGGTGCGGGCGGACGTGCCGGAGGAGGTGCGTCGTGACGGAGACGCTCCTCGACGCCGTACGGCAGCGGCTGGCGCAGAGCGGCGCCGCCCCGACCCCGGCCGGGGTCGCGGCCGCGCTGCGAGCCCAAGGGCGACTGCTCGGCGATGCCGAAGTGCTCGGTGCAGCCGATGAGTTGCGCGGCGAACTGGTCGGCACCGGGGTGCTGGAGCCGCTGCTCGCCGACCCGGCGGTGACGGATGTGCTGGTTTCCGCACCGGACCGGGTATGGGTGGACCGGGGCGGCGGGCTCGAACTCACCGGGGTGAGCTTCCGGGATGCCGCGGCGGTGCGCAGGCTGGCGCAACGGCTGGCGGCCGTGGCGGGTCGGCGGCTGGACGACGCCCGGCCCTGGGTGGACGCTCGGCTGCCGGACGGCACCCGTATGCATGCGGTGCTGCCGCCGGTGTCCGTCGGCTCGACGTGCCTGTCGCTGCGGGTGGTGCGGCCGCGGGCCTTCTCGCTGACGGAGCTGGTCGCGGCGGGGACCGTGCCGCCGGGTGGTGACCGGGTGCTCGGGGCGCTGGTGGAGGCCCGGGTCTCGTATCTGATCAGTGGGGGGACGGGGGCCGGGAAGACGACCCTCCTGTCGAGTCTGCTGGGTGCCGTCGGGGAGCGTGAGCGAATCGTGCTCGCCGAGGACTCCGCGGAGCTGCGGCCGGATCACCCGCACGTGGTGCGCCTGGAGTCGCGCCCCGCCAACCAGGAGGGGGCGGGGCGGGTGACCCTTCGCGACCTGGTGCGGCAGGCGTTGCGCATGCGGCCCGACCGGCTGGTGGTCGGAGAGGTCAGGGGTGCTGAGGTCACCGAGCTGCTGGCCGCCCTGAACACGGGCCACGAGGGCGGCTGCGGGACGGTTCACGCGAATGCCGCCGAGCACGTTCCGGCCCGCCTTGAGGCATTGGGCACTGCGGCGGGGCTGGATCGGACGGCGCTTCACAGTCAGTTGGCGGCTGCGCTGTCGGTGGTGGTCCATCTCGTGCGGGACCGGACCGGACAGCGGCGGATCGCCGAGGTGCAGGTCCTGGAGCGTGATGCGGCCGGGCTGGTGGTGACCGTACCGGCGTTGAGCTGGGGTGCCGACGGATTCGTGCGGGAGCGGGGTTGGGACCGGCTGCGGTCGCTGATCGGGGGTGCGCTGTGAGCGGTGGTGCGACGACGGTGCTGTCGGAGAGCGCGAGTTGCGCGGCGGTGCTGTCCGTCGTGGTGGCGGCTTGGCTGGTGGTGGCGCAGGACCAGCGGCGACGGGGGGCCCGGGCGCTGTTCGTCGACGGGGTGGTCGAGTCTCCGTCGCGTGCGCGCTGGGAGCGGATTCGGGCAGAGGTCCGGCAACGGTTGCGCCGACGACGGGAGTGGCTCTGCCTGCCGGGGGCACTGGCCATCGCTGTACTGGGGAAGTCCGTGCTGCCGTTGCTGGCAGGGATGGTGGCGGTGCCGTTGACGGGGCGGTGGCTGCGGAGACGGGCCCTGACGCAGGAGCGGGAACGCGGGGCAGCTGGGGTGGTGTCGCTGTGCGGGGTCGTCGTGGGTGAGCTGCGGGCCGGGCAGGAGCCGGGGCAGGCGTTGCTCGTAGCTGTCCGCGGGACCGGGGCGATGGGGACGGCGGAGGCCGGTGTGTCGGCTGCGGCGCGGTTCGGTGGCGATGTGCCGGCGGCGCTCGGGCAGGCGGCGCGGGAGCCGGGTCTGGACGGGCTTGCCGGGGTGGCGGCCTGCTGGCGGGTGGCGGTGGACGGCGGGGCCGGGCTCGCCGCGGGCCTGGACCGCCTGGAGGGCGCACTGCGGTCCGAGCGGCGCAGACGGGAGGAGTTGCGGGCTCAACTGGCGGGTGCCTGGTCGACGGTGGCCGTGCTGGCGCTGCTGCCGGTGCTGGGCCTGGGGCTGGGAGCGGCACTCGGGGCCGATCCGTTGGCGGTGCTGCTGCACACACCGGCCGGGCTCGTCTGTCTGGTGGTGGGCGGAGCGCTGGAGGCGGCCGGGCTCTGCTGGGCCGGCCGGATCGTACGGGCGGGGGAGACGGCGTGAACGCCGCCACCGGAGACTTCGCCCACCGCACGGCGGCTCTGTGGGCGGTCCTGGGCACGGTCGCGTATCTGGCCCTAGCCCTCACTGGACGGCGACGGAGGCGGGCGGTACTGCGTCGGGGTGCGGTGCTGCTGTCGACCGGCCAGGAGCGGCGCCGACGCGGGTGGACGGTGCCCGGGGCGCGGGCGAAGGAATGGATCACGGTCCTGGGTGCCGGGGCGGCGGGCGTGATCCTGGTCGGCGGCCTGCCGGGGTGCGTGATCGGGTTGGCAGGGGCGTTCGGTGTCTGCCGGTGGCAGCGGACCCGGTGTAGGCGTCAACCGGAGGCCGGGGCGGCGGAGGCGGCGGAGTTCGCGCGCCAACTCCCACTGGCGGCCGACCTCCTGGCGGCCTGTGTCTCTGCCGGAGCCGGCCCCCGGGAGGCGGCGGAGGCAGTGGGGGAGTCGCTGGGCGGACCGGTCGGCGTGCGCCTGGCGCGCACGGCGGCGGAGATCAGGCTCGGTGGTGAACCTGCGGTGGCCTGGAGGAGGTTCGGGGACATACCGGGCGCTGGTGCGCTGTCCCGTTGCCTGGACCGGGCGGGATCGACCGGGGCTCCGGCGGCGGAACCGGTGGCGCGGCTGGCCGAGGCGATGCGGGCCGAGCGGGCGAGTGCGGCTGTGGCACGTGCCCAGCGGGCCGGCGTGCTGATCACCGCACCGGTCGGAGTCTGCTTTCTGCCTGCGTTCCTGGCGGTCGGGGTGGCTCCGGTGGTGATCGGGCTGGCGACCGGTCTGCTTCGCGCCGGCTGAAGGAAAACCACCAGTAAATATCCATTCCATATGAATTATGGATTTCGCGGGGGTCGAAATGGTGCAACGAATCAGGGGCTGGGTGCGGAGCCTGGTCGGCCGAGTCCGGTCGGACAACGGAATGACGACATCCGAATATGCGGTGGGGACGATCGCGGCCTGTGCGTTCGCGGCGGTGCTCTACAAGGTGGTCACCAGCCAGCCGGTCATGTCCGCGCTGCAGTCGCTGCTCAAGGACGCGCTCGATGCGAAGTTCTAGGAAAGGTTCCGGGGCGTGCGACGGGGGTTGCGGAAGTGCCGCGGGCGAGTCCGGGGACCGGGGTGCGGTGACGGCGGAGGCGGCCGTCGCGGTTCCGGTGCTGGCGGTGTTCGCTCTTGCGCTGGTCTGGGCTCTGATGGCCGCCTCCGCCCAGATCCGGTGTGTGGACGCGGCCAGAGCCGGGGCGAGGGCGGCGGCCCGCTCGGAACCGGAGGCGCAGGCGCTGGAAGTCACCCGTTCAGCGGCACCCGACGGGGCTGAAGTCGCGATGGAGCGAGCCGGGGAGCTGTGGCGGGTACGGGTGTCGGCGCCGATGCCCGGACTCGGCCCACTGGCCCTGACGCTGCATGCGGACGCGGCGGCGCTCGCCGAGGACACGGTGGGGGCGACGACGCAGTGACGCGGAAGGGAGAGGGCATTCGGAAGACCGTCAGCGGGTGGCTGCACGGGCAAGGGAGGTGCGGCCGCGACCGGGAGCGGGCCCCGGACCGGGACGGAGGTCTCGCGACGGTGTGGGTGGCGATGACCACGGCGACGTTGTGCGCGGTGTTCGCCGTCGTGCTGGCGCTCGGGCAGGTGGTGGTCGCCCGGCACAGGGCCGGTGGAGCGGCGGACCTGGCAGCCCTGGCAGCGGCCGACCGGGCCCTGCGAGGGCCTGAGGAGGCATGCGGGGCGGCAGAGGAGGTCGCCGAGGCACAGGGGGCGGTGGTGGTTCTGTGCACGGTGCGCGGTGAGATCGCCGATGTGACGGCCGGCGTGCGCTTCGGGCCGTACGAGCCGACGGTCAGATCCCGGGCCGGCCCTCCGGTGGCCGTTCACGACCCTCCGGAGCCGCTGCCTGCGGTGGCTCCGGAGGGAGCAGCTCCGCGGAGCGGGGCGGCCCCGCCGCCCTAGACGGTTCCGGAGGGTTCGGCGAACCCCCGGAGTCCGGCGGAGCGGATCGGAGGAGTTCGCCGAGCAGGCGTACGGCGCCGCGTTTGTGCAGCGGATCATTGCCGTTGCCGCACTTGGGGGACTGGACGCAGGACGGGCAGCCGGCCTCGCATTCGCAGGACGCGATGGCCTGACGGGTGGCGGTCAGCCATGCACGGGCGGTGTGAAAGGCCCGCTCGGCGAAGCCGGCGCCGCCCGGATGGCCGTCGTACACGAAGACCGTGGGCAGCAGGGTGTCCGGGTGCAGAGGTACGGAGACACCACCGATGTCCCATCGGTCGCAGGTGGCGAAGAGCGGCAGCATCCCGATCGACGCGTGTTCCGCGGCATGCAGGGCGCCGCCCAGGATCTCCGGGTTGACACGCGCGGCGTCGAGTTGGTCCGGGGTGACCGTCCACCACACGGCGCGCGTGCGCAGAGTGCGAGGCGGCAGATCCAGTTTGGTCTCGCCGAGAACCTCACCGGTGATCAGCCTGCGACGCAGGAAGGAGACGACCTGGTTGGTGACCTCCACGGAGCCGTAACAGAGCCGCCCGTCGCCCCATGGGACCTCGGTGTCGGTCTCCAGCACGGCGATGGCGGTTGTGTCGCGGGCGGTCGTCGAGTACGGCGGGTCGGCTTCCTCCACCAGGGCCACGGAGTCCTCCAGATCCAGCTTCCGGACCAGATAGGTGCGGCCCTGGTGGAGATGGACGGCGCCTTCGTGAACGGCGGCGTGTGCGGCCGATTCGTCCACGGTGCCCAGCAGCCGCCCAGTGCCTTCCTCGACGATCTGGACGGGGCGGCCGCCCTCGCCCCGGATGTCGGTGAGATCGGCGGCGCGCTCGCGGCGGGTCCAGTGCCAGCCCGATGTCCGTTTGCGCAGCAGCTTCGCGGCCTCCAGCTGCGGCAGCAGTTCGGCCGTGGCCGGGCCGAAGAGCTCCAGATCGGGCTCGGTGAGCGGGAGCTCCGCGGCGGCGGCGCACAGGTGCGGGGCGAGGACGTACGGGTTGTCCGGGTCGAGCACCGTCGACTCCACGGGCTGCTGGAACAGCGCCTCGGGGTGATGGACGAGGAAGGTGTCCAGCGGGTCGTCGCGGGCCACCAGGACGGCCAGGGCGCCCTGGCCGGAGCGACCGGCGCGGCCGGCCTGCTGCCACAGCGACGCCCTGGTGCCGGGATAGCCCGCGATGACGACGGCGTCCAGACCGGAGACGTCGACGCCGAGTTCGAGGGCGGTGGTCGCGGCCAGACCGAGCAGCCGGCCGGAGTGCAGGGCGCGCTCCAGGGCGCGGCGCTCCTCGGGGAGATAGCCCCCTCGGTAGGCCGCGACCCGGGAGGGGAGGGAGCGGTCCACCTCGGCGAGGCGCTCCTTGGCGATGACGGAGATCAGCTCAGCGCCACGCCGGGAGCGTACGAAGGCGACCGAGCGGACGCCTTGGACGGTCAGATCGGTGAGGAGGTCGGCGGTCTCGGCGGTGGCGGTACGGCGGACGGGCGCGCCCTTCTCGCCGTGCAGTTCGGTCAGGGGCGGCTCCCACAGGGCGAAGACCAGTTCGCCGCGGGGCGAGGCGTCGTCGGCGACCTCCTGGACCGGGAGACCGGTGAGGCGGCCGGCCGCGACGGAGGGCTCCGCCGCGGTGGCAGAGGCGAGGAGGAAGACCGGATTCGATCCGTAGCGGGCGCACAGGCGGCGAAGGCGGCGCACCACCTGGGCGACGTGGGAGCCGAAGACACCCCGGTAGGTGTGGCACTCGTCGATGACCACGAAGCGCAGGGCGCGCAGGAAGGAGGACCAGCGCGGGTGGGACGGGAGTATCCCGCGGTGCAGCATGTCGGGGTTGGTCAGCACGTAATTGGCGTACTGACGCACCCACTCGCGTTCCTCGACGGGGGTGTCGCCGTCGTAGACCGCAGGCCTGACGGAGTTGCCGAGGGGAGCGGCGAGTTCCTTCACCGCCCGCCTCTGGTCGGCGGCCAGGGCCTTGGTGGGGGCGAGATACAGGGCGGTCGCGCCTCGGCCGTTCGGGGCCGCGGAGCCGTCGAGCAGGGCAGTGAGGACCGGGGCGAGGTAGGCGAGCGACTTGCCGGACGCCGTGCCAGTGGCGATGATCACGGATTCGCCGTCCAGGGCGTGCTCGGCGGCGGCGGCCTGATGCGCCCAGGGGTGGTCGATTCCCGCCTCCTGGATCGCGGCGATCACTTCTGGCCGGATGCGATCGGGCCAGATGGCATGGGTTCCCGTACGCGGGGGCAAGTGCTCCGTATGAGTGATGCGCGCGGACCGGCCCGCCGCTGCGGCGAGCCGGTCGAGGACCATGGCGGGAGAGGGGCGGGAGTCCCTGTTCTCGGCCGGTCGACTGGGGCGGTGATTCTTGGCCATCGGCACCGAGTGTGTCACTGGCGTGACGGACAATGGTCCCAAGGCGTCGTGCATGGCTGCTGGTAAGTGATTGAATGCCATCGCGGCTGGCGATCCGTCCCCCGGCTCCGCCGGGGAGACCGAGGGGCGACCGCTCGATAGCAAGGTGCTGGAGGATCCGTGGACCTGTCCTTGTCGACTCGCAATGTGTCCGGCCCTGGTGGCGACCGTACGGTCGTCGAGGTCGGTGGCGAGATTGATGTGTATACCGCGCCCAAGCTGCGCGAGCAGTTGGTCGAGTTGGTGAATGACGGCAGCTACCACCTGGTTGTCGACATGGAAGGCGTCGACTTCCTCGACTCCACCGGCCTCGGCGTGCTCGTGGGCGGCCTGAAGCGTGTCCGGGCCCATGAGGGCTCGTTGCGCCTGGTCTGCAACCAGGAGCGCATTCTCAAGATCTTCCGGATCACCGGTCTGACCAAGGTGTTCCCGATTCACACCACGGTCGACGAGGCCGTAGCGGCCACCGACTGACGCCCGGTCCGTGGCCGGTCCGCTCGTCGGATCGGCTGCAGACCGGTCCGGTGGCCGACCGCAGTACCGGCAGCTGTCACAGGCGACCGGTGCAACGCCGGCGGGCCTGGCGGCCGATTGGATCGAAGGCAGCCAGGCAGCCGGCCGGATGGTGGGTCAGCGGAGCGGTCAGTGGCCGGGGAGCCGAAGGCCGGAGCCCCGGACCGGTCGAACGATCGTCCGAGCAGCTGGTCGGTGTCCGGTCGCTCGGCAGTCTGTCCGCCATCCGGCGGCCGAGGGTCCGACGGGCAGGATGCCGGTCGGTCGCCGGTTGTGCGGGGCCGCTGGGAATGGGCTGACCGCCGGGTGGGATTCTCCCGGCCGGTCGGCAGCTGCAGGTCGGCGGGCCGTCTGCGCGGCGGTCGACGACCAGCTCGGTCGGCCGACGGGCTCGTCGGTTCCGGAGAAGGGCCGGAGCGAGACCGCCAGAAGGCCGGAAGATCGAACTGAAGACCGGGAAAAGACCGGAAGAAGAGCCGGGGACCGGGCAGCGTGCCCGGGTCCCTGGGGTGCACGCCCGTACGTCTGAAGGGGATCGCATGGCCACCGTTGAACTCCGCTTCAGTGCCCAGCCCGAACACGTCAGGACGGCCCGCCTCGTGGCAGCCGCCGTGGCGCGCCGGGCCGGTGTCGACGAAGCCGTGCTCGACGAGGTCAGACTCGCCGTCGGTGAAGCCTGCAGCCGCGCAGTCGGGCTGCATCGCAGTCATGGCATCACCGCTCCCGTCTCCGTCGTTCTGACCGAGGAGGAGAAGTCCTTCTCCATCGAGGTCGGCGACGAGGTGCCCGGACCGGGCATCGAGTCCGCTTCCGGTGGGCCCGCCGGAGCCTCTGCGGCACGCGGCGCCACGCCCGGCGTGGGGCTCGATGAGCCGGAACCCGAGACCGACGCTGATGGCGAGGACGAGATGGGTCTCGCGGTCATCAGCGGCCTCGTCGATGATGTGGAAGTCAGATCGGGAGTCAAGGGTGGAGTGATCCGTATGAGCTGGCCGAAGACACCCGTGACCGTGCTTCCCTGAGGATCCGCAGGCAGGCGCCACAGGCGGGTACGTCTGTGGCGATCCCGCCGGATGTCTTCTCGGATCAATTCCTTGATCCGCCTTTCGAGGCCCTGCTGAGCAGGGCCTCTTTTCATTTCCGTCCGATCAATGATCTACGGAAAATGTGCCTGCCCCATTACTGTATTCGGGTCGATCCACTGTTGCGATCATTTGTCGATCCACCCGCGAAGGTCAATTACATTCACCGCGCACTGTTTTGATCAGCTTCTGCTCCTTACAATCCGTCCACGTCTTGAGCGCTGAGCGTCAAGGAGGACGTATGGCGGAGTTCTTCAACACCCCACTGGCAGGACTGACGCAAGATTCCGCATTTTCCGCACCTTCCGGTTCCGCACCTTCCGGTGTCACACCCTTTGATCGACCCGTGTCGCTCGCGGACGCGGTGCTCACCCATGACAACCGCGTCATCGTGATCGTCATCGCGGTCGTCGCCGTGGCCGCGCTGGTCGTAGCCCGGCTGCTGGTGCGGCAGGTGCTGGCGGCCGGTGAGGGAACCGACCGCATGAAGGAGATCGCGGCCGCCGTCCAGGAAGGCGCGAATGCCTATCTGGCCCGGCAGTTGCGCACCGTGGGCGTCTTCGCGGTCGTGGTCTTCTGCCTGCTTCTGCTGCTTCCGGCCGACAACTGGTCGCAGCGTGCCGGCCGTTCGTTGTTCTTCCTGGTGGGTGCGCTTTTCTCGGCGGCCACCGGATACATCGGCATGCGACTCGCCGTACGGAGTAATGTCCGTGTGGCTGCTGCTGCGCGTGAGGCGACTCCCGCGGAAGGTGAACCCGAAAAGGATCTCACCGCTGTTTCGCACAGAGCGATGAAGATCGCTTTTCGTACCGGCGGCGTGGTCGGCATGATCACCGTGGGTCTCGGCCTGCTCGGCGCTTCCTGCGTCGTCCTCGTCTATGCCGCCGACGCGCCCAAGGTGCTGGAGGGCTTCGGTCTCGGTGCCGCGCTGATTGCCATGTTCATGAGGGTCGGTGGCGGCATCTTCACCAAGGCCGCGGACGTCGGTGCCGACCTGGTCGGCAAGGTGGAGCAGGGCATCCCGGAGGACGACCCGCGCAACGCCGCCACCATCGCCGACAACGTGGGCGACAACGTCGGTGACTGCGCGGGCATGGCGGCCGACCTCTTCGAGTCGTACGCCGTGACCCTCGTCGCCGCGCTCATCCTCGGCAAGGCCGCCTTCGGCGACTCCGGACTGGCCTTCCCGCTGATCGTCCCGGCGATCGGCGTGGTCACCGCGATGATCGGGATCTTCGCGGTCGCCCCGCGGCGTGCCGACCGCAGCGGAATGACCGCCATCAACCGCGGATTCTTCATTTCCGCCGTGATCTCGCTGGTTCTGGTGGCCGTGGCGGTCTTCGTCTATCTGCCGTCCTCGTACGCGGATCTGGGCGGTGTCACCGACAGCGCCATCACCTCGCACGGCGGCGACCCGCGGGTCTTCGCCCTGGTGGCCGTCGCCATCGGCATCGTGCTGGCCGCTCTGATCCAGCAACTGACCGGCTACTTCACCGAGACCAACCGCCGTCCCGTCAGGGACATCGGCAAGTCCTCGCTGACCGGCCCGGCCACCGTCGTACTCGCCGGCATCTCGCTCGGTCTGGAGTCCGCCGTCTACACGGCGCTGCTGATCGGTCTGGGCGTCTACGGGGCGTTCCTGCTCGGCGGCACGTCGATCATGCTGGCGCTCTTCGCGGTGGCCCTCGCCGGGACCGGGCTGCTCACCACCGTCGGTGTCATCGTGGCCATGGACACCTTCGGCCCGGTTTCCGACAACGCGCAGGGCATCGCGGAGATGTCCGGTGACGTCACCGGAGCCGGTGCTCAGGTCCTGACCGACCTGGACGCCGTCGGCAACACCACCAAGGCCATCACCAAGGGCATCGCCATCGCCACCGCCGTCCTGGCGGCCTCGGCGCTGTTCGGCTCGTACCGCGACGCGATCGCCACCGCGGTCGGAGACGTGGGGGCCAAGGCCGGGGAGATGACACTCAGCCTGGACATCTCGCAGCCCAACAATCTGGTGGGTCTGATCCTCGGCGCCGCGGTCGTCTTCCTCTTCTCCGGGCTGGCGATCAACGCGGTGTCCCGGTCCGCCGGGGCCGTGGTCTACGAGGTGCGGCGGCAGTTCCGCGAGCATCCCGGGATCATGGACCACAGCGAGAAGCCGGAGTACGGGCGGGTCGTCGACATCTGCACCAAGGACGCCCTGCGCGAGCTCGCCACGCCGGGCCTGCTCGCGGTCATGGCGCCGATCGCCGTCGGGTTCACGCTCGGTGTCGGGGCGCTCGGTTCGTATCTCGCGGGCGCCATCGGTACCGGCACGCTGATGGCGGTCTTCCTCGCCAACTCCGGCGGCGCGTGGGACAACGCCAAGAAACTCGTCGAGGACGGTCATCATGGCGGCAAGGGCAGCGAGGCCCATGCCGCGACCGTCATCGGTGACACGGTCGGCGACCCGTTCAAGGACACGGCGGGGCCGGCGATCAACCCCTTGCTCAAGGTGATGAACCTGGTCGCGCTGCTCATCGCTCCGGCGGTGGTGCAGTTCAGCTACGGGCACGACGCGAGCGCCGGTGTGCGGGCGCTGGTGGCGGTACTCGCCGCCGCCGTCATCGTCGGAGCGGTCTATGTCTCCAAACGGCGCGGGATCGCCGTGGGGGACGAAGAGGGCCCGAGCGGTGGGGACGGGGGAGGAGGCAGGCCCGCCGAGTCGCCCGACCAGGCAGCCGTTTCGTGAAGCGGCGGCGTGGGGAAGGCTGAGGCGCGTAATCTGCCGTGACCCAACGTCCGGGCGGACGAGGCATTCTGATGCGGCGTCCGCCCGGTGGTCTCTCCGGCGCTCAGCCCTGGCTGTCCGGTGGTGCGCTCGGTTGTCCGTCCGATGGCCCACCTGGCGATCACTCGGTTGTCCGCCCGGTCAATACGCCCGACCGCGCACTTGCTCGCGCACCTGTTCCCATGTCCCGAGGGCTGGGCGGGTGAGTTGTATCTCCCTCATTTCCCTTGGTGCAAATGGCTGCAAATGCTCACTGATCGGACGCCCGGCACCCGGATGGAGTGCGCCCGACGTGTAAGTTCCGGGGCCGAGAGTCTTGGAAGGGACCGATCCGGTGAACAAGAAGCTTGCGGCCGCGCTGTCCGGCGGTGCGGTACTGGTACTTACGCTGTCGGGCTGCAGCAGCGACGACAAGAGCAACAAGGTGAACGACTGGGCGAAGACGGTCTGCGACCAGGTCAAGCCCCAACTGCAGAAGATCGCGAACGCCAACGCCGCCATCCAGCAGCAGACCGCCGACAACAGCAAGCCCGCCGATGTCCAGAGGACCGACTCGGCCGCCTTCCAGCAGATCTCGCAGGCGTACAAGGCACTCGGCGCGGCTGTCGACTCGGCGGGAGCGCCGCCGGTCGACGGCGGCGAGACCACGCAGAAGGAGGCCGTGAAGGAGCTCAACGCCTCCTCCGCGGCGTACGCGAACCTGCAGAAGAAGGTCGATGCCCTCGACACGAAGGACCAGGCGAAGTTCGCCGACGGCCTCAAGGGCATCGCGGACGAGCTGAACAAGATCAGCACCAGCGGTGACGAGGCGCTGAAGAAGCTTCAGTCCGGTGAGGTCGGCGCCGCGATGGCGAAGCAGAAGGGCTGCCAGAAGCCGACGGCCTCGGTGCCGCCGAACGCCGGCTCCCAGGAGTCGGAGTCCCCGTCGCCGTCCACCTCGCCCGGCAAGAAGTCGTGACCGCCCGGTCGCGGCGGTCGTAGTCGACGCAGCCGTTGCACGCACGGCCCGGCGCCCCCGGCGGGCGCCGGGCCGCTGCCGTTGTCAGTGGGAACGGCCACAATGGGTGGGTGAGTACGACCTGTCTCCCCGCGCCCGACCGTTCGCCCCGGCTCCGCGAAGCCCTGCTCGCCGCCGCCTTCACCGCCGACGGGCTCCTCGATCTGCTCGGTGCGCCCGCCTACGCCGCGCTCGCCCGCGGCGAGACGGTGCCGGCGCTGCGCGCCACCCGGGGCGACTCCCCGCTCGACACCCTGGTGAGGATCTTCCTGCTCCAGCACCCCGTCCCGTACGAGCGGGCCCGTGCCGCGCTCCCACTGGCCGAGTGCATCGAGGACGGCTGGGTGACCCACACCGCCGACGGCGAGGTGCGGGCCACGGTCGACGTCCGGCCGTACGGCGGGCCCGAGGGACAGGACTGGTACATCGTCTCCGACCTGGGCTGCGCGGTCGGCGGCGCGGGCGGCATCGGTTCGCGGGAGGAGGGCGTGGTGCTCGGCGTCGGAGGGGCGTCCACCACACTCGCCGGGATCACCGTCCGTACGCCTGTCGCCTCCGCCCTCGATGTCGGTACGGGCTCCGGCATCCAGGCGCTGCACGCCTCGCAGCACGCCACCCGGGTCACGGCCACCGACCTCAACCCGCGCGCGCTGGATTTCACCCGACTGACGCTCGCCCTGTCCGGCGCCCCGGCGGCCGAGTTGCGTCTGGGATCCCTGTACGAGCCGGTCGGCGCGGAGACGTACGACCTGATCGTCTCCAACCCGCCGTTCGTCATCTCGCCCGGAGCCCGTCTCACCTACCGCGACGGCGGCATGGGCGGCGACGACCTGTGCCGGACCCTGGTACAGCAGTCGGGCGACCGGCTGAACGAAGGCGGATACGCCCACTTCCTCGCCAACTGGCAGCACGTCGAGGGCGAGGAGTGGCAGAGCCGGCTGAGTTCCTGGGTACCGCACGGCTGCGACGCCTGGATCGTCCAGCGTGAGGTCCAGGACCTCACGCAGTACGCGGAGTTGTGGCTGCGCGACAGCGGCGACCACCGCACGGATCCCGCCGAGTACGCCGAGCGGTACGACGCCTGGCTGGACGAGTTCGAGGCCCGCAAGACCAAGGGCGTCGGCTTCGGCTGGATCACCTTGCGGAAGTCCGCCGCGGCGGCGGCCGGGAACCCCTCGGTCGTGATCGAGGAATGGCCGCACGCCGTGGAGCAGCCGCTGGGACCGGCGGTCCAGGCCCACTTCGCCCGTCAGGACTACCTCCGCGAACAGGACGACGCGGCGCTCCTGGCCGGGCATTTCACTCTCGCCGCCGAGGTCGTGCAGGAACAGGTCGGACTGCCGGGCGCGGAGGACCCGGAGCACGTGGTGCTCCGTCAGAACCGCGGCATGCGGCGTGCGACGAAGGTCGATGCCGTCGGCGCGGGCTTCGCGGGAGTGTGCGACGGGACACTGCCGGCGGGCCGGATCCTGGACGCGATCGCCCAGTTGATGAACGAGGACCCGGTGCTGCTGCGCGACCGCACCCCGCAGGCGATCCGGCTGCTGGTCGAGGAAGGCTTCCTGGAGCCGGTGGCGCCGGTGAGCTGACGTTGCCGGTGGGCCGGAGCGGCCAGGTGAGCTGATGGCGAGGCCGTGCTCCCGGGGCCCGGGAGGGGCGAGCGGCTGCCGCGTTCGCCTTCGTTCCGGGACGCGGACGCGGACGCCGGGCACGATTCCCGGGTCGGCCCCGGGGACAGTACAGGGGCCGATCATCAAGCTCCCCCCTCCGGCTCCGGGCAATGGTCTCCGGGCCCGCCGGCCGTCCCCGGCACCGGGCTCCGGCATTCGGCTCCGTTCCGGTTCGGGTGCGTGCCGCCCGACGTAAGGAGCGACCTTGCCATCAGTGTCTTTTCGCTCACCGCCGGGGCTCGCCGTGAGAGGCCGCTGATTCCGGTTGGCCCTCGGCCCGGAGGTGTCCCGGGGTGGCGGTTCCGCGCTTCCTCGCGGCCGGGACCGGTGGATCCGGGATGCGTGAATCCGGCCATTCACCCGGGGTTCGCGTCCACGACGCCCCGGGGTGGCAGCCTCCCCCTGACCGGACGGCACAGGCCCCGGCCGGACAGGGACAGGAAGGCGTACGGGCATGGAGAGCGGACCTGCGGTCTTCGCCGGAACGGCGTTCGCGCTGTTCGGTGCCGCGCTGCTGCTGTGGACGGGGTCGCGCGTGCTCCACCGCGCGCCGGTGGCGCAGGGTGTGAGCCCCATCGCTTCCGCCACTCTCGCCACTGTGTTCGGCGTACTCTTTCTCGTCCTCGGTGTGTGGTGCTTCACCCGCATCTGATCCACCCCCCCCCAGGGCCCGGCCGGGAGTCGAGGGGCCCGGTGGGCCGCGCCGGGGAACACGCCCGGACCGACCGCTCTTCACCACCTGTGCCCGCGCCGCCGTCACAGCGACCAGAAACCCGCAGGCAGCGACCGTGCGCGCGGTGGGCCGGGTGGTCCGGGCGGCAGGAATGGCGGAAGTCGGGTTACCGTTCGAGTGGCCGTTGCGGGCTTTTGCCGTTTGACACGGGGGCGGGTTGTACCGTCACACTCCGCAGCGACGGCACCGTCGGCAGCGTCATGGCGCTGCCCGGATGCCCACTGAGTGTCGACCGGAGAGAAGAGCGAAGTTGTCCCCGACCAGCGAGACCGCACAGGGCGGCCGCCGACTCGTCATCGTCGAGTCGCCTGCCAAGGCGAAGACGATCAAGGGCTACCTCGGCCCCGGATACGTCGTCGAGGCGAGCGTCGGGCACATCCGCGACCTGCCGAACGGCGCCGCCGAGGTCCCCGACGAGTACACCGGCGAGGTCCGTCGGCTCGGCGTCGACGTCGAGCATGACTTCCAGCCCGTCTACGTCGTCAACGCGGACAAGAAGGCGCAGGTCAGGAAGCTCAAGCAGCTGCTCGCCGAGTCCGACGAACTCTTCCTGGCCACCGATGAGGACCGCGAGGGCGAAGCCATCGCGTGGCACCTGCAGGAAGTTCTGAAGCCCAAGGTTCCGGTCCACCGGATGGTCTTCCACGAGATCACCAAGGACGCGATCCGGGAGGCCGTCGCCAATCCGCGCGAGCTCAACCAGCGCATGGTCGACGCCCAGGAGACCCGCCGTATCCTCGACCGGCTCTACGGCTACGAGGTCTCGCCGGTCCTGTGGAAGAAGGTCATGCCGCGGCTGTCGGCCGGCCGCGTCCAGTCCGTCGCGACCCGTCTCGTCGTCGAGCGGGAGCGTGAGCGCATCGCCTTCCGTTCCGCCGAGTACTGGGACCTGACCGGCACGTTCGGCACCGGCCGCGCCGGTGACGCCTCCGATCCGTCGACGCTCGCCGCCCGCCTCAGCGCGGTCGACGGCCGCCGCGTCGCCCAGGGCCGTGACTTCGGTCCGGACGGGCAGCTGAAGTCCGGTGCCGGCCAGGTGCTGCACCTGGACGAGACGAACGCCCGTGCCCTGGCCGCCGCGCTCGCCGACGCCACGTTCGCCGTGCGGTCCGTCGAGTCGAAGCCGTACCGCCGCTCCCCCTACGCCCCGTTCCGTACGACGACGCTCCAGCAGGAGGCGAGCCGGAAGTTGGGCTTCGGTGCCAAGGCCACCATGCAGGTCGCGCAGAAGTTGTACGAGAACGGCTTCATCACCTACATGCGTACGGACTCCACGACCCTCTCGGACACCGCGGTCTCCGCGGCGCGGGCACAGGTCACGCAGCTGTACGGCGCCGACTACCTGCCGGACAAGCCGCGCACGTACGCCGGGAAGGTCAAGAACGCTCAGGAGGCGCACGAGGCGATCCGCCCCTCTGGGGACCGCTTCCGTACCCCGGCCGAGACCGGTCTCAGCGGCGACCAGTTCCGGCTCTACGAGCTGATCTGGAAGCGGACCGTCGCCTCCCAGATGAAGGACGCGGTCGGCAACTCCGTCACCGTCAAGATCGGCGGCCGGGCGAGTGACGGCCGCGACGCCGAGTTCTCCGCGTCCGGCAAGACGATCACCTTCCACGGCTTCATGAAGGCCTACGTGGAAGGCGCGGACGACCCGAACGCCGAGCTCGACGACCGTGAGCGGCGCCTCCCGCAGGTCGCCGAGGGCGACGCGCTCTCCGCCGAGGAGATCTCGGTCGACGGGCACGCCACCAAGCCGCCGGCCCGTTACACCGAGGCCTCGCTGGTCAAGGAGCTCGAAGAGCGCGAGATCGGCCGCCCGTCGACGTACGCCTCGATCATCGGCACGATCCTGGACCGCGGCTACGTCTTCAAGAAGGGCACGGCGCTCGTCCCGTCCTTCCTCTCCTTCGCCGTGGTCAACCTGCTGGAGAAGCACTTCGGCCGACTCGTCGACTACGACTTCACCGCGAAGATGGAGGACGACCTCGACCGCATCGCGCGGGGCGAGGCCCAGTCCGTGCCGTGGCTGAAGCGCTTCTACTTCGGTGCGGGTGGCGACGACACGGCGGGAGCGGGCGCGGCCTCCGACGCGGGCAACGGCGACGGCGACCACCTCGGCGGACTGAAGGAGCTCGTCACCGACCTCGGCGCGATCGACGCGCGCGAGATCTCCTCCTTCCCCGTCGGCAACGAGATCAAGCTCCGGGTCGGTCGTTACGGTCCGTACATCGAGCGCGGCGAGAAGGACTCCGAGGGACACCAGCGCGCGGACGTGCCGGAGGACCTGGCACCCGACGAGCTGTCCGTCGAGTACGCGGAGGAACTGCTGGCCAAGCCGAGCGGCGACTTCGAGCTCGGTGCGGACCCGATCACCGGGCACCAGATCATCGCGAAGGACGGGCGTTACGGCCCGTACGTCACCGAGGTGCTGCCCGAGGGCACCCCGAAGACCGGCAAGAACGCGGTGAAGCCGAGGACGGCCTCGCTCTTCAAGTCCATGTCGCTGGACACGGTGACGCTGGCCGACGCGCTCAAGCTGATGTCGCTGCCGCGTGTCGTCGGCGAGGACGCCGACGGCGTGGAGATCACCGCGCAGAACGGCCGCTACGGCCCGTATCTGAAGAAGGGCACGGACTCGCGTTCGCTGACCTCCGAGGAACAGCTCTTCGACATCACCCTCGACGAGGCCCTCGCGATCTATGCCCAGCCCAAGCAGCGGGGTCGCGCCGCCGCCAAGCCGCCGCTGAAGGAGCTGGGCACCGACCCGGTGAGCGGGGCTCCGGTCGTGGTCAAGGACGGGCGCTTCGGTGCGTACGTCACCGACGGGGAGACCAACGCGACGCTCCGGACCGGTGACAGCGTCGAGACCATCACGCCGGAGCGCGGCTACGAGCTGCTCGCCGAGAAGCGCGCCAAGGGGCCCGCCAAGAAGAAGACGGCGAAGAAGGCTCCGGCCAAGAAGGCGACCGCGAAGAAGACGGTGGCCAAGAAGACCACGGCGGCGGCCAAGAAGACGGCGGCGAAGAAGACCACGGCGAAGAAGACGACCACCGCGAAGAAGACGACGGCCGCCAAGAAGGCGACCGCGACGAAGAAGGCGGCCTCGGCGTCCGTGGAGGACTGACCGTACGAGCGGTCCGATCGCCGGAGGGGCTGGGTCTTCCAGCCCCTCCGGCGTTTGTGCGCCGGAAGTGTGCGCGAGGAGCGGAGTCCGTGCGGCGGGGCCCGTTCCGGTCCGGGAGGGGGACGGGGTGCCGGGCCCGGCACCCCGTCCCTCGGGAGCCGAAGGGGACCACAGGGGCAGGGCACGGTTCCTCGGTCGTCGGGGGGCCGGAGCGCCCTCGGGCGCCCATATGTTCGGGCGTGGCCTCCGGGGACCCCGCCGCTCCGGATAGGCTGGGCGGATGACGCGAGCCGAGCAGCCAACGGTCGTGAGCCCCACCTCCGACACACTTGCCGCAGACTCACGCGAGCGCGCCGTACGAGCCCTGTTGCGTGTTCCCCCGCTGAAGCGGTTGTGGAGCGCCCAGCTCGTCGGTGGTATCGGCGATGCACTCGCCCTTCTCGTGCTGGTGTTGATGTCGCTGCAAGCGGCGGTCCTTGAGGGCTCATTCGGAGCTGGGTACCGAGGGGCGGCGTTCGCCGTCGCCGCGGTGTTCGGTGCCCGGATCCTTGCCACCCTGCTCTTCGGAGCCGTACTCCTGGGGCCGCTGACGACGCTCACCGCGCCAGGAGGACCGCTGGACCGGCGGTGGCTGATGATCGGCACGGACGGGCTGCGGCTCGGGCTGCTGGTCGTCGCGCCGCTGTGGATCGACTGGATGCCCGACAAGGCACTCATGATGATCCTGATCACCGTCTTCGTCGTCGGTGCGAGCGAACGCCTGTGGACGGTCGCCAAGGACGGCGCGGCCCCGGCGCTGCTGCCCGCCCCGCCCCCCGAGGGTGCCGCGGTACGTCCCCTGCCCGACCACCTGGACGCGTTGCGCCGGCTCTCCCTCCGTACCGACTTCGCCGCCGTCCCGGCCGCCGCGGCCGTCCTGCTGATCGCCACGCTCATCGGCAACCTGCTGGGCTCGGGCCTGGAGTGGTTCTCGCTCCACCAGGCGGCCCTCGGCTCGTACGTCGCGGCAGGGCTCTTCTCGGCCTCCATCTCGACCCTGTACTTCCTGGAGCTGCCCGGTTCGCAGACCCCCCGCCCGCGTTCGCCGCTGGAGGGCCTGCGCCGGCCGTCGACCGGCAGCGGTCCCGACAAGGGCCGCACCGGAGCCGTACCGCTGATCGTCGGCGCCTCGGCCGCGGTCGCCGGAGCGATCGCCGCCGCCGCTGCCGTGGCCGTACTGCACGCCGCCGAGCTGGGCGGCGGACCCGCCGCCTTCGCCCTGCTGGTCCTCGGACTGACCGGCGCCACCGGGGTCGGCATCCGTACCGCCGGGAAGGTGCTGCCCGCGCTGTCGCGGCGCAGGCTGCTCGCCCTGGCCATCGCCGTCACCGGTGTCGCGCTCCTCGCCATGGGTCTCGTTCCGGACACGGCCACCGTGCTCATGATCGCGGTGCTCGCCGGTTACGCGGCGGGCGTCGCCGCCCACACCGGTCATGTCCTGGTCGACCAGGAGACCGAGGAGTTCCGCCGGGCCAGGACCACGGAACACCTCCAGGCCGTCGTACGGGTCCTCATCGCACTCGGCGCGCTCGCGGGGCCGCTGCTGGCCGCGGCAATCGGCACCCACCGGCTGACCTCCGGAGGCTTCGTCTTCGCCCACGGCGGAGCGGCCTTCGCCCTGATGCTGATCGGCGCCCTGCTGCTGCCCGTCGCCGTGATCGTCCTCGCCAGGACGGACGACCGTTCCGGCGTGCCGCTGCGCCGCGACCTGCGTGAGGCGCTGCGCGGCGGCGACCCGGCCGTCGCCCCCGCCCCGACCGGATTCTTCCTCGCCCTGGAGGGTGGCGACGGCGCCGGCAAGTCCACCCAGGTCGAGGCGCTCGCCGATTGGATCCGCGCCAAGGGCCACGAGGTCGTCGTCACCCGCGAGCCGGGCGCGACCCCGGTCGGCAAGCGGCTGCGCTCGATCCTGCTCGACGTGTCGTCGGCCGGGCTCTCCAACCGGGCCGAGGCACTGCTGTACGCCGCCGACCGCGCCGAGCACGTCGATTCGGTCGTCCGTCCGGCGCTGGAGCGTGGCGCGATCGTCATCTCCGACCGCTACATCGACTCGTCCGTCGCCTACCAGGGCGCGGGCCGTGATCTCTCCCCGACCGAGATCGCCCGGATCTCGCGCTGGGCGACGAGCGGACTCGTACCGCATCTGACGGTGCTGCTGGACGTCGACCCGGAGACCGCGCGCGAACGGTTCACCGAGGCGCCCGACCGGCTGGAGTCCGAGCCGCCCGAGTTCCACGCCCGGGTGCGGTCCGGTTTCCTGACGCTGGCCGCCGCCGACCCGACCCGCTACCTGGTGGTGGACGCGGGTCAGGATCCGGAAGCGATCACCACGGTCGTACGCCACCGGCTCGACCAGCTCCTTCCGCTCTCCGAAGCCGAGATCAAGGCCCAGGAGGAGGCGCGCAGGGCGGCCGAGGAGGAGGCCCGGCGCAAGGCCGAGGAGGAAGCGGCCCGCAAGGCCGAGGAGGAGCGGCTGGAGCGCGAGCGGCAGGAACAGCTCGCCAAGCTCCGTGCCGAGGAGGAGGAGCGCAAGCGCCGCGAGCTGGAGGAGGCGCGTCGGCGCGAGGAGGAACGCCAGGCCGAGGAAGCCAGGCAGCGCGCCGAGGAGGCCCGGCGCAAGGCCGAGGAGGAGCGGGTCAGGCTGGAGGCCGAGGAGGCGGCCCGCGAGGCCGAGCAGGCCCGGCTGCGCAGGCAGGCCGAGGAGGAGGCCCGGCTGCGCAAGGAGGCCGAGGCACGGCGGCTGGAGAAGCAGCGCAAGGCCGAGGAGGCACTGCTGCGGTCCGAGGCGGCCCGTCGGCAGGCCGAGGCCGACGCGGCGGCCGCCGCGGAGGCGGCGCGCGCCGAGGCTGCCGCGGCGGCAGCCGTACCGGACAACGAGATCACGGTGCCGACGCCGATCGTCAGCCCGAACGACGTGACACAGCCGGTGCCTTCGCCGGTCACCCCGACCGCGCCGTCCGACGAGGCCGAAACGGCGATGATCCCGAAGATCCACGACCGGTCGGAGCGGTCCGACCGGCCGGATCGGGCCGACTCCTCCGAGCAGCGGTCCGACCGGCCTGGCGCCGCTGGTGCCGCGGACGAGACGGCGGTGCTTCCTCCGGTTCGGGACACCCGGGACAGCCGGGACAGCCGTGGCGCTTGGAACGCTCGGGACGCGAATCCGTCGGACCGGGTTCCGCGGGGCATCTTCCGTGACGAGCGTCCGGCGGGCGCCGCGCCGGAGCGCGAGAACGAGCGCACGCGCGAGCTTCCGCAGATGGGCGACCCGGGCGCGGGCACCCCGCAGCCGGTGCGGGACCACTGGGACGGTCAGGAGGGCCAGGAGCGTCGGGGCCGGCGTCCTCGTCCCGACTGGGCCGAGGAGACTCCGCTGGACGATCTGCCCACGCTGGCGGACGAACTGCTCGGCGACCACCGCGACGACGAGGGCTCGGGTCCCTCGGGCCGGGGACGCCGACCGCGCCGCTGATCCGCGACGGCTGCCGGGCGGGTCCGACGATCCCGGCAGCCGGGCAGCCGGGCAGCCGTGCTGCCGGGATTGTCAGACCCGTCCCTCACAATGGGAAGACGGATCGGGAGTTCGGATGAGGGTGCCGGATCCGGGATCCGGACCGGAAGCCGGATCCGAATGCGAGGGAAGCGGGTTGTGGGCCGGGCAAGCGGGGCCTGGGCCGGTGATGCGGGACCGGGGCCGGGCAAGCGGGACCCGGTCGGGTACGCCGGATCCGGGCAGGGAACGCCGGATCGGCGAGCAGTGACATCACAGCCGCGCAGCCGCGTCGTACGACAGCCGTGCGGCCGCACACCACCGGAAGGGCGATGACCCATGACCGTATGGGACGACCTGGTCGGCCAGGACCGGGTGCAGGAGCAGCTCGGTGCCGCCGCTCGGGACGCCGATGCGCTGGTCACCGCCGACGCTGCGGGGGAGCCGGTGCCGCCGGGGTCGAAGATGACCCATGCCTGGTTGTTCACCGGGCCACCTGGTTCCGGCTGTTCCACGGCCGCCCGAGCCTTCGCCGCCGCACTCCAGTGCACCAGCCCCGACCGCGCTCTGGGGGGCGCACCGGGCTGCGGCTTCTGCGACGGCTGTCACACCAGCCTCATCGGTACGCACGCCGATGTCGAGGTGGTCCGTACGGATCTGCTCTCGATCGGGGTGAAGGAGACCCGCGAGCTGGTCCGCCGCGCCCAGCTCTCCCCGGCCGTCGGCCGCTGGCAGGTCATCGTCCTGGAGGACGCCGACCGGCTCACCGAAGGCGCGGCGAACGTCCTGCTGAAGGCGGTCGAGGAGCCCGCGCCGCGCACGGTGTGGCTGCTCTGCGCACCCTCTCTCGAGGACGTGCTGCCCACGATTCGTTCCCGCTGCCGTCATCTCACGCTGCGCACGCCCCCGGTCGACGCGGTCGCCGATGTGCTGATCAGGCGTGACGGCATCGATCCGGAGCGGGCCGCGTCCGCCGCCCGTGCCACCCAGGGCCACATCGGCAGGGCCCGCCGCCTCGCCACCGACGAGAGAGCCCGTTCCCGCCGGGCCGCCGTACTCAAGCTCCCGCTGCGGGTCGAGGACATCGGGGGCTGTCTCAAGGCCGCCCAGGAGCTGATCGACACCGCCACCGATGACGCCAAGCAGGTCGCGGAGGAGGTCGACGCCAAGGAGACGGAGGAGATGAAGGCCGCGCTCGGCGCAGTCGCCGGGGGACGGATGCCGCGCGGCACGGCTGGGGTGATGAAGGAGTTGGAGGACAGGCAGAAGCGCCGCAGGACCCGTACGCAGCGTGACAGTCTCGATCTCGCGCTCACCGACCTGACCGGCTTCTACCGCGATGTGCTGGCCATCCAGCTGGGCTCGCGGATCGCCATCGCCAACGCGGACGCACAGGACGCCCTCGACCGCATCGCCCGCTCGTCCACGCCCGAACGCACCCTGCGCCGGATAGAGGCGGTGATCGCCTGCCGTCGGGCGCTGGACCGCAATGTGGCGCCACTGCTCGCGGTGGAGGCGATGACGATGGTCCTGCGCGCGGGCTGACGCCACTCGGGCCGCCGCTCATCACCACGGCCCGGCGCTGCTCGTCGTCATCACCGCTTGTCGCCGCTTTCACCCGTACGGGCGGAGAATCGGGCGAGCCGCCGAACGGCGACTACGCTCCGGGGATGGACACCAGGCGCCCGTTCCGCATCTTCGCCATCGCGCTCGGCACTGCCGGCCTCACTGCCGGCCTCCTCATCTCCGGCTGCAGCAGCGGAAGTTCGACGAACGCCTCACCGTCCTCGTCCTCGCTGTCCGTCCCCGCCGCGCTCAAGGCGTACTACGCGCAACAACTGAACTGGCGGGACTGCGGCGTCGGGGGATTCCAGTGCACGACGATGAGGGCGCCGCTGGACTACGCCAAGCCGGACGGCGGCGACATCGAACTGGCCGTCTCCCGGGTGAAGGCCACCGGGCCCGGCGAGCGGATCGGCTCCCTCCTGGTGAATCCGGGTGGCCCAGGCGGCTCGGCCATCGGCTATCTGCAGGATTACGCGGGGATCGGCTACCCCGCCCAGGTCCGGGCCCGCTACGACATGGTCGCCATCGACCCACGCGGAGTGGCCCGCAGCGAGCCCGTCGAGTGCCTCACCGGTCCGCAGATGGACGCCTACACCCAGGTCGACCAGACCCCGGACGACGCCGCCGAGGTCGAGCGGCTGAGCGCCGCCTACCAGCAGTTCGCGAGCGGCTGCGAGCGGCACTCCGGTAAGATCCTTCCGCATGTCTCCACGGTCGAGGCGGCCCGCGACATGGACGTGCTGCGGTCCCTGCTCGGCGACGAGAAGCTGCACTACGTCGGGGCGTCGTACGGTACGTATCTCGGCGCGACGTACGCCGAGCTGTTCCCCGCCCGGGTCGGCCGCCTGGTCCTGGACGGCGCGATGGACCCGTCTCTCTCGTCTCTCGACGTCAACCGTGATCAGACCGCGGGCTTCGAGACCGCGTTCCAGTCCTTCGCCGCCGACTGTGTGAAGAAGGCGGGCTGCCCGCTCGGCACCACCTCCACCGCCGACGCGGCCGTCCGCCTCGAGCGGCTCTTCGCGGGCCTCGATGCCAGGCCCGTCCCCACCGGTGGCTCCCGCGCGCTCACCGAATCCCTCGCCACCACGGGGGTCATCGCCGCCATGTACGACGAGTCGGCCTGGCCCCAGCTCCGCGACGCCCTCGCCGGCGCCGAGAAGGGTGACGGCTCCGGCCTGCTCTCCCTGGCGGACGGCTACTACGAACGCGAACCGAACGGCACGTACGCGAATCTGATGTCCGCCAACACGGCCGTGAACTGCCTGGACCTGCCGCCCGCCTTCGCCGACGCCGATGCCGCCGCACGGGCACTTCCGAGCTTCGAGAAGTCGTCCCCGGTCTTCGGCAGGACCTTCACCTGGGCAGCACTGAACTGCGCCCACTGGCCGGTCCGGCCCACCGGCACCCCCCACCGCATCGAGGCGAAGGGCGCGGCCCCGATCGTCGTGGTCGGCACCACCCGCGACCCGGCCACTCCGTACAAGTGGGCCCAGTCCCTGGCCGGTCAGCTCTCCTCCGGCACGCTCCTCACCTACCGCGGTGACGGCCACACGGCGTACGGCCGAGGCAGCGACTGCATCGACACGGCGATCAACACGTACCTCCTGGACGGCACCCCGCCGGCCGACGGCAAGCAGTGCTCCTGAGCCCGCCCGACGTACCGCCGACCGACCGCCGGCCCTGGCTGCCTCATTGCTGACCTGCGAGAACGGCCCGCAGCCGGGCTGGTACGGAGCACCCCCGGAAACTGTGTAGACTTGGCGACGCTGCTGATCGCACCATGGTGCGACAGGGCGTGCCGCCTTAGCTCAGTTGGCCAGAGCAACGCACTCGTAATGCGTAGGTCTCGGGTTCGAATCCCGAAGGCGGCTCAGAAGAACCCCAGGTCACATAGCCCGTGACCTGGGGTTTTATCGTGTTCGGGGTATGACGGAACGGATCGGGGAACCCGTGAACCGCGAACCCGCCATGACGCGCGCCTCGGTGAGGGAATCGGGCCGGTCCGGCCGGCGGGGCTGGTGGAGTGGCCGGTGGCGAGTGGGCGCTGTCGGATGGTTGGTGTCGGGCGGAGGTCGGCAGTCGCGGCGTTCCGGCAGCGGTGCATGGCGGCCGGGAGGGTGGAACGGGGGCGTCGCCCGGTCCTGTGCCCGGGACACCGCGTGCGGCAGAGTCTTCGGCCCTGTGCCCGGGACACCGGGTGCGGCAGCGTCTTCGACGCCGCCCGTTCATCCGCGTCCGCCAGCCAGAAGTACACAGGCGGCAGGGCGAGTTCGATCGCGGCCAGGACCAGCTGGAACGAGTCCGGCCGCCCTGCCACGGCGAGCGACGGCAGACGGCTGAGTCCACCCAGCAGGAAGACGCCCGACAGCCACCGCACCGCGCGGTGCCGTTGATCGGTGTGCGGCGGGCGGCCCACAGCCAGGCCAGGCCGTACCCAGGAACGCCGTCCTCGCCGCGAACCGGGTCCTCGCCGGCGCCCCTGTCATCCAGACGATCATGACAACAGCCGCACCGAGCTGCGCGATGTCTGCATCGGCGCCGTGCTGGGCGCGATCCGTCCCCTGCTCGCGGTCGACCCCGCATCCGACTGGCCGCGCTCAGAGGGGGCGGCCTCGGTGTCGGTGTCGTCCGCCCCGGAATCGCGAAACCCCGGGCCGGATCCGTGCCGATGCCTCGGGAGGATCAGCCCCACCGGTACGAGCGGCCGAAGGCGGTTCGGACGGGCCGGGGCGCGGTGTGTCGGTTCACCGCGTCAGCTCGGTGATCAGTGACGTGGCCCGGTCGATGAGTGCCACCTCGTGCGCGCTCATCGTCGGGTTGGCGGCGCGCAGGATGGCGGCTTCGGCGAGGTGGTGGGCGGGTATGCCGCCGGAGGCGGAGAGTTGCGGGATCAGGGCTTCCAGCAGTGCGCGGGCACCCGCCGACGCGGGGGACCGGGGATCGACCGCGACCTGGGCGAGGATCAGGGACGACATGGCCCGGTCGGCGGCCGGTGCGCCCTCCCTGGTGTTGCTCCAGTCGATCACCACCGGGCCCCGGGGCGTCAGCATCACGTTGTCCGGGTGCAGGTCGAGATGGAGGATCCGGTCCCCGGGGTGCGGGGAGAGCCGGGCCGGGACGGTGTGCAGTTCGGCGAGGAGAGCGGTCAGCATGGCGCCGGCCTCGGCCGCGGAGAGGTCCCCGGACAGCAGCGACCGCAGCATCGTCGGACCGGTCAGCCGCTGCAGCATCAGGTCGCAGGGAGCCGTTTCGGCGTCGCGGGGGCCGAGCCGGGGCACCGGGTAGCCGTGGGCGCTGAGGTAGGACATGACCGTCCACTCATGAGTGGCGTCCGTTCCGTCGCGGTAACGGCGCAGGACCCAATTCTCGTCGAACGCGTACACGTCCGCGGACCGTCCGGTACCCAGAAGCTCACCTATTCGCATGGGGTGAACCTATGGGTCCCGGCGGCGGTGAGGGGAGATCACCAGCGCATATGGACGTCCTCGGCCCAGCCGAGGAGCTGATCCACGGCGATCTCGCGGCCCTCGTCGTCCCGGACGAGGCCGGTGTAGTGGCCGAAGCACTGGTCGGTGCGGTTGGCGATCGGACCGGCGTCGGTGCGGGTGGAGCGGTTGTGGAAAGGGGTGAACGTCAGGTCCACCGCAGGCCGTTCGCCCGCGGATGTGATGGTCCACGGGGCCATGAAGTCGGTGGGCGACCAGCGCCACTCCAACTCGTCGCCGATCTTGGTGAGTCGGCCGTCCATGCAGATCGCGTTCTCGGTCGCGCCGGTGCCCCGGGTCCAGCTGCCGCCGAACTGCAGACCCACCGTGTGGCCGCCCGTGCGCCCCGAGGCGGCTCCCCAGTTCCAGTCGACCGAGCGCGGCCAGCGCCCCCGGCCGTGGTCGAGCACGGCCCAGGCGTCCTCACCGAACTCCAGGACCCTGCCGCCGATCCGGACCGTACCGGAGGCGGGGCGGGCCGTGTGCTTCGACGTGTACTGGAAGCGGCGTCCGCTCCACGGCACGACGACGGACAACGTCTCGTGGCCGACGGGCAGAGCGGCGAAGAGGTCGACCTCCACGGTCTCCACGGCCTCTTCGCCACCCCGCGTGCCCCTGGCGCCCTGCGGTGGGCGCGGTGTCAGGCACCGGGCCCGCAACCGGGTGCCCCCGTCCTTCCCACGGATCTCGATCCTGACCTTGCCGCCGGTGGGGCGCTGCGGACCGACCACCACGGCGGGTGAGCCGACCGTGCCCGCGATCACCTCCGGGAGACGGACGCCGCGCCCGCCGGGAACGATCGAGGTGCGCTCGAACTCGCGCCCTTCCGGCCCGAATTCCAGTACGTACACCGTGTTCAGGGCCAGGAAGTCGAGGTCGCTCACCGTCAGGGCGACGAGATGGGTCGGGGTGGTCACGCACCAGTACTCCCAGCGCTTGGTCCGCCCCCAGCCCCGAAGATTCGCGCGGTGCAGCGGCTGCCTGGACCAGCCGCGGGCCGCCGGGTTCAGCCGGCCGTCCGGCAGGCACAGGTCGACGGGCTCGGTGATCTCGTGTTCATGCGTGGCCATGCGCGGAGCCTAAGGGCTGCCCCGTCACCCCGGCGGAACAGCCGTCGGTGCCGCCGCTCAAGGGGCCCCATAACGCGAAGTGAGGGGGAGAACGGGATCTCCTGAGGGTGACGTGTACGCGGCTACGTTGGCGGCAATTCCCCCGAAGTCAAGGAGAGTTCCGTGGAGAGAACCATCCTCCGCAGACGTGCCCTGGCCGCGTGTACCGCCACCGTGGCCGTCGGTGTACTCGCGCTGGCCGGCCTGACCGGCAGCGCGTCCGCCGATCCCGCTCCCCACCTCCCCACCCCCACCGTCGCGGGCGCCGAACAGCTCTCGCCCGGTCTGCTGAAGGCCATGCGCAGCGATCTCGGACTGACCGCCTCCGAGGCGCGCGACAGGATCGGCAACGAGTCCCGGGCCGCGGCCGTCGCCGCCGGGCTGCGGCACTCCCTCGGCGCGGACTTCGCCGGGGCCCGGGTGAGCGGTGACGGCGCCGCACTGACCGTCGCCACCACCGACGCCGCGGACACCGCCCGGATCCGCCGGGCCGGTGCCCAGCCCGTCGTCGTCGAGCACAGCCTGGCCGAACTCGACGCCGCGAAGGCCGCGTTGGACCGGGTCGCGCTGCGCAGGGCCCCGGAGGACATACCCGCCTGGTACGTCGACGTGGCCACCAATCGCGTGGTCGTGGAGGCCGCCCGCGCCTCGGCCGCCGATGCCTTCCTCGCCGCGGCGGATGTGCCGCACGGGGTGGTGACGGTGAGCCGGTCGGCCGAACAGCCCCGTACCTTCACGGATCTGCGGGGTGGTGACGCCTACTACATGAACGGCTCCGGGCGCTGCTCCATCGGCTTTCCCGTGAAGCGCGGCAACGGCCAGTCCGGTTTTGTCAGCGCCGGTCACTGCGGCACACCCGGGGTCAGCACCAGCGGCTACAACCAGCAGGCCCAGGGCTCCTTCCAGGGCTCCACCTTCCCCGGCCGCGACCACTCCTGGGTCGCCACCGACACCAACCGGACGCCTCGCGCCCTGGTCAACGGGTACGGCAACGGCGATGTGACGGTCACCGGATCCACCGAGGCGCTGGAGGGTTCGTCGGTCTGCCGCTCGGGCTCGACGACCGGCTGGCACTGCGGAACGGTGCAGCAGCGCAACACCAGCGTCACCTACCAGGAGGGCACCGTCTCCGGAGTCACCCGCACCAATGTGTGCGCCGAACCCGGCGACTCCGGCGGCTCGTTCATCTCCGGCAGTCAGGCGCAGGGCGTCACGTCCGGCGGATCCGGCAACTGCTCCCAGGGCGGTACGACGTACTTCCAGCCGGTGAACCCGGCGCTCCAGGCGTACGGACTCACCCTGGTCACCAGTGGCACCCCGACCGATCCGCCCACCGATCCGACGGACCCGCCGACCGACCCGGGCGGCAGCTGGGCGGCGGGGACCACGTACGCGGCGGGCGACGTCGTGACCTACGGCTCCGGCAGTTACCGCTGCCTGCAGGCGCACTTGGCGCAGCCCGGCTGGACGCCGCCGAACGTGCCGGCGCTCTGGCAGCAGTTGTAGGGCCTGTCGTCCGGATCGCGACGCGCTCGCACGCCCCGGCAGAACGGTGGCACCGATCCGGCCCGATCCGAACGGAAGGCCCGGCCCCGGCGGCCCTGGGCGAGGCCGCCGCCGAATACCGCGCCTGCCCGGCTCACGCTCCGGCCTCCCGGCCGGGCGGCGCGCACCCCGCTCCGCTCCGTGTCATGCACGTGCCCTTCCCCCCCGAGGAATCAGCCATGACCCCAGAAGCGACCGAAGGTTCCGGCGACGACCGCCGGATCAGCCGTAAGACCCTCCTCAGGGCCGCACTCGTCGTCGGTACCGTCCCGCTGCTCGCCGGGGGTGGCGTCGCGCTGGCCCGCGATGCCGGTACCGGGGGCCGGCCCCTGGCCCCCACTCCGAACTGCGACGACGGCGACGGACCGACCCACGAGCAGATCGAGGGTCCCTACTTCAAGCCCAACTTCCCGCTCCGTACGGGCCTGGTGACCGGCAGCACGCCCGGTGTCCGGCTGACCGTCAGCGGATACGTCTTCGGGCGGGCCTGCAAGCCCATCCCCGGAGTGCTCCTCGACTTCTGGCAGGCCGACACCAACGGCGCGTACGACATGAGCGGATACGCGTTCCGCGGCCACCAGTTCACCGATCAGTCGGGGGCCTTCGCCCTGACCACGATCGTGCCGGGGCTGTACCCGGGCCGGACGCGGCACATCCATGTCAAGGCCCAGGCTCCCGGTTCGGGGATCCTGACCACCCAGCTGTACTTCCCCGACGAGCCGCGCAACAACACGGACACCATCTTCGACCCGGCACTCCTCATGAACGTCCGGGCCGTCGGCTCCGCCAAGGAAGGGACCTTCGACTTCGTCCTCGATGTCGCCCAGGGCCCGACCGATCCGACCGATCCGCCCACCGATCCGCCGACCGACCCGCCCGGATCCACCTGGGTGGCCGGAACGCTCTACAACGCGGGAGACCGCGTCACGTACGGCGGGGTCGCGTACCGCTGTCTGCAGGCGCACTCGGCCATGACCGGCTGGGAACCGCCGAACGTCCCCGCGCTGTGGGAACGCGGTTAGACACGCAGCACGGCAAAAGCGCACCACCGCTGCGCGGGTGTGCCCCGGGGCTTCCCTCGTGGGGCGCACGCCGCGCCTGGTCCGGGCCGGAGCTTCTCATCCGGTCCGGACCCTTCCGCTTCCGTGGGAGGACACGGGCGCGGACACGGACCAGGAGGACAGGGGCGCGGGCACGGGCGCGGCTGCTCCGTCCGGCCGACGAGCGTCCGTCCGGGCGCGGAGTAGCCTGGACATGTACGGCTCCCGATGAGCCGCTTTCGTCGGCCTGCGCATCGAAGGGGGCCGGTATCGCATGAACACCCTGGTCACCGTGGTGGTCGTCCTGGCGATGATCGCGATCGCGGCGTTCGTCATCCATCGGCTCAATGCCCGGCATCGTCATCAGCATCTGCGTCCCGCGCACTACGACCACGGGCTGGCCGGTTTCGGTGAACAGACCGCTCCGGGCGCCCGGCCCGCGCCGGGTCCCGATGTGCGGCCGGGCACGGGTGAACAACGGGGGAGCGGGGAGTCCGGCACGCCCGGCTCCGGTGCGTGAGCGGGGGCGGGCTACTTCGCATCCGAATAGCGCTCCACCACCGCCGTGGTGAACGGAAAGCGCACCGGCGTGTCGCCGAAGACGGTCCGCCCGGCGGTGTCACCGGCCGACCGGATCGCCTCCACGACCGCCTCGGCCTCCTCCTGCGGACAGTGCACGATCACCTCGTCGTGCTGGAAGAAGACCAGCTCGGCCCGGAGCCCGGCGGAACGGAGCGAGTGGCGGAGGGCGGCGAGGAGCAGCAGCGCCCAGTCCGCCGCGCTGCCCTGCACCACGAAGTTACGGGTGAAGCGGCCCCGTGCGCGGGCATGGGACGATGCGTACCCCGGCGTGAACCCACCGTCGCCGGACGGCTGTTCGGCGCTCTCCTGTGGAATGCCGGCCTCGTCGTCGTCACCGCTCCCGGCCGCGGGGGGACTGGTCCGGCCCAGATACGTCCGTACGAGGCGCCCCTCCTCGCCCGCTTTCGCGGCGTCGTCGACATAGGCCACGGCCAGCGGGAATCTTCGGCGCAGGGCGGCCAGATTCTTCAGGCCGTCGCCCGAGGTCTGGCCGTAGATCGCGCCCAGCAGGGCGAGCTTGGCGTGGTCCCGGTCGCCGTGGAAGGCCCGGTCCGACAGCGCCGTGTAGAGATCGCCGTCATGGCCCGCCACCTCCATCAGGCCGCGGTCGCGGGAGATCGCGGCCAGGACCCTGGGTTCCATCTGGTCGGCGTCCGCCACCACCAGGCGCCAGCCCTCGTCGGCGACGACCGCCTGCCGTATCACCTTGGGGATCTGCAGCGCCCCTCCGCCGTTGGTCGTCCAGCGCCCGCTGACCGAGCCGCCCGGCTGGTACTCGGGGCGGAAACGCCCGTCGCGCACCCAGTCCTGGAGCCAGCTCCAGCCGTGTGCCGTCCAGATCCGGTACAGCTTCTTGTACCGGATGAGGGGCTCCACCGCGGGATGGTCCAGCTCTTCCAGCTCCCAGCGCCGGGTGGACTTCACCTTGATGCCGGCCTGTGCGAAGGCCTTCACGACGTCGGCGGGGAGGTCGGGGCGGACCCGTCTGCCGAAGGCGGCCGACACCTCGTCGGCCAGCTCGGCCAGCCTGCGGGGCTCGCCGCCGCCCGCGTAGCGCTCGCCGAGCAGTTCCTGGAGCACCTCCCGGTGGACGTCGGCGCGCCAGGGGAGGCCGGAACGGTTCATCTCGGCGGCGACCAGCATGCCGGCCGATTCGGCGGCCGTCAGCAGGCGCATCCGGCCCGGGTGCGCCGTGGCGTCATGGCGGCGGAGCTGGTCGGCATAGACCTGGAGCAGGTCGTCGAACGGCAGGCCGGTGCCGGACCGCGGCTCGAAGAGGGAGGACTGCGAACCGGGCTCGGCGGAGCGCGGCGGCGGATCGGGGGGCACGGGGGCGCCGTGCAGACGGGCGTGGGCGGCGGCCGCGGAGCGGGGTTCGCCGAGACGGCCCTCATGGGCGAGGAGGAGGGATTCGGCGACCTCGATGTCGTAACAGCGGGCCACGGGGACGCCCGCCGCGAGCAGGCGTGGGTAGATCTCGGCAGTGGACCGCCAGACCCAGCGCGTGATCTCCGGGCGGGAGCGGACGGCCTCCACGAGGTCCGCCTCGGTCAGGACCGGGGCGGTGGGCAGGCCGGTGGAGTCCAGCGGGGCGAGCAGGGCGCCGCCGGTCTCCGTGGCGGCCAGAGCCCAACGTTCGGTCATGTGGTCGAGTCTGGCACTTGGCACTGACACGGGGGCGGTGGCCCGGGGCGGGGCCGGGGTGGCGCGAGGCGGCGGGAGGCCGGGAACGGGGTGGGGTGCGCGCGGGGCGGGACCTCGCGCGGCGCGGGGCGGTGGCGACGGGCGGGACCTCGCGCGGCGCGGGGCGGTGGCGACGGGCGGGACCTCGCGCGGCGCGGGGCGGTGGCGACGGGCGGGACCTCGCGCGGCGCGGTGCGGACCGTCGTGCGAGGTTCCGCCCCGCCCGGTCCTGCCCTGCCGCTCCCCGGAACCGGGGTCCGTCCCCGGAGCCCGTCCCGGGATCCCCCGGGTCCTCGCAGGCCGGGCGGGCCGTGGCCTAATCGGAGCCCGTCGTCCAGGTTCCCAGGGAGATTTCGGCGGTGATGCCGGGGCCGAAGCCGGCCATCAGTCCGCGGTGGCCGTCGAGGGCCGAAGCCTCGTCGAACATTCGGCCGAGGGCGTCGAGCACCACCGCGCTGGCTATGTTGCCGTACTCGGTGAGCGTGGCCCGGCTGAAGCGGAACGCTTCGGGCGGCACGTCGAGGAAGCGGCTCAGATCGTCCAGGATGCGCGGGCCGCCCGCGTGGATGATGTAGAAGTCCAGCTTTCCGGCGTTCCACTGGTGTTCCTCCGCCACGGCGTTCAGGGCCGGAGCGAGGGGCTCCATGGTTCCGGGAACGCGCTTGTCGAGCTGGAAGTGGAACCCGGTGGAACGGACCGCGTAGGAGATCCAGTCCTCGGTGTCCGGAATGATGAACGAGCCGTTGCGCTCCAGGCGGACCCCGGTGCCTCCATGGCCTCGCAGGACGACGGCGGCTATGCCGTCGCCGAACAGGCCGTTGGACAGCAGGGATCCGACACCCAGGTCGGTGGGCTGGTAGCACAGGGAGCAGAACTCGCAGGCGACGACCAGCACATTGGCGTCCGGGTAGGCCCTGCAGAAGTCATGGGCCCGGTTGACGGCCGCACCGCCCGCGGCGCAGCCGAGTTGGGCGATCGGCAGCTGGCGCGTCTGAGGCCGGAAGCCCATCTCTCCGATGAGCCACGATGTCGGTGGCGGCATCATGAAGCCGGTGCAGGAGACGTAAACGATCAAGTCGATCTGCCGCGGCTCCAGTTCGGCCTGGTCGAGTGCCTGGCGCACCACCGCCGGCACCCGGGCCTTGGTGTGCTTCTCGTACGTGATGCTGCGGGCGTCGAAGCCCGGGTGCTGCAGCACCTTCTCGATGGGCTGGATCAGGTGCCGTTTCTGCACCCCGGTGTGTTCGATGAGCCGAAGCACCAGGTCGATCTGCGGATGGTCGCCGTGCAACCGTCGTGCCAGCTCAAGGGTTTCCTCGTTGGTGATGACGTACTCGGGAACCGCGATGGCCGGCTTGCAGAGAACCGCCATGGAACTCCTCCTAGCGGACTTGGTCCACGCCGCCGGGCCCGGGACGGTCACGGGGGTGTCCGCCCGCGACGCGGGAACGGCCACCACGGCCCCGTACACGCGGCGCGGGACAGGGCTTCGGTGGATTCCTGCGCCGGGTTCGGTACCCCTGGAACGGGCGCGGACGGGCCGACCGTCGAAGACTGAGTTCTAGCCGTTCGTGGACGGACGTTTGATCGGTCATTGATCAGACGTTGATCCGCCACGGCTGGGTGGCCGTCGGAACCACGTTACGGCAGGCCGATCGGGGCCGCATGTCGAGCCGGTGCGGGCGGGGCGCCGAAGCGCGGCAGGGCGCCCGGCGGCCCGGGACCGTACCGGGTTGGCCGGGCGTCCTGCCGCGACGCATCATCGAGGACAGCCGCCGTCCGTGCGCGGAGGTCCGGTGCGCCGCCGGGCCGCCCCCGTCACCAGGTGACGGGCAGTTCGAGGGGATAGCGCCAGATGGAGGTCCTGTTCCAGCGCACCTCCTCGGCCGGCGTCGCCAGCTTCAGAGCGGGGAAGCGCTTCAGCAGGGTTCCGATGGCGGCCTGGAGCTCCGTGGCGGCGAGGGGGGCGCCGAGACAGTGGTGGCCGCCCCAGCCGAACGTCATGTGGGACGGATTCTCGCGCTTCAGATCCAGCTCGTCGGGCCGGTCGAACTTCCGGGGGTCGCGGTTGGCCGTCAGATAGGAGACGTGCACGATGTCCCCCTCCCGGATCAACACCCCGCTCAGCTCCACGTCCTCCAGGGCGACCCGGGGGATGCCGACGCCCTTGCGGAACGGGATGAAGCGCAGCAGCTCCTCCATGGCCTGCGGGAGCATGTCGGGGCGCTCGCGCAGCATGGCGAGCTCGTTCGGCCTGGTGAGCAGCGTGTAGGCGATGTTGCCGATCTCGTACGTGGTGGTGTCCTGGCCGGTGATGAGCAGGACCATGGCCATGACGGTCAGCTCCTGGTCGTTGAGGATCTCGTCCCCGTCGCGCGCCGTGGCCAGCGCGCTGATCAGGTCGTCGCCCGGGTTCGCGCGCCGCTCGGCCGTCAACTTCTGGAAGTAGGCGCGGAGATCGGCCTTGGCGCGTACCGCCGCGTCCTTGTTCTCGACGGTGGTGTCCATCATGGTCCGGGCGTGGGCGCGCAGTTGTGCGCGGTCGCCCTCGGGAATGTCGAGGACCTCGCAGATGGTGGTCAGGGGCAGCGGGGCCGCCAGGTGCTCGAAGAGATCGGCGGGGGAACCGTGCTCCTCCATGCGGTCCAGCAGTTCGTCCACGACATGCTGGGTACGCACCTTCATGCGCTCCATGTGACGGGGCGCGAACCCCTTGGAGATCAGGCTGCGCAGCCGACTGCTGCCCGGCGGGTCCATCACGTTGATGGCCTCGTCCTGGACGATCGGCTCAGGGGTCATGCGCGGAAAGTTCCGGCCGATGATGGCGCTCCGGCTGAAGCGCCGGTCGGTGGTCACCGTGCGCACGTCGTCGTAGCCGGTGACGAGCCACGCCTCGCCGTCACCGTGCGGCAGCCGGATGCGGGAGACGGGTTCTTCGGTCATCAAGTGCCTGAGCACCGGGTCGAATTCGAGGGCCTCGGCGTAGTCGAACGGGCAGTACCGTGCGCCGGCGACTGGTTCCATACGGAGCTCCAGAGGGGGATCTGACGGGTGGTTCGGGAAATGGGCGGGCTGGACGGGACATGGGTGCCCGTTCGTCCGCACGGGCACGCGCCGCTCCGGGCCGATTGGTCCATATGACGAGCGGATTCGGCGGCCGGGGTCGCTGGACCGGCGGAATCGGTCCTCGGCCCCGGCCGGCCGGTGGGGGGGGCAGGGGCCGACGGGCACGGCAGCGGCCGGTGGGGGCCCGTCGGCCGGGGAGGGCCGGCGCGTCCGGCGTGCGGGGGCCGCTCTCAGCCGGACGGTACGACGTCGGTGGCGTCCACCGCGGGGCGCAGCGCCCGTGCCAGCTCGACGCCGTCACCGACGGCCCAGAAGTGGGTGAAGAACAGGCGGGGCTCCTCCGCCAGGTGGTGGTTGTGCAGTTCGACGAGTTCGATCCCGCCGCGTCGCAGGGCCTTCAGTACGTGCGGAACCTCGTCGGCGAGCATGGCGCAGTCGCCGCTGAGCGCGGCACGCCCGCCACCCAGCGGCTGGAAGTTGAACGCGCTGCTCGACCCCAGACCGGGCGGCAGGATCAGATGGCCGTGCGCGATGGTCTCGCGGCGGACGAAGAGGATCTTGTAGAGCCCGTCCTCGACGGACCCCTTGTTGCCGAGCGCCGCCTCCATCCCCGCGACGTCCAGGTCGACCGTGGTCACGGGACCGGGCGGCACGGCGGGCGGGGTGCCGGTGCGGTCGAATCCGGCGCGCAGGCCGCGGGCCAGGGCCACCGCGTCGTGGCCGTGGGCGTGGACATGGGTCCACCAGAGGTCGGGGATCTGGGCGAGCAGGTGCTTGTGGAGCGCGGTCTGCTCGATTCCGTGCGCCTGCCAGGCGTCGGTCACCCGCTGCAGTTCCTTCTCGGTGACCACCACGTCGCCCATCAGTATCGTGGAGCCGTCCGCATAACGGACGAAGGCCACGTGCGTGCCCAGTGCGAGCCCCGGTGTGACGAGGACGCCCTTGGAGACCACGTGGAGGTCCCGCCGGGGGAAGCCCGTGTGGTACGTCGTTCCGCGCAGCATGTTGCCGCTGCGGCCCAGGGCCCGTGCCACGCCCGCCCAGTCCGCCAGGTCGGTGCGCACCGGCTCGACCCGCCCGGTGTGCCGCGTCCCGGACATGTCCGCGGGCAGGGCGCGAGCGGCGGCGGGCCCGGCCGCGGTCAGTACCGGTGCGAGCGCGGCGGCGGCCAGTACGCGCCGCCGCGACGGGATCGCCCGTGCGTGCGTGTCCTGCTGTCGGTCTCCGGTCATCACTTGATCGCCTCCATGGCGAGATGAAAGCATGCGAATTCTGGATAAAAGGATGAAAGCGGATACATCGCCAGCGGGTCGGGCTGGATGGACCAATCGCGCCGCCCGTTCGACCCCGCACGACCGGACGTTGCCTCTCGTCCGGCCCTTCCCCGTACGGCCGGACCGGGCCTCTCGCCCGCCCGGCCCGGTTCGGCCCGGTCCCTCGCCCGTACCTTGATTCCGGCGGCCGGGTTCGCGGGTGCCGAGGGGGGCTCCGCCGGGTCGGCGCCCCACGCGATGGCCGCTCGGAAGTTCGATATCCACAGGGTGTGGACGGACGGGTCCGCGTCCGGCCTCCGCTGTGGACGGCCCGCGCCGCCTCGCCGCGGCCGGGGCCGGCGCCCGACGGGCTCCACGATCACGGCAGCCGACGCCCGCCCACGGGCACGGGGCCAGGGGTACCGCGCCGTACCGCCCTGCCTACCCTGACCTCATGGAACCGGTGATCGACCAGGCATTCGCGGCGGCCCTCTATTCGGACGGCGACGCCGGTCTCGACAGCGGCGCCTCCCTCCTGGCCGCCCACCCCGCGGTCGACGCCGAACTGCACCGGCGCGGTGAGGAGTTCGTCCGCCGGGCCTGGGAGCGCGGCTGGCTCCCCGCCGACGTCGTACGCATCGTCCGCCGCGAACTCGACGAGACCGCCGTCGGACTCGTCGCCGGGCTGATCGGCTCGGAGACCGGACGGTACGAGCGGCTGCCGCCCCGCTGGCGGTCCCAGCTCGACGGGCTGCCCGCCGCGCCGGCCCGTAACCGGCCCGACAGGTTCTCCTACGCCTCCGCCCTTCTCGGCCTCTACCGGCTGCTGCTCCGGCTCCCCGCCATCGAACCGGTCGGTCCGCCGCCCGGTGCCCTTCCGCACGGACTCCGTCTGCCGCCCGCGCACGACGAACCCCGGATGCTGACCCGGATCCGCGCCCTGCTCGCCAAGGCGGAGGCGACCGGTTTCCCCGAGGAGGCGGAGGCCCTCACCACCAAGGCGCAGGAACTGATGGCCCGGCACTCCATCGACGAGGCCCTGCTCGCCGCCCGTACCCACAGCAAGGAGGCGCCCGGGGCGTGCCGGATCGGGGTCGATGCCCCGTACGAGACGGCGAAGGCGATCCTGCTCGACGCGGTCGCCTCCGCGAACCGCTGCCGCGCGGTGTGGAACGGCGATCTCGGTTTCTCCACGGTGGTCGGGTTCGATCCGGATCTGGACGCCGTGGACCTGCTGTACACCTCTCTGCTGGTCCAGGGCACGGTGGCGATGACGAAGGCCGAGGCGGGCCAGCGGGCCGGCGGGCGCAAGCGGACCAAGACGTTTCGGCAGTCCTTCCTGATGGCGTACGCCCAGCGCCTGGGCAGCCGGCTCGCCGCCGACGCCGCCCGTGTCACCGCGGATGCCGAGGCCGAGGAGGCCGGGACCGGGGCCCGATCCGGAGCTGCGGGGTCCGAGACCCCCCACTTGCTCCCGGTCCTCGCCGCCCGTGACATGGCGGTCACGGACACCGCCGAGCGGATGTTCCCCGAGACCACCACCACACGCGTCCGGGGCGCCACGGACCTGGACGGATGGACCCACGGCACGGCCGCCGCGGACCGGGCGAGGACGGGCGGGAACGGGCCGGGGATCGACGGCGGGCGCGGGAGCTGGTAGGCGCCTCGGGCGCCGCCTCCGCTCCGGGGCCGTTCCGGTATTTCCGTCAGCAGGCACTTCAGCGGATTTTCCGGAGATTATGTGGTAATTCAGGCTCATCGGCTGTTCCGGCTGGGTGCAGTGGCCGGAAAGGTTTGCCGGGAGGTTTATGGTGTCCGGTGCGGTGCGTCGCAAGGCGGAGGATCGCCCTCGTGCCGGACGCACTCGGGTGATGCGACAACGCGGCGAGGTGCCGTGCCGGGCGTCGCGAGCCGGTGAACCTTCCCGGTCACAGCACTAGGCTCTGGGCATGAGCTGGGTCCGGGCGCTGAAGGAGACGGCCCGCTCGGGGCTGACGATCGAGCGGCGGCGTCTCGAACCGCTCATCGCGATCCGCGGTGCGGTCGGTCTCGCCCTCGTCATCGGGGTCGGCCTCGCGTTCTTCGGGCCGGTCGTCGCCGCGAGCTCCGCGTTCGGTGCGTTCCAGGCGGCCATCGCCACGTTCCAGCGCAGCTGGCGTCCCCGGCCCGTCCTCGCCCTGGTCTCCGGGGCGAGCCTCGCCGTATCGACGTTCCTCGGCTATCTCACCGGCTCCCACACACCGCTGTTCCTGGCCCTGCTGGTGCTCTGGACGTTCCTGGCGGGCCTGGCCTGGGCGGCGGGGCCGACGGGCGGGATCATCGCGTCGTCGAACGTGGCGATCATGCTGGTGACGGTCACCCTGCCCAGCTCCGTCGCGAACTCGGCGGTGCACGCCGCGATGATCCTGTTCGGCGGTGTGGTGCAGGCAGCGCTGATCGTCCTGTTCCCGGTGCGGAGATGGGGTGCCCAGCGCGACGCCCTGGCCGACGCCCTGGCCGCCGAGGCCGACTACGCGCGGCGGCTGCGCCACGACCCGCTCTCCGCCTTCGATCCGGTACCGCTGATGAAGGCCCGCAGCGCGGCAGCCGTCACGCCCTGGCAGGCCCGCCGCCGACCGCCCGAACTGCGTGGCTCCCGGGGTGTCGCCGAACGGATCAGGCCGGTGCTCGCCTCGCTCGCGGACCCGGCGATGGGTGTGCCGGCCGAGGGGCCGGAGCGGGACCGGGTCCGCGAACTCCTCGCCGCCGCCGGATCCGTGCTCGACTCGGCGGCACGCGCGATCCGCCACGGCGACCCGGTGAAGCTCTCCCCGTCCGCCGTCGCCGTACTGAGGACGCCCGACACCGGCTCCCTCCTCGCCGGCCCACCCCGTCGCGCCGCCGACCGGCTCGGCGCGCTGCTCTCCGACGTCATCGAGACGGCCGAGGGGGCGGGGACGAAGGAGGAGGACGCCGAGGCCGAGGAGGCCGCCGAGGCCATCAAGGCCACCGGGGAGGAGGCGCCCGGCTCCCCGCACCGCCGCCGCCCCACCCTGCTGCGGCTGGTCCCGGTCGTCGTGCGGGCGATGCGGGCCGAACTGCGCCCCGGTTCACCGATCCTGCGGCACGCCGTCCGGGTCGCCGTCGTCGTCGCCGTGGGCTACCTCATCGGCGTCTCGCTGCCGTTCGGCCACGGCTACTGGGCGCCGATGGCGGCCGTCATGGCGATGCGGCCGGAGTTCACCCAGACGTACGGGCGTTCCGTGGCCCGCTTCGGCGGGACGATCGTCGGGGTCACGCTCGCCACCGCGATCGTCCGGACCGCCCACCCCGGTGTGACGCCGTCCGCGGTGTTCGCCGTGCTCTGCGCCCTGCTGATGTATCTGCTGATGCGCACCGGATACGTCGTCGGCCAGGCGTGCGTCTCCGCGTATGTCGTCTTCCTGCTCGGCATGGCGGGCGAGGCCTGGTCGCAGACCGTTCACGAACGGGTCGTCCTCACCCTCGTGGGCGGCCTGCTGGCGATGATCTCGTACGCCGCCTACCCGGCCTGGGAGACCCCGAGGCTCCGGGGCAGGCTCGGCGACTGGCTGAAGGCGGACGGGCGGTACGCCGCCGCGGTCGTCGACCAGTACGCCGAGCCGGCCGAGCGCGGCCACGACGACGTCCGCTCCGCGCTCCTCGACACCCGCGAGGCACGTGTGGCCTGGCAGGAGGCGCTGGCCACCGCCCAGCACGAACCGGTGCGCAACCGCGGCCTGTCCCGTGCCGCCGCCGACGACACCCAGCACGCCCTCGCCCAGCTCGGCCGGGTCGCGATGCTGCTGGAGGCCCACCTCCCGTGCGGCGGCGCCACTCCCGTACCGGCCGCCGGGCGCCTGGCCGAGGCGCTGCGCCGGGCCACCGAACGAGGCGCGAAGGAGGTGCGGGAGCGGCGCGTACCGGACTGGGCGGAGGTGCGCGAGGCGCTGGACGCGTGGGACGCGCGGCAGCGGACGGGCGAAGGCGGGACGGATCCGTTCGTACGGAACGGGGCCGGCCTCCTCCTCGAAGCCCTGGAGGAGTTCTCCCGGGGGCTGGACGGGACGTCGAAGCCGGCCCGGCCCGGGGACCGGGCCGACTGACGGGCGGCGCGGTCGGCCGTCAGAGGGTCGGCAGGCCCGGCAGGCCCGAAGGGATCGCTCCCGGTTCGGTCTTGGCCAGGGTGTCCTCCGTCCCGCCGTCCCAGGACACCTTGATGGTTGTGCCGTCGTTGGACACGACCGATCCCGTGGTGCGGGCGGTGTCGCCGTCGGCGCACTTCAGGGCCAGCGTCACCTTGTCCGCCTCCTTCACGGTGCCCGTGCAGGCCTGCTGCTCGGTGACGAGCACGGCCTTCCCGGACGCGACGGAAAGGATCACCGCCTTGCCGTCGGTCTTTCCGGCCCAACCGCCTTCCAGCGAAGCCGCGTCGGCCCCGGCGTCGGAGCCACCGCCGCCGTCCGGGACCCGGCCGGTCCTCCCTGCGTCGGATCCGCTGCCCGGGTCGCTCTTCCCGTTGCCGCCGCCGCAGCCGGTCAGTGCGACGGCGATGACGATTCCGGCGATGATTGCGCCGCCGGAGCGCATGACGGTGCGCATGTGGAATTCCCCCTCGTCGACGAAAGACCGCGCCAAGCTACCAGCGGGGCTCTCGGGTATGGGGTGATCGGCTCGGGGTAGACGGAGCCGAACAGGCCTCCCGCGCGTCTATGCATATGCCGTAAAGCTGTAATCGCGGGAACACCCCGCGTGCACGTGCATCCGCGCATGCATCTGCTCATGCAGCAATATTTGAACAGAGCTATGATCCGAGACAGTTGACACTTGCACCTTGCAACTCGGGGAGCGTCCTGTGCACGACGTGTACAACGGCATGGCGGCCACAGAGCTTCGCGGAGTCGTCTGGCAGAAGAGCAGACACAGCAACTCCCAGGGATCCTGCGTGGAGTTCGCGAAACTGCCCGGCGGAGATGTGGCGATGCGTAATTCACGCCACCCCGACGGGCCTGCCCTGGTCTATACGCCCGCCGAGATAGAGGCGCTGCTCCTCGGGGTGAAGGACGGGGAGTTCGACCACCTCATAGCGGGCGGCTGAGCGAGTCCCCGGGTCGGTGTCCGGCCCGTACCGGCCCGACGCGATCCGCCGACGGCGGCCACGCGCCGGGCACGCGCCGTCAGTTGTCGGACAGCCGGAACAGCGCCCAGACCACCTTGCCGCGCGGCGCCGCGCTGTTCAGGTTCTCCGCCCCCAGCGCGGGGGAGGGGTGCCAGCCCCAGGAGTCGCTGAAGGACTCCACCAGGAAGAGGCCGCGGCCCGATTCCGCCGAGTCGGCCGCCTCGGAGGCGACGGGGCTCTCCTGGCTGGGGTCGCGCACGGCGCACACCAGGCGTGAGCTCCAACGCATCAAGTGCAGCCGTACGGGCGGTTCCTGGAAGTCCGGTGCGCTGTCCCCGGGCAGGGCGTGCCGCAGGGCGTTGGTGACGAGTTCGGAGACGACCAGTGCGACGTCGTCGAAGCGATCGTCCAGTCCCCAGCTGCTCAGCGTCTTCCTGGTGAACCGCCGTGCCCCGCCCACGGCTTCGTAGCAGGCGGGCAGTGTGCAGGTGGCCGAGCCGGAGACGGCTGAGGGATCGATGGGGGGAAGCCCCTGCCTTAACGGCTCGAGCATCGTCGATCCATTCGTCCCCATGCGAGGCACTCCCGGGATTCGTGGCTGTATCGGTGCTACGGGGTACAGCGGCACAACACGAACGAGCACGCAGGTGCGCGAGAGCCATGGTTCCGAATGCGCAGGGCAGATGCAAGGGCAGATGCACGTGCACGCGCCGGACCTGTCCGAGCCCGTGCCGGTTCTTGGTCATTTCTTCCTGCGTGTATTTTCGTAGCTTTGCGGCGGCCTTGCCATTTCCGTAATCGAATGAGTACGGGCTGAAGCGTTTTGGTGGCAGAATCCGGCACTTGGGGTTCAGGGGGAGCCCCGGTGTCCAGGAAGCGATGGGGAGGATCGGGCCAGTGGCGGCAGGCGAGTCGAGTGGATCTGTGGTGCGGCGCATCCTGCTGGGCTCACAGCTCAGGCGGCTGCGCGACTCCCGGGGGATCACCCGGGAGGCGGCCGGCTACTCCATCCGGGCTTCCGAATCGAAGATCAGCCGCATGGAGTTGGGACGGGTGAGCTTCAAGGCCAGGGATGTCGAGGACCTGCTCACGCTCTACGGCGTCACGGACGATGCGGAGCGCGACGCCCTGCTCGGCCTGGCCCGTGAGGCCAACATGGCGGGTTGGTGGCACAGTTACGGGGACGTGCTGCCCGGGTGGTTCCAGACGTACGTCGGTCTGGAGGGGGCGGCATCGCTCATCCGGGTGTACGAAGTCCAGTTCGTCCACGGTCTGTTGCAGACCGAGTCCTACGCCCACGCGGTCGTCGCGCGGGGCATGGGTGACGCCCCCGCCGTCGAGATCGACCGTCGTGTCGCGTTGCGGCTGGAGCGCCAGAAGGCCCTCGTCTCCGAACGTGCACCCCGCTTCCACGCCGTACTGGACGAGGCGGCGTTGCGCCGGCCGTACGGCGACCGTGAAGTCATGCGCGGACAATTGCGGCATCTGATCGAAATGTCGGAGCAGCCCAACATCACTCTTCAAGTGATGCCCTTCAGTTTTGGCGGGCATGCCGGGGAGAGCGGTTCTTTTACGATGCTCCGATTCCCCGAATCCGATCTGTCGGACATTGTCTACTTGGAGCAGCTGACAAGTGCGCTCTATCTGGACAAGGCCGAAGAAGTCGCTCAGTACGAAAAGGCCATGGCGCGGCTGCACGAGGACAGTCCCGGCCCCGAGGAGAGCCGCGATCTGCTCCGTGGTCTACTCCAACTCACTTGATTCATCAGTACGATGGCGGTTCGACGGGAGTCTGCACCTGAGTTAAGGGATCGCATGTCCTTCTTCTACGAGCTGGCCGACCAGTACATCGACGGTGAGTGGCGGACCGGAACCGGCTCGTGGGACATCATCGATTTCAATCCCTACAACGGGGAGAAACTCGCCGCGATCACCATCGCGACCGCGCACGAGGTCGACCTCGCCTATCGGGCCGCCGAGCGCGCCCAGCGCTCCTGGGCCACCACCGGCCCGTACGAGCGCCGCAGGGTTCTGGAGCGAGCCCTGGACGTCATCGGGAAAATGCGCGACGAAATCGTCGAGGCGATCGTCGACGAACTGGGCGGAACCCGTCTCAAGGCGGAGTACGAGGTCCGGGTCGCCGAGGAATTCCTGCGCGACGCGATCCATCGGATACTGCGCCCCTGGGCCCGCATCCTGCCCTCCCCGGCCGATGGCAAGGAGAACCGTCTCTACTGCGAACCGGTCGGCGTCATAGGGGTCATCAGCCCCTTCAACTTCCCCTTCCTGGTGACGATGAAATCCGTCGCGCCGGCCCTCGCGCTCGGCAACGCGGTCGTCATCAAGCCCAATCAGAACGCCCCGGTCGTCGGCGGCGGACTGATCGCCAGGATCTTCGAGGACGCGGGCCTGCCCGCCGGACTGCTCAACGTCCTGATCACCGATGTCGCCGAAATAGGGAACGCGTTCATCGAGCACCCCGTGCCCAAGGTGATCTCCTTCGCGGGCACGGACCGCGTCGGCCGCCAGATCGGCGCGATCGCGGCCGGGCACTTCAAGCGGACGATCCTCGAACTCAGCGGCAACAGCGCCCTGGTGGTGCTGGACGACGCGGACGTCGACTACGCGGTCGACGCGGCCGTCTTCAGCCGCTTCGTGTACCAGGGGCAGGTCTGCATGGCCGCCAACCGCATCCTGGTGGACCGAAGTGTCGAGCGGGAGTTCACCGAGAAGTTCACCGCCAGGGTGGCCGCGCTGAGGACCGGTGATCCGCGTGATCCGGAGACCCACATGGGTCCGGTCATCAACACCTTCCAGGCGGACGCGCTGACCGCCCTGGTCGACCAGGCGCTCGCCGAGGGGGCCACCGCGCTCGTGCGGGGCGGGACCCGCGGCAACCTCGTCGAGCCGACCGTGCTCACCGGGCTCCCCGAGGGCTCCCCGCTGCTGTCCCAGGAGATATTCGGCCCGGTGGCGCTGCTGGTGCCGTTCGACGGCGAGGACGACGCCGTACGGATCGCCAACGACACCCCATACGGGCTGAGCGGCGCCGTGCACACCCGCAGCACCGAACGCGGAGTGCGGTTCGCGCAGCGGGTCGTCAGCGGCATGTTCCACGTCAACGACTCCACCGTCCAGGACGATCCGCTGGTCGCCTTCGGCGGTGAGAAGGCCTCCGGGATCGGCAGGCTGAACGGCGAGGCGACCGTCCGTGCCTTCACGACCGAGACATGGATGTCCATCCAGCACGGCCGGAGCGCGTTCCCCTTCTGACGCGCCGTTCCGCCGCATCGAGGACAGAAGCCGACCGCAAGGGTCCGTAGCTTGGTCGGTGTCAGGAAGAAACCGGCACGGCTCACCAAGGCGGTCATCATGGTCACTCACGTTCCCGCGGAGACCTCTGGCGACGAGCGCGGCGCGCTCCTCTCCTTCGTCGAGGCGCAGCGCGGCGCGATCCGGCGCTCCCTCATCGGTCTGACCGAGGAGCGGGCGGCGAGCCGGCCCAGCGCGAGCGAGCTCTCCCTGTCCGGGCTGCTCAAGCACGTCGCCGAGGGGGAGCTCAACTGGCTCCGGATGGCGCAGCAGCGGCCGAGCGAGACCTCCCGGACCGAGGAGACCTGGGCGGACAGCTTCCGTCTCGTCGGCGACGAGACGGTGGAGGGGATGCTGGGGTTCTGGGACGGAGTCGCGGCCGAGGTCGAGACGTTCATCCGCTCGGTGCCCAGCATGGACGACACCTTCCCGCTGCCGGAGGCACCCTGGTTCCCGAAGGAGGGGCGGGTCTCGATGCGGTGGCTGCTGCTCCATCTCGTCGAGGAGCACGCCCGGCACGCCGGGCACGCCGACATCATCCGCGAGTCCCTGGACGGCCGTACCGCGTTCGAGTTGGTGGCCGAGGCGGGCGGTTACGCTGATCAAAGTTGAATAGAAGGGGTGCGTGACATGTCCGCGATCCGGCTGCTGGTCCTCTGCGCCGTGCGTCAGCACGGCCGGGCGCACGGCTATCAGGTCCGCAACGACCTGGAGTACTGGGGTGCGCACGAGTGGTCCAACGCCAAGCCCGGGTCGGTCTACCACGCGCTGAAGCAGATGGCGAAGCAGGGGCTGCTGATCGCCCATGAGACCGCTCCGAGCACGGCGGGCGGTCCACCCCGTACCGAGTACGAGATCACCGAGCGGGGCAACGAGGAGTACCTCGCGCTGCTGCGTGCGGCGCTGACCTCGTACGACCAGAAGCTGGACGTGCTGTCGGCGGGCCTCGGCGGCATCGTCGACCTGGAGCGGGCCGAGGCGGTCGCGCTGCTCAAGGAGCGGGTGGCCGGCCTCGCGGCCTGGCGGGCCTCGGTCACCGAGTACTACACGCCGGAGGCCGGACCGGGGTCGCTCGGCCACATCGGCGAGATCATGAACATGTGGGTCCACTCGGCGGACGCCGGTGCGGAGTGGACGCGCGGGCTGATCGCCCGCATCGAGGGCGGCGCGTACACCTTCGCGGGGGAGGGTGACCCCTTCATCGGTGTGCTCGCCGAGGGGCAGGAGAACCCGTACGCGACGGGTGTCCCGGATCCCGGCGACGACGAGTAATCAAGTTTGACGAATGGGGTCGGCGGCGTTACCTTCGACCAGCTAGTCAAGTTTGACTACGGGAAGGTGTGGGGACTTTGACCGACGCGATCGTTGTCGAAGGTGTGCACAAGCGATACGGGGAGAAACGCGTCCTGGACGGCCTGGACCTGACGGTCCGCCGCTCCACCGTCCACGCCGTGCTCGGCCCCAACGGCGCGGGCAAGACCACGGCCGTACGCATCCTGTCCACGCTGCTGCGGCACGACGAGGGCCGGGTCGAGGTGGCGGGGCTCGACGTACGGGACCGGGCCGGCGAGGTCCGGCGCCGCATCGGGCTGCTCGGGCAGTACGCGGCGGTCGACGAGGAACTCGGCGGTCGGCAGAACCTGGAGATGTTCGGCCGGCTGTACCACCTGGGCGCCCGTCGGGCGGGCGCGCGGGCGGACGAGCTGCTGGCCCGCTTCGGTCTCGCGGACACCGGACGGCGGCCGGTGAAGCAGTACAGCGGCGGCATGCGGCGACGGCTCGATCTGGCCGCCTCGCTGATCACCGACCCGGAGGTGCTCTTCCTGGACGAGCCGACCACCGGACTCGACCCGCGCGGCAGGGCCGAGGTGTGGTCGGCGGTGCGCTCCCTGGTGGGCGGCGGCACGACCGTACTGCTGACCACGCAGTACCTGGAGGAGGCCGATCAGCTCGCGGACCGGATCTCGGTCATCGACGCCGGACGGGTGGCCGCCGAGGGGACGTCCGACGAGCTGAAGGCGATGGTGGCCGGGGACCGCATCGATGTCGTCGTCCGGGACGGGTCCCGACTGGCCGCCGCGGCACGACTGCTGGGTGACGGCGCGGTCGTCGACGCGGACCGGCGGCTGATCGGGGCACCGGCGCCGGACCGGATGGCGGCCCTGACCCGGACCGTACGGGCCCTGGAGGAGGCGGGCATCGAGGCGGAGGACATCGCGGTGCGGCGCCCGACGCTCGACGAGGTCTTCCTCTCGCTGACCGAGCGGAAGCCGGAACACGCGGAGGTGGCGGCATGAGCGCGATGAGCTGGGCGGTGTCCGACTCCTGGACGATGACCCGGCGCGAACTGGCGCACTGGGGGCGGCAGCCGGTGCGGATCGTCGTCGGACTGGTCTTCCCCGTGATGCTGCTGCTGATGTTCAACTACCTGGTGGGCGGCGGACAGGGCGTCGACGGCGACAACACCGAGTTCCTGGTGCCCGGCATGCTCGCGCTCACCATGGCCTTCGGCCTGGAGTCGACCATGATCGCGGTCACCCAGGACCTCGACAAGGGCGTCATCGACCGTTTCCGCGCCATGCCGATGGTCTCCGGTTCGGTGCTGGTCGGCCGGAGCGTCGCGGACATGCTCCAGTCGGTGGCCGCGCTCGTCGTGATGATCGGCGTCGGCTACGCGGTCGGCTGGCGCTGGCACCACGGGCCGGCCGCGGCGCTGGGGGCGGTGGGGCTGCTCCTGCTGCTGCGGTTCGCGATGCTGTGGACCGGCATCCAGCTGGCCCTGGTGGCCGGGAAGCCGGAGCTGGTGCAGGCGGTGCAGATCCTGGTCTGGCCGGTCGGCTTCCTCTCCAATGTCTTCGCCACCCCCGATTCGATGCCGGGGTGGCTGGGCGCGGCCGTCGAATGGAACCCGATGTCGGCCACGGCCACGGCGGTACGCGGCCTGTTCGGCAATCCGGGCGGGGCGGGCGGCACCTGGGCGTCCGACCATGCCGAACTGCTCGCGGTGGTCTGGCCGCTGGCGCTGCTCGCGGTGTTCTTCCCGCTGGCCGTACGGAGGTTCGCCCGGATCGGCCGCTGAACGGGGCGCCCGGCGCTCAGTGGTGGAAGGACGTCGCCGCCTGCTTGTCCTGGCTCAACGGGTGCGGCTGGCGGCGCAGGTCGGGCAGGACCAGCCGGAGGTCCTCCAGCAGCAGCTCGGCGAGGTCCGACGAGAAGCCGTTGCGGCACACCACCCGCAGCACCGACAGGTCCTGCCGGTTGGCGGGGAAGGTGTACGCGGGCACCAGCCAGCCCTGCTCCCGCAGCCGGCGGGACACGTCGAAGACGTCGTACGCCTCCACGTCCGGCGCGGTCGTCAGCGCGAAGACGGGCAACTGGTCGCCCTGGGTGAGGAGCTGGAAGTCGCCGAGCTTCTCGATCTGCTGCGCCAGCGCGGTCGCGACGTCCCGGGAGGCCTGCTGAACGGCCCGGTAGCCGTCCCGGCCCAGCCGCAGGAAGGTGTAGTACTGCGCCACCACCTGTGCGCCGGGCCGGGAGAAGTTCAGCGCGAAGGTCGGCATGTCGCCGCCCAGGTAGTTGACCCGGAAGACCAGTTCCTCGGGCAGCTCGGCGGGCGAGCGCCACAGCGCCCAGCCGACCCCGGGGTAGACCAGGCCGTACTTGTGCCCGGAAGTGTTGATCGAGGAGACCCGGGGCAGCCGGAAGTCCCACACCAGGTCCTCGTCCAGGAACGGCGCCACCATCGCACCGGACGCCCCGTCCACATGGACGGGGATGTCCAGGCCGGTGCGCTCCTGAAGGGCGTCCAGGGCCGCGCAGAGCTCCGCGATCGGCTCGTAGGAACCGTCGAACGTGGAGCCCATGATGCCGACGACGCCGATGGTGTTCTCGTCGCAGAGATCGGCCGCGGCCTGCGGGTCGAGATGGAAGCGGTCGCCCTCCATCGGGACCAGCCGCGGCTCGACCTCCCAGAAGTTGCAGAACTTGTCCCAGCAGACCTGCACATTGATGCCCATGACCAGGTTCGGCCGGGCGGTCGCCGGGTAGCGGTCGGCGTTCCTGGCCGCCCAGCGGCGTTTCAGCGCCATTCCGGCGAGCATGCAGGCCTCGCTGGAGCCGGTCGTCGAACAGCCCACGACGGTCGAGGGGTCGGGGGCGTTCCACAGATCGGCGAGCATCGCCACACACCGTCGTTCCAGCTCGGCGGTGCGGGGGTACTCGTCCTTGTCGATCATGTTCTTGTCGCGGCACTCGCCCATCAGCACCCCGGCCTGGGGCTCCATCCAGGTGGTGACGAAGGTGGCCAGGTTGAGACGTGCGTTGCCGTCGAGCATCAGCTCGTCGTGGACCAGGCCGTAGGCGGTCGAGGGTGGCATCGGCCCGTCGGGAAGCCGGTGCCGGGGCGGCGCCGACTCCATTCCGGCGATCGGGTCGGCCTCTCCGTAGAACGGGTTGAGGGCGAGCCTGCGGCGCTTCTCGGACGGTTCCGTACCGTGGGGCGAACCCTTGTGGAGGGGCATCGGCGAACAGCCTTTCTCGGCTCCCGGCGGTCCTTCGCGAACCGCCACGGTCCTGTGGACGTGCGGTGCGTTCAGCTTTCGGCGGCGAGGCCGGCCTTGATGGCCCGGGTGAACCTCACGACCCGTTCGGCCTGGACCCGGGCGGCGGTCAGTGTCTGTTCACCGACCGGGATGTCGCCCTGGCCGGCCACGTGCGAAGTGCCGTACGGGTTCCCGTCGACGAACTTCGACGGGTCCGTGTAGCCGGGGGCGACCAGGATGCCGCCGAAGTGGTGGACCGTGTTGTAGAGCGCGAGCAGCGTGGACTCCTGGCCACCGTGCGCGGTGCTGGTGGAGGTGAAGCCGCTGTAGACCTTGTCGGCGAGACGGCCCGCCTGCCAGAGGCCGCCGAGGGTGTCGATGAACTGCTTGAGCTGGGAGGCGACGTTGCCGAACCGGGTCGGCGTACCGAAGATCACGGCATCTGCCCAGATCACGTCATCCTTCGATGCCTCGGCGATGTCCGCGGTCGCCTTCGCGTTGGCGGCCCAGGCCGGTTTGGCGTCGATGGCCGCCTGAGGGGCCAGCTCGGCGGCCTTGCGCAGCCGTACCTCCGCACCGGCCTTCTCGGAGTCCTGCGCGATGGCTCTGGCCATCGCGGCGACGGTGCCGGTGGAGGAGTAGTAGATGACGGCTACGTTGACGGGCGTGGGCATCGCGGCGACTTCCGGCAGGGCCTGACGGGGCGTATAGGGGCATATTCGTACGGAGGAGACGATACGGATACCGGTGGTATCCGGCGCGTCGAGCGCGGGCCGGGCCGGAGGGGCGCCGTACGCTCCGCCGTTCCGGGGCGAGTGGCTCGGTGGGTGCCGCCGTGCCGGGCTCACCTCAGCGGCGTACCGTCCTCGTGCAGTTGCATCTGCGGTCGCCCGGTCACCAGCAGCCAGACCGGCAGCGAGGCGATGCACAGGATCGGGAGCACGGCCGCGCCGCCGACCAGCACCGCCGCGGTGAACAGGCTCAGCCAGCCCTGCCGGGTGATGGCCAGCAGTACGCCCAGCACCGCACACGTCACCGCGAGCGCCACCGGCACCGAGGGGAACAGGGCGTGGGCACAGAGCCCCAGTGCCACCCCCACGAAGACGGCGGGGAAGATCCGCCCGCCCCGGAAGCCGCAGGTCGCTGCGATCAGCAATGCGGCCGTCTTCACCACGGCCATGACCGCGAACTGCCCCGCCGACCAGCCGCTCGGGTCGGCGGCGAGCACCCGCACCTCGTCGAGCCCCTTGAACAGGGTGAGATGGCCGCCCAGTGCCCCGAGCAGGCCGAGCAGCAGCCCGCCGAGGGCCAGCGCCGGGACCGGGTGCTTCAGCGCCCGGAAGAACCGGTGCGCGTACGGGAAGGCGTACACCGCAGTCAGGCCCAGCACCGCACCCGCCAGGGCGATGACGACCGAGGAGAGCAGATCGCCCCAGTGCGGGTGGGTGTACGGCGGCAGCGACAGGTCGAAGCTGGGGTGGGCCAGCAGCGTCATGGTGAGCGCGCCGGCGGTGCCCGCCGCGAGCGGGCCGAACAGCCGGTCCCAGAGCGCACCCGGCCCGGGGTGCGAGGCGAGCGTCTCGGAGAGGATCAGCGCGGCGGCGACCGGGGTGCCGAAGAGCGCGCCGATGGTGCCGGCCGCCGCCAGCGAGATCCACAGCTCCGCCGTCGTGCCGGGAGCGAACCGGCGGCCGAGCCAGCAGGTCAGCGCGATATTGGCGGCCGTGATCGGATTCTCCGGGCCGAGGCTGATCCCGCCCGCGAGCGTGAGGACGGTCACGAGCAGCAGCCCCGGAACCACGCCCGGCGCGAGAGGCGGATCCACCAGCCCGGTGGTCGCCGGATCGGGGCCGGCGTGACCGCGCACCATCCGGACGAGCAGCCCGACCACCAGCCCGCAGGCGGTGAGCACCACGATCGTCCAGAGCGAGGAGTGGCGGCCGATGGAGAGCGCGTCGGGGACCGTCCCCCAGAGCACGTCCTGAAGCTTCTCCGCGAGCAGGCTGATCCCGAGCAGGACGAGGGCCGAGGCGACGCCGACGGCGAGCGCGGGCACGATGACGGGCAGCAGTCGGTGTACCGGGGTGGTCCCGGCGCGAGCGGTCGCGGCGGACGACGGTCCGGCGGGAGGGATTTCGGCGGGCGGGGGAGGATCTGCGGCCATCGGCTCACCATAACGACGCAAAAGCCATATAACCCCTCCGATGGCGCTGGAGGTGGTGGTGTTCCGGGCTTGCACCTCACGTCACGTCAGGACCCAGGCTCGGTACGTACCGGAAACGGAGAAGGGAGCGGGGAGTCGTGGACCACTCCGTGGGACAGGTCGCCGGATTCGCCGGGGTCACGGTGCGCACCCTGCACCCCTACGACGGCATCGGGCTGCTCTCGCCCGGCGGGCGCAGCCACACGGGGCACCGCCGCTACGACGACGCCGACCTCGACCGGCTGCAGCAGATCCTGTTCCACCGGGAGCTCGGCTTCCCGCTCGACGAGATCGCGGTACTGCTCGACGACCCGGCCGCGGACCCGCAGGAGCATCTGCGCCGCCAGTACCGGCTGCTGACCGGCCGGATCGCCGAGCTCCGGAAGATGGCGGCCGCCGTTGAGACAGCCATGGAGGCACGGAAGATGGGCATCGACTCACGCCCGAGGAGAAGTTCGAGGTCTTCGGGGGCAAGGACCCCGAGGAGCACGCGGAGGAGGCCGAACGCCGCTGGGGCGGCACCGCCGCCTACGCCGAGTCGCAGCGCCGGGCCGCCCGCTGCACCAAGGAGGACCGGAAGCGGATGCAGGCGGAGGTCGCCGACCGGAGCGCCGCCTACGACGCGCTGATGGAGGCCGGTGAACCGGCCACCGGCGAACGGGCGATGGACCTGGCCGAGGTCCACCGGCTCCACATCACCAGGTGGTTCTACGACTGCACGCCCGAGATCCACCGGGGGCTCGGCGAGATGTACGTGTCCGACCCGCGGTTTCGCGCGTACTACGAGTCGATGCGGCCGGGCCCGGCCGAACACCTGCGGGACGCGATCGACGCCAACGCGGAGCGCCTCTCGTAACCCGCGCACGCGCGGCCGGCACGGGGGTGGGGGCGCCCCCCGCCCCCGTGCCGGCCGCCGCTCAGATCTTGCTGATCACGGCCGCCGTGCCGTACGCGCAGACCTCGGTGCCCACGTCGGCCGCCTCGGTCACGTCGAAGCGCATCATCAGGACCGCGTTGGCGCCCCTTGCCCTGGCCTGTTCGACCAGCCGCTCCATCGCCTGGTTCCGGGTCTGGACGAGCGTCTTGGTCAGCCCCTTCAGCTCGCCGCCGATCATGGACTTCAGCCCGGCGCCGATCTGGCTGCCGAGGTGGCGGGAGCGCACGGTCAGACCGAACACCTCACCGATCACGCGGGTCACCTGGTAGCCCGGTACGTCGTTCGTGGTGACGACCAGGACATCCGACTGGTCCGCCTGCCCGCCGCCGAAATCCTCGATATTCATCGTGTGGTACCTCCTGGAGAGAGCTTTGTCCCGGTTGGCCCGGTGCGTATTTTCGCGGGGGCCACTGGAACCCGTGGACGTCATTCTCCGTTGATAGCTTTGGGCGGCCACGCAGCCGCCATCGAACGATCCAGGAGCCCGGACCCTTGAATACGCTTGCGCTCGGACCGAGCTGGCTGGACCCGGACTATCTCATCAACACCTTCGGACTTCCCGGCGTCCTCCTCATCGTGTTCGCCGAGTCCGGACTGCTGATCGGCTTCTTCCTGCCCGGTGACTCCCTGCTGTTCACCACGGGGTTGCTGGTGACCACGGGCCAGCTGAAGTCTCCGCTCTGGCTGGTCTGCGTCCTGGTGGCGCTGGCGGCGATCATCGGCGACCAGGCGGGCTATCTCTTCGGCCGCAAGGTCGGCCCGTCGCTCTTCAAGCGCCCGGACTCCCGCCTCTTCAAGCAGGAGAACGTCGAGAAGGCGCACGAGTTCTTCGAGAAGTACGGGCCCAAGTCGCTGATCCTGGCCCGCTTCGTGCCCATCGTGCGTACGTTCACGCCGATCATCGCCGGTGTGAGCCGGATGAACTACCGCTCGTTCATCACGTTCAACATCATCGGCGGGGTGCTCTGGGGCGTCGGGGTCACGCTGCTCGGCGCCGCACTCGGCAAGATCGAGTTCGTGCACCAGAACATCGAGGCGATGCTCATCCTGATCGTGCTCATCTCGGTGGTGCCGATCGCGATCGAGTTCCTGCGGGCCCGCTCCAAGTCGAAGAAGGAGGCGGCGGCGGTCGGCGAGGGCCAGGGCCAGGGCCAGGGCCCGGTCGCCGGGCAGCGCGGCCGCCACGCCAGGCGCTGACCCGGAGCCGATCACCCGACAGGCTCTCAGAAGCCGCGCGTCCGCTTGGCCGCGCGGCGGTTCGCCCCGCCGACCGCCCCCGGTACCCGCATGAACAGCCGGGAGATCTCGCTTCCCAGGTTGACCCCGATCGCGATGGCCAGCGCCGTCGCGACCGCGGTCGACAGGGAGGCGAGCCCGGCGTTCACATTGCCCTGTGCCATGCCCAGCAGACCGAAGTACGTGGCCGAGCCGGGCAGCAGCGGACCGATCGCCGCCGTGATGAACGGCAGTGACGAGGTGTACCGGTAGCGCGCGAACAGCTGCCCGAACAGGCCCACCAGGCCGGCCGCCGTCGCCGTCGCCAGCACCGGTGAGATGTGGCCGGTCCTGGCCATCGCGCCGTAGATCACCCACGCCACGGCGCCGTTGAGGGTCACCGCCAGCACCGTGGACCGGTCCTGCTGGAGCAGGATCGCGAACGCGAGACAGAGCGCCATCGACGCCAGGATCTGCACCACGGGCCGGTCCGGGGCGAAGAACCGGGTCCCGGGATTCAGCTGGGCGCCCAGCTGAACGCCCAGATACAGCACGAGCAGCACACCGACGACGATGCCGATGAACAGGTACATGACTTCGAGCAGGCGCGCGGCGGCGGTGATGTAGAAGCCGGTCAGCCCGTCCTGCACGCCCGCCACCAGGGCCCGCCCCGGCAGCAGTGCGAACAGCCCACCGGTGATGACCGCGGACGGCCGCACGTCCGACCAGTGGGTCAGCGTCAGCGCCACACCCAAGGCGGCGGGAGGCATCGCCGCCACCACGAACTGGTAGAACTCCGGCAGCCCCCGCCCGGCACAGAGCCAGGCGAGCCGGTCGCCGAGCATCGCGCCGATCGCGGCCACCACGAACACCAGCGCACCACCGCCGACCAGCACCGATGCCGCACCGGCGAGTCCGCCGCCGGCCAGCGTCAGCACCCAGCCGGAATACGGATGCCGGTTGCGCCGGATCTCCGCCAGGCGCCGGTAGGCGTCCTCCAGCGAGACCTCGACATCCTCGGTGGTGATGTCGTCGATGAGCCGGAAGACGGCGGCCAGCCGGGTGTAGTCGGTGCCACGGCGGCGTACGGTACGGCTCGCCGTCACCGGGTCGTCGACCAGCGAGGGCTGGTGCGAGATCGACAACAGGGTGAAGGTGACGGTGGGCTCGCTGCGGTCCAGACCGTAGCTGCGGGTCACCGCGAACATCGCCGCCTCGACGTCCTCGGCACCCTCGCCGCCGGCGAGCAGCAATTCGCCGATGCGCAGCGTCAGGTCGAGCACGCGCGGCACCGCGGGGCCCGCCTCGTCGGGCCTCTGCACCGGTTCGGGCGCCGGGCGCTCGGCGACCGGCATCCGCAGCATCGTGCGCATCCGGTCCTGCCAAGGGGCCTCCTTGGTCAGCCGGATCATCGGGCTGCCGTGCGCCGGAGTGAAGGCGGGCGGTGAGTGCTGGGCGCTGTAGGTGCGCGGCGGGGCGAAGGCGGAGCCGATCGTGTCCGAGCCCGATGTCTGACCGGAACCGGAACCCGAAGCGGAGCCCGTTCCCGCCCCCTGGGGTTCGGTCGTCAGACCGGCCGGAATGGCAAACTCCGATGTCGGCTGGTCGTCCTCGGACGCGGACGTCCGTCGTCCCACCCCGGTCGGCGGGACGAAGGCGCTGCGCGCCTCGTCGGACTGGGGCTTCTGGTCCTCCGGACCGCCCGGTTCCGCCACCACTCGGCCTCGCTCCTCATCGGCTGCGCGTTGTCGATTGCGCTTGTGCCCAGTATGGCCACGGACAAGTACGCGAAGGCGAGGCGGGCGGAATCACGGGGCGCGCGGACCCGCGGGGCGGCCCCTCACGAGGTCCGGACGGGCGGGCGCGCGGAACGGGCGCGGCACACGGAAAACGGGCGGCACCCCATCGAGAGGAGTGCCACCCGGTTCCAGCACGGAACCGTAAACGGAACCGTGCGACGTACCTCGGCCGGATCCGGCCGTGACCCTCGGGTCAGTGTGCGCCGCCCTGCGCCTCAAGGCGCTTGTAGGAGGCCTCGATCTCGGCCTCGGCCTCGGCGCGGCCGACCCAGTCCGCGCCCTCGACGGACTTGCCGGGCTCCAGGTCCTTGTAGACCTCGAAGAAGTGCTGGATCTCCAGGCGGTCGAACTCCGACACGTGGTGGATGTCGCGCAGGTGCTCCACCCGGGGGTCGGAGGCCGGCACGCACAGCAGCTTGTCGTCGCCGCCGGCCTCGTCCGTCATCCGGAACATGCCGATGGCGCGGCACTTGATGAGGCAGCCGGGGAAGGTCGGCTCGTCCAGGATGACCAGCGCGTCCAGCGGGTCGCCGTCCTCGCCGAGGGTGTTCTCGACGAAGCCGTAGTCCGCCGGGTAGCTGGTCGAGGTGAAGAGTCGACGGTCCAGGCGGATCCGACCGGTCTCGTGGTCCACCTCGTACTTGTTCCGCGAACCCTTCGGGATCTCGATGGTGACGTCGAACTCCACGGGTGGCTCCTCCATGATCAACACATACGACTGGTGATTAAGTGTCCCCCACGCAGATGTGTGCTCGCGAAAGGGGCTGGTCAACGGTGGACGAGCCGGTGAAGAGACCGTCGGTCGACCCGCTGGACAAACTGAGCAGGCTCACCCGGCGGAGTGGCGTGATCAGGTTGAGGGGGCTGAGCGATCGGCAGTTCATGGCCGTCTCCGCGGGCCTCGGCCTGGCGCTCGCGGCCGGCGTCGTCCTTGCCGCCGGCCCCTGGGACTCGGGTCAGCGTAAGGCCGAGCAGGACTGGGCCGCCGCCCGGATCCGTACAGGTGGCGCAGATCACGGATCCGGCACACCGTCCGGACCGGAACCCGCGCCCAGCGCCCCGGCCGTCCTCCAGCCCCTCTCCGCCGCGACCGACAACTCCGCCCCGGACGCGCGCGACACCCCGAACGGCGCAGCGGCCGCCCTCCGCGCCACCCTCGGACCGCTGCTGAAGGCCCCCGCCCTCGGGACCGTGCGCAGCGCCGTCGTCATCAACACCGCCACCGGCGAGCGGCTGTACGGTCAGGGTGCCGACACACCCATGACGCCCGCCTCCACCATCAAGATCGCCACCTCGGCCGCCGCGCTGAGCGCGCTCGGCCCCGGTCACCGCATCGCCACGACGGTCCGGGCGTCCCCCGACTCCCGCGGTCTCACCCTGGTCGGTGGCGGCGACCCCACCCTCGACAAGGCCGCTCTGCGCGCCCTGGCCGCCGACACCGCCCGCGCCCTGAAGGGCCGCGGCGTGACGTCGGTCCGCCTCGCGTACGACACCTCCCGCTACTCCGGCCCCGCACGGCACCCGATCGGCCCCAACGAGAACATCGCCCCCGTCAGCGCCCTGACGACCGACGAGGGCAGGCTCGACAACAGCGACAGCGGACCCGCCCCCCGCAGCGACGACCCGGCCGGCGACACCGCCCGGACCTTCGGCGAACTGCTCCACGACGCCGGGATCGCGACCCGGTCCGACCCGGTGCGTGGCCGTCCGGCCGCCAAGTCCCGGACGGTCGCTACGCATCTGTCGGTCCCGCTCTCCGCCCTGGTCGAACGGGCCCTGACCAACAGCGACAACGACATCGCCGAGGCACTCGCCCGGCAGACCGCCCTGGCCACGGGCGAACCGGCCGACTTCGACGGCGGCCGGCGGGCCGTCACCGCACGGCTCAAGAAGCTCCGCCTGCCGCTGACCGGCGCGAACCTCGCCGACGGCAGCGGGCTGAACCGCAAGGACAAGGTCACCGCCGGACTGCTGGCCGGACTCCTCGCCCGTGCCGCCGACCCGGACCACCCCGAACTGCGCCCGGTCCTCACCGGCCTCCCCGTGGCCGGCTTCACCGGCACCCTCAGCGGCCGGTACGACGAGAAGTCCGAGGGCACCGGCCTGATCCGGGCCAAGACCGGCACCCTCACCGGTGTGAACTCCCTCGCCGGGACGGTCGTCGACCGGCGGGGCCGACTGCTCGCCTTCGCCTTCCTGGCATCCGGTACGACCTCCCCGTCCGAGGCCCAGTCCTCCCTCGACGCCCTCGCCACCGGCCTCAGGTCCGTCCGGTGATCCCCGGCGGGCGCGCGAGGACGGCCGGGCCGCCGCGCCGTGTCACCGGAACGCCTCCGGCGCACGGGCACCTTGCGCCCCGCGTGGATCCCGTACCCGGGCGCTCCCCGGCCTCGTGCGCGCGAGCGCCCCTCCGCCGCGCGACGCACCGCCTCCGACGCCCCGCGCGGATCCGTCGGGGAGCACCGGACGACCCTCGCCGCCGGTACCCGGTGAGCCGGTCAACACCACACCGCGGACGGAGCCGAGCACGTACGGTTGACGCATGACGAGCATCGGTGGTGCCGAGATGGTCGACTGGAATCTCGCGGTCGCGACCGCGACCCGACTTGTGCGGCCGGGGCCCGAGATCAGCCGCGAGGAGGCCCGCGAGGTCGTCGCGGAACTGCGCCGGCATGCCAAGGCCGCGGAGGAGCATGTCCGTTCCTTCACCCGGATGATCCCCGAGGGGACCGAACCGGAGGACACCCCGGTCCTGATCGTGGACCGGGCGGGCTGGATCAAGGCCAATGTCGCGGGTTTCCGCGAACTGCTCCGCCCCCTGCTGGGAAAGATGCAGGACCGGCGTGGCAACGGGCCCGGCGGCGCCGTGCTCGGCGCGGTCGGCGGGAAGGTGACCGGTGTCGAGGTGGGGATGCTGCTGTCGTTCCTGGCCTCCCGGGTCCTCGGCCAGTACGAGACGTTCGCCCCCGCCACCCGTGACTTCCCGGCCTCGGCCGACGGCGGCGGCAGGCTGCTGCTCGTCGCCCCGAACATCGTCCACGTGGAGCGCGAGCTGGAGGCCGACCCGCACGACTTCCGGCTCTGGGTCGCCCTCCACGAGGAGACCCACCGCACCCAGTTCACCGGGGTGCCCTGGCTCCGCGACCATCTGCAGGGCGAGATCCAGTCATTCCTCGAAGAGACCGATGTCGACCCGGTGACCGTGCTGGAACGACTCCGCGAGGCCGCCCAGTCCCTGGCCGGGGGCCGCCCCGAGGGAGAGGACGGCGAGGACGGCGGCCGCAGCCTCGTCGAACTCGTCCAGACGCCCGCCCAGCGCGAGATCCTCGGCCGGCTCACCGCCGTGATGTCCCTGCTCGAAGGGCACGCCGACTATGTGATGGACGGCGTCGGCCCCGAGGTCGTCTCCTCCGTCGGCGAGATCCGGGAGAAGTTCCAGCAGCGCAGGGCGCGCGGTGCGAGCCGCCTCGACCAGGCGCTGCGCAAGCTCCTGGGCCTCGACGCCAAACTGCGCCAGTACCGGGACGGCGAACGATTCGTCCGCGCCGTGGTCGACGAGGTCGGGATGGACGGCTTCAACCGGGTCTGGACCTCGCCGAACACCCTCCCGACCAAGGCGGAGATCGCGAAGCCGACGGACTGGATCGCGAGGGTGCACCGTAAGGCAGAGTCCTGATCGCGACGGGCCCGACGGCGGACGACAGGACGAGAACGCGCCGGTAATCACCCATCCGAGGGACCGTAGGGGCATGGGAAGGCGTGCAATGCTCGATGGACGGCTTGCCTCTGTCACCATCGACGCACTCTGAGTGACGGCACTCTCCCGTCCCGGCACTCCGAGGAACCTCCCCCCGAACTTCACGAAGGGCACCGGACATGGGTCCCCATCCTGCGGTCGCGGCGATACGCCTGGCGGTCCGCCGCGTACTCCACGACGTACTCACCGAACACACCCGGCGCACCCCGCACCCCGAGCTCGCCGAAGCCGGTGCGGGCAGGCGGCGCGCCCCGCTCCCCGACCGCCCGGACACCCCACTCGTGCTGGTGGCATGCTCCGGCGGCGCCGATTCCATGGCACTCGCCTCCGCCCTCGCCTTCGAGGCCCGCAAACTCGACGTCCGGGCCGGCGGCATCACCGTCGACCACGGTCTCCAGGACGGATCCGACACCCGGGCCGCCGAGGTCGTCGACCGCCTCGCCGCCATGCATCTCGACCCGGTCGAGTCCGTCGCCGTGCAGGTCGGCCACGAGGGCGGCCCCGAGGCCGCCGCCCGCGACGCCCGCTACGCCGCGCTGGACGCGGCGGCCGAACGGCACGGCGCCGCCGCCGTCCTGCTCGGCCACACCCGTGACGACCAGGCGGAGACGGTGCTGCTGGGTCTGGCCCGCGGCTCCGGCATCCGCTCGCTCTCCGGCATGGCCGCCGCGTCGGGACCGGCCGGCCGCTACCGTCGCCCCTTCCTCCAGCTCGACCGCCAGACCGCCCGCAAGGCCTGCCTCGTCCAGTCGCTGCCCGTCTGGGACGACCCGCACAACATCGACCCCGCCTACACCCGCTCCCGACTGCGCCACGAGGGTCTGCCCGCCCTGGAGAAGGCGCTGGGCAAGGGAGTCGTCGAGGCCCTCGCCCGTACGGCGCAGCTCTCCCGCGACGACGCCGACGCCCTGGACACCTGGGCCGCCGAGGCCGAGCGCACCGTGCGGGACGACGCGGGCCGGCTGGAGTGCGCCAAGCTGTACGCGCTGCCGCCCGCCGTGCGCCGCCGGGTGCTGCGCCGGGCCGCCATGGAGGCGGGCTCCCCGCCCGGTTCCCTCTTCGCCCGCCACATCGAGGAAGTCGACCGTCTGATCACCGGCTGGCGCGGCCAGCGGGCCATCAACCTGCCCGGCCGCGTCGAAGCCAGGCGGCAGGGTGGCAGACTGGTGATTCGGCAGAGCTGAAGCACGAGCGGCTGACACGCAGGCGAGCGGCCGCGCAGGGCCGGGGCACCGCCCCGGACCGGCAGGCAAAGAAAGAGACGCGGGTGAACGAGAAGGACATGGGCACCGACCTTCAGTCGGTGCTCCTCACCAAGGAAGAGATCGACGCGAAGCTCGTCGAGCTGGCCGCGAAGATCGACGCGGAGTACGCGGGCAAGGACCTGCTCATCGTCGGCGTCCTCAAGGGCGCAGTGATGGTGATGGCGGACCTGGCGCGTGCGCTGTCCACCCCCGTCACCATGGACTGGATGGCCGTCTCGTCGTACGGTGCGGGCACCCAGTCCTCCGGAGTCGTCCGGATCCTCAAGGACCTGGACACCGACATCAAGGGCAAGCACGTCCTGATCGTCGAGGACATCATCGACTCGGGCCTGACCCTGTCCTGGCTGATGTCGAACCTCGGTTCGCGCGAGCCCGCGTCCCTGGAGATCTGCACCCTGCTGCGCAAGCCGGACGCGGCCAAGGTCGCGCTCGACTGCAAGTGGGTCGGTTTCGACATCCCCAACGAGTTCGTCGTCGGATACGGGCTGGACTACGCGGAGAAGTACCGCAACCTCCCCTTCGTCGGCACGCTCGCCCCGCACGTCTACGGCGGCTGAACGCCTCCCGGTCACAGGGGCCGGCTCGACCCGGACGGGGCGCCGGGAACCTTTCACCGGATTCCCGCCGTTGAGCATTCGAAGGCAGGTTTTGACAGACGTCCCCGGCGGTCGCGGGTGACAATGCTGGGGTACCGTCCGAAGAACAGTCTTTTCTCACAGCAGCATTTACCTACGGGCAGGAGGGACGGGGCGTCATCGCCCCGTATGGATGGACGTGAAGCGATACTTCCGTGGGCCGGTCATGTGGATCGTGCTGGCCGTCCTCGCCGTGGTCGTGTTGATGCAGGTCGTCGGCTCGTCAGGCGGCTACAAATCGGTGGACACCGGCAAGGTGATCCAGGCGATCAGCAAGGACCAGGTGGCGCAGGCCAAGCTGACCACCGGTGACGAACAGATCATCAAGATCGAGTTGAAGAAGGACCAGAAGCTCTCGGGCGAGTCCGGCAGCAAGTTCCAGGCGAGCTACATCGGCGACCAAGGTGTCCAGCTGGCCGACACGCTGCAGCAGAAGTTCGAGAGCGGCAAGATCGACAAGGGCTACACCGTCTCGCCGTCGAAGCAGTCCCCGTTCATCTCGATCCTCCTCTCGCTGCTGCCCTTCGTCCTGATCGTGGTCGTCTTCCTGTTCCTGATGAATCAGATGCAGGGCGGCGGCTCCCGGGTCATGCAGTTCGGGAAGTCCAAGGCCAAGCTGATCACCAAGGACACCCCGAAGACGACGTTCGCCGATGTGGCGGGGTCGGACGAGGCCGTCGAGGAACTCCAGGAGATCAAGGAGTTCCTCCAGGAGCCGGCGAAGTTCCAGGCCGTCGGCGCCAAGATCCCCAAGGGTGTCCTGCTGTACGGGCCTCCCGGTACGGGCAAGACGCTGCTCGCACGCGCCGTCGCGGGCGAGGCGGGCGTCCCGTTCTACTCGATCTCCGGTTCCGACTTCGTCGAGATGTTCGTCGGTGTCGGTGCCAGCCGGGTCCGTGACCTCTTCGAGCAGGCCAAGGCGAACGCCCCGGCGATCGTCTTCGTCGACGAGATCGACGCCGTCGGCCGGCACCGCGGTGCCGGAATGGGCGGTGGCCACGACGAGCGCGAGCAGACGCTGAACCAGCTGCTCGTGGAGATGGACGGCTTCGACGTGAAGGGCGGCGTCATCCTGATCGCCGCCACGAACCGGCCTGACATCCTCGACCCGGCGCTGCTGCGTCCGGGCCGCTTCGACCGGCAGATCGCGGTCGACCGGCCGGACATGCAGGGCCGTCTCGAAATCCTCAAGGTGCACCAGAAGGGCAAGCCGGTCGCGAAGGACGTCGACCTCGGCGCCGTCGCCCGTCGTACGCCCGGCTTCACCGGTGCCGACCTGTCGAACGTGCTGAACGAAGCGGCGCTCCTCACGGCGCGCGGCAATCAGAAGCTGATCGACAACAAGATGCTCGACGAGGCCATCGACCGCGTCGTGGCGGGCCCGCAGAAGCGGACCCGGATCATGTCCGAGAAGGAGAAGAAGATCACCGCGTACCACGAGGGCGGACACGCCCTGGTCGCGGCGGCTTCCCCCCAGGCGGACCCGGTCCACAAGATCACGATCCTCTCCCGCGGCCGCGCCCTCGGTTACACGATGGTGCTCCCGGAGGAGGACAAGTACTCCACGACGCGCAACGAGATGCTCGACCAGCTGGCCTACATGCTGGGCGGGCGCGCGGCCGAGGAGCTGGTCTTCCACGACCCGACCACCGGTGCCGCGAACGACATCGAGAAGGCCACGGCAACGGCCCGAGCGATGGTCACGCAGTACGGCATGACGGAGCGGCTCGGCGCGATCAAGTTCGGCGGCGACAACACCGAGCCCTTCGTGGGCCGGGAGATGGGCCACCAGCGCGACTACTCGGAAGAGGTCGCGGCCCTCGTCGACGAAGAGGTCAAGAAGCTCATCGAGACCGCGCACAACGACGCGTGGGAGATCCTCGTCGAGAACCGCGACGTGCTGGACGCCCTCGTTCTCCAGCTCCTGGAGAAGGAGACGCTCGGCAAGGAGGAGATCGCCGAGATCTTCGCCCCGATCGTGAAGCGCCCGGCCCGTCCGGCCTGGACCGGTTCAGCCCGACGCACCCCGTCGACGCGGCCGCCGGTGCTCTCGCCGAAGGAGCTCGCCCTCACCAACGGCGCCACCACGGCGAACGGCTCGGTCGTCCCCACGGACACCGTCCCGGCCACCGAGGTGATCCCGGAGGAGCGCCCGGAAAGCTGATCCGCAACCCGGGTGTGGCCCCTGTCACGGGGCCGCACCGGGCCCGGAATGGATGCCGCGCCTCCGCAGGTTCTAGCCTGTGGGGGCGCGGCTTTTTCGTACGCCCGTACGGAGGTAGGTGCGGGTGACAGCTCAGAGGAACGAGGCACAGATGACCGACCCGGTGACATTGGAGGGCCAGGGTCCGATCGGTGAGTTCGACGAGAAGCGGGCCGAGGCCGCCGTTCGCGAACTCCTCATCGCCGTGGGCGAGGACCCGGACCGTGAGGGACTGCGTGAGACGCCGGGACGGGTGGCACGGGCGTACAAGGAGATATTCGCGGGTCTCCACCAGGAGCCCCAGGATGTTCTGACGACCACGTTCGACCTCGGCCACGACGAGATGGTGCTGGTCAAGGACATCGAGGTGTTCAGCACCTGCGAGCACCACCTGGTGCCGTTCCGGGGCGTCGCGCATGTCGGGTACATCCCGGCGACCAGCGGAAAGATCACCGGCCTTTCGAAGCTGGCCCGTCTGGTCGACGTCTACGCCCGGCGACCCCAGGTCCAGGAGCGGCTCACCACCCAGATCGCCGATTCGCTCATGGACATCCTGGAGCCGCGCGGGGTCATCGTCGTCATCGAGTGCGAGCACATGTGCATGTCGATGCGCGGTATCCGCAAGCCCGGTGCGAAGACGCTGACGTCGGCGGTGCGCGGGCAGCTCCGTGATCCCGCGACGCGCGCCGAGGCGATGAGCCTGATCATGGCGCGCTGAGTTCCGGCACAGCGACGGAGGAGAGCTCGGTGGCCCTACGCGGCCGCCGAGCTCTTGTCGTTGTCCTCGTCCTCCGGGAGCTTGCAGATGCGCTCCAGCCAGAGGGCCGCGGCCACCACCGCGACACCCGCCAGCACCGCGAAGCCCGCGTAGATCGCCTGGTCACGACGGGCGGGGATGTCGAGGGAGCCGAGCAGGAAGACGCCCGTGCCCCCGTACATGCCGGACACCAGGGAGACGACCAGCGCGCTGGCCTGACCGAAGACGAGGGCCCGCGCCGCCATCAGTGGCTCGACGCCCTTGGCTCCCGGCCGGCGCTCGCGCTGGGCGCGCAGCCGGGAACGGATGGAGAGTGCAGTGGCGAGCAGGATGACCGCGATCACCGCGAGCACGATCGGTGCGGCGAGGGGAACGCTCGGCAGGCTGCCGACGGAGTCCCAGAGGCGGGCGCCGCCCCAGGAGAGCACCCCGGCCGCGGCGAAGAGGCCGGCCAGTACCCCGAGCCGTAGTTGCTTCACCGAGTGCTCCGCCCTTCGCTGCCGGTGGCCCGTGTCGCCACCGGTCCGTATCGCCAGTGATCCGTGTCCGTCGAGCCTAACGACTACTCGGGCAGACGGAGTTCCAGATCGGCCCGGGGCAGTACGCCCTCCCGGCCGACACCGGCCAGCAGCTCCGCGACGGGGCCGGCGCCGGGCAGCTGGGCCTCGGGGTCGACGTCGTGCCACGGTGCGAGGACGAAGGCCCGTTCACGGGCCCGGGGGTGAGGCAGGGTGAGCACCGGGTCGTCGGAGACGACATCCGCGTACGCCACGATGTCGACGTCGATGGTGCGTGGGCCCCAGCGTTCCTCACGGACCCGGTCGAAGGCCTCCTCGATGGCCTGGCCGCGCTCCAGGAGCGAGGACGGGGGAAGCGTCGTCTTCACGACGATCACCGCGTTGAAGTACGAGGGCTGAGAACCGGGAGCGACGCCCCAGGGCTCCGTCTCGTACACCGGGGAGACCGCCTTGACCCGCAGGCCGGGGGTGTCCTCCAGAGCGTCTATGGCGCCCTGGAGGGTCTCCAGGCGGTTGCCGAGGTTGGAGCCCAGGGAGATCACGGCACGTTTGGGATTGGAGAGGGTGATGTCCGCGGCGTCCACCTGCTCGACCACGGAGGCGGGCACCGGCTGTACGGTCGGGTCGCTCTGCCCCTTGGGAGAAAATGCAGTCATACTCGGCTCCGGGTGATGGTGATGGTCACATCGTCGAACGGGACGGTGATCGGCGCATCCGGCTTGTGCACCACCACCTCCACCTCCTCGACTCCTTCGTGCTTGAGGCACTGCTGGGCGATGCGCTCCGCGAGCGTTTCGATCAGGTCGACCGGTTCTCCCTGCACCACGTCGACGACCTCCTCGGCGACGACGCCGTAGTGCACGGTCTTCGTCAGGTCGTCGGCGGCTGCCGCGGGGCGGGTGTCGAGGCCGAGCACCAGGTCCACGATGAACGTCTGACCCTCTTCCCGTTCCCGGGGGAAGACGCCATGGTGTCCACGGGCCTTGAGGCCGCGCAGCGCGACACGATCCACGCGAATCACTCCTGCTGTCGTAGGGCGTAGAGACACGGGGCCGCGTGCGGACGGCGAGGTGCTCTCTTTCGAATCTACCTGCGGGCACCGACAGTGCTCGCCCGCGGGGGCTGTGGGGAGGCCTCGCGGGGCTGGTAGCCGCTACTACCCGCGGACCCGGATTCCAACCCACCCATCGGGCGGGTGCCTCGGTCAGGAGGGGGATTCCCCGTCCTCGTCCTCATCGGATTCGGTCATTACGGGCGAGCCGTGATGGGACCAGAGCTTCCAGCCGTCCGGAGTGCGCCGGAACACATTGGTGGCCACGACGAGTTGCCCGACCAGCGGCCCGAGTGCGTTGCCGTCCTCCGCGGGGCCGCCGCTGAGAATGTTCTCGGTGCAGGTCACCAGTGCCGTGTCGCCGGTCATCGAGACCCCGACGTCGGTCAGGAAGAACTGGATGTACTCGGTGTTCGCCATGATCAGGGCATAACTGCGCAGCACCTCGCCGCGGCCGGTGAGCACCGGCCAGCCCGGGTGGACGCAGGAGACGGTGAGGTCCTCGCCCGGCAGCCAGAGGCCGGATAGCTCCTCGAAGTCGCCGCGCTCCATCGCCTCGTAGAACGAGGTGTTGGCCTGCTCGACGGCCGCGATGTCGGCGGCCGCCTCCGCGTGCTCGTCGCGGGGCCCGCTCATGCGGCACCCTCGACGGCGCGGGCCACCCGTACGGCGTCGGCCGTGGCCCGGACCTCGTGGACCCGCACGGCCCAGGCACCCGCGCGGGCGGAGAGCGCGGAGATCGCAGCGGTGGCGGCGTCGCGTTCGCGCGCGGGGGGCGGCGCGGCGCCGTCACCGGCCAGCACATGGCCGAGGAAGCGTTTGCGGGAGGCGGCGACCAGCAGCGGACGGCCCAGGGCGCGCAGTTCGTCGAGGTGGGCGACCAGGGAGAGGTCGTGGCCGGCCTCCTTGGCGAAGCCGAGACCGGGGTCGATCACGATCCGTTCCGGGGCGACTCCGCCCGCGACCACGGCGTCCATCCGCTCCCGCAGTTCCGTGACGACCTCGGCGACGACATCCTCGTAGACCGCCCGGCTGTTCATGGACTCGCTGAAGCCGCGCCAGTGCATCACCACGAACGGCGCGTCGGCCGCGGCGACGACCCGGACCATGTCGGGGTCGGCGAGGCCGCCGCTGACGTCGTTGACCAGGGCGGCCCCGGCCTTGACCGCCTCGTCGGCGACACGGGCCCGCATGGTGTCCACCGAGACCGTGACCCCTTCGGACGCCAGGCCCTTGACCACCGGGACCACGCGGCGCAGCTCCTCCGACGCGTCCACCCGGCTGGCGCCCGGACGGGTCGACTCGCCACCGACGTCGATCAGGTCGGCGCCCTCGGCGACCAGGTCGAGGCCGTGTTTGATCGCGGCCGTGGTGTCGAACCAGCGGCCCCCGTCGGAGAAGGAGTCCGGGGTCACATTGACGACACCCATGACCGCACAGCGGTCCCACTCCGGCAGGCCTTGGACCGTGCCTCGTCCACGCAACGTACTCATGCGACCAGCGTAGGCCGATACGGCGTGCTGTTATGCCGCGCGGGCGTGGTGCTCCTGGCCCGGAGGCGGGGTGTGGGCGCAGGGGCGGGCCCGGCGGCGCGGGAAGCGGCGGGCGAAGGGACGGGGCAGCGCGAGGTTCACGAAGCCCTCGGCCTGCATCGCCGCGAGGGAGATGCGGGGCAGGTCGCCGGCGGCACGGTAGACCACGAAGCGGGGCTCCCAGCGGGGCCGGAACTTGGCGTTGAACTTGTACAGCGACTCGATCTGGAACCAGCGCGACAGAAAGATCAGCAGTCCGCGCCAGGTCCGCAGCACCGGTCCCGCGCCCAATTTCTCGCCGCGGGCGAGCGCCGAGCGGAACATCGCGAAGTTCAACGAGACGCGCTCGACGGAGAGCTGCGGGGCGGACTGGAGGGCTGCGACGATCAGCAGCTCGTTCATGCCGGGGTCGGCGGAACGGTCGCGGCGCATCAGATCGAGGGACATGCCGTCCTCGCCCCACGGGACGAAGTGGAGCACGGCCTTCAGGTCGCCGTACGGGGAGTCGGCGGTGTGTTCGTCGGCCTTGTGGGCGGTGGCGATGATGCAGTCCCCGTCGGCCGGGTCACCGATCCGGCCGAGCGCCATGGAGAAGCCGCGCTCGTTGTCGGTGCCGCGCCAGTCGGCGGCGGCCCGCCGGATGTGGGCCAGTTCGGCCTCGTCGATGTCGCGGACGCGCCGGACCCGTGTCTCGTAGCCAAGTCGTTCAATGCGCTTCACCATCTGGCGTACGTTGCGCATCGCGCGCCCGGCGAGCGAGAAATCCGCGACGTCCACCACCGCCTCGTCGCCGAGTTCCAGCGCGTCCAGCCCGGTCTCGCGGGTCCAGACCTCGCCGCCGGTCTCGCTGCAGCCCATCACGGCCGGGGTCCAGGAGTGGGCCTTGGCCTCGTCCATGAAGCGCTCGATGGCGCCCGGCCAGGCCTCCACGTCACCGATCGGATCGCCGCTCGCCAGCATCACCCCGGACACGACGCGGTAGCAGACGGCGGCCTTGCCGCTGGGGGAGAAGACGACGCCCTTGTCGCGGCGGAGCGCGAAGTGGCCGAGCGAGTCGCGGCCGCCGTGCTTCTCCAGCAGGGCGCGCAGCCGGGCCTCGTCGTCCTCGGTGAGGCGTGCGGCCGGGTGCTCGGGGCGGAAGGCGAGGTAGATGGTGGTGACGGCGGTCAGCAGGCCGAGAGCGCCGAGTGAGTACGCCACGGTCGAGGAGGTGACTCCGGCGTACTCGACGGGGCCTTCGAATCCGAACAGCCCGTACAGCACGTGCTGGAGCCGGTCGGCGACGCTAGGGCTTCCCACGACACGGCCGGGGTGGACGCTGACGATGATCAGGCCGAGGCCCAGCGAACCCGCTCCGAGGAGCACGAAGTTGGCCAGGGCCCGCCAGCGGCTCCGGGGATCGGGGAGCGCGGCGAATTCGCCGCGGTGGCGGACCAGCAGGAGGCAGAGCGCCAGCGAGACGAGCGTGCCGATGACGGAGTGCCGGTAGGCGAACTGCGCCAGCGCGCCGGCCGGCAGCAGGAGGGCGGCCGCCCGCCAGGCCCGCCGCTTGCGTCGCTTGAGGCCGTGGGCGAGGAGGAGCAGCAGGACGCCCGCGCTCAGGGAGAGGGCTGCGGCGAACGGGCCGAGGGCGCCGGGGAGCACCTCGGCGAGGGTGTGCATCCGGCTGTGCCGGAAGCGCGGGAAGACGCCCGCGGCCACGTCGATCAGGCCGACGACGGTGCAGGCGGTACCGACCAGCGTCGGTACGGATTCGGGTCGCGGGCCGCGTACGAACTTGCGTACGGGACTCGGAACCGATCCTGATTTATCCCCATCTAGCGTGACAGACATCGCTTCCCGTGGTTCCGCGAGAGATTCTTGAGTCCTTCGGCCGTGGCGCTCCGGACGATGTGCGACTTGTAGGACGAGGCTTCCAGGCCGGGGGTTCACCCGCCGGCCGGAAAATTCCAGACAAGAAAGCTCACCCCCTCATGGGTCTTACCAGCAAGGCGTTCCTGGCCGCCGCCATCATGCTGGCCGTGGTGTTCTTCGCCGCCACGGTCTGGCTCTGGCCGCGGCTGGCCCGGCGCAGTGTGCCCGCGGTGTTCGGCAGGGTCGGTCTGTTGCTGGCGACCCAGGTGACGGTCTTCGTCTCCGTCGCACTGGTGGCGAACAACTCGTTCCTCTTCTACGGGTCCTGGGCCGACCTGTTCGGCCAGAAGCAGGAGCTGGGTGTGGTCACGGACCGCGCGGCCGGCGCCCTGGCCTCCAAGAACATCGTCCGGGTCGGGATACAGCGGCCGGACGGGCCGGGCGGCTCACTGCCCACGAGGAACGGGCGGATCGACAAGGTCGTCATAGCGGGGCGGGAGTCGAAGATCGAGAGCTCGGCGTACGTGTATCTGCCGCCGGAGTACTTCCAGCCCGCGTTCGCCCGCCGGAAGTTCCCCGCGGTCGTCGTCCTCACCGGCTATCCGGGTGTCTCGGAGAACCTTCTGAAGGGCCTTCGGTACCCGCGGACGGCACACGATCGGGTGAAGGCCGGCCGGGCCCAGCCGATGATCCTGGTGATGCTGCGGCCGACGGTGGCGCCGCCGAGGGACACCGAGTGCGTGGACATAAAGGGCGGTCCGCAGACGGAGACGTTCCTGGGCAAGGACGTGCCGCGGGCGGTCTCGGACGAGTACCGGGTCGGCAGGCTGGCGCGCAACTGGGGCATCATGGGCAATTCGACCGGTGGCTACTGTGCGCTGAAGATAGGACTCCACCACCCGGACCGGTTCGCCGCGAGCGCCGGGCTCTCCGCGTACTACAAGGCGGCCGAGGACCCGACGACCGGTGACCTCTTCCACGGCGACCAGGACGCGCGCAACCGCTCCGATCTGATGTGGAGCCTGGACAATCTGCCGCAGCCCGACTCGTCCTTCCTGGTCACGACCTCCAAGCACGGCGAGGGGAACTACCACTCCACGATGCGGTTCCTCGACAAGGTGAAGGCGCCGGCCCAGGCCTCGTCGATCGTGCTCGACAGCGGCGGCCACAACTTCAACACCTGGCGACGGGAGATCCCTTCGGCGCTGGACTGGATGAGCAGCCGTCTGAGCGAGAGCTGAGCCGCGCCCGGTTCCGCTCCGACGGGGCCGGTTCCTGCGTCGATCGTGCCGGCCCTGCCCCGACGGGGCCGGTTCCTTCGCCGAACGTGCGGGTCGCGGTTCCTGCGGCGGCCCGGTCCGCGTCAGCGGCCCGGCCGGGCCGGAGGCCGGCTCACCGTGCGGCGGTCTTGGCGAGGCTCTCCACGGTCTCGACGGCGACCTCGGTGCGCGGGACGGCCTGGGCGTCCGCGTCGATCGAGCGGCGCAGCGCCTCGTGGAGCCGGGCCGGGGTGAGCACGCCGAGGAAGCGGCCGGTGCTCTCCTCGTCGATGACGGCGATCCAGCCGGCGTCGTGCTGGAGCATGGTGGCGAACGCCTGCTTGAGCGGGGCGCCGACGGGCAGCCACGCCTCCATCCTGCGGGCGTGGGCGCGCACCGTGTCCTCGGTCCCGCCGACGGGGCTGTCGGCCGGGATCCAGCCGTGCAGATTGTCCTCGCCGTCCAGGACGACGGCCCAGCGCGCCCCCTCGGCCCGCAGCCGTTCGGTCGCCCTCGCAAGGGAGTCGTCGAGGTGGACGACCGGCGGCTGGTCCAGGTCGCCCTCCTCGATGGGGGTGACGGAGAGTCGCTTGAGCCCGCGGTCGGCGCCGACGAAGTCCGCGACGTAAGGAGTGGCCGGCGTGCCGAGCACGGTCGCCGGGGAGTCGAACTGCTCGATGGATCCCTGTCCGTAGACGGCGATGCGGTCACCGAGCCGGACCGCTTCCTCGATGTCGTGCGTGACGAACAACACGGTCTTGCGGACCTGTGCCTGGAGTTTCAGGAATTCGTTCTGCAGTCGTTCCCGTACGACGGGGTCGACCGCGCCGAAAGGCTCGTCCATCAGCAGCACCGGCGGATCCGCGGCCAGTGCCCTGGCCACGCCCACGCGTTGGCGCTGACCTCCGGAGAGCTGTTCCGGATAGCGGTCGCCATAAACGGAAGGATCAAGTCCGACAAGGTCCAGGAGTTCCGCCGCGCGCTCACGGCCCTTTCCCCGCTTCCAGCCGAGGAGATGGGGAACGGTCGCGGTGTTCTCCAGGATCGTACGGTGCGGGAAGAGCCCCACCTGCTGGATCACATAGCCGATACGACGGCGCAGCCGAACGGGGTCGATGGCCGATATGTCGTCCCCGTCGAGGAATATCCGTCCCTCGGTCGGTTCGATCAGCCGGTTCACCATCTTCATGGTGGTCGTCTTGCCGCAGCCCGACGGTCCGACGAGCGTGACCAGTTCACCCTCGGCGACCTCGAAGGAAAGGTCGTCGACGGCGGTGGTGCCGTCCGTGTACCGCTTGGTGACGTGCTCGAAACGGATCATGGTTCCCCATTGTCGCGCGTGTTCTGTGAAGGACATGTTGCTGGAATACAACGGCTTCGGCGATTGTCAGTGGTCGGGGATAGGGTCGCCAGACATCGGTACGAGGCGGAAATCGGGAGGTGGGGGACGGATGGCGGCCGCACAGAACTGCATGGTGACGAACGACTGGATCTGCGGGGAGTATCTCCGTTCCCGCAGCCAGGAGTTGACCGATGCGACGGTCCAGCACATCTGGATCACCGCGGTCTCGGTGGCGATCGGACTTCTGGTGGCCTTTCCGCTGGCGTTGCTCGCCCGTCGCAGCCGTCGCTTCGCCGGACCGGTGCTCGGGCTGACCACCGTGCTCTACACCGTGCCCTCGCTCGCCATGTTCTCGCTGCTGCTGCCCCTGTTCGGACTCTCCGCGGCACTGGTCGTCACCGGCCTGGTGCTCTATTCGCTGACCATTCTCGTGCGGAACATCCTGGCCGGCCTCGAAGCGGTTCCGCAGGAGGCGAAGGAAGCCGCGAAGGGCATGGGATACGGGCCGGTGCGCCTGTTGTGGGAGGTCGAAGTCCCTCTCGCCATGCCCGCGTTGATGGCCGGTGTGCGGATCGCCACGGTCTCCACGATCGCGCTGACGACGGTCGGATCGATCATCGGCAGAGGCGGCCTCGGCAACCTCATAGGGGACGCCCTGCCCAGCTTCTTCAAGGCGCAGGTGCTCACCGCCTCGGTCCTGTGCGTACTGCTCGCGGTCGTCGCGGATCTGCTGTTGCTCGGTCTCCAGCGGATGTTGACCCCCTGGACCCGCATACGCGCCACGCACGCCGGCGCGGGCGCCACGGCAAAGGCGGTCTGAACCATGGGAGTTCTCGGCGAGGCCTGGACCTGGCTCACCACCGGCGCCAATTGGTCGGGGGAGAGCGGTGCGGCGCACCGGCTCGGCGAGCATCTGTACGTCAGCGGTGTCGCGCTCGCCCTGGCCTGCCTCATCGCGCTGCCGATCGCGCTGTACCTCGGGCACATCGGGAAGGGGGGCGCGCTGGCGGTCAATCTCTCCAATGCGGGGCGGGCGATTCCGGTCTTCGCGGTGCTGGCCCTCTTCATGGTCTCGCCGCTGCGCAACGCCGGATACGTGCCGACGGTCATCGCGCTGGTGCTGTTCGCCGTGCCGCCGTTGCTCACCAACGCCTACGTCGGGATGACGGAGGTCGACCGGTCGGTGACCGAGGCGGCGCGGGGCATGGGCATGTCCGGGGGACAGCTCTTCGTACAGGTCGAGCTGCCGCTGGCCTACCCGATGATCATGACCGGGCTGCGCTCGGCCGCGGTCCAGGTGGTCGCCACCGCGACGATCGCCGCGATGGTCGGGCAGGGCGGTCTCGGCCGGATCATCACCGCGGGGTTCAACACGTACAACACACCGCAGGTGGTCGCGGGGGCGCTGCTCGTCGCCGTGCTCGCTCTGCTGGTGGAGGCGGTGCTGGTGGCCCTGGACCGGATGCTGTCACCGCTGCGCCGCCGTCGCGGGACGGCATGACGGCCCCCACGCCCGTCCGTCGCGACCATCCGTCGGGCCCGCGCCCTCACGTGCCCGACGCCCCGGCGATCTCTCCCGGTCCCGGGACCCCTTCTCGAACCATCCTTGTTGCTGTGGACGGAGACAACTCATGAGCAAGACCTCGCGCATAGCGGGTGCGGTCATCGGCATGGTCGCGCTGGCCGGCTCGCTCGCCGCCTGCGGCGGCGACAGCCTGGAGAAGGACAAGGGGGGCTCGGCGTCCTCCGGCGACTCCGGCGGCGGCTCGGGGAAGAAGGGGTCGCTCGTCGTCGGCGCGGCGTCCTTCACCGAGTCCAAGGTGCTCGCGGAGCTGTACGCGCACATCCTGGGCGATGCCGGATACAGCACCTCGATCACCACGGTGGCCAACCGGGAACTGTACGAACCGTCCCTGGAGAAGGGCGAGATCGATGTCGTCCCCGAATATGCCGCGACGATCGCGGAATTCCTGAATGCCAAGGTGAACGGCGCGAAGCAGGCCGAGAAGAAGCCGGTCGCCTCCGGTGACGTGGCCGCCACGGTCGCGGCGCTGGAGAAGCTCGCCACCCCGCGCGGACTGAAGGTGCTCCCGGCCGGCGGGGCCGTCGACCAGAACACCTTCGCGGTGACGAAGGAATTCGCCGCCGAGCACAAGCTCAAGTCCCTTTCGGATCTCGGCAGGTCGAAGGCCGAAGTGAAGATCGCGGCGGGTGACGAGTGCGAGGTGCGGCCGTTCTGCGCGCCGGGTCTGAAGAAGACGTACGGCGTCAATGTCACCGGTATCGACCCCAAGGGAGTCGGTACGCCGCAGTCCAAGCAGGCGGTCAAGGACGGCAAGGACCAGTTGGTTCTCACCACCACCACGGACGCGGTGCTGGACAGCTATGGACTGGTGTTTCTGGAGGACGACAAGAAGCTTCAGAACGCGGACAACGTTCTGCCGGTCGTCAATGCCGAGGACGCGGGTTCCCAGGATGTCGCCGACGCGCTCGGCAAGCTCACCAAGGCCCTCACCACCCAGGATCTGGCGGAACTGAACCGCAAGGTCGACGCGGAGCGCGCAAAGCCCGCCGATGTGGCCAAGGACTATCTGCGGTCGAAGGGCCTCATCAAGAAGTAGGGATCGGGAGGATTGGGGGGCCGTCAGGTAACCGGCCGGGAACAGATTGGCGGGCGGCTCCCCAAGTGCCTCCTACACACGGTAAATTTCAGGCCATGCCACGTGGACGTCATCGCCATTCGCCACCTCTGCACAGAATCCTTCCGTCTTCGGCCGTCGTCGGAGTCTCGGTCCTCTGTGCCGGGGGCGCCTGGCTGCTCGCCGAGCCCCTGGTCCTGCGCGGTCTGGTGGCCGCCGCGGCGGCCGCTGCCGTGACCGGTGCGTATCTGATGCGCAGCTGGGACCGGGAAGCGGGCCGTCGCGTCGCGGAGCTGACGCGCGCCCGCGCCGGGGACGAGTGGCGGGCCGAGGAGCGCGTGGCCGAGCTGGAGGCGGACCTGGAGGAGTCGCGGGAGCTGCGCGTACGGCTGGAGACGAAGCTGCGCCGCAAGCGCGTGGAGCTCGCCAACCTGCGTGGTGAGCACGCCGCGCTGCTGCGTCGGTACGCCAACGCCGAGACCGGGCGGGCCAGCGCGCTGGAGGGCCGCAGGCAGCTCGCGCTCGAAGCCGCCGCGCCCCGGGAACTGCCCGCCGCGCGCAGCACACCGACACCGGCCGCCTACCTGCGTGCCGCCCAGGCGCTGGAGGACCTCTCGCGCAACGGGGCCCTCCAGGAGGCGCGCCGCACCGCCGAGCAGGCCAGGAAGCGCGATCTCGCGGAGCGCGCCCGGGAGGCGGAGGAGCGGCAGGGGAAGCACGCGGTCGCCGCGGACCCGTCGGACGCGCGGCACCTCCGTCCGCCGGCCGCCCTTCCCGCGTCCCGGCCGTCCGCCGCGCTGCCCGCGGCCCGCACCGTGCCGGTCGCCAGCACGGTCGCTCCGTACGCGGCCCCCCGGCGCCAGCCGGTGCCGCAGGGCAGCTTCGACTTCTTCGGAACGCAGAAGGCGCGCGCCGCGATCGAGTCCGTGCAGAACGAGGACCTCGCGGACGTCGTGGGCGAGGAGGCGCTGGCCGCGCACCGCACGGGATCGGCCGAGAACCGGGCCGTCGGCAAGGTCATCGACCTGACCGCGCACGACGAGACCGAACAGCTGGACGTGGTGCAGCTGCGCAGCGCCATCTCGTAGGGCCTCTCGTCCGGATCCGGCCGGGCCCGTGCCCCGGTCGCCGATCGGGCCCGATCCGGACGGAAGACCCCGGCACGGGCCGTCCTGCGGGCGGCCTACTTGTCGATGTCGCCGACGACGAAGAAGAGCGAGCCCAGGATCGCCACCATGTCGGCGACCAAGGTGCCCGGCAGCAGCTCGGTGAGTGCCTGGATGTTGTTGTACGAGGCGGAGCGGAGCTTCAGCCGGTACGGGGTCTTCTCGCCCTTGGACACCAGGTAGTAGCCGTTGATGCCGAGCGGGTTCTCGGTCCAGGCGTAGGTGTGGCCCTCGGGGGCCTTCAGGACCTTGGGCAGCCGCTGGTTGATCGGACCGGGTGCCAGGCCGGCCATCCGGTCCAGGCAGGCGTCCGCGAGATCGAGGGCGTTGTGCGTCTGCTCCAGCAGGCACTCGAAGCGGGCCAGGCAGTCGCCCTCGGTCCGGGTGACGACCCGGAGCGTGTCCTGGAGCTCCCCGTACGCGAGATACGGCTCGTCGCGCCGCAGATCGAAGTCGACCCCCGAGGCGCGGGCGATCGGCCCGGACACCCCGTACGCGTGGACGGTCGCGGCGGACAGCACGCCCACACCGCGGGTACGGCCCCGGAAGATCTCGTTGCCGAGCACCAGGTCGTCGTACACGTCCATCCGGGAGCGGACCGAGGCGACGGCGTCCCGGGCACGGCCGAGCCAGCCCGCGGGGAGGTCCTCCTTGAGGCCGCCGACCCGGTTGAACATGTAGTGCATCCGGCCGCCGGAGACCTCCTCCATCACGGCCTGGAGTTCCTCCCGCTCACGGAACGCGTAGAACACCGGAGTGATCCCGCCGAGTTCGAGCGGGTACGAGCCGAGGAACATCAGATGGTTCAGGACCCGGTTCAGCTCGGCGAGCAGGGTGCGCGTCCAGACCGCGCGCTCCGGGACCTCCATGCCGAGCATGCGCTCGACGGCCATCACGACACCCAGCTCGTTGGAGAACGCCGACAGCCAGTCGTGGCGGTTGGCGAGCATCACGATCTGCCGGTAGTCGCGGGCCTCGAACAGCTTCTCCGCGCCCCGGTGCATGTAGCCGATGACCGGTTCGGCGTGCTGGATGCGTTCGCCGTCCAGGACGATGCGCAGACGGAGCACGCCGTGGGTGGAGGGGTGCTGGGGGCCGATGTTGAGCACCATGTCGGTGCTCTCCGCCGCGCCGCCGATGCCGACTGTCGTCTCCGTCATACGGCCAGTATTCCTTGAGCGGTGGGGTGATGGGCGGTGCGGGGTGGGGGGTGCGCGACCGTTCCCCCGTCCGCCCCTTCCCGGAACCGGGACTCCGTCCCGGACCCGCGCCTCAAGAGCCGGTCGGAGGTCACCCGACAGGCCCTCGGACCCCGGCGGGGCCGTCCTTGCGCTGTATCAGCCAGCCGAAGTCGCCGAGGCCGCCCAGGGCCGTCAGTTCCGCCGCCTCGCCCGCCGAGGCGAGGGCCCGTACGTATCCGGCCGGGTCGGCCGACGCCAGGGACAGCGGGGGGCGCCCGCCGTCGACGCCGAGGCGGCGCAGCGCCTCGCGCTGCGTCAGCACCTCGGGCGGTGCGTCGGCCCCGGCCGCCGCGGCGCACGCGTCCAGTGCCACGTGCGAGGTGAGGTCGCAGCTGCCGTCCGGCACCGGTCGCACCTCGCGGCCGGACCGGAAGCCGGTCAGTGTGCCGAAGGGCGGTCGCGCCTCCCGTGCGTGGGCGTAGTCCACCGCCACTGCGAGGCCCCCGGCCAGCGAGGCCACCGCCCCCGCCCAGGCCTCGTCGCGCGGGCGGCCGATCTCCGCCCGGCCACCCGGCCCGGCCGACGGCCACCAGCGGCGCAGCCACTCGGCATCCGCCCCGGTCACCGGATCGCCCAGCCGTTCCGCACCGTCCGCCGTCCGCACCAGGACGTACCGGTCGACGCCGTCCTCGTCGGTCTCGACGACCTCGGTGGGGACGTTGTCCAGCCATTCGTTGGCGAACAGCAGACCGTACGTTCCCCGTGGGGGTTCGGCGCACCACTCGATCCGGGGATCCAGACCGGCCGGGCGCGCGGCGAGCTCCACGGCGTACGCCCGCACGTCCAGGTCACCGGCCCCAGCGGCCGGAAGCGCGGCCAGCACCCCCGTCAGCAGTTCGCCCCGCCCCGCGCCCAGGTCCACCAGATCCACCGAGCCGGTGTCCAGCTCCCGCGCCGTTTTGACCAGCAGCCGGGCGACGGCCGAGGCGAACAGCGAAGACGCGTGGACGGAGGTGCGGAAGTGGCCCGCCGGCCCCTCGGGGCTCCGGTAGAACCCCCCGTCTCCGTACAAAGCGGCCTCTGCCGCCTCCCGCCACCCACGCCACTCATCCGTCACGTTCCCAAGTCTCCACCTTGGGGAGTACGGTCCCAGGAGCTGGATCGGCCCTTCGGCTGACCCATGCACCCACCGCCTGTCCCTACGCTGGGTTACGTGCAGCGCCTCTACGACTTCATCCGCAGACACCCGACGGGCGTCGACAGCTGCTGGGCTGTCTTCCTCCTCGGGCTCTCCGGCCTGTCCATGGTGGCGGATCCCGGCCGCGGCAGTGAGCGGCTGCCTGCCGTGCCGGTCGTCATCGGCCTCTGCACCGTCGTCGCGCTGCGTCGGCGTGCGCCGGAGAAGATGCTGCTGCTCGCCGTGGCGATGGGCGTCGTGCAAGTGGTGTTCGGGGTCAAGCCGGGTGTCGTGAACTTCGCGATGCTGGTGATCGTCTTCACCGTGGCCACCGTCGGGCAGCGCTGGGCGTCCCGGCTCGCGCTGGTCTGCAGCCTGAGCGCGGCCACTGTCGCCCAGCTGCGGTGGCCGCAGGACGTGCCCCAGACCGGTTGGCTGCAGCAGGCCTTCGTCGTCGTCGTGATGACCGTGCCGTTCGTGCTCGCCTGGGTGCTCGGCGACTCGATGCGCACCCGGCGGGCGTACTTCGACCAGCTGGAGGAGCGCGCGGCCCGGCTGGAGCGGGAGCGCGAGGCGCAGTCGAAGGTCGCGGTGGCCGCCGAGCGGGCCCGGATCGCCCGCGAGCTCCACGACGTCGTCGCGCACAATGTCTCGGTGATGGTGGTGCAGGCGGACGGCGCGGCGTACGTCATGGAGGCGGCCCCCGACCAGGCCCGGCAGGCACTGGAGACCATCTCCAGTACCGGCAGGCAGGCGCTCGCCGAGATGCGGCGGCTGCTCGGGGTGTTGCGGACCGGGGACGCCAAGGAGAGCGGGGAGTACGTCCCGCAGCCCGACGTCGAACAGATCGAGGACCTCGTCGAGCAGGTCAGGCAGACCGGCCTGGCCGTCGACTTCAAGATCGAGGGCACGCCCCGCCCGCTGCCCAGCGGGGTGGAGCTGACCGCGTACCGCATCGTGCAGGAGGCTCTGACCAACACCCGCAAGCACGGCGGTCCGGACGCCGGGGCCAGTGTGCGGCTGGTCTACTTCGACGACGGCCTCGGACTGCTGGTCGAGGACGACGGGCGGGGCGCGGCGCACGAGATGTACGAGGACGGCGGCGCCGACGGCGCGGGCCACGGGATGATCGGTATGCGCGAGCGGGTGGGCATGGTCGGCGGCACGCTGGACGCCGGGCCGCGTCCCGGCGGCGGGTTCCGGATCAGCGCACTGCTGCCGCTCAAGCCGGCCCACTAGAACTTCGGATCCTTGCGGGACAGACAGCAGGACAGACAGGAGACAGGACACCTCATGGCCATCCGCGTGATGCTCGTCGACGACCAGGTGCTGCTGCGCACCGGCTTCCGGATGGTGCTTGCCGCCCAGCCGGACATGGAGGTCGTGGCCGAGGCCGGCGACGGCGCGGAGGCGATCGAGATCCTGCGCTCCACCGCCGTCGACGTGGTGCTGATGGACGTCCGGATGCCGAGGCTCGACGGGGTCGAGGCCACCCGGCGCATCTGCGCGCAGCCCGGTGCGCCCAAGGTGCTCATCCTGACCACGTTCGACCTCGACGAGTACGCCTTCTCCGGGCTGAAGGCCGGGGCCAGCGGCTTCATGCTCAAGGACGTGCCGCCGGCCGAACTGCTCGCCGCGATCCGCTCCGTGCACAGCGGTGACGCCGTGGTCGCCCCGTCCACCACCCGCCGACTGCTCGACCGCTTCTCACCGATGCTGCCGAGCGGCAACAGCGAACCGCAGCACAAGGGCATCGCCAAGCTCACCGAACGCGAACGCGAAGTGATGCTGCTGGTCGCGCAGGGGCTGTCGAACGGCGAGATCGCGGCCCGCCTGGTGCTCTCCGAGGCGACCGTGAAGACGCACGTGGGCCGCATCCTCACCAAACTGAACCTGCGTGACCGGGTGCAGGTCGTCGTCCTCGCGTACGAGACGGGGCTGGTCAGGGCAGGCGGGGGCGGGGCGGGCTGAACCCGGCCCCCGGCTCAGCGCAGGATGCCCTCCAGGAAGTCGCTGCCGAGCCGGGCCACCACGGTCAGGTCCAGCTGGTGCTGGACGTACCGGCCGCGCCGCCTGGTGGTGACCAGGCCCGCCTTCTTGAGCGCCGCGAGATGCCGGGAGACCTCGGGCGCCGTGATGCCGTACGTGTCGGCGAGTTCGCCGGTCGTGTACGCGGACCGGGCGAGATGACGGCACAGGCGCATCCGCATCGGGTGGGCCAGCGCCTCCATGCGCAGCTGGAGCAGTTCCACGGAGGAGGGGGAGGACAGCTCGGGGCGGTGCACCGGGTAGTGGATCACCGGGCGCCAGCCCGGCGCGTGCAGCAGGTTCAGGTGCGGCCAGCCGAAGGCGGACGGGACGAGGGTGAGTCCGGGGCGGCCGACAGCCGGGTCGACGGCATCGGCCCGGCCCTCGGTGAGCTTGTCGGCGCTGATCCGGGTCCCGGCCTCGTCGAGCGAGAGTGCCGTGGACACCGCGCCTATCGCCTCGCGGAGCCCCTTGCGGCGCAGCAGATCCGTCTTGTGCCGGGCGTCGGCGACCAGCTGGACCTGCACCCTTCGCCAGGTGTCGGAGAAGAACGCCTGGTCACAGTCCTCGAACAGGCGGCGGATCCAGCGGCGCAGGGGGGCGGGGTCGGCCAGCAGTTGCTGGGTGAACTCCACCTGTTGGGGGCCGCGCGCCGCCGCCATGTCCAGGGCGCGGGCGCGCATCGTCGCGTCGCAGAGCGGGGAGGGCGCGCCTAGCCCGTACAGGCTGGAGCAGGTGAACTCCAGGGCGGCGGCGACGAACCGCTCGTCGTCCAGCCGGTCGAGGATGTCCAGGTCCTCGGCGAGGTTCGCGCCCGCCCTGCCGTTGCCGCCACGGACTCCGGCGAACGGCAGGAAGACGTCCGAGAACGTGTTGCGCCAGAGGAACTCGGCCTCGTGCAGCCGGTCGGCGAGGTCGGGTTCCAGCGCGCTGGCGGTCGCCGTCGCCCAGCCGTGCAGCCCCGGGTGGTGTCCGGGTTCGGAGAGGGCATGCAGGGCGAGCCCCAGCTCGGCGAGGGGGGAGGTCTCGAAGACGATGCTCTCGGGCGCCAGCCCGGCGATGTCGATGTGCACGCTCACCCCTCCATGGTGCGGGGTGCGCGCGGAAGCTCACGTGCCATTTGACGGTGGTCGTCAATCGGTCGGCCGGACCGGCCGGGCCCGGCCCACGCTGAGAGCATGGACGCCATTCAGCAGCACATGTTCGACAGCTACCGGGCGGCTCGGCGAGGTGAGCTGCCGCCGCCACTGCCGGGACGGCACGACTGGGGGGTGGTGCGCGAGGCACGCGACCGACGCCGCTTCGACCTGGTGATCGCGGGCCGCCCGGCGCGCCGCCGGTGGCGGACGGCGCTACGGGCGCTGTTCACCCGACGCCACCGAGCCGGTGCCCCCGGCCGGTGCGGCGTCTGAGGACCGAACCGTCCGGGCGGCGCCCCTGGGGCAGACGTGTCCGGCCACTCGATCGGCGCGGCTGCCTCCCGTCAGGCCAGCCGCTTCACGAACTCCGTCACTGCCTCCCGTACCTCCTGCGCCGTCCACTCCAGGCCTTCGCGTCCCACCGTGACCTCGGTGAACGACACCCCGGGCGGCCCGGCAGCCGCCGGGTACCAGTTACGGAAGAGTGCCACGCCCGTCTCCTCGGCCTGCCGCACCGCCGCCTCCGTCAGGACTTCCGCCTCGTACGGCAGCCACACCTGGAACTGATGCGTGTGCGGGGGTTCGGGATGCACCCGGAACCACCCGGCACCGGCCGCCGACAGGCCCTCGGCCAGCGCCGCGGCCACCACCTTGGCCTGTGTCACGTACGACGGCAGGCTCGGCAGCTCCCGGTCCAGGCCGATCAAAGCGGCGAGCGCTGCCGGGAACTGCTGGAAGAGCTGCCCGCCGTACCGGTGGCGCCAGGTTCGGGCCTCCTCGATCAGCGATTCGGGCCCGGCCAGCGCGGCCCCGGAGATTCCGCCCAGGGTCTTGTAGAACGAGACGTACACGCTGTCGGCGAGCGCCGCGATCTCCGGCAGTTCCCGCCCGAAGTGGGGGGCGCATTCCCACAGTCGCGCGCCGTCGAAGTGCACCACCGCATCGCGTTCCCGGGCCGCCGCCACCACGGCCTCCAGCTCCTCCCACGTCGGCAGGACGAAACCGGCGTCGCGCAACGGCAGCTCCAGCATCAGCGTGCCGAACGGCTCGGCGAAGTCCTGGATCTCCCGCGCCGTGGGCAGCCGGGGCTCGGACGTCGGATGGACGGTACGCAGCCCGCTCACCGCCCCCAGCGCGCCGCGCTCGTGCACCTCGGGGTGGGCCAGGGGGTGCAGTGCCACCGTGGGATCGCCGGTCCGCCCGGCCCAGCACCGCAGCGCGACCTGCTGCGCCATCGTCCCGGTCGGGAAGAACGCGGCGGCCTCCATGCCCAGCAGGCCGGCGATCCGCCCCTCCAGCTCGGCGACGACCCCGTCGCCGTAGATGTCCGCGGGACGGTCCGGATCGGTGACCGATCCGGCTCCCGCCGCCAGCGCGGCCAGCCGCTCACCGAGCGGAAGGTGCATGGGCGGCCTGATCAGGACCCGCTCGGCCGCGCGCCAGGCGCTCAGCCTGCGCAGCCGCTGTGCCTCCTCCCGCGACGGCTCCGGCTCGTGCGCCGGAGCATCCGCGGCCTGCCCGGCCTGCCCGGCCTGCCCGGCCTGCCCGGCTTGCCCGGCCTGCCCGGCTTGCCCGGCCTGCCCGGCCTGCTCCGTGCCGTCCCGTGCCCCGCCCCGCGCCTGTCGTACCTGCTGATCCGTGTCCGGCGTGTCTGTCATGGGACGATCATCACGCAGAGTGCGGCTCGCACCTGAACGAATTCCGGGCCCACCAGGCGCCGGGCCCTGCCGCGCCGGACGTTTCCCACAGGCTGTGGACAGCCGGGAACCCGGACGAAACGCTGGCGTAGCATGCAGAGGAATCGTCCGGTACCCCCCGCGGACTGGAACGGAAGGCCACCGCCGCGTGAATGCAACAGCCCCCAAGGAGCCCCTCGACGCGAGGGACCGCCCCGCCCGCCTCACGGTCGGCGTCGTGGGCGCGGGCCGCGTCGGCCCCGCCCTCGCCGCGTCCCTGCAGCTCGCCGGGCACCGACCGGTCGCCGTGTCGGGCGTCTCCGACGCGTCCGTGCGCAGGGCGGCCGCCCTCCTCCCCGACGTACCGCTGGTGCCGCCCGCCGAGGTCCTCGCGCGTGCCGAGCTGGTGCTGCTGACCGTCCCCGACGACGCCCTGCCCGGCCTGGTCGAGGGCCTCGCCGAGACCGGCGCGGTACGGCCCGGACAGCTGATCGTCCACACGTCCGGGCGGTACGGGACGAGGGTGCTGGACCCGGCGCTGCGGGCCGGTGCCCTGCCGCTCGCCCTGCACCCGGCGATGACGTTCACCGGCACCTCCGTCGACGTCCAGCGGCTGGCCGGCTGCTCCTTCGGCGTGACCGCCCCCGAGGAGCTGCGGCTCGCCGCCGAGGCGCTGGTCATCGAGATGGGCGGCGAGCCCGAATGGATCGCGGAGGAGTCCCGCCCGCTCTACCACGCGGCGCTCGCCCTCGGCGCGAACCACCTGGTCACCCTGGTCGCCCAGTCGATGGAGCTGTTGCGTACGGCCGGGGTCGCCGCCCCCGACCGGATGCTCGGCCCCCTCCTCGGCGCCGCGCTCGACAACGCGCTGCGCTCCGGCGACGCGGCCCTGACCGGCCCCGTGGCCCGCGGCGACGGCGGCACCGTCGCGGCGCACATCGGCGAGCTGCGCGAGCACGCTCCGCAGGCCGTGGCCGGCTACGTCGCGATGGCCCGCGCCACCGCCGACCGCGCACTCGCCCACGGCATGCTCAAGCCGGAGCTGGCCGAGGACCTGCTCGGCGTCCTCGCCGACGGCACCGGAACCACGGGCGGCACCGGATCACAGGAGCCCCGATGACCCACACGACCGGCAGGCCCGGCACGTCGCACACGCCCGGCGCCCCGACCCGTGCACCCGGTACCGCCCCGGCGGCCCCCCTGCTCCGCACGGCCGCCGAACTCGCCGCGTTCGCGCCCCGCAAGGGACCGCGGGCGGTCGTCATGACCATGGGCGCCCTGCACGAGGGCCACGCCACCCTGATCCGTACCGCACGCGCGGCCGCGGGCCCGGACGGGCAGGTCGTCGTCACCGTCTTCGTCAATCCGCTCCAGTTCGGCGAGGCCGCCGACCTGGAGCGCTACCCCCGTACCCTCGAAGCCGATCTCGCCGTGGCGGGCGCCGCCGGGGCGGACGCGGTCTTCGCACCGTCCGTCGAGGAGGTCTACCCCGGCGGCGAGCCGCAGGTCCGGATCTCGGCGGGGCCCATGGGCGAGCGCCTGGAAGGGGCGTTCCGCCCCGGGCACTTCGACGGCATGCTCACCGTCGTCGCCAAGCTCCTGCACCTCACCCGGCCCGATGCCGCCTTCTACGGGCAGAAGGACGCCCAGCAGCTCGCGCTGATCCGCCGCATGGTGCGCGATCTGAACTTCCCGGTCGAGATCGTCGGCGTGGAGACGGTCCGCGAACCGGACGGCCTCGCGCTCTCCAGCCGCAACCGCTTCCTGGACGCCGAGGAACGGCACACCGCCCTCGCCCTGTCCCGGGCCCTGTTCGCGGCGCGGGACAGGCTCGCCGCCCAGCAGGCGCTGCACGCCCGCGCGCAGACCACCGCGGCGACCACCGGCCGGGCCGCCGCCCTCACCGCGCTCGGCGAGACCCGAGCGGCGGCCGACACCCAGGCGGTGGCCCTGGCCCGCCCCGTGGACGGACCCGCCGCGGTACGCGCCGCGGCGCAGTTGATCCTGGAGGACGCGGCCGCCGAACAGCCGCCGCTCGCCCTCGACTACCTCGCGCTCGTGGACCCGGCCGACTTCACCGAGATCCCCGACGACCGCACCACCGGTGACGCGATCCTCGCCATCGCCGCGAAGGTCGGCAAGACCCGCCTCATCGACAACATCCCGCTGACCTTCGGAGCCACCACGTGACCGGAATACGGCTGACCGCCCCCGCCCCCGGCTGGTCCATCGACGCCGATGTCGTGGTCGTCGGCTCCGGCGTGGCCGGTCTGACCACCGCGCTCCGCTGCGCGGCCGCGGGCCTCGCCACCGTCGTCGTCACCAAGGCCCGCCTCGACGACGGCTCCACCCGCTGGGCGCAGGGCGGTATCGCGGCGGCCCTCGGCGAGGGCGACACCCCTCAGCAGCACCTGGACGACACCCTGGTCGCGGGCGCGGGCCTGTGCGACGAGCCGGCGGTCCGGACCCTGGTCACCGAGGGCCCCGACGCCGTGCGCAGGCTGATCGGAACCGGCGCCCACTTCGACACGACGGACAGCGGTGACATCGCCCTGACCCGCGAGGGCGGCCACCACCGCCGGCGCATAGCCCACGCGGGCGGCGACGCCACGGGCGCCGAGATCTCCCGCACCCTGGTCGAAGCGGTCCGCGAAGCCGCCCTGCACACCGTCGAGAACGCCCTGGTCCTGGATCTGCTCACGGACGCCGAAGGCCGGACCGCGGGCGTCACCCTGCATGTCATGGGCGAGGGCCAGCACGACGGCGTCGGCGCGGTCCGCGCCCCCGCGGTCGTCCTCGCCACCGGCGGCATGGGCCAGGTGTTCTCCGCCACCACCAACCCGGCGGTCTCCACCGGCGACGGCGTGGCCCTGGCGCTGCGGGCCGGTGCGGAGGTCTCCGACCTCGAATTCGTCCAGTTCCACCCGACGGTCCTCTTCCTCGGCGCCGACTCCGAGGGCCAGCAGCCCCTGGTGTCGGAGGCGGTACGGGGCGAGGGCGCCCACCTGGTCGACGCGTCCGGCACGCGCTTCATGGCCGACCAGCACGAACTGGCGGAACTGGCCCCGCGCGACATCGTCGCCAAGGCCATCACCCGTCGGATGCAGCTGCACGGCACCGAGCACATGTATCTCGACGCCCGGCACTTCGGCGCCGAGATGTGGGAGCAGCGCTTCCCCACGATCCTGGCGGCCTGCCGCGCCCACGGCATCGACCCGGTCACCGAACCCGTCCCGGTCGCGCCCGCCGCGCACTACGCCTCCGGCGGCATCCGCACCGACCTGCGGGGACGTACGACGGTGCCCGGCCTGTACGCCTGCGGCGAGGTCGCCTGCACCGGCGTGCACGGCGCGAACCGGCTGGCGTCCAACTCCCTCCTGGAGGGGCTCGTCTTCGCCGAGCGCATCGCCGCCGACATCGTCGAGGACCGCCCCCGCGCGGGCGCCCCGACGACCGACGCCCTGCCCGATCCCTCGCCGCTGCTCGCGCCCGAGGCACGCACCACGATCCAGCGGATCATGACCCGGGGCGCCGGAGTCCTCCGCTCCGCCGAGAGCCTGGCCGCCGCCGCCGAGGAGCTGGAGGCTCTGCACGAGGGCGCCGCCCGTGCTGCCGAGGCGACCGAGCCCAAGGTCGCGGTACCCGGGGTCGAGGCGTGGGAGGCCACCAACCTGCTGCTCGTCTCGCGCGTCCTGGTCGCCGCCGCCCGTCGGCGCGAGGAGACCCGTGGCTGCCACTGGCGCGAGGACCGGCCCGAGCGCGACGACGAGAACTGGCGCCGTCACCTCGTCGTCCGGCTCACCCCGGAGCGTCAACCGGTCCTCCGTCGGACGGAGACCGAGGCATTCGGGCCCGTACGTCCCACGCAGGCACCAGACTGCGCAGCAGCACCCCCGACCCACCCCGCCGACGTCACCGAGGAGCCGTAACCGTGAGCACGCCCGAAGAGAATCCGCGCCCGACACCCGTGGACGTACCGCTGATCCAGATCGGCGCGCCCGCACCGTCCGCGGGCGGCTGCGGGGACGGCTGCGGCTGCGGCGGGGACGAGCTCTACGAGCTCGACCCGCTGGAGTGCGGCCTCGACCCCGACCTCGCCCAGCTCCTCGCCGACGTCGGCCTGGACCCGGTCCAGGTCGAGGACGTCGCGCATGTGGCCATCGAGGAGGACCTCGACGGCGGTGTCGACGTCACCACCGTCGCGACCGTCTCCGAGGACGCGGTGGCCACCGGCGACTTCACCGCCCGGGAGGCGGGCGTGGTGGCGGGGCTGCGCATCGCCGAGGCCGTCCTTTCCATCGTCTGCACGGACGAGTTCGCGGTCGAGCGCCACGTCGAGGACGGCGACCGCGTCGCCCCCGGCCAGAAGCTGCTGACCGTCACCACCCGCACCCGCGACCTGCTCACCGGCGAGCGCAGCGCGCTCAACCTGCTCTGCAGGCTCTCCGGCATCGCGACCGCCACCCGTGCCTGGGCCGATGTGCTCGAAGGCACGAAGGCCGAGGTCCGCGACACCCGCAAGACCACGCCGGGCCTGCGCGCCCTGGAGAAGTACGCGGTGCGCTGCGGCGGCGGCGTCAACCACCGCATGTCGCTGTCGGACGCGGCGCTGGTCAAGGACAACCACGTGGTCGCGGCGGGCGGTGTGGCCGAGGCCTTCAAGCGGGTACGGGACGAGTTCCCGGACGTTCCGATCGAGGTCGAGGTCGACACCCTGCAGCAGGTACGCGAGGTCATCGACGCGGGCGCCGATCTGATCCTGCTGGACAACTTCACCCCGCTGCAGACGGCCGAGGCGGTCGCCCTGGTCGGTGGCCGCGCGGTCCTGGAGTCCTCCGGCCGGCTCTCCCTCGACACCGCGCGCGCCTACGCGGAGGCAGGCGTCGACTACCTGGCCGTCGGCGCGCTCACCCACTCCTCGCCGATCCTCGACATCGGCCTGGACTTCCGCGACACCGACGAGGCCGGCGTCTGATGCTGCTCACCATCGACGTCGGCAACACCCACACCGTGCTCGGCCTGTTCGACGGTGAGGAGATCGTCGAGCACTGGCGGATCTCCACCGACGCCCGCCGCACCGCGGACGAACTCGCGGTACTGCTCCAGGGGCTGATGGGCATGCACCCGCTGCTCGGCGAGGAGCTGGGCGACGGCATCGAGGGCATCGCGATCTGCTCCACGGTCCCGGCCGTCCTGCACGAGCTGCGCGAGGTGACCCGCCGCTACTACGGCGACGTCCCCGCGGTCCTCGTCGAGCCGGGCATCAAGACCGGGGTGCCGATCCTGATGGACAACCCGAAGGAGGTCGGCGCGGACCGCATCATCAACGCGGTCGCCGCCGTCGACCTGTACGGCGGTCCGGCGATCGTCGTCGACTTCGGTACGGCCACGACCTTCGACGCGGTCTCGGCCCGGGGCGAGTACACCGGCGGTGTGATCGCCCCCGGCATCGAGATCTCGGTCGAGGCGCTGGGAGTCAAGGGCGCCCAGCTCCGCAAGATCGAACTGGCCCGGCCGCGCAGCGTGATCGGCAAGAACACGGTCGAGGCGATGCAGTCGGGGATCATCTACGGCTTCGCCGGCCAGGTCGACGGTGTCGTCGCGCGGATGAAGAAGGAACTGGCGGCCGACCCCGACGACGTCACCGTCATCGCGACGGGCGGCCTTGCGCCGATGGTGTTGGGCGAGTCCTCCGTCATCGACGAGCACGAGCCCTGGCTCACTCTCATCGGGCTGCGCCTGGTGTACGAGCGGAATGTGTCCCGGATGTAGCGGATGCGGGGTGTACCTGCGGGAACGGTCGGGCGGGGCGGGGCCGACGCCGCGCCGCCGACGGCCAGCTAAGAGGATTTTGTCCATTTAGCACGTATTGTCGCGTCATGCCCACGCCTTACGGATCACGCGGCGGTATGGCGTTCAGCGCGGACGAGCTGCGGGTGCTCCGACGTGCCCTCGCCATCGCCCTTCAACCCAAGCCCCTGCCCGACGAGGACGTCCAGGACTGCCTGCGGCTGGCGGGCGCCGTGGACGAGGCGGTCGGCGAGGCGGGACGACTGCGCACGTTCCTCCTCGCCGACCTCGTCCGCTACCGCAACGCCCTCCCCGGCTCCGTCAGCGGCTATCTGGAGCTGCTCCAGGACGCCCTGGCGGGCGGATACGACCCTCGTCCCGACGACCTGGCCGCGCTGCGGGCCCTGCGTCACAGACCGGTGGCCGCGGCGCTCCTGGAGCGCTGTCAGATGCTCGCGGAGCGCTCGGTGCGGGCCCGCCTGGCCGGACGTGCCACGCCGGCGACGGCCCCGGCGCCCCGCAGTCGACTGCTGGCCCTGCCCGGCGGCCGGGCGGCCGACGCCGAACCCGAACGGCCCAAGACCCCGGCGGCCCCGCCCCGGCCGGTCCCGCCGTCCGAGCGCCCGGCGCCCAAGCCTTCCGAGGTCTTCCCGCCCCGCAAGCCCGCCCCGCCGCGGCAGGAGTGGGCCGCGGGCTGACGGCGTGCACCAGGCCGTAAGGGGTGTCCCGTAACCCCTGGCGGGCGAACGACGACAGCTGCGGCACCCCGACGCGGAGGGGGCGCGCGGAAGTCCGTACCGGCCTCGCTACTCTGGACGTCATGGACTACGTATCCGCGCTCGTGCCCCCCGTGGTGATGGCCGTCTTCTTCATCGGCCTCGTCGTGACGATCGTCAAGAGCCAGGGCGGTCCCAACAAGGCCAAGGAGGACGCGGTCGTGGACCTGGCGATCGGCCGCGCCGAGTCCGTCCAGCAGGCCCCGCGTACCGACGGCGTCTGACTCCCCGCACCTCGCAGTACCCGAAGGGCGCACGGCTCCTCAGGGGTCGTGCGCCTTTTTGCTGCGCAAATAACCAGGCATTCCAGGCATCTGGCACTAAAGTGACATTGTGCCCCGCCAATTGGGAGAACTGGAAGACGCCGTGATGACACGGGTCTGGCAATGGAACCGCCCGGTCACTGTGCGGGAAGTCCTTGAGGACCTTCAGCAGGAACGCTCCATCGCCTACACCACCGTCATGACGGTAATGGACAATCTCCATCAGAAGGGCTGGGTGCGCAGGGAAGTCGACGGCCGCGCATATCGATATACGGCGGTCTCCACCCGCGCCGCCTACTCGGCCGCACTGATGAACGAAGCCTGGTCGCGGAGCGACAACCCGGCCGCCGCTCTTGTCGCGTTCTTCGGCATGATGTCCGCCGAGCAGCGGGAGGCCCTCGCGGACGCCATGCGGATCGTCCGCCCCGGACTGCCCGGGGCTTCCGGACACCCGGCCGAAGAAGCGGTCCACGGTGCGGTGGGCGAACCGGGTGATGAACCCGGGGGTGAACCGGCTGATGAAGCCGCCGGAGAAGCGGCCGAAGATCCGGCCGAAGATCCGGCCGATGGCGCGGGCCCGGAGACCGGGCGATAGCGTCGGGGGTATGTCCTCAGAGCTTCCGCATACCGATTTCCGTACCGAACCGTCGGTTATAAACATGGCCATCACTGTGCGCCGTGCCAGGACCAGCGATGTCCCATCGGTCCGCCGTCTCCTCGACGGGTACGTACGAGAAGGCATCCTGCTCGACAAAGCAACGGTGACGCTTTACGAGGACATCCAGGAGTTCTGGATCGCGGAACGCGACGAGGACGCCCGGGTCATCGGCTGCGGTGCACTGCACGTGATGTGGGAAGACCTCGCTGAAGTGCGCACTCTAGCTGTCGATCACGGCATCAGGGGTGCCGGAGTCGGGCATCAAGTACTGGACAAGTTGTTGCAGACCGCCCGTTGGCTGGGCGTACGGAGGGTTTTCTGTCTCACCTTCGAAGTCGACTTCTTCGCGAAGCACGGCTTCGTGGAGATCGGAGAGACGCCGGTCGACGGAGATGTCTACAGTGAGCTGTTGCGTTCCTATGACGAAGGTGTAGCAGAGTTCCTGGGTCTCGAACGAGTGAAGCCGAACACCTTGGGCAACAGCCGGATGCTTCTGCACCTGTGACCGTCACAAGAAGCCGTCGCCCTATGTCCGAATCGCGCATGTTTCCCGTCTTCTTGCGATCCTGAACCTCTCCCGGGGGTTTGTGTTTTCCGAAGAAAAGCGGTTTCCTTTCCGCGTACTGCATTTTCGATGAAAGGAAATCCGGTGGCACAGAAGGTTCAGGTCCTTCTTGTCGACGACCTCGACGGTGGCGAGGCTGACGAGACGGTCACGTTCGCTCTGGACGGCAAGACATACGAGATCGACCTCACCACGAGCAACGCGGACAAGCTCCGTGGTCTTCTTGAGCCGTACACCAAGGGCGGTCGGCGTACGGGCGGTCGCGCGGCGGCCGGTCGTGGCAAGGGTCGCGCCGTCACCGGCGGCAACAAGGACACCGCGGAGATCCGTAAGTGGGCCCGCGAGAACGGCCATAATGTGAATGACCGCGGCCGTGTTCCCGCGGAGATCCGCGAGGCTTACGAGAAGGCCAACGGCTGAGCTGTCGACCCTTCGGTCGACCGCCCCGTTCGGGCGTGCATCAACCGGGCCCGGTGGCATTCCGTGGCCACCGAGTCCACGAGCCGTACGAGATCGGGAGCATCCCCACCCCTGCTCCCGAGGCCGACGAGGGCCGGGAGTTCCGGCTCTCCCTCGTGCCGCAGCCCGGGGGGTCGCAGCCATACGGCGGCCCCCGGCCGGTCGGTCGCCCGTCCGGGCGGTGCCGGCGCAGTGATCCGGCCGCCCGTGCCGATGGCGGTCAGCGAGAGGGCGACGCCGCCCCATTCCAGCCAGTCGAGCAGTCCGGGCAGTTCGTCGGCGCTTCCCGCCGCCACCAGCAGACCCATCCGTCCACCGGACAGCGCCACCGGCCCGGTGCGGCCCACCCGCCGCAGTGCCGCATGGCCGGCCACCGCGGGCACTTCGAGGACGTCGAACCGCAGCCCGGTCAGCAGTCGCACCGGTGCGATGCCCTCCGTCGGCCAGCCGAGCTCGTGCTCGTACCACCGCGCCCACTGCGCGTGACCGGCGTGAGCCTTGCGCGTGTCGGCGAGCGACGGCGGGGGAGGCGGGACGGTGACGGCCATGCCGGAAGAACGGCCGGGCCGCCCCCGTGGTTACGCAGGGTCCGGGAGCGGGTGCGTAGTGTGTCCGGGGTGGGGGCGTGGAGACGTATTCGGGAGCGCAAAGATGTTCGCCCGTAGCGGAGGGAACCGGCGCGCGCCGCATGGACTGTCTGTAATTACGGGTAAGACATCCCTAGTGGGGAGGGGCGACACGCAGGCTCGGGCATCTCACGTTCGCCATCGGCGTACTGGCGAAAGGGGTATCTGCCTGGCCTGCGGGAACATCGTCTCGCACCATCGGGTTGGAGCAGATGTCGGCGTTCGAGGTCAGGAGGCCAAGGACGGTGTCGGCAGTTGGAATGAGCGGTCCCCGCTTGCGGGACTAAGCTGCGGAAGGACAGGGAGGGGACCGACCCCTTACTGCCTGACCGCTCTGAGGAGCGATTAACGATGTTCGAGAGGTTCACCGACCGCGCGCGGCGGGTTGTCGTCCTGGCTCAGGAAGAAGCCCGGATGCTCAACCACAACTACATCGGCACCGAGCACATCCTCCTGGGCCTTATCCACGAGGGTGAGGGTGTCGCCGCTAAGGCCCTGGAGAGCCTCGGGATTTCGCTCGAGGCGGTCCGCCAGCAGGTGGAGGAGATCATCGGCCAGGGCCAGCAGGCCCCGTCCGGGCACATCCCCTTCACGCCCCGGGCCAAGAAGGTCCTGGAGCTGTCGCTCCGTGAGGCCCTTCAGCTCGGCCACAACTACATCGGCACCGAGCACATCCTGCTCGGCCTGATCCGCGAGGGCGAGGGCGTCGCGGCCCAGGTCCTCGTGAAGCTCGGCGCCGACCTGAACCGGGTGCGGCAGCAGGTCATCCAGCTGCTCTCCGGGTACTCCGGCGGCAAGGAGGCGGCAACCGCGGGCGGCCCCGCGGAAGGCACCCCTTCCACGTCCCTGGTGCTCGACCAGTTCGGCCGGAATCTCACCCAGGCCGCTCGCGAATCCAAGCTCGACCCGGTCATCGGGCGCGAGAAGGAGATCGAGCGGGTCATGCAGGTGCTGTCCCGCCGTACCAAGAACAACCCGGTTCTCATCGGCGAGCCCGGCGTCGGCAAGACGGCGGTCGTCGAAGGACTGGCGCAGGCCATCGTCAAGGGCGAGGTGCCCGAGACCCTCAAGGACAAGCACCTCTACACCCTCGACCTCGGTGCGCTGGTCGCCGGCTCCCGCTACCGCGGTGACTTCGAGGAGCGCCTGAAGAAGGTCCTCAAGGAGATCCGCACCCGCGGCGACATCATCCTGTTCATCGACGAGCTCCACACCCTGGTGGGTGCGGGCGCCGCCGAGGGCGCGATCGACGCCGCCAGCATCCTCAAGCCGATGCTGGCCCGCGGCGAGCTGCAGACCATCGGTGCCACGACGCTCGACGAGTACCGCAAGCACCTGGAGAAGGACGCCGCTCTTGAGCGCCGCTTCCAGCCCATCCAGGTCGCGGAGCCGTCGCTGCCGCACACCATCGAGATCCTCAAGGGGCTGCGCGACCGCTACGAGGCCCACCACCGCGTCTCCATCACGGACGAGGCGCTGGTCCAGGCCGCGACGCTGGCGGACCGGTACATCTCGGACCGGTTCCTGCCGGACAAGGCGATCGACCTGATCGACGAGGCCGGGTCCCGGATGCGCATCCGCCGGATGACCGCGCCGCCGGACCTCCGCGAGTTCGACGAGAAGATCGCGGGCGTCCGCCGCGACAAGGAGTCCGCGATCGACTCGCAGGACTTCGAGAAGGCCGCGTCCCTGCGGGACAAGGAGAAGCAGCTCCTCGCCGCGAAGACCAAGCGCGAGAAGGAGTGGAAGGCCGGCGACATGGACGTCGTGGCCGAGGTCGACGGTGAGCTGATCGCCGAGGTCCTGGCCACCGCGACCGGCATCCCGGTCTTCAAGCTGACGGAGGAGGAGTCCTCCCGTCTGCTGCGCATGGAGGACGAGCTCCACAAGCGCGTCATCGGCCAGAAGGACGCCATCAAGGCCCTCTCGCAGGCGATCCGCCGCACGCGGGCCGGCCTGAAGGACCCGAAGCGCCCCGGTGGCTCGTTCATCTTCGCCGGCCCGTCCGGTGTCGGTAAGACGGAGCTCTCCAAGACGCTCGCCGAATTCCTCTTCGGCGACGAGGACGCGCTGATCGCCCTCGACATGTCGGAGTTCAGCGAGAAGCACACGGTTTCCCGCCTCTTCGGTTCTCCCCCCGGTTACGTGGGTTACGAAGAGGGCGGCCAGCTCACCGAGAAGGTGCGCCGCAAGCCGTTCTCCGTCGTCCTCTTCGACGAGGTCGAGAAGGCCCACCCCGATATCTTCAATTCCCTGCTCCAGATTCTGGAAGACGGTCGTCTGACCGACTCCCAGGGCCGGGTCGTGGACTTCAAGAACACGGTCATCATCATGACGACCAACCTCGGGACCCGGGACATCTCCAAGGGCTTCAACCTGGGCTTCGCCGCCCAGGGCGACGTCAAGACCGGCTACGAGCGGATGAAGAACAAGGTCAACGAAGAGCTCAAGCAGCACTTCCGCCCCGAGTTCCTCAACCGTGTCGACGACACGGTCGTCTTCCACCAGCTCACCGAGGAAGACATCATCCAGATCGTCGACCTCATGCTGGCCAAGGTGGACGAGCGCCTGAAGGACCGCGACATGGGCATCGAGCTGAGCTCGGAAGCCAAGTCGCTCCTGGCGAAGAAGGGCTACGACCCCGTGATGGGCGCCCGGCCGCTGCGCCGGACGATCCAGCGCGAGATCGAGGACGTCCTCTCCGAGAAGATCCTCTTCGGCGAGCTGCGCCCCGGTCACATCGTGGTCGTCGGCACCGACGGCGAGGGTGAGGAGAAGAAGTTCACCTTCCGCGGCGAGGAGAAGTCGGCTCTGCCCGACGTCCCCCCGATCGAGCAGGCGGCGGGCGGTGCGGGTCCGAACATGTCGAAGGACGTGTAAGGACGCCACCGAGCGCCTGAGCGCCTGAAGGGGCTGCCCCGGAACCGTTGAGAAACGGTCCGGGGCAGCCCCTTTTCCGTGCGGCACCGGCCTCGTCGTGCGGTCGGTTGCGCTCGGTGGACGACGGGGCTCCTCGACGGCCTGCGGCTCCTCGACGGGCCGCGCGGCTCCTCCATGGCCCGCGGTATCGGCCGGGCCGGCGCGACGGCCGTCGATCGCGCCGTCGGCATGCGGCGGACGGCCCCGATCGAAGGGCTCCAGGACCCTCCGGCGGTGACAAGGCACACAGCCCGTTCCGCCCCTACTACGGGCGATAGGAGAGAGCGCCGTGAACCCGGGAGGGACCTTCGGCCCTGCGTGGAGAGGGGCTTTCGGCGCGGGAACGAGAGAAGCCCGGATCGCCGGTTTCGGTCCGTTTGGACCGGTTTGGAGCTGGGGCTGAACCTGCCCGGAACGAGAGTTTCAGTGGGCCCGTACGAGGGGTGCGCGAAGGCGGTGCCGAGGCATTCCCGAGGCGCCGGATACGGCTTTTGTTCGTAGATGGGGTGTTTGAGCATCGATGGGGGTGCGGGTTACCAAGGGATGGCCGACGCGGCGAAAGCGTCGGGTCCAGTCATCTCCGGAGGTTCTCCGCTCATGTCGAAGCGCGTTTCGTTCCAGCACTCCCGTCGCCCGTCCCTGTCCCGTGTCCGTGGCGCCGTGGTGGCAGCCGGCCTGGGGACGTCGATGGTTCTCGGCGCCGGTGCTGCGTTCGCGGCCGGCACGGCGGGTGCACCCCACACGGCGAGCCCGATCAGCAATGGCACGGCCGACTCGGTCGCCGCGCAGGCGGCCGCGCAGGGCAAGGCGGCCAAGGCGGTCAAGGCCGAGCGTGCGGCAGCCGAGAAGAAGACCGCCGCGTGGCGGATCCCTGTGGCCCACTACGCGCTGAGTGCGAGCTTCGGCAACGACGGCTCCCGCTGGGCCCACAAGCACTCCGGCCAGGACTTCGCCGTCCCGGTCGGTACCAAGGTCGAGGCCGCGCACGGCGGCACCGTCGTGAAGGCCGGTCCGAACGGCGGCGGCGACGGCCCCGCGTACGGCAACGCCGTCGTGATCCGCCACGGCAACGGCACGTACTCGCAGTACGCCCATCTGTCGAGGATCGATGTGCGCATCGGCCAGACCGTGAAGGCGGGTCAGAAGATCGCGCTCTCCGGCAACACGGGCAACTCCAGCGGCCCGCACCTGCACTTCGAGATACGGACCACCCCGAACTACGGTTCCGCGATCAACCCGGTCTCGTTCCTGTACAAGCAGGGCGTCACGGTCTGACCTGACCGGACGTGTTCCGCTACTCGGCGGACCCCGGGCCGTGCGCCCGGGTGACCAGTTCGAAGGCGACTTCGAGGACGGCGCTGCGCTTCTCCTCGGGGTCGCCTTCGACGTCCTTCAGGGCGAACATGCCCGCGTGGATCGTGAAGAGCGCGGTGAAGCAGCGCACCTGGTCGGCCAGTGAGGCGTCGGGTTCCTTGATCAGGTCGACCAGGCCGATGACGCGGTCCTTGATGGTCTTCCCGATGCTGAGGTCCCGCACGGTCGCCTGGTTCTCCTGCATGAAGCGGAAGAGCGGGGCCGCGGCGGTCAGCGCCTCGCTGTAGCGGCGCAGGATCTCTTTCTTCGTCTCCAGGGTGTGGGGCCGGTCCCGGCCCCACACGATCAGCTCCTCGACCGGCCGGTTGAGGTCCTCGAAGATGCTGACCAGGATGTCTTCCTTGGTCTTGAAGTGGTAGTACAGCGCGGCCTTGGTGACATCCAGCCGCTCGGAGATCTCCCGCAGCGAGGTCTTCTCGTAACCCTGTTCGGCGAAGAGCTCCAGGGCGACGTCCTGAATGCGCTGGCGCGTGTTACCCCGGCGTGCCTGCGGCGTGCTGCCCATGGCGCTCTCCCTCAACAAACTTACTTGACGCCCGGCTAGTTACGGGTCTACTTTCCCCAGTGTAGTCAACTAGCCGGGCGGCAAGTAAGAACCCGGCGCGCACCGGGGATCAGGGGAGTGGGGACCATGGCGGAGCTGAAGAAGGCGACGGACGGAGGGGCGGGTGACCGGCCGGCCGGGAAACCCGAGAAGCAGCAGCGCAGTGTCCGGGTGGTGATGCTCGCCCTGATGATCACGATGCTGCTCGCCATGCTGGACAACCTGATAGTCGGCACGGCCATGCCGACCATCGTCGGTGACCTCGGCGGCCTGGAGCATCTGTCCTGGGTCGTCACCGCGTACACCCTGGCCACCGCCGCCTCCACCCCCATCTGGGGCAAGCTCGGCGACATGTACGGACGCAAGGGTGTGTTCCTCACGTCCATCGTGCTCTTCCTGATCGGCTCGGTCCTGAGCGGCATGGCCCAGGACATGGGCCAGCTGATCGGTTTCCGGGCGGTCCAGGGGCTCGGCGCGGGCGGCCTGATGGTCGGTGTCATGGCGATCATCGGCGACCTGGTGCCGCCCCGTGAGCGCGGCAAGTACCAGGGGATGATGGCCGGCGTCATGGCCATCGCGATGATCGGCGGACCGCTGGTCGGCGGCACCATCACCGACCACCTCGGCTGGCGCTGGAGCTTCTACATCAACCTGCCGCTGGGCGCGGTCGCCCTGGCCATGGTCACCCTCGTGCTGCACCTGCCGAAGCGGGAGCGCGCAGAGGTGAAGATCGACTACCTCGGTGCGGGGCTGCTGACCGTCGGCATCACCGCGATCGTGCTGGTCACCACCTGGGGCGGTTCGGAGTACGCCTGGGGCTCCGTCATGATCGTGGCGCTCATCGCGATCGGCGTCGCCTCGCTCACGGGCTTCTGCTTCGTCGAGACGCAGGTTGCAGAACCGATTATTCCGCTCCACATATTCCGCAACCTCAACTTCACCCTGATGTCCGTCATCGGCTTCATGTCGGGCTTCGTGATGTTCGGCGCGGTGCTCTTCCTGCCGCTGTACCAGCAGTCCGTCCAGGGCGCGTCGGCGACCAACTCGGGTCTGCTGCTCCTGCCGATGCTGCTGGCGATGATGGTCGTCTCGCTGATCGCGGGACGGGTCACCACCAGTACCGGCAAGTACAAGATCTTCCCGATCCTGGGCTCGGTCCTCATGGTGTCCGGTCTGTTCCTGCTCTCGCGGATGGACACCGGCACCACGCGGCTCACCTCGGGCATCTACATGGCGGTGCTCGGCGCGGGCATGGGCTTCCTGATGCAGATCACGATGCTCGTCGCGCAGAACAGCGTGGAGATGAAGGACATGGGAGTCGCCTCCTCCGCGACCACCCTCTTCCGTACGCTCGGCAGCTCCTTCGGTGTCGCGATCATGGGAGCCCTGTTCACCGGCCGGGTGCAGGACGAGATGGCCGCCCGCGGCGGCGGGGCGGTCACGGCGAAGTCCGCCCAGCTGGACGCGTCGAGCCTGGCGAAGCTGCCGGCCGCGGTGCGTGAGGCGTACCAGTTCGCGGTGTCGTCCGGTACGCACATCGCGTTCCTGGTGGGTGCCTCGGTCGGAGTGATCGCGCTGATCGCGTCGGTGTTCGTCAAGGAGGTGCCGCTGCGGGGAGCGGGCCCGGAGACCACGTCGTCGGACGGCGGCGCGGCACCGGCCTCGGCCGCCGGTGTCAAGCAGCCCGAGGCGGTCTGACCCCTCCGCGGTGGTACGAGCGATGAACGTGAGGAGGCTCCCGGGGCGCGCCCCGGGAGCCTCCTCACGCATCCGGTTCAGCTGCCGGGCCGCCGGCTGCCGGACTCCGCGCTCTCCCCGTCACCGCTGTCCGGGGTGCGCTGTTCGGACAGGTGCAGGATCGGGAAGCTGCCGGTGTTCGTGGGTGCGTGCTCGGGCAGCCACAGCACGGCGATCGCCCCGCCCGCGCCCTGCGCGGCCCCTTCCGGCGCCGCGTTGCGGAAGGTCAGCCGGGCCCCGAGGACGCGCGCCTGACCGGCCGCGATCGTCAGCCCGAGACCGTGTCCGTGCCCGGCCCGGTCACTGCTTCCGGTACGGAACCGGCTCGGCCCCTCACGCAGCAGCGCCGCGGGAAACCCGGAACCGTGGTCGCGGATCCGTACCACCCGGCCCTCGACCGTGACCTCGACCGGTGTGGCACCGTGCTTGGCGGCGTTCCCCAGCAGATTGCCGAGGATCCGCTCCAGCCGCCGCGGATCGGTGCTGACCCAGGACTCATGGACGACCTGCACCCGTACATCCGGGTACAGCAGCGCGACGCGCCGGCTGACGAACTCGCCCAGCGCGATCTCCTGCAGCTCGGCCCGCTCCGACGCGCTGTCCAGCCGGGCCACCTCCAGAACGTCCTCGACCAGGGTGCGCATCGCCTGCGCCCGGTCCCGTACGAGCTCGGTGGGGCGGCCCGGCGGCAGCAGCTCCGCCGCCGTCAGCAGGCCGGTCACCGGGGTGCGCAGTTCGTGCGCGATGTCCGCGGTGACCCGGCGCTCCGCCTCGATCCGTTCGTTCAGCGCGTCCGTCAGCGCGTCCACCGCACGGGCCAGCTCGTCGGTCTCGTCCTGGACGACCCCGCCGACGGCCTCCCTGACCCGTACATCCGTATTGCCCTGCGCGACCTTGCCCGCGGCGGCGGCGGCCTTGCGCAGCCGGCGCGACAGCTGCCCGCCGATCAGCACGCCCAGCGCACAGCTGCCGAGCACCACAGAGACCGAGCCGATGATCAGCGCCCGGTCGAGATCCCCCAGGACCCTGGCGCTGCGGCCGGTGAAGCGGGTGTGCAGCGAGAGCACGTCGCCGTTGCCGACCGGGACGGCCGCCCAGACGTCGGGTCCCCCCTGCTTGAGCTCCTCGACATGCGTGGCGCGCCGGTTCCTGCTGGTCTCCGCGCGCAGGCTGCGCGGCATCAACGGGTCGTTGAGCTTGGCGCCGAACCGTGGGTCGGTCTTCTGCGTCTTCTTCGCCTCGTACAGCAGCTGCGCGTACGTCAGCCGCGTCAGCTGGACCTCGCGCGCGTTCTCCAGCATCGAGACCCGGGCGGCGTTGTGGACGACGAAGCTGAGCGCGACCGCGGTCAGCGCGCCCACCGCCGCGATGGCGATGCTGATCTTCCAGCGGACACCCGTCCGCAGCGTCGGCCGCCTCATGGCTTGAGCTTGTAGCCGAAGCCGCGGACCGTCTCGATCCGGTCCTGGCCGATCTTGGTGCGCAGCCGCTGCACGTGGACGTCCACGACCCGGGTGTCACCGCCCCATCCGTAGTCCCAGACCCGCTCCAGCAGCTTGTCGCGGGAGAGCACCGTGCCGGGCGCGGCGGAGAACTCCAGCAGCAGCCGCATCTCGGTCGGCGTCAGCGCCACCTGCTCGCCGCCCCGGTGGACCTCCATGCCCTCGGTGTCGACCTCCAGATCGCCGAAGACCAGCACGCCGCCGAGGGGCTGCGGCTCTCGTTCCCCGTTGCCCGGCTGCCCGCCCGACGCATGACCGAAGCGGCGCAGCACGGCACGGATCCGGGCGACCAGGACCGCCCCGTCGAAGGGCTTGGTGACGTAGTCGTCGGCACCGGCCTCCAGGCCGAGCACCACATCGATCGAGTCGGCCCGCGCCGACAGCATGATCACGGGGACCGTCGACTCGTCGCGGATGCGACGGCAGAGGCTGACCCCGTCGAGCCCCGGCACCATCACATCGAGCAGGGCGATGTCGGGACGGTCGGCCCGGAACGCGGCGAGGCCCGACAGGCCGTCCGGCATCGCGGTGACCGCGAAACCGTCGCGCTCCAGCGCCAGCTGGGTGGCCTCGCGGATGACGTCGTCGTCCTCGACGAACAGGACGTGGGTCTCGGCCATCGGGCTGCTCTCAGTTCCCCGCCGGTTCCGCGGATTCCGGAAGACCGGCCTCTCCGTTACCGACGGCTCGGTTGAAGTCGTTGTGCACCCGGTCGTGCTCGTCGAACCGGTTGTCCGCCCAGCGGTAGGTGATCACTTCCTCGCCGGAGGGGTACGCGACCGAGTCCTTCTTCCCGTACACCTGGGCCGTCACCACCAGATCACCGCGGTCGATGGTGCCGTACACCGCGGGCTGTTCGACGGCGAACACGTTCTCGTACGTGCCATTGGCCCGCTGGCGATACACATAGGTGCCGACCCCCACCGAATCGCCGCAGGTCATCACGTTCACCACGACGTCGGCCGAGGGACCGCCGGTCAGGGTGCCGTACGAGGTGTCCACCGGGTACTCGGAGCCGCTGCAGGGCTTCAGATCCGTTCTGACCCGCTCGCTGACCTTGGGGTCGTGCTTGAGCAGCGTCACGGGATCGACCCGCGGCGTCGGCTTCGCCGTGGTCGACGGCTCGGCGCTCGGCGTGACCTGGGCGACCGCCTGGGTGCCCGCCGGGCCCTCGTCCCGGGTGCCGGTGCCGCCGCTGGAGCATCCGACGACGAACAGCCCGAAGGCGGCGAGCGCGACCAGGGTCGTGGTGCTCGCCGCCCAGCCGGTCAGGGTCCGGCCACGCCTGACGGCGGCCTGGCGGCCACCGTCACTCCCGTTGCCGCCACGGTCGCCGTCCTTGTCGCCGCTGCCGCTGTCATCGCTGGCTGTCAGGCCGCGCACCGCTCCCGCCCCCGTTCGTCCACACGCCTGCCCGACTCCACCCGGACCTGCGCCCTTGCCCGCGCACGTACCGGAGCACCGTCGGCCGCCGTCGGTCCCTGCTCCTCCCGGAGCCGGGCCTCCCTGCTCGCTGCCTCACGGCTCTCCAGCTCCTGGCGCAGCCGGGCCAGCGCACGGTGCAGCGTGCTCTTCACCGTACCGGCCGACATGCCGAGGGCCGCAGCCGTCTCTTCCGTACTCATCTGCTCCCAGTGTCGCAGCACGACGACGCTGCGCTGCTTGGGAGCCAGTACGCCCAGCACATCCATCAGCAGGGCGCGGTCGGCGCGCTGCTCGGTGCCGTCCTCGACGCTCGCGTCGGGCAGCTGTTCGGTGGGGACCTCGTCCAGCTTGCGGGCCCGCCACCACTCGGTACGGGTGTTGATCATGACGCGGCGCAGATAGGCGTCGGCGAGGGACTTGTCGGCGATGCCGTCCCAGCGGCCGTACGTGCGGGCCAGGGCGGTCTGCAGCAGGTCCTGCGCGTCCACCGGGTCGGGTACGAGTCGGCGTGCACTGCGCAGCAGTGCCTCCTGCCGAGTGCGTACGTACTCCTCGAATTCGAGCACCTCGCCCTGCGCCATTCCAACCGCCTCCGTCCCCGTAGAACCCCGTAGAACACCGTCGAACCGTGTCGGCCACCGATGGGCCGGGCCGACGTCGTCGACGCTACGGAGCTGTTGTCACGGGGCTGTGCGGAGCAGCCATACGCCGACGCACGGCTGTCCATCGGTTGTGTAACAGCGGAGGGGAGGGGACCTGGCGGCTCAGCTCAGCGGCAGCCGGTACTGGCCGCCGGCCAGCGGTTCGACCAGTCCGTCCGCGACCAGTCCGTCCAGTGCGCGGGCGCGCTGCACCGGTTCGTCCCACACCGCGTCCAGTGCCGACTGCGGCACGGGGGTCATGGCCTCGCGCAATACGGCGAGCAGCCGGCCGCGCACCTGCCGGTCCGTGCCCGCGTACGTCTGACCGCGCCGCGGGGGCCCCTGGTGTGCGGGCTTCCCGGCCAGCCGCCAGGCGCACTGCTCGGCGATCGGGCAGTGGGCGCAGTCCTCGTTCTTGGCGGTGCAGACGAGGGCGCCGAGCTCCATCGTCGCGGCGGCCCAGCGGGCGGCCCGCTCCTCCTCCTCGGGGAGCAGCGCGCGGGCGAGCTTGCGCTCGGCGGCGGTGGTCGCGTTCGGCGGGTACTGGATGCCGGTCGCGGCGCGGGCGAACACCCGGCGGACGTTGGTGTCGAGCACGGCATGCCGCTGTCCGTACGCGAACGAGGCCACGGCCGCCGCGGTGTACTCACCGATACCGGGCAGCGCGAGCAGCTGACCGTGCTCGCTCGGTACGTCGCCGCCGTGCCGTTCCGTTATTGCCTGGGCGGCCCCGTGCAGCCGCAGCGCTCGGCGCGGGTAGCCGAGCCGGCCCCAGGCGCGGACCGCCTCGCCGGGCGGCTCGGCGGCCAGGTCGGCCGGGCGGGGCCAGCGGGCCAGCCACTGTTCGTACACCGGGAGGACCCGGCTGACGGGGGTCTGCTGCAGCATGAACTCACTCACCATCACGCCCCAGGCGCCCGCTTCGGGGCGGCGCCAGGGCAGATCGCGGGCGTGCTGTTCGAACCACCCGATGACGGGAGCGTGGAGGGAGGCGGGGGGCGTCTGTGTCGCAGTCATGGCAGTCATCGCACCGACGATCCTGGCACGGAAGCGCGGACAACGGCTCCGCGCACGGTGGTGTCGCGCCTCGTGAGGGCCCTTGGGGTGATAATCCCACCCGTCTTGTCCCCTCGGTGTCCGGCAACCGGCCCAAGGGGACTCCCTCCGGGCCGTCAGTGCCGTTTGCGCCGCCTCCGGGACCGGCCGGCCGTGACCGGTGCCCTCCCCGTACCCGGCCCCGAGACCAGGGCCGCCACCGGGGCCCCGCTGCTGCGTACCGTGCGGGCGAGCGAGTGTGCCGGGCGCCGCAGCACCGCGACCACGACGGCCGCCAACGCCGCACCCAGCAGCAGACCGACCGCCACGTCATGCGGATAGTGCACCCCGACGAAGACCCGGGAGAAGGCCATCAGCAGCGCCAGCGGCACGGTGAGCCAGGCCAGCCGGGGCCGGGCGATCGCCAGGGCCACGGCTGCCGCGCCGGCGATCGCGGAGTGGTTGCTGGGGAACGACCAGTCGCCCGCCGGCGGACACGGCACCAGTGACGCCGCCGCCCCGGCGACCGCCCTGCACGGGCGCTCCTCGTTCACCAACGACTTGAACACCTCGCTGCCCACATAGGCGAAGGCCGTCGCGAGGGGCGCGAGCACCGCCAGGGCCAGGGCGCCCTCGTCCGCCCGGCGGGCGCGCCACCACCCGGTGATGAACAGGACGCCGAAGACCAGAAGGCCGAGCTCCGTCCATATCTCGGCCAGGTGTTGCACCCATGACGGCATGTCATGAGCGAAGTCGGTGATGTCCCGGTAGAGCGGGGCAGTAACTGAACTATCCATGTGACAGAGGCTAGTCAACGAAACGGAGTGGTCGGACGGGGCGATTCCGGGAGCCCGACCCGGCCGGAATTCCGGGCGGAACGGGACGGGCCGGGATGATGATCCGCAAAACTTCGGGGCCGGGCGGCGGGTGGGGCGGGAGTCGGCGCCGATCTCTCGTAGAGTTTGCGCCGTGGGATCTTTGCGTAATCCGATCGGGCCGCTTCCCTCCACCATCTACTGGCGACGGAGGGCCGTAGCGGCGACGCTGGTTGCGCTGCTCGCGCTGCTGATCGTATGGGCCGTCACTTCCGGCAGCGACGGCAAGAAGAACACGGACGACTCCCGGCCCGGCGGCAAGGGGCCCGCGCACGAGATCACTCCCGGTCCCTCCCAGCCGGGTACGGCCATCACCCAACAGCCGGGCGGACGCGACGAGTCGGGCGACACCGGCGGCGGAGGCACCGGCGGTACGGGCGCGGGCTCCGACGGCGGTACGGGCACCGGCGACGGCGGTACGGGCACCGGCGGCGGACCGGGCACCGGCGTCGGGGGCGCGGGCGGCAGCGGTGCGGTGACCGGTGAGCAGGTCCCGGCCGGTTCTTCGCTCCCCGACTGCGCCCCCGCCACACTGCAGTTGAGCCTGAACACCGAACTCAGCTACGGCCCCGACGAGAAGCCGAAGTTCCGGTTGCTGGTCAGGAACACCTCGTCCACCACCTGCAAGGCCGACCTCGGGCCGAGGAGCGCGGTGCTCACCATCACCGAGGCCGGTGGCGACGACAAGCAGGTGTGGTCCTCCAAGGACTGCCCGCGCAACGGCGGCAGCCTGCTGCTGAAGGTCCCGGCGGGCACGACCGTCGTCCACACCGTGGAGTGGGACCGCAAGAAGAGCGTTCCGCAGTGCGCGACGCCGCCCGCGGGGACCGCGGCGCCCGGAACGTATCTGGTCGAGGCGAAGGCGCCGGGCGAGCCGGTGCAGCGCGCCTCGTTCCGCCTTGAGAAGGACTGAGCGAAGGACGCGGGCAGGGGCCGGGAGAAGGCCGGGGAGGGCCGAGGAGAAGGCGGGCGGAAGGCCGGGGAGGGCCGAGGAGAAGGCGGGCGGAAGGCCGGCGGAGGGGCTCGAAGCAGGGCTGGGCCCCCGAGGCCGGCCGGCTCCGGAAAGCGCTTCGGGGCCCGGTCTCCCGGGCCCCGGCGCCCCCTTCTGTGTGCAGGGCCGCGCGTACCGCTACACGTACCGCTCAAGGATGGACGACTCGGCCAGCCGCGACAGCCCCTCGCGCACGCTCCGCGCCCGCGCCTCGCCGACCCCGTCGACCGTCTGGAGGTCGTCCACGCTGGCGGCGAGCAGCTTCTGCAGGCCGCCGAAGTGCTCCACCAGCCGGTCGATGATCGCTCCGGGCAGCCGCGGCACCTTCGCCAGCAGCCGGAAGCCGCGCGGCGAGACCGCCGAATCCAGCGTCTCCGGCGAGCCGCTGTACCCCAGTGCCCGTGCGACGACCGGGAGTTCGAGCAGTTCGGTGTGGGAGAGCGCGTCGAGTTCGGTGAGGGCCTCGGCGACCGTGCGGGACCGCTTGGCGGTCGGCTCCGGCACGTAGTCGCGCACGACCAGCTCACGCTCCGGCTCGACGCCGGCGATCAACTCGTCGAGCTGGAGCGAGAGGAGCCGGCCGTCGGTGCCCAGCTCCACCACGTACTCGGCGATCTCGGTCGCGATCCGGCGGACCATCTCCAGGCGCTGCGCGACGGACGTCACGTCCCGGACCGTCACCAGATCCTCGATCTCCAGCGCCGAGAGCGTGCCCGCGACCTCGTCGAGCCGGAGCTTGTAGCGCTCCAGAGTGGCGAGTGCCTGGTTGGCGCGGGAGAGGATCGCGGCGGACTCCTCCAGGACCCGGCGCTCGCCGTCCACGTACAGCGCGATGAGACGCATCGACTGCGAGACCGAGACGACCGGGAAGTTGCACTGCTTGGAGACCCGGTCCGCCGTGCGGTGACGGGTGCCGGTCTCCTCGGTGGGGATGGAGGCGTCCGGGACCAGCTGCACACCGGCACGCAGGATCTTGGTCATGTCCTTGTCGAGGATCAGCGCCCCGTCGAGCTTGGCCAGCTCGCGCAGGCGCGTCGCGGTGAACTCCACGTCCAGCACGAATCCGCCGGTGCACATCGACTCCACGGTCCTGTCCATGCCGAGCACGACCAGCCCGCCGGTGTTGCCGCGGAGGATGCGCTCCAGGCCGTCCCGCAGGGCCATTCCGGGCGCGACGGCGGACAACGAGGCGCGCATCAGCGCCTCGTTACCGGTGCCTTGGCCGGACTTTCCGGGCGATGCTGCCCGGTCGCTGGCTGCCACTGCACTCCTCCGGTCACAGGTTTGTGGTGCCCTTGCGTCCCTCATGCCGTTCGTACGGACGGGCGAGACCAGGGCAAAGTCTACCGGCGCGCGTTCTCCTCCTGTGGGGCCTGTGCGCGAGACCGGCGCGGGAGCACCCTCAGTGCATCACCCATGTTGGCGACTTCTGTGACCTTCATACCGGCCGGGACCTTTCCGGGATCGGTCGGGACCAGCGCGTGCGTGAAGCCCAGACGGTGCGCCTCGGCCAGCCTGCGCTGCACCCCGGTGACCCTTCTGACCTCGCCCGCGAGGCCCACTTCGCCGATCGCCACCAGGTTCTTGGGGAGCGGGGTGTCGCTGGCCGCGCTGGCCAGGGCCAGGGCGACGGCGAGGTCCGCGGCGGGCTCGGAGAGCTTCACACCGCCGACCGTCGCGCTGTAGATGTCCCGCTTGCCGAGCGAGCTGATCCGGCCGCGCTGCTCCAGAACGGCCAGCATCATCGACACCCGGGACGTCTCCAGGCCGGAGGTGGTGCGCCGGGGTGACGGAATCTGTGAGTCGACCGTCAGCGCCTGGACCTCCGCGACGAGCGGGCGCTTGCCCTCCAGGGTGACGGTGAGGCAGGTGCCGGGCACGGGCTCGTCGCGCCGGGTGAGGAAGAGGCCGGACGGGTCGGCGAGGCCGGTGATGCCCTCGTCGTGCAGCTCGAAGCAGCCGACCTCGTCGGTCGCGCCGTATCGGTTCTTGACGCCGCGCACGAGGCGCAGCCGGGCATGGCGGTCGCCCTCGAAGGACAGCACCACGTCGACGAGATGCTCCAGCAGCCGCGGCCCCGCGATCGCCCCGTCCTTGGTGACATGGCCGACCAGGAGCGTCGACATCCCGCGCTCCTTGGAGGCCCGGATGAGCGCACCGGCGACCTCCCGGACCTGCGCCATGCCGCCGGGCGCCCCGTCGATCTCGGGCGAGGCGACGGTCTGTACGGAGTCGAGGATGAGGAGCGACGGCTTGACGGCGTCCAGATGGCCGAGGACCGCGGAGAGGTCGGTCTCGGCGGCGAGGTACAGATGGTCGTTGATCGCCCGGATCCGGTCGGCGCGCAGACGCACCTGGCTCGCGGACTCCTCGGCGGTGACATAGAGGGTGCGGTGGTCGTCGCTCGCCGCCTTCGCGGCCACGTCGAGCAGCAGCGTCGACTTCCCGACGCCCGGTTCGCCCGCGAGCAGCACGACGGCCCCGGGGACGAGACCGCCGCCGAGCACCCGGTCCAGCTCGCCCACGCCGGTCGAGCGGGCGGTGGCCTGTCGGCTGTCGACCTGGCCGATGGGGAGCGCGGCCGTGCTGACCCGGCCGGCCGCGGTGGTCCGCACGGCGGGGGCGCCGCCGAACTCCTCGACCGTCCCCCATGCCTGGCATTCGGGGCAGCGGCCGAGCCACTTGGCGGTCGTCCAGCCGCACTCGGTGCAGCGGTAGGACGGCCGGTCCTTCGCAGTTTTCGTACGGGCAGCCATGGCGCAACCGTATAGGTGGGGTCGGACAGTGCCGCCGGGCGCGGTCCGGGGCGCCACCCGGCGCGGGCGCGTGCCCGGCGACTACCCCGGCACTTCCGCCGAAATGTCTGATTCCGGCCCCTCGGCTTCCCGGTTTCGGCCTCTTGAACCATGAATCCCTGTCCCCTTTTGAGCGATACGTTCACCCGTAAGGATTAAATGTGCTGAAGAGGCGCTAAAAGCATGCTCTGTGCTGCCTACGGTCGCCAGGTGATGAGCAGCAGGCTGGAGCCCCCTACGCACACCACCGGCGCACACCGGGCGCGGCGCCGTGCGCCCCACCCCGCGGCGCAGCCTTCGCCGCGGCGGCCTCCCGCACGTTACGAGCCGCATCTCGACGGTCTGTTCACCTACTGCCTCTCCGTGCTCTGCGACCACGACGCCGCCACCGAGGCGCTCGGCGGGGTGCTCGCGATCGCGGAACGGCAGGGCGGCCGGTGCCCGGCGGGCGAGGAGGAACGTAAATCCTGGCTGTACGCGCTGGCCAGGTGGATGTGTCTGCGCAAGCTCGCCGAGCGGAAACAGGGCCGCCAGGCGCACCGCCACAAGGCCGGGAAGCTGTCGGGAAGGCAGCCGGTCAAGCCGGAGACGAAGCGGGAACCGAAGCGGGCGGGCGGGCCTCAGGGCAAACAGCCGGGCGGGACGGCCGCCCAGGGGGCGCGCACGGGACGCTGTACGCCCCCCGCCGCTCCTGCGAAAGCTCCTGCCGCCTTCACCCCGGGCGGCATCCCGGCGGGCAAGGCCCGCGCCCTCGAATCCGAGGCCGCCGCCGAGGCGCACCGCCGCGAACTCGCCCAGCTGGCCTGGCCCGAGGCCGCGGGTACCACCCCCGAACAGCGCGAAGCGCTCGAACTCGCCGTCCGCCACCGCCTCGCCCCGCGTGCCGTCGCCTCCGTCCTCGGCCTGGAACCCGCGACCGCGCGGGACCTCCTGGCCGCCGCGGCCTGTGAGGTGGAACGGACCCGCGCCGCCCTCGCCGTCGTCGAGACCGGCAACTGTCCCACCGTCGCCCGGCTCACCGGCGACCACCGCGTCCTGCTCTCCGCCACCCTGCGCCGTGAACTCGTCCGCCACGTCGACGACTGCCCCCGCTGCCGCCGGGCCGCCGAGCGGGCCGGCGCCGAGGGCCCCTGGCCGGGCGGGCCGCTCACCCCGGCCGCCGTGCTGCCGGTCGTCGAGGCACCGCGACCCTCCGCCTACGTCGCGATGGTCCACGCCCAGCGGAGCCGGTCCGGCGGCCCGCGCTTCGACCGGACGGGCTTCCCGCTGGACCCGAAGGACCACGCCGCGCGGCGGGACCGGATGCGGGCCAGGGTCGTGACGACGACGGTGGTGGCGACGGTCGTGGCCGCCCCGGTGATCGCGTTGTGGACCGCCTACCGCGGCGCACCGCAGACCGGCGAGGGCCATGAGGGCTCCTCGGTCACCGCGACCGAGACGGACGTCCGCCACGACGACGGCACTCCGGACGGCCACTACGAGAACGCCGGCAACGCCCGTCCCCAGCCGGGTGCCCGCTTCAGGGACGGCGGCACTCCGGACGTCTCGGCCGAGGTGATCAGCTCGGGTTCGGTGCGGGGCATCGGCGGGCTCACCGTCGAGGCCCGCTCGTCCGGCGGCACGACTCTGATCCGCCTGACCGCCTCGGGCGGTGCCCCCGTCGCCTGGTCGGCCCGCGCGGACGTGTCCTGGCTGCGTCTGAGCAGTTCCTCGGGGACGCTCGCCGCGGGCGAGAGCGTCACGGTCCGCGTCCTCGTGGACCATCCCCGGGAACCCGCCGGTCCGTGGAGCGCCCGTATCGCCCTCGCCCCTTCGGATTCGGTCGTGGTGATCCGGGGGCGCGGGGCGACGGCACCGTCACCCGACGGTCCGGGACACCCGGGTACGCCCGCCCCCTCCGGCCCGTCGGCTCCGCCCTCGTCCTCGCCGCATCCCACACGGCCGACCGATCCGACACCCCGCCCGAGCGAACCGACACCGACGCCGACGGACCCGGCCCCGACCGATCCGACCCCGACCCCGGACCCGACGCCCCCCACCGACCCCGGGTCCGGCACGACCACCCCGGCGGGCTGAAACGGGGCGTCGGGGGGCGAGGCGAACCGCACCGTCGACCCGCGCGACACCGGCCGACGCACGGCGTCCGGCCGTCACGCCCCGGCCTCAGGGGCCGCGCCTCCCGGTCCCCGCCGTCGTCGTCACGCCCCGGGCCGCTACGCCGGATCCGCCGGGTGCGGCGCCATCGGCAGCAGCGAGGACAGGCGCTCCTCGCACAGCTCGACCAGCCGGTCGTACGCCTCCTTGCCCATCAGCTCGGTGAGTTCCGGCCGGTACGACACGTACACCGGCTCACCGGCCCCGTGCGCGGAGGTCGCCGACGTGCACCACCAGTGCAGATCGTGACCGCCCGGACCCCAGCCCCTGCGGTCGTACTCGCCGATCGACACCTGGAGCACGCGGGTGTCGTCGGGCCGGTCGATCCAGTCGTACGTACGCCGGATCGGCAGCTGCCAGCAGACGTCCGGCTTGGTCTCCAGGGGCTCCTTGCCCTCCCGCAGCGCCAGGATGTGCAACGAGCAGCCCGCGCCCGCCGCGAAGCCGGGACGGTTCTGGAAGATGCACGAACCCTCCCAGCGCCGTGTCTGGCGTTCCCCGTCGTCGTCGACCTCGACCCAGCCGGTCCTGGTGCCGACGTCGTGGAACTGCCACAGGTCAGGGGTCAGCCGTGCGACATGGCCCGCCACGCGCTTCTCGTCGTCCTTGTCCGAGAAGTGCGCGCCCAGGGTGCAGCATCCGTCGTCCGCGCGGCCCGCCTGGATGCCCTGGCAGCCACTGCCGAAGATGCAGGTCCACCTGGACGTCAGCCAGGTCAGGTCGCACCGGAAGACCTGTTCGTCGTCCGCCGGGTCGGGGAACTCGACCCAGGCGCGTGCGAAGTCGATACCCGTTTCGTCCTCGGACCGGTTCGGTCCGTTCGCTTCCTGCTGCTGCATCTCCTGCTTCGTTCTCTGCTTCTTCGTGTTTTTGCCCGGCTTCGCCTTTTTCGTCTTTGGCACGGGCCAAGAGTAAGTCCGCCGCCCCGGTAGCGTTCCGGGTATGAGACTCGGAGTCCTCGACGTGGGTTCGAACACAGTGCATCTGCTGGTGGTGGACGCGCACCCCGGTGCGCGCCCGCTGCCCGCGCACTCGCACAAGGCGGAACTGCGCCTGGCCGAACTCCTCGACGAGGACGCGGCGATCGGCCCCCACGGTGTGGACCGGCTCGTGGCGACGATCACCGACGCGCTGCAGGCCGCCGAGGACAAGGGGTGCGAGGACGTTCTGCCGTTCGCCACGTCCGCGGTGCGGGAGGCGAGCAACGCCGACCAGGTGCTGGCCCGGGTACGGGAGGAGACGGGCATCGACCTCGCCGTCCTCAGCGGCGCGGAGGAGGCCCGGCTCACCTTCCTCGCCGCCCGCCGCTGGTTCGGCTGGTCGGCGGGGCGGCTGCTGGTCCTGGACATCGGTGGCGGCTCGCTGGAGGTCGCGTACGGCATGGACGAGGAGCCGGACGCCGCGGTGTCGCTGCCGCTCGGGGCGGGCCGGCTGACCGCCGGATGGCTGCCGGGCGATCCGCCGGACCCGGCGGACGTGAAGGCACTGCGCCGCCATGTACGGGCCAGGATCGCCAGGAGCGTCGGGGAGTTCACCCGCCTCGGGCGCCCGGACCACGTCGTCGCCACCTCCAAGACCTTCAAGCAGCTCGCCAGGATCGCGGGCGCCGCGCGCACCACCGACGGTCTGTACGTGCAGCGTGCCCTCACCCGCAAGTCGCTGGAGGAGTGGGTGCCGAAGCTGGCGTCGATGACCGTCCAGCAGCGGTGCGACCTGCCCGGGGTCTCCGAGGGCCGGTCCGCGCAGCTGCTGGCCGGGGCGCTGGTCGCGGAAGGCGCCATGGATCTGTTCGGGGTCGAGGAGCTGGAGATCTGCCCCTGGGCGCTGCGCGAGGGCGTCATCCTGCGCCGACTGGACCACCTGCCCACGGAGCAGGCCGCGCTGCGCTGAGTGCCGCGGGGCCCGCCAGGGTTCGCCCGGCGCCGCGGGGCCGGGCGGGGTTCCGCCGGGCGCCGTGGACCCTGCCGGGGTCCGCCATGGCCCTTCTCACTTTCCGCCCGGGTCTCTCGGCGAGGCGTACCACTGCCCGTACGCTGTCCCAGTGGCAGAACCAGTGGTGCGCATCCCGGATGCGAAGGTCGCCCTGTCGACGGCATCCGTCTATCCGGAGTCGACGTCGACGGCCTTCGAGATCGCCGCGCGCCTCGGTTACGACGGTGTCGAGGTCATGGTGTGGACCGACCCCGTCAGCCAGGACATCGAGGCCCTGCGCCGGCTCTCGGACTACCACGGGGTGCCGATCCTCGCCGTCCACGCGCCGTGCCTCCTGATCACACAGCGCGTCTGGTCCACCGACCCGTGGGTGAAGCTCCAGCGGGCGCGTGCCGCCGCGGAGAAGCTCGGGGCGACGACCGTCGTCGTGCACCCGCCGTTCCGTTGGCAGCGCAACTACGCGCGCGACTTCGTCAGTGGGATCTGGCGGATGGCGGACGAGACGGACGTGCGGTTCGCCGTCGAGAACATGTACCCCTGGCGCTACCGGGACCGCGAGATGCTCGCGTACGCCCCCGACTGGGACGTCACCAACGACGACTACCGCCACTTCACCGTGGACCTCTCGCACACCGCGACGGCCCGCGCCGACGGCATGGCGATGGTCGACCGGATGGGCGGCCGGCTCGCCCACATCCACCTCGCCGACGGCAAGGGCTCCAACAAGGACGAGCACCTGGTGCCCGGCCGTGGCGACCAGCCCTGCGCCGAACTCCTGGGGCATCTGGCCCGTACCGGCTTCGGCGGCCATGTCGTCATCGAGGTCAATACCCGGCGCGCCATGTCCACTGCCGAACGCGAGGCCGACCTGGCGGAGGCGCTGGCCTTCACCCGGCTCCACCTGGCGTCCGCCTCGGCCGAGGCGCCGCGCCCGTGACCGACGGCCCCACCGGCGCCGACGGCCCCGCGAACCCCGCTCCCAGGCGCCGAGGCCGCCCCTCCCGCGCGGCCGACACCACCGGCCCCGATGCCCGTACCCGCATCCTGGAGGCCGCCCGTACCGAATTCGCGGAGCGCGGCTACGACAAGACGTCGATCCGGGGCATCGCCAAGGCGGCAGGCGTCGACTCCGCCCTCGTCCACCACTACTTCGGTACGAAGGACGAGGTCTTCGCGGCCGCCATCGAGCTCTCCTTCGAGCCGGCCCTGGCGATCCCGGCCATCCTGGGCAGCGGTACCGACGGCCTGGGGGAGCGGCTGGCCCGCTATTTCATCGCCGTGTGGGAGAACCCGGCGTCGAGGGCTCCGCTGCTGGCGGTCATGCGGTCCGCGCTGACGCACGAGGCGGCGGCGAAGGTCCTCCGCGGCTTCGTCCTGCGCCGCCTCCTGGAACGCGTCGCGCGGACGCTGGACGTCCCGGACGCGACCTTCCGCGCGGAACTGGCCGCCTCGCACATGATCGGGATCGTGATGCTGCGCTATGTGATCCGGGCGGAGCCACTGGCTTCGGCACCCCCCGAGCGGATCATCGAGATGGTGGCACCGACGCTGCAGCGCTACCTGACGGAATCCTGATCCCACCACCGCGGCCTGCGGCGAAACCGTCCCGCCCGCCCGCGCGCCCCGGCGCCCCGTGCCGCCTCGGCAAGCCGCCCGTCCATCGAGCATCCTGTCCCGTATGGCGGACAGCGTGTCCAGATCTTGGAGCCGGAGGCGTAGGCTCGGAAGCAGTCTTTTCTGTCGAAGGAGCGAGAGACGATGCCCGAGCTGAGGTCCCGCACTGTCACCCACGGCCGCAACATGGCCGGCGCCCGCGCCCTTATGCGGGCCTCGGGCGTAGCGAGCGAGGACATCGGCAAGCCGATCATCGCGGTCGCCAACTCCTTCACCGAGTTCGTCCCCGGCCACACCCACCTGGCTCCTGTCGGCCGGATCGTCTCCGACGCGATCAAGGCCGCAGGCGCCGTGCCCCGCGAGTTCAACACGATCGCCGTCGACGACGGCATCGCGATGGGTCACGGCGGGATGCTCTACAGCCTCCCCTCCCGCGACCTGATCGCCGACTCCGTCGAGTACATGGCCGAGGCGCACTGCGCGGACGCGCTGATCTGCATCTCCAACTGCGACAAGATCACCCCCGGCATGCTGATGGCCGCGATGCGCCTCAACATCCCGACGGTCTTCGTCTCCGGCGGCCCGATGGAGGCCGGCCGGGCCACCCTCGTCGACGGCACGGTCCGCAAGCTCGACCTGGTCAACGCGATCAGCGACGCGGTCGACGAGAACATCTCCGACGAGGACATCCTCCGCATCGAGGAGAACGCCTGCCCCACCTGCGGCAGCTGTTCCGGCATGTTCACCGCCAACTCGATGAACTGCCTGACCGAGGTCCTCGGCCTCTCCCTCCCCGGCAACGGCACGGTCCTCGCCACGCACACCGCCCGCAAGGCGCTGTACGAGGACGCCGGCCGCACGGTCGTCGAGATCACCAGGCGCTACTACGAGCAGGACGACGCGACGGTCCTGCCCCGCTCCATCGGCACCCGTGCCGCGTTCGACAACGCCATGGCGCTGGACATCGCCATGGGCGGCTCGACCAACACGATCCTGCACCTGCTCGCCGCCGCGCAGGAGGCCGAGCTCTCCTACGACCTCGACGACATCAACGAGGTCTCGCGCCGCGTCCCCTGCCTGTCCAAGGTCGCGCCCAATGTGGCGCCCGGCGGCACGTACTACATGGAGGACGTGCACCGGGCCGGCGGTATCCCCGCCATCCTGGGCGAGCTGCACCGCGGCGGCCTGCTCGACGAGAACGTGCACTCGGTCCACTCCGACTCCCTCGCCGAGTGGCTGAAGAACTGGGACATCCGTGGCGGCTCCCCGTCCCCGGCGGCCGTCGAGCTGTGGCACGCGGCTCCCGGATGCGTCCGCTCCGCGACCGCCTTCTCGCAGTCCGAGCGCTGGGAGACCCTCGACCTGGACGCGGCCGGCGGCTGCATCCGCGACCTGGCGCACGCGTACTCCAAGGACGGCGGCCTCGCGGTCCTCAAGGGGAACCTCGCCGAGGACGGCTGCGTCGTGAAGACGGCGGGCGTCGACGAGTCGATCTGGACCTTCGAGGGCCCGGCGGTCGTCTGCGAGTCGCAGGAGGAGGCCGTCGACAAGATCCTCCGCAAGGAGATCAAGGAAGGCGACGTCGTCGTCATCCGTTACGAAGGCCCGCGCGGCGGCCCCGGCATGCAGGAGATGCTCTACCCCACGTCCTTCCTCAAGGGCCGCGGCCTCGGCAAGAGCTGCGCCCTGGTGACCGACGGCCGCTTCTCCGGCGGTACGTCGGGGCTGTCCATCGGCCACGCGTCGCCGGAGGCCGCTTCCGGCGGCACCATCGCGCTCGTCGAGGACGGCGACCGGATCAGGATCGACATCCCGAACCGCTCGATCGAGCTCCTCGTCCCCGAGGCCGAGCTGACCGCCCGCCGCGCGGCGCTGAACGGTGTGTACGCGCCGAAGAACCGCGACCGCAAGGTCAGCGCGGCGCTGCGCGCGTACGCGGCGATGGCGACGAGCGCGGACCGGGGCGCGGTGCGGGACGTGTCCAAGCTCGGCTGAACCGAGCCGCGAACGCCATGGAAGGCCGGGCCCCGCTCTCACCAGTGAGCGGGGTCCTTGCCGTCGACGGCGAACACGGACCCGTCGGGCGCGGTCCCGATGACGGTCCGGCCGACGGTGACGGGGGCCGGCAGCGCCGAGGCGTAGCTGAGCTTCCCGTCCCGGAGCCGGGGGCTCGTCTGGCCCAGCAGCGTCCCGCGCTCGGTGTCCACGGCGAGCAGGCGCCCGTCCGCCGAGGAGAAGTACAGCCGGTTCCCGGTGGCGAGGACGGGCGCCGACGTCCGCCCGGCCGCGGTCTCCAGTTGCCAGAGCACGGCCTTGCCGTCCCGCTTTCCGTCGCCCTTCCCGCCGGCCGGGCGCATGTCGACGGCGACCAGGGTTCCGCCGTGGGCCAGCAGATAGGCGGTGTCCCCACCCACCACGGCTTCCGGTTCGTTCATCCGGAACGGCAGCGCCACGCGTGAGACGTGCCTGCTCTCCGGGTCGTAGCGGACGAGCCCGACGGTCTGGGTGTCCCCGTTCATGGAGGTCAGGACGAGTGCGCCGCCGGAGGTCCCCACCGGGGTGAGCATTCCGTCCAGCCGTCGCTGCCACGCCATGTGCCCGGAAGACGAGTCCAGGGCCGTGACCAGTGTGGTGGACCCGTAGGCCGAGTGCTCGAACGCGTAGGCGAGCCCGGACGCGGCGTCGTACACCGCGAAGTCCGGGCGCCGGTGCCCCGCGAGCGAATGCCGCCAGCGGGACACGCCGGTGGCGGAGTCGAGCGCCTCGGTCGTGCCGTCCTCGGCCGTCAGCAGCAGCGTGTCACCCGCGGCGAAGGGCGTGCCCAGGTACGGGGAGAGATCCGCGGACCAGACCTGTTCGCCCTTGGCCGGGTCGTACGCCCGGAGCTTCCCGCCCGGCACGGCCTTGTGCACCAGGCCGCCGGAGACCGACAGCACGCCGGACGTCGGAGCGTTCCCGGCGGAGCGACGGGTCCACAGCACCCGGCCGTCGGCGGGATCCAGCCGGGCGGCGCCGGTACCACCCGTGGCGCAGTACAACGCCGCGGTCCGGCCGGACGTCCCCTCCCCGGCCTGCTCGCCGGTGCCGCCCGCCGAGGAACAGACCGGCGTCGCGCTGCCCGAGGTCACGAGCGGCGTCCGCCACGGCGCGAACGTCGCCGGGACCTTCGCGCCACCACCCGACTTCCCCGGCTCGTCGGAGCCGCCCACGACGCCGGCCGCCCACACCCCGCCGACACCCACGACGAGCAGTGTGGCGGCGGATGCCAGTTGCCACCGCCGTCTGCCGCCGCCGGTCGCGGTGCCCTTCCTGCCCCGCCCGGCCCCGCCCGCGCCCACATGCGTGTCCGCCTCCGCCCCGGCCCCCGGCGCCGCGACCGCGGGGCCTTCGGTTCCGGCGTCGGCTCCAGCGCCGGCTTCGGCCTGGTTCCCGACCGTGCCGGGCCGCCGCTGCGACGGTATGAACGCGGCGGCATCGTACGAAGGAGGGCTCAGCGTCGCCATGATCTCGTCCGGGGTGGGCCGCTCCGCGGGGTCCTTCGCCAGGCATCGCCCGATCAGCGGAGCCAGATCCGTCGGCACCCCTGCCAGATCGGCCTCGTCATGCACCACCTGGTAGGCCACGATGTACGGGCTGTCGGAGTCGAAGGGCCCCCGGCCGGTCGCCGCGTGGACGAGCACGGCTCCCAGCGCGAACACGTCCGCGGCGGGCCCGACCTCGCGCGGCCGCTGGAACTGCTCGGGCGCCATGTACGGCGGCGAGCCGATCAGTTTGCCCGTCTCGGTGCGCAGGTCGCTGTCGTACGGCCGGGAGATCCCGAAGTCGATGACCTTGGGCCCGGAGTCGGAGAGCAGCACATTGCTCGGCTTGAGGTCTCGGTGGATCACCCCGGCCCGGTGGATGTCGCGCAGCGCCTCGGCGAGTCCCGCCGTCAGTCTGCGCAGCGCGGCGGGGGCCATCGGCCCGTTCCGCTTCACCTGATCGGAGAGCGTGGGACCGGGCACGTACAGCGTGGCCATCCACGGGCGCGCGGCATCCGGATCGGCGTCGACGACCGGCGCGGTGAAGGCTCCGCTGACCCGTCTCGCCGCCCCGACCTCCTGCCGGAAACGAGCCCTGAACTCGGGGTCCGCGGAGTAGTGCCGATGCACCACTTTGACGGCGAGCTGCAGTCCGGAGGTGGAGCGGGCCAGATGCACGACGCCCATGCCGCCTACGCCGAGACATGCCTCAAGGCGGTACTGACCGGCGTATTCCGGATGCTCCGCTTCCGGATTCGCTCCGGTACCTCGCAGCGGCGGCATCGCCCACCCCCGTGTGTTCGTCCGCAAGCGCGACGCACGGAGCCTAGTCGATGGTGCGTGCGATAACGCCGGGGCTTGTAGCCTGCGCGTCGTACACACCGTCTCTCAACGGGGGAGGGCCTCATGGCCATGGAAGAGCAGATCGACACCGTCACCACCGACGCAGCCGGGGCGGCCGAGGGCACGGCCGCGCTCGCCGGCACCGACGACGTCACCCGGTACCCCATCGCACCCGGCTACCGCGTCAACGTCCGCACGGGACCGGGCACCCAGTACGGCATCGTCCGCACGCTCCCGTACGGAGTGAAGGTCGCGGTCTACTGCCAGAAGCCGGGGGAGCGGGTCACCGGCCCGTACGGCACCTCGAACATCTGGGACAACATCGCCAACGGCCAGTTCGTGTCGGACGCCTACGTCCACACGGGCAGCGACGGCTACATCGCCCCGCGCTGCGACTGACCGCGCCCCCGTCCCGTCCGGGGCCACGACCCCGTCGGGGCCGGGACCGGGTCCGGGTTCCCGCGTCGGTGACCGGCGTGACCGGGGCCGTGGCCGCCCGGGGATAATCGACCTCGTGAGCGAGAACAGCGAAGACCCCGGTACCGGCGCGACACCCGACAGCGCCGCGTCCGGCTCCAGCACGCCGGGTCCGCGGCCCGAGCCCCTGTTCTTCTTCGGTACGACCTGGGTCGACCACGACGGGGGCTACGGGCTGCGACGCGTGGGGGCGGCGGTCGGCTCCCTCGTCGCCGCGGTCGCCGCCTGCTTCGTCCTGCGCTTCGCCTACCAGGGGCTGCAGATCGCCGATGTCGGCAATCTCGTCGGCATCCTGATCGTCGCGATGTTCGCCATCTGCAGCGCGATCGCCTTCCGCAAGACATGGGAGGGGTTCAGCCGCCGTCCGGCCGATCCGGCGCGCGAGGCCAGTCTGCGCGGTCTGAAGACGATCGGCTTCGTCGGCTCGCTGATCGCCTACTTCCTCCGTACGTTCATGGAGGCGCCGGGCGAGCGACTGCGCCGCACGGAGTACGAGACGGCCCTGGCCCGCTACGCGAAGCGCCGCTCGTCCCGTACCGGGAATCCGGCTGCCCGCAAGACCGCCAAGACCCCCAAGGGCAAGCGGCCCAAGCGCAAGTAGGAACCGAAGGCAGGGTCCGGGGCCACGCCGCACGAGCGCGGCCGGACTTGCCTCGTGCGGGGCGGGCTCCGCGCGCGGCCGAGACCCGATCTCCGTTTCTCGCGAGCACCGGCACCGGGCCCCGCACGGGTCATGTCTCCTTCGGCCTCCGCCCACGGCCCCGGCCCCACCTCCCGGCCGCTCCGAGGCCACCCGACAGGCTCCGAGGCCCTGCGCGTCCTGCGCCCCGGCGGCGCACTCGCCGTCTGGGCGGGACGTCTTCGACCACGCGGTCCCCTGGACAGCCGAGCAGAATGCCCGCCTGCGCCGTTTCCTCGGCGCCGACGAAAGCGCCCACGGCTCGCCCGTCCGCTCCCGTGACCTGCCGTCCGAGTTCGACTTCGTGCACCGCCTGGTGCCCTGGCCCCGGACGGTGCCCCTCGACACCCACCTCGCCGACCTCGGCAGCCACTCCGCGTTCCTCGTCCTCGGCGAGGAACCCACACGCCGGTTCCTCGCCGAGGAGCGCGACCCGCTCGCGGGCGGTCTTCCCGGACGGCACGGTCGAGGAGCGTTACGTGGTCGACCTGAACGTGGCGATCCGCCCGTCCTCGTCCCCGCCCGAATCGCCTCCGTCGCGCTCCTGACCCGACAGCCGCCGTTCCTCGCGAGCCTCTCGGGCCTTCCGCTCCGTGGCCCACCCCTCCAGGGCCGCTGCGCACGCGTGGTCGGTGTGGTGCAGCCCGCTGAGGTCCAGCACCACGGTCCGGTCGTGCGGCAGGCCGTCCAGCGCGTCCAGCAGTTTCGGCAGCCGCAGGAACGTGGCGTGGCCCGCGACCCGGACCCGCAACACCCCGTCGCCGTCGTCCTCATGCGCCTCGATGTGTACATGGCTGATGTCCCAGGCGGTCTTGGCCACGGCCAGCAGCAGCCCCACCAGCACTCCCTCGAAGAGACTCGTGGCCACGATCGTCCCCGCCGTCACCGCGAGCACCACCGCCTCCCCGCGATGCTCACGCCACAGCGGCACCAACGCCCGTACGGGAACGAGCTTGAAGCCCGCATGCAGCAGCACCGAAGCCAGCGCCGCCACGGGAATCACTTCGAGCGCACTCGGCAGGGCAGCGGCGAAGAGCAACAGCCACACGCCGTGGAGCACCCGGGACGCCTTCGTCCTCGCCCCGGCGCGGACATTGGCCGCGCTGCGCACGATCACCGCGGTCATCGGCAACGAGCCGAGCAGCCCGCACACCGCGTTGCCCGTGCCCTGCGCGATCAACTCCTTGTCGTAGTCCGTCCGCCTACCGTCGTGCAGCCGGTCCACGGCCGCCGCACCGAACAGTGATTCGGCCGAGGCGACCAGCGCGAACGCCAGGACGGTGCCGATGACGCCCACCTCCGTGAGCCGCGCCCAGTCCCCGGCCTCCGGCGGTCGTACGGCATCCAGCAGCCCGCTCACCGCCACCCGCTGCACGGGCAGGTCGAACAGCCAGGTCGCACCGGCCGCCAGTCCCACCGCGACCAGGGGCGCGGGGACCAACCGGGCTGCTCGCGGCCACTTCGGCCAGAGCAGGAGCACGAGGAGCGCCCCGATCCCGACGGCGACCGCGCTGCCCGTCACCCCCGTGCCGAGCGCCAGTCGCGGCAGCCCGCCGAGCTTCTGCCCCATGGTCCCGGGCGCCACCGCGTCGGCGAGCACGTACAGCTGCCCCACCACCAGCACGAGGCCGATTCCGGCGAGCATCCCCTGCACGACGGCCACGGACACGGCCCGGAACCACTGCCCGAGCCGCAGCACCCCCAGCCCCACCTGCACCACACCGGCGGCCAGGACCAGCACCCCCAGGGTGCCGACCCCATAGCTGTGCACCGCCTCGTAGACGAGCACGGTCAGACCGGCGGCGGGCCCGCTGACCTGCAGACTGCTGCCCGGGAGCAGGCCCGTGACGAGCCCGCCGACTATCCCGGTGATCAGTCCCAGTTCGGCCGGGACCCCCGATGCGACGGCCACCCCCACGCACAGCGGCAGGGCGACCAGGAAGACGACGAGCGAAGCGGCGAAGTCGGCACGCGGGATCGAAAAGGATCGAAAGCCCGGGACATTCGGAAAACCACGCACGGGAAGCACCTCCATCGACTGACGGACACGTCATGGACCGGGAGATGCGCGGATACCGGGGGGACGGTGAAATTCATTGTCCTTTACGGGAGTTGCTCATCCGTCCCGTATCCGGAACCGGTCGGTGGGCACGGAAGCACAGAGGGGTGGAATACCTCCGTCCGATCGCGCCCTCAACCGCCCGCTCCCCAGCAACGCCACGTCCCACCCGTGCCGCGGCGCCTCCGCGCCGCCACCGCTGCCCCGCGTCTTGACGAGAGGGGCCGCCAGGATAAAAATTCACCGCATGATGAATTCTTCGGGTGCCGCCATCGAGGCCCGGGGCCTCGCCGTCGTACGAGGCAACCGCACCGTCCTCCGCGACCTCGACTTCACCGTCGAACCCGGCAGGATCACCGGTCTGCTCGGCCCATCCGGCTGCGGCAAGTCCACCCTGATGCGTGCCGTCGTGGGCACCCAGGCCAAGGTCACCGGCACCCTCGACGTGCTCGGCAGCCCCGCGGGCCACCCCACCCTCCGCCCGCGCATCGGGTACGTCACCCAGGCTCCGTCCGTCTACACGGACCTGACCGTGCGGCAGAACCTCGACTACTTCGCGGCGATCCTCCAGCCGGGCCGCCGCCACCGGGACGCCCGCCGCGCCGCGGTCGCCCGCGCGATCAACGAGGTGGACCTGACCAGCCACGCCGACGCCCTGGCCGGCGCCCTCTCCGGCGGTCAGCTCACCCGCGTCTCCCTCGCCGTGGCCCTGCTCGGCACCCCTGAACTCCTGGTGCTCGACGAGCCGACCGTGGGCCTGGACCCGGTACTCCGCCGCGAGCTGTGGAACCTCTTCCACGCCCTCGCCGCCGGCCGCGGCACCACACTCCTCGTCTCCTCCCACGTCATGGACGAGGCCGAGCGCTGCCACCGCCTGCTGCTCATGCGCGAGGGCGAGATCCTCGCCGACGACACACCAGAGGCCCTGCGCACCGCCGCCCGCACCGCCACCGTCGAAGAGGCATTCCTCCACCTGGTCGACGAAGCCGCCACCCGTCAGGAGACCCTCCGATGAGCACGACCCCGACCCCGCAGTCCCTGTCTTCCGCCCACACCCACCCGGCCGCGCCACCGCTGAGCCCCGCCCGCACCCTGGCCACCGCCGCCCGCGTCCTGCGCCAGCTGGCCCACGACCCCCGCACCGTCGCGCTGCTCCTGCTGGTCCCGGTCGTGCTGATCACGCTGCTCCGGTACGTGTTCGACGACAGTCCCCGCACCTTCGACGCCATCGGCGCGTCGCTCCTCGGCATCTTCCCGCTGATCACGATGTTCCTGGTCACCTCGATCGCCACCCTGCGCGAACGCACCTCGGGCACGCTCGAACGTCTCCTCGCCATGCCGCTCGGCAAGGGCGAACTGATCGGCGGCTACGCCCTGGCCTTCGGAGCCGTGGCGATCCTCCAGTCCCTCCTGGCCACCGCGCTCTCGGTCCAAATGCTCGGCCTGGACGTCACCGGCTCCGCGTGGCTGCTCCTCCTCGTCGCCCTGCTCGACGCCCTGCTCGGCACGGCACTGGGCCTCTTCGTCTCGGCCTTCGCCGCGTCGGAGTTCCAGGCGGTCCAGTTCATGCCGGCGGTCATCTTGCCGCAGCTCCTGCTCTGCGGTCTGTTCATCGCACGCGACCGGATGGCGCCCGCCCTCGAAGCGGTCTCGAACGTCCTGCCCATGTCGTACGCGGTCGACGGCATGAACGAGGTCCTCCACCACTCCGACGTCACCGGCGACTTCGTCCGCGACGTCCTGGTCGTCGCGGGCTGCGCCCTGCTCGTCCTCGCCCTCGGCGCGGCCACACTCCGCCGCCGTACCGCCTGACCGCCCCCGGTGCGAGGATGACGGACACAAGCACAGGCCCGCGTACGGGCCCGCGCACCGAGCCCCGTCAGCACGACGCACCGAGAACAGCGAGCACAGCCCGGAGGGTGAACCGCATGACCCAGACAGTTGCCGTCCTCGGCACCGGCAAGATCGGCGAGGCCCTGCTCAGCGGCATGATCCGGGCAGGCTGGCGCCCGGCGAACCTGCTGGTCACCACCCGCCGCTCCGAACGCGCCGAGGAACTGCACAGCCGCTACGGAGTCGACTCCGTCACCAACGCCGAGGCCGCCAAGCGCGCCGACATCCTCATCCTCGCGGTCAAGCCCCAGGACATGGGCCGGCTCCTCGACGAGCTCGCCGGGCACGTCACCGCCCACCGCCTGGTCATCAGCGCCGCCGCGGGCATCACGACCACGTTCATCGAGGACCGTCTCACCGCGAACACCCCGGTCGTACGCGTCATGCCGAACACCCCCGTCCTCGTCGACGAGGGCATGTCCGTCATCTCAGCGGGCAGCCACGCCACCACCGAGCACCTCGCCACCGCCGAGGCGATCTTCGGCGGCGTCGGCAAGACCCTGCGCGTCCCCGAGTCACAGCAGGACGCGGCAACCGCGCTCTCCGGTTCGGGCCCCGCGTACTTCTACTTCCTCGTCGAGGCGATGACCGACGCGGGCATCCTGCTCGGTCTGCCCCGGGCCCAGGCACACGAACTGATCGTCCAGGCCGCCATCGGGGCCGCCGTGATGCTCCGGGACAGCGGCGAACACCCGGTCAAGCTCCGCGAAGCCGTCACCAGCCCGGCCGGCACCACCATCAGCGCCATCCGCGAGCTGGAGAACCACGGTGTGCGGGCCGCCCTCATCGCTGCCCTGGAAGCCGCCCGCGACCGCAGCCGCGAACTCGCCACCGGCAACGGCTGACCGGACAGGGCCCACCACCGCCCCGCAGCCCCGGTCAGCTCCGAACCGCGCGCCACCTCCGCGAACCCGCCGCCGGGCAACGACACGACGGTGGGTTCGCGACGACGACATCGGAACATCGGCAGGCACCGCGACCGGCATCGACCTCCGCCTCCGCCTCACACGTGCTCACACGCACGGCCCACGGGCCGAGAGCGCCGCGACGACCGCGATGCCGACCCCTCACCTCCACCCCACGCGGCTGCCGCGAGGACCTCCATCCGGACCCGGCCCAGCTCGGGGTTGACACGACACGCCCGCAACCGTAATGTGCTCCGAGTTGTCCGACGTGAGCGCCGACCCCGGTCGGTCCCCGGACAGCCATTCCGCAGTAACCACATCTGGTCGGCGACATCTGTCGCCCGGCTTTCTGTGCGCATTTGCGAAATGAGGAATCCGCGTTCGAAGGAACGCGACCCCGATTAGCGTCGAGGCCCAGGATTCCGCTAAAGTCTCACTCGTCGGAACGGCCCAAGGGCCTGGAAGACAAGCCCCGCTGACTGGGAATCAGGCCCGAAAGGATCTGATAGAGTCGGACTCGCCGGAAAGGGAAACGCGAAAGCGTGGAACTGGAAAGCGGCCCCGCTTCGACCGGGAATCGGACACGAAAGAGTCTGATAGAGTCGGAAACGCAAGACCGAAGGGAAAAGCCCGGAGGAAAGCCTCAGAGAGTGTTCTGCGGGTGAGTACAAAGGAAGCGTCCGTTCCTTGAGAACTCAACAGCGTGCCAAAAGTCAACGCCAGATATGTTGATACCCCGGCCTGTTTCGGCAGGTTGGTGGTTCCTTTGAAAGTCCTGCGGGATCATTGATCCGGCAGGCAATTTACACAGCGAGGACGCTGTGAACCGTCGGTCTTATTCCGGCCGATGGTTCCGCTCTCGTGTTGTGTTGTCCCGATCACGGGAAAACATTCACGGAGAGTTTGATCCTGGCTCAGGACGAACGCTGGCGGCGTGCTTAACACATGCAAGTCGAACGATGAAGCCCTTCGGGGTGGATTAGTGGCGAACGGGTGAGTAACACGTGGGCAATCTGCCCTTCACTCTGGGACAAGCCCTGGAAACGGGGTCTAATACCGGATAACACTCTGTCCCGCATGGGACGGGGTTGAAAGCTCCGGCGGTGAAGGATGAGCCCGCGGCCTATCAGCTTGTTGGTGGGGTGATGGCCTACCAAGGCGACGACGGGTAGCCGGCCTGAGA